>JBCBCI010000081.1:0-26748 GCA_038530755.1 Cyanobacteria bacterium J06592_8 | reverse complement strand
AAAGCTGCTATTTTGTACAGGCACCGCCGGAATGCAAAGGTTTTGGATGAGTTTGTTTGATGGAGAAATATAATGACTAATCGCTTCATCTCTTTTCTCAGAATCTTCTCTAAAAGTTTCTGAAGACCTTTCTTGCGGTAGTTCATTCCAGAACCTATGTCTGTGATCACCTCACATCGCCAACCTTTGGCGGCGCAATAAGTTTCAAGCATTGAGTGTTGGCGTTCTAGATCTGATTTCTGTTCGTTTGTGCTGACTCTGGCGTAACAAACTGTTGGAGTATCTGCATCTCCTAAACCTAGCAACCTAGCAGAATCGTAAAATCTAGTTCCCCCTTGACTTTTGCGATCTGGTAACAATTCTCCTGTATGCTCCCACTTCCGGAGTGTTTCTATCGAGACACCAAGAAGTTCAGAAGCTGCACCAATCTTGACAAATCTGTTTTCCATAATTACAGATAATAACAGATTATGCGAGATTATGGGGAACTGTTACTAGCCCCTGTAACCTGTAATCTGTTCCCTCTAACCTATTTCCGATTTACAAAAGTTTTTATCATAAAACTGCATCACTTGCTTGATATAAACCTATAAAGAGATTGAAAGCGTTTAACTTAGGACTATGAAACTGGGTGAAATTTTATTAAAGAGGAAGTTGATTTCTACAAATCAACTCGAACAAGCCTTGAACCTTCAGTGTATCTGCGCCCTCAAGTTAGGTGAATTATTGATCAACAAAGGTTGGTTGAAATCCAGCGAACTTCAACTCGCTTTACGAGAACAATATTGGCGAGAGCATGGCTTTTGGATTATTGATTAATTTGAGGATTGACTCATTTGAGGTTTGAAGAAGCGGCGAGAGAAAAGAATCAGGGTAATCGTAGAAAGAAATGTCATTGCAGACGGAATCAGGGGCATCCACCCTCCAGAAAGCCAAAGAATCAGGTAGCAGCTACTATACAAAATAATTAGACTTCCCGTCGTTACAAAAATTAGAATTTTAGGAGAAGTGAATCTCCAAACAATAACAGCCGCCAGACCAGACCAAGCGAAAATTGAAAGCAATTCAACCCATTCAGGCCACCACCAAATTAAAGGGCGTTTATCTTTAACTGAACTAACAATTTGACTGACCATGTGGGCTTGAATCACCACTCCTGGAATATCCGGAAAATTTCCTAGACTGTAGGGTGTACGATGGTAATCTTTAAAGGTTTTATCGGTTGTACCAATTAAAACAATTCGATCTTTGACGAATTCAGGAGTGAGACGATTTTTAATTAAAACATCTTCTAAAGTCAATTGGGGTGCAATCTGCTTTCCGGCACGATAGTTAATCATAAATTGATATCCTCTAGCATCAATTTGACTATATCCACCCGAATTATTTCCAATTACTTTAAAAATAGTCTCTCCGATTTTTAAATTTCCCGATTCTGTCAGATCATAACTTATCCCCTCATCCGCTAAATAACGCAATGCCAAGCGAAAATTTAGAGAGGTATCAACTTGACATAAAGAATTCTGAGAATAGGCTTGACCGATGAGTTGACGTCGGCTAATATTGTCAGGATCAACTTTTGTATTACTAAATCCAACTCGTTCTCGTAAATTATCTAGGGAAATTTCTTGGGGAGCGGCAATTCCCGGATTCAAATTATCTTCTCCTGTTTGACAAACCCCGATCAATTTGTCTGAGTTTTGCCAAGAATTAATGAGAGTTTCAAACTCAGGTTCAGTTGGCATTTCACGATAAATATCTAACCCAATTGCACGGGGTTCATACTGATTTAGCTTTTTGATTAACTGTTCTAAAGCACGATTAGAAAGTGATGTGGCTTGACGTTCTTCAGGCTGTTGAGCTTGTACATCGGCTCCAGTAATTGTAATTAATAATAGGCGAGAATCCATGCCCTCATCTGGACGCGATCGCATTAATTGATCGTAGGCTTTGAGTTCAAGAGGTTGTAATAAACCTGCAAATCGTGCGATAATTACTAAAAAACTGGCAATTAAACTTGCACCTGTAAATAATAGAGGAGGAGATATCTGAAACTCAGGTTTTTTCTTTTCGGGTTTGATCCCATCCCGTAGCTGTTTCCAATTGGGAGCAATTGTTGCGGGATTTTGACAAATAACAGGAAGCCAACCTGCACTGGGAAATTGACTTTCTAATCCTTCTAACTTTTCTCTCGCTTCTCGTGCTGAAAGATAGAAAGATTTTCCACTCGCAAATGTCGGTAAAAAATTAGTTAAAAAGGCTTGTGCTACCCCATCCGGAACTGATTCTCGCATCACAATCAGTTGAGGAATTTGTAAATCTGCGAGTTGACGAGCTAATCCAAGTCCATCGCAAGAATTAAAAATAGCCAATTGTAATCCTTGTCGAATCGCTGCTTTTAATGAATTTTTGAGTTGTTCAATTGAGATGGATTCTTGGGGATTAATTTCTAGTTTTCCCGTCATATCTTCGGCTTGAGAAAAACTATGTCCAGCAAAAAAGAGAATATCCCATCCTTGTTGATCCCAAAGCCAACGATCTAATTCTGGGCGTTGTGGTTCGACTAAAAATACTGTCTCTGTCTGCGGAAGTTGTTCGAGAAGTTGACGATCTGTTTGTACATCAATGCCTTGACTATTTCCTAAAATTGCGAGTAATCGAACTTTCTTTTTTCGAGAACGAGGCTTAGGAATTGGCGGATGAAATTGTTGAACGCTTAAAGACAGTTCAGCATCAGGATAATCTATAAAAAAGTTCCATAAATGCCAAGGAAAACGTCGCAGTTGGTTATCTTCAGATTGAATAATAATCCGAATTTCTTGTTCGGGTGTCAGATAGGTTCGCATCTGGCGTTCAATTCGCCCAAAGGAACCCGTATTTAACCATTGATTTAAACCTGTTCTTAGTTGTTGACAAATTGTTTTAAATTCCGCTTCAGAAAATTGAGTGATTTCTTCTTCTTCAAACTCAATCTCTGGGTGTCGCCATCCACAAGCATTGTACATCATCGGATAGAGCGATCGCCATTTTTGATAGAGTTCTACAAGTTCTAATGCGGGAGATAAGCTTCCTGTCCATTGAGTTTTGAGGTTTTGATGATTTTCCCAAAGTTGAGCGACAACAGTTGGAAAACCCCGTTGACAGCTTCCTTCGCTAAAGTTAATAACAACAGATTGACTCACGTTCTTAAAATGCTCATTTTACTTTTCAAAGGCACTAATAATTTTTAGGATAATATTGAGGGTAGCAGATCGACACGAGTGCCAGTATACTTGACTACGTTGGCTCTTGAAAAAGTATGCAAATCTATTAAGGAGCTTTCAGCAATTAGCGATTAGGTGAGGTGAACTCTAAGACAGTAATTGTTCTGGATTAGGTAGGAAATACCTACCTAACTTAGACAACGGTTAAGTCAGAACTGCTTGCTTAACGTGATCAAAATTGAGTTCTCGTCCAATAAAAACTAGACGAGTTTGGCGGGGTTCATCATCCAACCATTGGCGATCATAAAAGGAATCAAAGCGATTTCCTACGCCTTGCAATACCATTCGCATCGGCTTATTCGGAACATTAACAAAGCCCTTAATCCGATAAATTTCCTGTTCCTGAACTAAGGCTTGCAATTTTTCAATTAAAGTTTTGGGTTCAAAGGCTTGCTCAACAATAAGCTGTACTGAATTAATTTCATCATCATGATCGTGTTCTTCTTCATGATCGTGATGGCTAGGGCGACTCTCTAAATTGTCTTCAACTGCGGCATTAAATCCCAGTAGTAAATTCGTCTCAACTTCTCCCTGCTGACAAGCAACAATCTTAACGCCGGGGGAGAGTTCTTGTTTTAACCAGTCTTGAACTTTTGTCAATGAAGTTTCATCAACTAAGTCGCTTTTAGTTAATAAAACCAAATCGGCACAAGCTAATTGATCCTCAAATAATTCCTCGATGGGTGTTTCATGTTCTAAATTTGGATCGGCTTGACGTTGCGCTTCTAAAGCCTCTAAATCTCCGACTAAAGTTCCTTCGGCTAACGCTTGAGCATCCACAACAGTTAGAACCCCATCAACAGTTGCTTGATTGCGAATTTCTGGCCAGCGAAAGGCTTGTACCAGTGGCTTTGGAAGTGCGAGTCCAGAGGTTTCAACTAATATACAATCAATTTGATCGCGGCGTTTGAGAAGTTCTTGCATGGTGGGATAAAACTCCTCTTGAACCGTGCAACATAAGCAGCCGTTTGTCAGTTCAACAATATTATTTTGAGGATTACTTTGAGGGGTTTCATCTTCGTCACAAACTTGACAAGAACGCAAGAGATCTGCGTCAATTCCAACTTCTCCAAATTCATTCACTAAAACAGCAATTCGGTTTCCTTGATTGTTTTGCAGAAGATGACGAACGAGAGTGGTTTTTCCCGCTCCTAAAAATCCAGTGATGACGGTAACAGGTATTTTGTGCATCGTTTAACTTAGAAATAATTTTACCCGTACTAGACCCATAGAGTTGAAGTGAAAATTTACTGAGTCATTTTCGTTACTGGATGATCCTCAGTGAGAGATTCTCAGTTAAAGATTATCAGTTAAATTCTTCTAGCACTGGAACGGAGAGGGAGGGATTCGAACCCTCGTATACATTACTGCATAACAGCATTTCCAGTGCTGCGCCTTCAACCACTCGGCCACCTCTCCAGGGGCAAGTATTTTATTGACTTACCGGATAACTATGATAGCAGAATAATCGCAATTTGTGCAAGGGCGATCGCGAAAAATAAGGGAATAGGGGACAGGGAACAGGGGAGAGTGTTTTCGGGGAATAGGGAATAGGCAACATTGCTGACCAAGTTTCTCAGCCGCAAGCACCATCAGTCCGATATAATGAGACCCGGAGCCAAAAATCGGCTGCTTATCGCGACGAAAAAATATTTTATGTCTCGTTCCTACACTATCCGCATTCATCACCGCCAAAAAAATCAGCACTACACGGTTCAAGTTCCAGACGATCGCTATATTCTGCAATGTGGGGAAAATCAGGGCGTAGATTTGCCGTTTTCCTGTCGGAATGGGGCTTGTACCACCTGTGCTGTGCGGGTAATCTCCGGTACATTGTATCAGCCTGAAGCCATGGGACTTTCACCAGAGCTACAAAGAAAAGGGTATGCTTTACTCTGTGTGAGTTACGCTCGTTCAGACTTGGAGGTTGAAACCCAGGATGAAGACGAGGTCTATGAACTGCAATTTGGACAATATTTTGGTAAAGGTCAGGTAAAAGCAGGACTGCCTTTAGATGAAGACTAATTCCCTCTGGGCATTACCCGTTTTAGGGTTGCTGTGCCTGCTTCTGGTAAGTTGTTCAACCTCTGAACCTCCGGTTCTAGGCACGCTCAGTCGAGTTGAACGAGTTATCAGTGGCCAGACCCTAGAAATTCTTGACGCTCGCACTGTTGTTCCAGAACTGCAAAGAGTAAGGTTGATTGGGATTTCTGCACCGGATCTCAAGCAGCAGCCTTGGGGAAGGCAGGCACAACGTTATCTGGAAAAACTCTGTCAGGGGAAAGAAGTTTTATTGGAGTTTGATGTTGAGCAGAGCGATCGCTACAATCGCGTGTTAGCCTATGTGTGGTTGGATGGGAAACTGATCAATGAGCAGTTGGTCAAACAGGGTTACGTTCTAGCTTCCGAACGTCTTCCTAATACCAAATATGGCCAGCGTTTGCTCTATGCTCAGTATGAGGCTCGAAGTTTGGGTCAAGGGATCTGGAACCCAGAGGAACCCATGCGTCTGACTCCGGCGGAGTTTCGCCGTCAAAATGAACAAAATTAAACAAGAGAGTAAGCCAATGAACACACCAACAACGCCGGATCAACTCCAAACCTTCTTAGATATTGCGACTCTGGCAGCAGAAGCGGGCGGTGCAGTCTTACAATCTTATTTAGGAAATCTCAAAAATATTCAAGAAAAGGGTAGATCGGGAGATTTAGTCACAGAAGCCGATAAAGCCTCAGAAGTCGCAGTTCTCGATATTCTCAAGCGTCATGTTCCGGATCATGCCATTCTCACAGAAGAATCTGGTGAATTGGGAAATCAAGACAGTTCATTTCTGTGGGCAATTGATCCCCTGGATGGTACGACGAATTTTGCCCATCAATATCCTTTTTTCTCCACTTCAATTGGCTTAATTATTGACGGTGTTCCTACTGTCGGAGCAGTGTTCGATCCCTGGCGAGGTGAGCTTTTTCGAGCGGCAAAAGGATTAGGAGCTACTCGCAATCGTCAGCCCATTCAAGTTTCTACAGCCGATCGCTTAAGTAATAGTTTACTCGTCACGGGTTTTGCCTACGATCGCCGAGAAACCTCAGATAATAACTATGCAGAATTTGCTCATCTGACTCATCTGACACAAGGGGTACGTCGGGGAGGTTCCGCCGCCTTAGATTTATCTTATGTTGCCTGCGGACGTTTTGATGGCTACTGGGAACGAGGTTTATCTCCTTGGGACATTGCAGCCGGAATTGCGATCGTTCGAGAAGCAGGCGGTAAAGTTACGGCTTATGATAGCAGCCCCCTCGATCTCAAATCAGGTCGAATCTTAGCAACAAACGGTCATTTACACGCCAGTTTAAGTCAAGCCCTAGTTGAAACGCCTCCTTTGTCATCTTGGAAATAAGTGACTACCTGGACTAAATTCGTTAAAATATAACCATCTTTGGAGTAATGATTGAAACATTAATCAATCAATTAAGGAAGGCGAAGCTTTATGTCTTTTGAAGTTAAACAGGGACTGTTTCAACTAGGGTTTACCGATAGTCACGCAATTTTAGGCGTTCCCCTCAATGCAGATTTTGCAGCAATTCGGAAGCGATATATGAGAGTTGCCCGTCGTTTGCATCCCGATACTTGTCCGTTTAAAACCCCTGAAGAAAAAGAATTCGCCAAGCAATTATTAGCTAAATTGGTTAGTCCAGCCTATAACCGATTTTCTAAAGAAAGCGAACGCAAAGAATACGAACTACTCCTAAAAACCATTGGTGAACGAGTTGCCAAAGAACAGCAAACCCTGAGCCTGAATAGCGATATTGCCAGACAACTTTCCTCGGCAGCTAATTATCAACAAACCTACGAAACCTTACTCGAACAACTGGCCAAAAAACAATTTGAATCTCCCCAACAGGTCTTAGAGAATATTGGCGAAATTAGTGAGTTAAATCAAGTTTATTTACTTCGCAACGCTTCCAAAAGTCGTTCTACCGTTCCAACTCCGGCTCCGGCTCCGGCTCCACAACCTCAAGCTGAAACTAAAGCACCTGCGCCTCCCCCCTCAAAACAGGATGCTGCAATTAATCAAGCCTGTAGTCGGGCTGAAAAATTAATGGAAATTAAAAACTATGCCCAAGCCATATCAGAACTTAAAGATGCAATTAAAAAACAGCCGAATAGCAGTCGTTGTTATGGTTTACTCGGTGTAGCCTACCTCGGACAGAAACAACCCAAACTCGCCGCCCCTTACGTTAAACGGGCTTTACAACTCGACCCCAAGCAGCCTCAAGCCCTAGAAGCCAAAAAGCAAATTGACAAAGCCACCTCCAAAGCTAAACAGTCTCAAGACAAGGGTGGTGGACTATTTGGGGGTTTGTTTGGAGGGAAGAAAAAATAGTCATAGCCAAGGTCAGTAAACATTTACAGTAAAGCCAGCGAAAGATGGTATCCTAGCACCGAACTCTTCCTTGCGAATCCACACGCTAAACTCTAGAAATTGAGCTATGGTTCATCAACTTCCCCTGGGCGCACGCGATCTGCTTCCCCTCGATGTCACTCAGAAACTCTGGATCGAACGCCGCCTACAGCAAGTGTTTCATCGCTGGGGCTATCATCAGATTATTACATCCACACTCGAACGCCTCGATACCCTAATGGCAGGAGGCGCAGTTCAACCTTCGACTGTTATTCAGTTACTCAATACCGAAGACGAAGGACTCGGACTCCGGCCTGAACTTACCGCCTCTATTGCTCGTACTGTCGTGACTCGGATGGCGGGTACAAATTGGTGGCCCCAACGTCTTTACTACAACGCGAATGTTTTTCGCAAAGGCGGAAAAATTAACTACGGTGGTCAACAGGAATTTTATCAAGCTGGAGTTGAATTATTAGGTGCTGGTGGTTTGAGGGCAGATGTTGAGATTTTACTGCTCTTGCTGGAATGTTTGCAGGGTTTAGAGTTGAATCACTGCCATTTAATCTTAGGAGAAGCAGGGCTGACGCGATCGCTATTGTCTGTGTTTCCAGAACCGCTTCAAGAAGCAGTAAGAGAGGCGATCGCTAATTTAGATCGAATCACCCTCGAAACCTTGCCGATGTCACCAGAGCTACGGGAACGGGCGCTATTTCTGTTTGACTTGCGAGGACAACCAGAGGAGGTTTTATCTCAAGTCGCCCAGTTAGATCTCGATGCAGAGCAACAGCAAGCTTTAAATAATTTGAAATCTCTCATTGATTTGCTTCAAAACTGTTATTCTGCCCGTACAGAACAGCAAACTATCAAGGTTTCTCCGCCCTCTATTGTTTTAGATTTAAGTTTAATTCAAACCTTTGACTACTACACCGGAATTGTCTTTACTGTTGTGAGTAACAGCCCTTCAGGTTCCAGAATATTGGCTCAGGGTGGACGCTACGATCAACTGTTAAAGCTTTATCATCCTCAAGGAAAAGCAGAACCGGGTATTGGATTTTCATTTAATATTGAAGATTTGCATCAGGTTTTACTGGGAATGAATCAACTCCCTCAAGAAGTATCGTCAAGTGATTGGTTAGTTGTTCCTGAAACGCCTCAAGCTTACGCGGCGGCTTTTGCTTATGCAGAAAAGTTGAGAGAATCAACTCAATTAGTGCGAGTTGAAATGGAGTTAGGTCATCGAGAGGAGAAAGAAAATTTACGAGACTATGCACGTCGTCGCGGAATTCATCAAATCGCTTGGGTTAATGAAGAAGGAATTCCTCAAATTGAAACCTTAAAATGATTTCTGCTAACTTTTCGGCTGCACCCGGTTCTCCTCGAACTTGAACTAAGCGATCGCGCATTTGTTGCAATTTTTCGGGATGTTGTAAATAATCGAGGGCAAATTCTGCTACAGTTTTTGCCTCTAGCTTCCCAACTAATTCGGGTACAATTTCAGTTTTTGCCCAAATATTCGGCCAAGCAAATCGCTTTCCTTGTTGTAAAACAAACCCATTAATTGTCTTTGCAAACAGAGAACCCATTAAGGGGAAATTTGCTAAAAGTCCGGGTATTCCATCCCAAGCCCGCATTGCGTCTAATTGTTGTGTTGGAAGCAAAACAATCATCGGGACACCTAAAGATCCAAGTTCGGCGGTATTGGCACCAATTGTTGTTAAACATAACCGACATTGAGACAGCAACCCATAGGCAGGTGTTTCCGTATAAAGATAAATTTTTAAGCCTGATGCTAACTGGAAATAGGGTGGATTATCGTGTTTTAAAACTGCATTAAAATTGCCAATTTTTGTTAAGATTGGGTTAAACTTTGGGTTGGCAAATTGAGCTAAGGTTGAAAGATCTAAGGTAGGCGCAACCGGAATAACGAAACGGGTTTGAGGTCGTTGTTCGTGTAAATATTGAGCGATCGCTAAGGTGAAGGGTACACCTTGAGCGAGTTTAGCCGGTTTCGATCCAGGTAATAAACCAATCAGTTCGAGATTTTGATCTTTTATAAAATTGAAATCTAACGGTTGATTTTGCCTCAATTGTACATCCGCCATTAAATCCCCAATTACCTGAAATTTCGGTAAATATTGACGGGGAACAGCTTCGATAACTTGATGATTCATCACTCCAAACACATCGATCCATCGCCACCAACGCGCATCCCATTCCGCATAAATAACGCTACGATATCCTAAACGCTTGGCAATAATTACGGTAAAAAATTGGTCACCACCGAGAAAAAGAACCACACCTTGAGGAGACCAGTCCCAACTATCTGCGGTTTTTCCTGATAATAGAAATTGCCAAAAATACTCTGCACTTTGCACCCGATCAATTTCAGGATAAGAATTAGCGATCGCCACTTCCTTTCCAGTTGCATGAGGACAAGGAGAAAGAATTAGAGAAATTCTCACATTCTCAGCCTGATTTTTAAGTTGATTTCGTAAGGCCACAACCACAGGACGAACCCAAGTTGTCAATTCTCCAGGGCCGTTAGAAAGGATTAAAATATCAATAGGCTGCACCATTAAGTTTATCAGATTGATTTCAGGTAATAATTAATGCTATTATAGAATAATAATATCACAATAAAAAATAAGTTAATTAATTTTTTTGAGGTCAATTTAAAGCGCAGTGTCATCTTTTCATCAAGGTTGGAACTTAACCGAAACAGAGCGAGAAGTTTATCGAAAACGTTCTCAAGCCTCCAGTCAAGCCAAAGCTAAAGCCATGCGTGGAGAAGGTCCCGAACCCCTTCATGCGATTAATATTCCTAACTTAAAGCCAGAGAATTTAATGCCGCAGTTGCCTAGAAATCAATGGCGATCGCTATCTTTATTTAGTGGGTGTGGCGGTTTAGATTTAGGCTTTGAACGAGCAGGTTTTACTCACGTTGCCTCCTATGATATTTTACCCGAAGCCGGTCAAACTTTAAAAAATCTTCAACCGGATTGGCAGATCTTTTCCGGAGATGCAGGAGATGTCAAAACCATTGACTGGAAACCGTATCAAGGCTTAGTTGATGTCGTTCATGGAGGCCCACCTTGTCAACCGTTTTCGTTAGCAGGTCGTCAGAAAGGAAGTGAAGATAGTCGAGATTTATTTCCTGAATTTATTCGAGCTATTTTAGAAATTAAACCCATAGCTTTTGTCGCTGAAAATGTTCCAGCGTTATTGAGTAAAAAGTTTCGTCAATACGTTCAGGAAAATATTATTACTCCTCTCAATCAAGAATACACTTTAACACATTTTATATTAGAAGCTTCCTCTTTTGGAGTTCCTCAAGTTCGTAAGCGGGTTTTCTTTATTGGCTTTAAAAACTCAACAATAGCTCGGAAATATCAACCCCCTCAACCCACTCACGATAGTCATCAATTCTCTCGTTCTCAATCAAGTTCAGAGATTCAACTGAGTTTATTTGTAAGTGAAACTAAACCCCATTGTATGGGAGTAAGAGAAGCATTAGGACTACCCGATATTGGCTTTGATGCTTTATCTCCAACCCTGCGAAGTTCTTTGACAGGGCCGCGTCATACCACTTCTATTTTAAGTAGTGCATCGGCTCAAAAAGCCTGGGAAAAGTTACAAATTTGGCCGAATGGGGTGGCAAAAAATCGAGAAAAGGCGCGTTTATTTGTGGCTAAAAATGGTCACTTTAGATTGTCTGTTCCAGACTGTGGAATATTACAAGGGTTTCCCGAAGATTGGAAAATTCATGGAGCAGTTTACATGGCGCTCGGACAAATTGGTAACGCAGTTCCTCCTCCTCTAGCTTATCAGATTGCTGTTTCTATTCATCAAGCTTTATCTTGAAGTTCTTCAGAAACTAATACCCTAAGTCTGTGAGCATGATTTGTTGTAATTTTCTCCCAATCTTTAAAATAAGAAGCAGGAATATGAGGATTATTTAAGGTTGAACCTCTTTTGATTAAGTATTGGCATCGATCTTTTAAAATTTCTAACATTCTTTCAGGAGAATACCCATTAGGAAAATCCATTTTTTCACGATACTCCTGATGATTATATTGTTTCTTCTGTAATCGTTTAGCATCCTCTAAAGAATAACTCTCTTTTTGTCCTAAAATTTGATACAATTTTGATAAGTTGAGTAATTCGGGTACAATCTGAGCCAGTAAATAGTCAAATTCAACATAACGCTCTTTCTCTAGAATCCAAGACTTCATCATTTCGGGAGAAGCATACAAACAATATTTTAATTGAAGACCGTCGGAACTATAGAAACCAAATAACCAATGCTTGTTTTGCCACTTGCGAATATGTTCAGGACCAAAATCTCGAACAGTTGTAACTGAAGCTTTCGTGGAAGATTTAAGTTCAAAAGGAATTTGTTGATTATTCCAATCTAAAATAGCATCAATACCACTTCGAGTCTGATTTTGAGGTCTTCTCAACTCAAAGAGATCAATTAGTTCATTTTCTCGACGGTCATCTTGAACAGTCATTTTTAAGCGGGGACAAGGATTTGCGATCGCATTTTTTCCACAACTGTTTTCAATTCCCCAGTATTAACTCGATAACTTAATGGATGAACAATAAGTTGAGCGGTACTTTCAAACAAAACCTCAATTTCCACTAAGCCATTTTGTTTCAAAGTGCGACCTGTTGAGACTAAATCTACAATCGCTTCTGACATTCCAGTAATCGGACCGAGTTCGACGGAGCCATAAAGCGGTATAATCTCAACAGGAAGATCTAAACTCTCGAAATATTCACTCGCACAATGAACAAATTTAGAAGCAACTCGACTGTGAAGCGGTAACTCAACTGGACTCCGAAAAGGACTGGATTGTTTGACTGCAACTGACATCCGACATTTCCCAAATTTGAGATCTACAAGGCAACCGACCTGGGATTTTTTCTCTCGTAAAACATCATAGCCAACAATTCCAAGTTGAGCTTGACCGTACTCAACATAAACTGGAACATCCTGCGCCCGAACTAATAAACCTTTCGCCGTCTTTGTCTGATCTTCGATTTGTAATTGTCGATTACTTGAATCAAGAAATGCGCTAAAATCTAATCCTACATCTTTTAAGAGTTGAATGCTATCTTCTAATAAGGCGCCTTTGGGAAGTGCTACGGTAATCATATCAACTTGAGTGTAATCAATAAGGTGAACAATGAATATTTTTTCCGCATTCAGAAGCGAAAATTTCCACACTGAATGTCTGCGTTGTTAACAATAGTTTTACCAGAGATCCATCAAAAATGACGAACAACATCTGACAACCCTATACATTATATTTACCAGATTATGAGCAACCTTACTCTGGTTATCGGTAACAAAAATTATTCATCTTGGTCGTTACGACCTTGGTTAGCCCTGAAACAAGCGGGAGTAGAATTTACAGAAGTTCGTATTCCTCTTGATACCCCAACTTTTCATCAAGATATTCGCCAATATTCTCCATCAGGGAGAGTTCCGGTTTTACGCGATGGTGATTTAATCGTATGGGAATCTCTAGCCGTTTGTGAATATGTAGCAGACAATTTTGCACCAGATTTGTGGCCAAAAGAGCGAAAAGCAAAGGCAGTTGCTCGTTCAATTAGCCACGAAATGCACGCCAATTTTATTAGCCTACGCAATCAAATGCCGATGGATTGTCGGAGTCGCTACCCTGGCGAGGGAAGGAAGCCAGAAGTCCAGGCGGATATTGATCGGGCGATCGCAATTTGGCGAGAATGTCGTCAAAAATACGGTGAAAATGGGGAGTTTCTGTTTGGACAGTTTACCATTGCAGATGCGATGTTTGCTCCAGTTATTTCCAGGTTTGTGACCTATGATGTCAAATTAAGTGGCATTGAAAAAGCTTATGCGGATACAATTTGGTCTTTACCTGCGATGAGAGAATGGGTAGAAGCAGCGACTTTAGAGTCTGAGTATTTAGAACTTTTTCCTCATTCTCATAACTAATTGGGTGTGAGGGTTTGTTAGAGATTTTCAATTCCAACTATGCGTATTCTTCTGGTTGATGATGAAGTAGAACTTAGCCTTCCCTTGAGTCGGGCGTTAAGCCGAGAAGGGTACGCAATTGATGTAGCAGATGATGGCGTAATGGGCTATAATTTTGCAACGCAACATCATTATGATTTATTGATTTTAGATTGGATGTTACCCCATCAGTCCGGAATCGAAATTTGTCAAAAGCTGCGATCACAAAATAATCAGACTCCGATTTTATTTCTGACAGCAAAGGACACGTTAAATGACCGAGTTGAAGGACTCGATGCCGGGGCAGATGATTATCTTGTTAAACCCTTTGAACTGCGGGAATTGTTAGCACGAGTGCGGGCTTTATTACGTCGTCCCCCAACTTTGGACTCGCCTGCTTTGAGTTCTCGCTTGCAAGTTTTTGATTTGGAATTAGACCTAGAAAACCAACTGGTTTATCGGAATGGACGGGTTATTGAACTTTCAGAAAAAGAAAGTAAACTCTTAGAATATTTCATGCTTCACCCCGGTCAGTTACTCACGCATCAACAAATTTATCAATACTTATGGGCAGATTCCGATCAACCCAGTAGTAATGTTTTGGCGGCTCAAGTTCGACTGTTGCGCCGTAAAATTGAAAAGCATAATGAACAACAGCTAATTCATTCTGTTTACCGCAAAGGATATCGGTTTGGAGAGTCTTAAATCTAGGATTAATTAGGTTTTATTCCTCCAAATAATGCTAGTTCTAATACTTTTAAAAAGCAATCAACATCAAGAAAACCAATCTCTCGCAGCCACTGACATTGCAATTCAACCGGAGCTAAGATATTTGCTTCTTTATCGGGTCTGTTATAATACTGTTGAGCAATTTCTTCTCTAGATTGAGACTTCCCTTGCTGTTGATGATAGTTATAAAGTGAATCAATAAACATTTCATTAAAGAGAGACTGCCCAAAATGAGAAGCAGATTGAACGTGTTCTAAATTCATAAAAATACCTCCAGGCGTTAATAAGTTGTAAATCTCTTGATAAAGTTCTTGTTTCCGAGAATCGGGTTGATGATGAATCGCAAATCCTGAAATAATCACATCAAATTGTCCCCAATCTTGAACTGTATTCACCCATTGTTTCTGCCCAAAATCCTCAAGAATAAATTCACTTTGATTGATCGAATCTGGCACTTGTTCTTTGAGGGCTGACATCATCGCTTCTGAGAAGTCTAGAAAGACCACTTTTGCTTGCGGATATTGAGTTAAAATTGTTCGCCCCAATATTCCATTTCCACAGCCGAGATCTAAGACCTTTTTCACCTCAGACTTTGCCTGCCCAATAATTCGCAAGATCATCTCTAACTGTTCGTTAGCGAGAGGAATAGCACCCCGAACTCCCTCTAAATAGGTTTGGGCAAGTTGGGCATTTTTCCAGACTGTATCGGTGACTTTCATTGTTTCAAGCTTGAGTTTAAATGAGTTGAAATTGAGTAAAATTTATTTACATCTTAACGTAATGACTGTCACTTCTGGCGGACAGTTAAATCGTCCAGGTGGGTAAGTTCCTAAACCGCGATTAACATATAAAGAATTTGCCCCGACTCGATGTAAACCGGAAGCCCATTCCCAATGTTTAAAGATTCTTCGACAACCAGATTTTAATGGAACTAAAAACCGTAAAGGCTTAGGAAGTTGACTTTGAAAATCTCGCAGCCAACCGGGTAACGGCCCAATCCCGGGAAGCACAATTTGACCGCCGTGAGTATGACCCGATAACTGTAAATCAATGCGCCATTTTTTTAATAAATCAGCGGTATCTGGGCTATGAGATAAAACAACTCTGGGTATATCTTGATCGATCAAATCCATGACTGACTCGGGATTAAATTGACCCGAATAAATATCCGGTAATCCCACAATTGCCAACTCAGAACCGAGTGGATAAACAACTTGATTAGCTAAAACTGAAATCCCAATTTTTGTGAATGCTTCTGTAATAATTCCTTGAGAGGTGGGATGATGATAATCATGGTTTCCTAACACAGCATAAACTCCGGCTTGACTTCGCAACAGTTTGAGGTGCCAAACTAAGCGATGAATCGGTGTTGGATCGTCGGTAACATAATCGCCTGTCAGAAAAATTAAGTGAGGATTGACTTGATTGGCTTCTGCGATCGCCTCTGCGAGTAAGCGATCAGACAGTCGAAACCCATCATAATGCAAATCACTTAACTGAACCAGTCGAATTCTGTCCAATGAAGCCGGAAGATTGGCGATCGCCAACGTTAGATGTTCAACCTGAAGTGAACCTGTCAACAAGCTGTGCATGGATTTTGAGATCAACTGATAATAAGGCAATCTCTAGTTTAGCAATCCGTCTGGCAATCCAACCAACTGGATCATTATCCTCATAGTATCTGATAATAACAAGAGTCTGTTTGTTGTTGATTGTAATTAAGGAAAGTTTAACGATGGCTTTAACAGCTTCGACGATGTTAGCACTGGGAACACCTGCGCCTGATTTTCAGTTGCCAGAGGTAACTACAGGTGAATTAATCTCTTTGCAAAGTTTTTCTGATAAAAAAGCTTTATTTATCATGTTTATCTGTCGTCATTGTCCATTTGTCAAACACGTTCAAAATGAATTGGCAAAAATTGGTCAAGATTATGTTCCCCAAGGAGTTGGTATTCTGGCAATTAGTTCTAATTCTGTCAAAACACATCCAGATGATAGCCCAGAAAATTTAAAGGAAATGGCAGCAGAATTAGGGTTTAATTTTCCCTATTGCTACGATGAAACTCAAGAGGTTGCGAAGAAATATACGGCGGCTTGTACACCTGACTTTTTTCTCTTTGATCGCGATCGCCAATTAGTTTATCGAGGTCAACTCGATGAGAGTCGTCCGAGTAACGATCAACCTGTGACTGGGAAAGATTTACGGACGGCATTGGATGCGATTTTAGCCGATCAAACTGTCAGTTCGGATCAAGTACCCAGTGTAGGATGTAATATTAAATGGCATCCCGGTTCTGAACCTGAATATTTTGGTTAAATCGGTTCACAGGTTTAGATTAAACTCCATTAAGTAAATTAAGTGATCGGGTGGATTTATTAATTTTTTATCCATCCGAAATCAATTAAATCAATTCTAATTCAAGTGACTCTAGCATTTATGTAGTGCCAGCGTCTCGTTTGCTACTGCTACCTAATTCATATAGGTGACAGCTTACAATCTTAAGTTTAAACTGTTACTTCTAATTGTCTCAATATCTCTTTTGTGAGTCCTTTTTCACCCGATTTCCAATGAATTTCTATTATCTTGTGATTTGAACAAACGACTAAAACAGGCAAACCTGAACGCAAAGGATAATAAACGGTTGCTAAATTTTCAGAACGATCAGTTGAAACTTGACGATCAATATACATCCAAAACGTATAGCCTTCAAACATCCTCTCTGGATACTCTGCAAGAGGGATTAACTGCACTATTCCGAGTTCTTGCGGAGTAAATTCTGCGTGTTCTTCAGCAACTCGGTAGGAATAATTAGAGGAATTAAAGCTCATCATTCTTCAATCGGATTCGGTCGGATAATCCGGTACATATCCAGACTCGGCGGTTTAATCGACGTTTAGGTAATCATATCATGGATTTGTCCGCGATGATGAGTCTGATGATTAAAAAACAGATGTGACTGAGCTAACATCTCAACACCGTATTACCTCACAAGCTTTTTTCTATAAAATCACGAATAAAAGTGAATAAAATCACAAGAATAAAACAGATTTTATCACAATTTTTAGCGAGTAAATCTGTCAAGATATGTATTATATATAGAACCACTCTCAAGCTTTATGCAATCTTCTATCCAGCCCCCAGTTCAACTTCTTCAATCTGCGCTCGGCGATTTGTTTGCAGAAGCCAATGCAACAGGTAGCCTGACTGTTGCTGATCGCTATGGTTTAATGGCTGCAATTCTTGATGATTCTCTAGGCGAAGAAGAAAGACGTTGTATTGATCGACTCATACGAGCTGTATCTAGAGGTCGAATTCAAGTTGTTGATGAACTCTCTCAAATGCACTAACATTCTCCTTTCGTCCCATCCGGCATTGTTGCTCCACAAAAATTTGTTCCCGTTCTTTTTGCATCATTAAGGTTCGCATTTTCTAGATTAGCATTATTAAATGTTGCCCCTTCGAGAAAGGCTCGATACAAATCCGCCCAAGTTAGATTTGCAGAGGTTAAATTCGCTTCTCTCAATGTTGTACTATGTAGCTTGGCATCTCGTAAGTCAGCTCCAGTTAAATCGGCTCCAATTAAATTAGCTGAACTGAGATCGGCGCCTGTTAATTTTGCTCCTCGAAGAATACTGTTTTGTAAATTTGCGCCTAATAAATCGGCTCCGCTGAGTTCAGCCCCCGCTAAATCTGCTTCACTGAGATCGCACTGCTGACAACGTTTCGTGTTGATTAATCGGTCTATGTCGGCTTGGCGTTCTGCACTGGCTGTTCGTGTT
This sequence comes from Cyanobacteria bacterium J06592_8, assembly GCA_038530755.1. Lineage (GTDB taxonomy): Bacteria > Cyanobacteriota > Cyanobacteriia > Cyanobacteriales > Microcoleaceae > Capilliphycus. The sequence continues at coordinate 8,575 of JBCBCI010000081.1, read as the reverse complement.
AATCCAGTTAATATCAATAAACCTATCAAAATCTGAGCTAATCTCATTTAAGTCTCCTACTGAATGTTTGGGGTAAATTACAATAATATCTATCATATGACCAGATAGAACAAACGCATCAGTTATTCCAATCATTCAGTTTTTGGATAAATCTTAAATTTCGTAGGGTGAACATTGCCCACCCATCCAGGTTTTATTCTGCTTGTTAACTTTGTTTGCGTGAAGCGATGACACTTGCACCAGATGCACCGAAAACTAATAAGCCCAATGTTAATCCCGGTTCAGGAATCGGGGTTAAGGTTACATTATCAAAATTTACATCACCAGAACTAGCAATATAAACCTGATTTTAGATAACTGTAAGAGATTACCTGAAAACAGTAGATTAGAGGTAAGCTAATTCCTCAGACTTAACTCACCTCTACGGATTGATGATTAAAAACATGGATTAATGATTAGCTAACAGCAATATGAGCTGACTTTTCAATTAAGCTCATCACCTCCACATAGTTTCTAAACAGTTTAGCGAACGTAAAACTAGAATTAACCAACATGGGTAACGTCGGAGTTGGCATGGTAGTCACCAAAAAAGAATGAATGACTGACCAAACTATTAACATTCCTACACTTCCAACAACAGGGATTAAAACTATATCACTTTTTTTTAGGCACAGGAGAGATACCCAAGCCGCTTTCTCGGAATGCGCGATCAGGGATAATGGTATTCGGGGTGTCATGGTTAACCGTTCAGGTTCTAAGGTGGTTACTACAAATCAGACATACAACCAACCAAGGAAACTGAATTGACAATCTATCTAACTGTTACTATTAGTAAATTGACGCTTCAGACTCCTCTCAATGCCTACGAAGTTAGCTGACGGGCTAGAGCTGAGAGATGCTCTTCTCATCGTCTGGGTCACTCTGTTTCCCAAGACAATCCTTGCGAGATTAGCCCCAAAAGTTGGTTCCTCCGTTCCAGCGGCACTCCTCTTATCAGCTTCATTAACTAAAAATTAGCTTTAACAAAAAGTGCTTCGTTTCTGCCGGATTAGGCTGACTATTTTGTTTTGTCTTTCTGTACTTATTCTATCTTTACAATCTTTAAATTGTCAACAATTTTTAAAAGATTTTTGATAGAGAAAATTCAGTAGATGTCCCTTGCGATCTCAATCCAAAAAATGATTGATCCAAACAACCTTCAGGGGTGATCGGTGTTCCTCCGGAAAATTTTCGGATTTCCGCCTTGTAACATTTTTAACTCGTTTGAAGAAGGACAAATCATTGAAATTACGGATGTTCTTCTATTAAAGATTGACTTGAAGCTAGTCAAAAGACATATGACTTGATAGGATTAAGGGTTGTACCTAAAAAATCCCTAAAGTCATGCCTGTGGCAACCGTTCCAACACCGATCAGCTTTCCCCTCAGTGCCGTTGTGGCACAAGAAGCGATCAAACTGGCCCTGTTACTGGGAGCCGTAGATCCGGGACTGGGTGGAGTGGCGATCGCCGGACGTCGAGGAACGGCAAAGTCGGTGATGGCTCGCGCTCTGCATACTCTGTTACCACCAATTGAAGTGGTCAAAGAAGCGATCGCTAATCTCGCGCCCGATCCCGACAACCCGAACCAAGAGACACAAGTTATACCTGCACCTTTTATACAAGTTCCCCTGGGCGTAACCGAAGATCGCCTCATCGGTTCTGTTGATGTTGAAAAATCAGTCAAACAAGGAGAAACGGTTTTTCAACCTGGACTTTTAGCAGCAGCTCATCGAGGCATTCTTTATGTAGATGAGATAAATTTACTTGATGATAATATTAGCAATTTATTATTAACTGTTCTGACCGAAGGCTGTAACCGTATCGAACGAGAAGGAATTAGTTTTGAACATCCTTGTCAACCCTTATTAATCGCAACTTACAACCCGGAAGAAGGTCCACTGCGAGAACATTTATTAGACCGAATTGCAATTTCCCTCTCTGCTGATGGGGCGCTCAGTCTAGATCAACGAGTCGCCGCTGTAGATCGAGTCACGAGCTATTCAAATTCTCCGGAAGCCTTTTTAAGTCAATATAGTGAAGATCTTGATAACTTGAAAACTCAAATTCTTTTAGCACGAGAATGGTTAAAAGATGTCACGATTAAACCGGAACAAATTCTCTACCTTGTAGAAGAAGCAGTACGAGGCGGAGTCCAAGGTCATCGAGCCGAACTATTTGCAGTGCGAGTGGCGCAAGCATCTGCGGCGTTGGAAGGTCAGACGGAAGTTTTTGCAGATGATTTACGACGAGCTGTAGAATTAGTCATTGTTCCCCGCGCCACGGTGATCCAAACTCCACCCGAAGAAGAACAACAGCCTCCGCCCCCTCCGCCTCCACCCGAACAGTCCGAACAAGATCAAGACGACGAAGATCAAGATCAGGACGACGAAAACCCCGAACCCCCGGAAGAAGAACAAATGAGCATCCCTGAAGAATTTATTTTTGATCCAGAGGGTGTTATTCTAGATCCAACTGTGCTATCATTCACAAATACAGCAAACCGTCAAGGTCAATCTGGGAGTCGTAGTCTAATCTTTTCCGATGATCGGGGTCGTTACATTAAGCCCGTTCTGCCCAGGGGAAAAGTTCAACGCATCGCTGTAGACGCAACACTAAGGGCGGCTGCGCCTTATCAAAAAGCTCGGCGTTCTCGTCAACCGGATCGAAATGTCATTGTAGAGTCCGCAGACATCCGAGCTAAACTTCTGGCTAGAAAGTCTGGAGCATTGGTAGTATTCTTAGTTGATGCTTCGGGTTCGATGGCTCTGAATCGGATGCAGTCAGCAAAAGGTGCGGTGATGCAACTCCTGACAGAAGCCTATCAAGGTCGAGATCAGGTGGCGTTGATTCCGTTCCGAGGTGAACAAGCAGAGGTGTTGTTACCACCAACTCGTTCGATCTCAGCCGCACGACGACGCTTAGAACGGTTGCCCTGTGGAGGTGGATCGCCCCTAGCACATGGGTTAACCCAAGCGGTTAGAGTCGGAATGAATGCCAAACAGTCTGGAGATATTGGTCAGGTCGTGATTGTCGCAATTACCGATGGACGAGGAAATATACCCTTAGCGCGATCGCTCGGTGAACCCATATTAGAAGGAGAAAAGCCCAATATCAAGGGCGAGTTGTTAGAAATTGCCGCTAAAATTCGTGGGTTAGGAATTCAGTTATTAGTGGTGGATACAGAGAATAAATTTGTTTCGACAGGGTTTGCAAAAGAGTTAGCAAAAACAGCAGCGGGTAAGTATTATCATCTACCGAAAGCAACCGAGCAAGCGATCGCAGCCATGACTCAAAACGCCATTAAAGATGCTATTGGTTGATGTTTGTCTGGACAGGATTAAGCCGTTCAGATTCTAGTAGTTCACGGTAAATTTCTAGACTTTCAGTCTGAGACCAAGCCTGGAAATCTTGCCGTCCTTGCTGAATAAAGTTCGGTATTTCTGACTGAAAATCCTCGACAAGTTTACTCAGAGTAGAACAGAGAACAGAAGAGCGATGCTTCGGTACAATCAGTTGTATAGATTCTAGCATCGACATTGACAGTAGACGAGGATTAAATGAGTCTGCCTCAATTGAGTCTAAAACTGCATCTATACAAGAGTTCCAATCATTGGATGAATACATCCCCATCGGAGTCCGTTGAACAATGAAAGCTAAAGTGAGTAAATCCTGAAGTAAACTTGTCTGATTGGAAGTTAGATTGAAAAGAACATCAGAATTTTTAGCTTTATTGAGGTTAGCGATCACATCCGGCGTAAAAAATAATCGGGAGTTGAATTCTAGCTCAAATACAAAAGCATTATTTTGTTTTGCGGCTTCAGCAATAGACTTTGTAGGGTACTCAATTACCATAGCTGGTGTGTCTGAGATCTCAGAAGAACTGCGCTTGTGACTTCCCCATCCAGTGCGGATGAATTGAAAACAGTTCTTACCATACTTAGCATGACAAGCCAGTAAAATACTACTAGGACGCAACAGATTTAGCCCTTGTTTAATGAGGGAGTTGGTTTGCTGCTGGCTCGGACTATGGTAATTTGTATGGCTAAATAATATTAAATCGTATCGATTGCTGTTTTGCCTATACTGATCTAAGCCATCACCAAAAATATTACAGCAATGGATTTGAAAATCCTTCAACGGCATTGAACGCTGTTCTCCCTGGTTGTATGATTTCTGAAGTGTTTGGTGTGCCAAGCCTCCTTCACCTGTATAGGCTTCGTTAGAATCAAAAGCATCTAACACAAATCCCGGTTGGTAGGATACGCCGTTGGTATACCGAATAATACACTGACCATCTGCACAACCCAAATCAGCGATAGAAATCGTTTTTCCATCAAATACAATGTTGTTCTGAATCAGACAATTTAACAATCCCCAAATAATCCGATCTGTATCAAATTTCTCGGTAACACGACGTCGAAAGCCCCATTCATAAGGATCGGGGTATTGATAAGAGTTGCTACTCAGCATCGCAGCAACTTTAGTCCAATCTACTTGTGGTTTCATTAGTAATTTAATGCTTTTTAATAACCAATATTGTCAAGCAAAACTGTTGTTGAGTCAACTGTTGTTAATACAACTCCATTGCGATCGCTATCTCTGAGTCTGGCGAAGATTGTTGAGTCGTTACTTGGTTAATCTGAATTAAATTACTGTCAATTAATTACCGCAAACGGGTGACAATCTGGCTAAACCCCTCAACTAACTGAGTATAGGGAGTCTGTTGATAAATTTCTAAAAGAGACTCATAGAACCACAGCGTTTCTGCTTTTCCAACAGGAAAGATCTTCCAAAGTTCATCCCCTATAGCGCTGCGCGCAGGTGTTAGGTGTTAGGTGTTAGGTGTTAGGGACTAAAAAACCCTGTTACATCTATAGTTTTCGCGATTATTGGTCACTTAGATCTGTAAACACACGAGCGCTCGTTGCTATAATTGATGATATTCTATACTTTACGAGTTTGAGTGGCGTGTAAGCGATGAGCATAAACTAAAGCCTGTTCAAAGCGTTCTGTTAATTGAGGTGAGTTCATTATTCTTAAGTTCAATTTTCACAATAAAGTTGAGCTTCTTGCATTACTTCTTGAGCAATTTTTTGACGAAGTTTGAGTGGAAAAATCACTTCGACTCTGGGTCGCCAAGACCGGAGACGTAGTTCGACATTCGTATCTCCATCCCGATAATAAACCTGATAGTAGGAATCATTTTCTGAGCGAGAATGGAGAAGATTGAGGAGTTTTTGTTGATCTTCTCCAGCTTGTTTGATAATCAAATCTTCAGCTTGTTGATAGGAAATTGAGCGAAAGGTTTCATGGCGAAACGTTCCTTCAATATAATATTCGCTGAACTCTTGATCAAAGCGAAGCAACATGACCTGGCGTTCTAAATAGAAATCAAAACCCCAAGCCATTCCATCCATTTCGATTTGAATTTCATCAGGATTGGGTAAAGTTCCCTGTTGATAAGATTCCCATAAAAATTGAGGAATATCTAAATCTTGCCAGGATAATTCCTCAACCTCTTTAATTTTATCCAGGCGATAATTATACCATTCTCCTTGAGCATTCGGCGTTTGACCAAAGCCACATAAATAAACGGCGCGTTGAGCGTAATAAATACAGACTGGATAGACTATACAGCGCAGGGTTCGCTTCACTCTTGAACTATGATAGGTTAATCGCACAGGCGGGACAGGATTCTCTTGCCAAAGTAGTTTAAACTGTTCCTGCCAATCTTCAACTCGTTCCTGTTTTTCCGGTGAAACAATATAAACAACTTCCATAAAAAATCGTTGTACACCATTGAGAGGATGAGCAAGATTTTGAGCAATTAATTCTAAGTCTGGATTGAGAACTGGAATCGGTTGAGGTTGATGGAGAGAGACAGTAGAACTGACAGGTAAAGTGGGAAATTCTTGGACTCGATAATATTTGGTATTTTGTCGTTTTAACCATCCTAATTCTGCTAGAATATGTAGGTCAGTTTGTAAAGAACGACGAGTCACACCAAACAATCGCTGTTGCAACAGTTCATCTAACTCCTGATTGGAAATTTCATCATGCTGTTGCAGTGTTTTTCGCCACTGAACTTCTTGTACTTTCCACTGCGGATCTAACAGCCATTGTTCAACCGTTTTCGCACAAGCGCAATTGCGATCGTGAACGGGAGGAACTTTCTCACCTCTCGGATGAGTGGAACTAAAAAAAGTATTCCGCCAGTCAGCAAAGGTGAACGGTTCATTTAACTGCAAACGGTGCTGTTTGTTGCCATATAAACTGTGTAGCCACACCCACAACCGAATGGCTCTTAAGAGGTTTTGTTTCAGGGAACCTCTTGCAAACCACTGTAAAAGTTCCGGTTGAGGACTGGCTTCAAACTGCAACATTCAACTCCTTTGAATCTAATCTGTTCTGAGCTTATCATGTACTGGAAGACTAAACTTCCATCTAGAGGAGTGGAATGCGATTGCTTCGCTTCGTTCACCATGCGTGCGCTTACGCAATTTAGGCTGAATGTAAAGACTACCAAGGGCTACCAATCATCGTAAACCCTGACCAATAATAAGGATGAGAAAGGTCTAAACTACTTAAAGAACTGATTGGAGTCGTTAATGTAATCTCATCAAGAGATTGAGAAGCATATAATAAAGTTTCGAGATCTTCAACAGAACCTTGAATCATCGCTAATTGAGCTTTTCGTAGCGCATCCGCCTTAATTGCAGTTTGGTCTAAATGACGATAAAATTCACTCATCAACGCTAACGTTCCTACATCATTAACATACCACAAACTCGCTAAAGCTGATTTAACTCCGGCTTGTACAGCTAAACCCGCAAACCCCATTTCGGCTTGTTCATCTCCTACCGCCGTTCGACAACTCGAAAGAATCAGAAGTTCAAGCGGGGGATTTTGCCAACCTAATGTTCTGAGTTGATTTAACTTTAACTGTTCATCTTGCCAGAGTTGAATATAAGATTCATCAGGAGTTTTTCTAGAAAAGTCACTGTGAGTAGCGAGATGAATAATAGAATAAGGATGCTTCTGGCGTTGATTAATTAAGTTATCACGAGTAAACTCTTGATTTAAAAAAGATTCACCTTGCCAGCGTCTTTGGGTAATCAATTCAAGTTCAAGAGGAACAGCAGGTAAGGGATCTAGTTTTGTAAATTCACTCGCACCCATCGCTAAAACTTCAGTATTTGCCAGCGTTCTATAATTAGTATCAATTAAACTAATGCTCGGAATTAAACTCAGGCTATATTTCTCTATTAAAAACTGTTCGCCATCGTGTAATGCAGCGATAGGTAATCCTCGTAAACCTGAATCTAGACTTAATAGAATCGTATCAATTCCCGCTTGTTGGAGTTGCGGTTCAAGGGGACGAATTAACCAGTCATAAAGCTGTTGAGCGGGTTTAATATATTGATTAGAAAGGCGTGGATTGGCAACATGAATATAAAATTGTCGAGCCACATTCACAAATTCTTCTCGCGTCACTTCGACTCGGTGAAAGAGGGGTTGACCTTCAGCCGTAAATATCACCAATTCTAATTGATTGGTTTGCAGGGTAATATAAACAACTGCCGAATGAGTTCCGGTTTGCTGAGTAATATTATTTAATATATTTCGGACATTTTCAGTGGTTAGATTTTCTTCAGCAAATTCCTCTCCGAAATAGCGAGTAAACTCTTGATTTCGACTCAGTTCTAAAGTCGTGACGGTATCCGCAGAAGCGATTGACAGAGGGCTAACTGAATTCAGATTTAACGCATTAGCTACATCGGAGGAGGGATTACTTGCATCATAATTTCCGTCTGGGTCTAAGGTAATATCCTGAACCACTTCTGAATTATTCAAGTTGGAAGAATTATTGGTGTTATTGTCATTATTGGGGCGTTGATTTGTTAACGGTTGTTCTGAATTTTGAGGCGTAACTTGAGGAGTTTGGGATGCGACTGGGTTGACAATAGATTCGGATTCGACGATTTCAGGAGGACTGGGATTAGCATCTCCTTCCTGATTAATAATTGTACCCGGATTGCCATCTTCTAAAGCAATTTGCGACTCAGTTGTGATTGTACCGCCAGCAATATTTTCAATGGTAGCACTGTCTGTACCCATTGCAGTTTGGTCGCCCACGTTAATATCATTACCTGCTTCATTACGGATTAAAGCATTCCCTTCGTTAGTCGTTGCAGTTTGATTTTCGGTATTTATATCATTTCCGGCGGTGTTATTAATACTAGCATCCCTTTCATTGGTGGTAGCGGTTTGATTTTCGGTATTTATATTATTATCGGCTACGTTATTAATACTGGCATTCCCGTTATCACTGGTGGCGGTTTGATTGTCGGTATTTATATTATTATCGGCGACGTTATCAATACTAGCATTCCCGTTATCACTGGTAGCGGTTTGATTTTCGGTATTTATATTATTATCGGCTACGTTATTAATACTAGCATCCCCTTCATTGGTGGCGGTTTGATTATCGGTATTTATATCATTTCCGGCGATGTTATCAATACTAGCATTCCC
>JBCBCI010000080.1:0-27547 GCA_038530755.1 Cyanobacteria bacterium J06592_8 | reverse complement strand
ACAATTTATTGATTTTAACTGTTGCTTTTTCAGTTTAACGTGGATTACTTTTGAACCAATAACACCCAACTGATATCAATTTTTTTTGAGTTAGAGGATAGAAAAAATTATGAAACGTCTGATCATTTGTTGTGATGGTACATGGCAAAGTTTAGAAAGTCCTTATCCGACAAATGTTGTTAAAATTGCTTTAGCGATTAAACCTGTTGCTTCTGATGATGTGAATCAGGTAATCTACTATGACGAGGGAATTGGTACAGGTGGAAATATTCTCACCAAAGAAGATTTGATTAGTTTTGATATTCCGCTAACAGGCTTGAATATTGGCTTGGGTACAGGGAAGTTAGAAAAAATTATTGAGAAGACTTCTGGAGGTGCATTTGGGAAAGGGATTGATAAGAATATCCAAGACGCCTATCGTTTCCTTTGTATTAACTATCAGCCTGGAGATGAAATTTATCTATTTGGGTTTAGTCGAGGTGCTTATACTGTTCGCAGTTTATCCGGAATGCTCTACAATGTAGGCTTACTCACTCATCCAAACTTTCGCCGAATTCCTGAAGCTTACGAACTTTATCGCACGAAATACGAAACCCAATATCGCAACGAACTCGCTCAGTTTCGTAAAGATTATTGCCACAGTACAGAGAAGTATGGAACACGAGTTCCTGTTACCTTATTAGGCTGTTGGGATAGCGTGGGTTCACTGGGAATTCCGGATACAATTCCCTTCTTACCCGGCGAAAAATTAATTAATGGCGATCGCTATAAATTCCACGATACTGCATTAAGTCCGAATGTTCAAAATGGATTACACGCAGTCGCAATTGATGAACATCGTAAGACTTTTGATGTTACCCCAATGAGTAAAGATCCAGAAGCCGATGACCAACAACTTCGTCAAGTTTGGTTTCCTGGCGATCATGGTAGCGTGGGTGGCGGAACAAAACAACAGAGTGGGTTATCAGATGGCGCATTAGATTGGATGATGAAATCTGTCGGAGAATTTGGACTCCAACTCGAGTTTGATCGAGATCTAATTCCAGACGAATATATCATTAATCCCCAACCGGATGTTGATTACGAAGCCAGCAGTGGAGGTTTGCTGGGGACAGTCAAGGGTAGTATTATGGGTATAGCAACAAAAATACCAGGAACCCATCTGCGTCAGGTTTCTGATCACTTTGAAGACCTCCATGAAAGTGTTAAAATCCGCTGGAAAAAGTTAGAAAAATATCGACCTAAAAATATAATCGAAAAGTTCAGACAGCAACTTGATTCTTAAGCGTTTATTCGGTTAAATTAGCAAAGATGGTGTTACTTATCGGTTGGAAGAGTCATCACCATCCGCTAATATTTGCAAACGGATTTTTCCCTCTTGAGTTTCTCCGAGTTGAACTTCTAGAATTTGACCTGCCAGTTGTTCTAAACAGGATAATAGCGATCGCAAATGAGGGGTACTCGCACCCGTATCGACGTAAAGTCGATCCGCTAAACTCCCGACTCGCTTCCAGGTACTATGTAGCTTCGTGACTGTTTGTTCGAGTTGAGTGGCTTGTTTAACCAAATCGGCGGCAGTATTCAAGCAACCGACTCGCAATGCCTCTTCTAGCGCCATCTCCACATCCACAGAAGATTGATTGATAGCCTGAACTTGGGCAGCAGCATCGAGATATTTCGATAAACTTTTCGCTTCAGACGTCAACGTTTTAATCGTATCAACATCTGGATTTGCAGAGACTTCCCGCTGAATTTCGGTAATATGAGAATCGGGTAACTTTTCCATCTCCCGAACCAGAGGGGCGAGATAACGAGTCGGCATAACCCCGGCTGAAGCTTTTTCCCGTACTTCTTCAGGTAAGAGATCCGAACTCATCGCCGTCCATTCATCAGCCATCTGACGCACCTGACGACGAGTAATGCGATCGCCATTACAAGCCGCATCCGAAATCATTTGCTGTACCTGGGGCGGAGATTTGGCTGTTTCTACAAAAGCTCGTTTACTAAAATTATTAATCGAGTCCGGACTGAGTTGACCTTGAGCCAGAAGCGTATCAGCACTGTTTGCCAGTTCAATTAAAGCATAAGCCTGACTTTTGCTAATTTCGCGGTCTTTAAGCCAGTTGAGAAATCCCGTTCCTCGCCCTTCTCCGCCTCGCTTTTCGCGATCGCGTACCGCCCGCAAAATTCGACCTCGCCAAATTTCGGTTTGTAAATCAAAGCGATCGCAAACCTTCCAGGCGACATCGATCTGTTGTTCAAACTCCGGTTCAGCGATCGCATCATCTTCAGGATCGGGGAGTTCAAACTTCAGGTCGGTCAGTTCTTGTAGAACCTCTGCCAATTCATTGGGCGATTGGGGAATGTCAGCCATCAAAACTAATGCGTTGGATCATTGCCGGATTATTATTACACGATTCGACCCTGACACCAAAATAGATTTTAGAGACAATTTTTAAAGCTTGCACATTAAAGAGATCTTGTGCTATACTCATAATTCGTATGGCGAGCGTAGCCAAGTGGTTAAGGCAGTGGATTGTGGTTCCACCATTCGTGGGTTCGAGTCCCATCGTTCGCCCTGCTCATTTTTCGCAGAACAATTGAGACTTCACCCCCGAACAGTCGTTTCACTCCTGACTGATCCCCTCATTTATCCCTCAGATCTAGGATTATAACTAGAAACTGAGGGACTGTCTAGCCATTGATTTTCTATTCAATCAACATATTATTGTCAATCTGTCAAATCCCGCTCTCGGAATTTTTTCTAATCTGGCAATATCAACTGACCTGACCATTGCTTTAGAGACTCAGCTTACCAGTCCCTCTTACGTCGTCAAGGGCAAGTCCTACGGATTCACTGCGCTCACCCTTGACCTCGTTCAATTAGGGCTGGTTTCACTTCGTTTGCAAGCAATGGCAGGAAAGGTAATGATTCAGAAGACTATTAAGACTGGGTGGAAAGTTGGCGTAGGTGGATACCATCGGGGTCACACTATATCACAATAATTTCAAAAAGTGAAGCTTAATTTGGGATCGATGAAAAACCACTTGAAATCGCTACTTTTTTAAGAAACGAAATGTAATGTGTTGCTATTTTAAATAACGAAAATTAATTTGGGAAAAAACTTCAAAACGGAAAAATTGGCTATAATCTTTGAAAGCATTGCTGTAGGAGGCTTTCAGTAAATTGATATCAACGAAATTAATTTGGGAAAACGAAATTTAACTAGATACTCGATACCCTGATATAGTTCTGCCACATTTGTTGATAGGCTTTTTCCATCTCACGGGTGAACTGTTTCCCATTCCAAAGTGGTGCGGTTTGCTTCGATTTTCGTAATTTCCACGCGACTTGCTGTCTCAATTGTTCATCGGTTCCTAAGCGAATTCCCCACTCAACATACTCCTCATCTGTCCAGGCAATCCCCTCTGTTATTCCGGCATTAATCATCATTGTATAACTATTTCGACTGGCGAACTGTTGACCTACACGAGTCACCATCGGAACTTCCATCCACAAGGTTTCTAAGGTTGTTGTCGCGCCATTGTAGGGGAACGTATCGAGAATAATATCTGCGATCGCTAAATTCGCACGATGAATAGCAGAAGTCGGAACTCCGGATAAAAAGATCAGGCGATCGGGGTTAACGCCTTCTTCTTTTGCAAGTTGAATAAAAAAGTCTTTAACAATATCTTGTTTCTTAAAACCCTTGATTAAAAAGTAGCTATTCGGAACTGCTTTCAGGATCTGAATCTGCATTTTTGCTGTTTTTGGGTGATATTTATAACCCATCTGAGAACTGAGATAAATCACCGCATCACTGGGAATATTCAGCTCATCTCGTCGCAAAGTTGGTACACCGACTTCAAAACCATCGACAGCAATATAGGTTTGAGGGAGTCGCCAAATTGTTTCGCTGTAATAGTCCTGAGCATTTTCAGGTAATACATAGGGATCGGCAATATAGTAGTCAATGGTTGGCACTTCGGAAGCATCCCAACCTAACCAAGTCACCTGAACAGGTGCAGGTTTCACTGCCATAATCTCACAAGTTACATCAAGAGTGATACTATCGAGATCAATGAGAATATCAATTTCGTCCTCGGAGATTTTATCCGGAATTTCTCTAGATCCCACAGGAAACTGATGAGCTTGATCGGCTTGATTCACATACCAATCTTGTAAACCATCTTCTCGACCTTCTGCATTTATTAAATAAGCATAAATTTGAAACTTTTCTCGGTTATGATGGAGAAATAACCATCTAGCCAACCATCCCACAGAATGAGTTTTTAGACATTGAGAAAGATAACCAACCCGCAAAGACTTATTAGTATTTATAATCGGTTGACGGGAAGCAAGTCTTTGTTTGTATTGGGAAACTTTATCTTCAGCATATTTTTCAATATTCTTTTGACAAATTTGAGCGACTTGTTGCCGTAATTTATTATTAACCTGCGGCTCATCTCGTAAATAGGGCGGAAAAAACTGAGTTGAAAACAGGCGCATTGTCATGTATTGAGTGAGTTCTGTGGGGTCTAACTCTATCAAAGACTCGACTAAAGTTTCATGGCGTTCTAAAATAGAACTTACCTCAGCCACATATCCGCCTCCAGCAGACATCAATCCCCGCAAAATTAAGTGATTTGCATAAACTTTATCCGCTAAATCTTCAAGAGCCGCATAACAATACTTTGCAAGTTCTATCCCTTTGTCAAGATTTCCTGCTTTTTGATAAAGAGTTGTTATCAGAAACAAAACCGTTGTATTTTCCGGTTCCAACTGAAAAGCCAATTCAGCATATTCAACCGCCAACTTTGCCTGATGATGGGTCATCGAAATTTTCGTTGCAATTGTCACCAATAAATCGATCAATCCGCTCTTAGCAGAAACATGAGGCAGACAAGCTTTTGTAAATTCTAAAGATTGAGGATCTAAAGGCGCATAATCTAGAACTTCTTGGATAACCAATAACAAGAATTCAGTATCGATTTCTGTTGCTTCTGAAGTAGACTGAAGCAAGTCAAATATACCCAAAGAACTGAGTTCTTCTCCGGTATAAGTTTTTAGTAAAATACTAAGTCCGATTAAATTAAATATATTATTGCTATCTGTGGGATCGATTTCTCGGATATGTTGCCGAATTGCCCAAGCAACAGCCCAATCTTCCAAAGATTCTCGCCGTTGAGCTTCTCTCTGCAAAACTTGGATTAATTCTATTGTCCATTGTTCAACTTCCTCCGCTTCTCCCTCAGCTATTGCAAACAGCCAAGTTGTCTGTGCTTCAGCTTCTTGTCCCTGCAACAGTAACATTAACCCTAAATTCCAGTAATGGGATTTTACATCCGGTTCAGTCTCTATAGCAGCTTCGTAGAGACGGCTTGCTTGCAGATAGTTTCCATCTAGTAGATATTGATTAGCCTGTTGTTGCCAATTTTGGGTTTCTGAGTCAGAGGAGGTCATTGTTATATGAAAGACTTAAATGTTTGCTTGGGTTTACCTCTAATTTCTACTCCCCTCTCTCAACTTTGGGAGAGGGGCTGGGGGAGAGGGCAATAGAAACTGAGTAAGCCCCCCTAGCCCCCCAATTCTGGGGGGAATTTAGAATGCTCCCTACTGCCAATAATAGGATTAGCTGGGGGGAAATCTGCTTTTGCTATTTCGAGGATGTGGTCAAGAACGGTTTGCAAATCGCAGAGAACTTCTTCATTAGTAAATCTTAATACTCGATAACCAAAAGACTGAATATGGTTTGTCCGAGCCTCGTCATAGGCTTGTTGCTGAATATGAATATCTCCATCCACCTCAATGATTAATTTGCACGATGGACAATAAAAGTCAACAATGAACTGTCCTACAGGATGCTGACGGCGGAATTTGAGTCCTGCTAGTTGACGACTACGCAAAGCACTCCATAACTTCGCTTCAGCAGGAGTTAAATTTTTCCGTAAAAAACGAGCCGCCTGCTCAGTTCGCGGGTTAGTTCCACGAATTCTAAGAGAGTCTTTTGACATGAGTAAAGTAAATTAGACGGAAGAATTAAAATCCCTCATTGTTCTCAGTTTTTTGCCCCCCTTTGTCCCCCCCCCAATTCTGCGCCCCCCTTTGTCCCCCCAACTTTGGGGGGAGATCAGCTTCTGCTGTATTTCTGCTCCCCTCTCTCAACTTTGTGAGAGGGGTTGGGGGAGAGGGCGATAGGAACATAGAAAGCCCCCCTTTGTCCCCCCAACTTTGGGGGGAAATTGGATTGTGAAGTCCCTTATTTATTCAAGCCCCCAATTTTGGGGGTTTGGGGGCAGGGGAATTTAGGAGGATATTTTCAGGGTAATTCAAGAGAGAAACACAGAATATAAAAAACAAGTGGGTAGCAACCGCCACCCACCCACATTAATAGTAAATTGTCTCAAATCACTATCAATCTAGACATCAGTCATATTAGCAGGACACGTAGGCTCACTATTTGCCTGAAAAACTGCAGGTGCCGGAATCGGAGTCAGTTGATCTGGACCTGGCTTGATAGTTTGGCACAATAGGCTTCTTGAGGTTGTTTCTCCACCAGATTCTTCAGGAGACGTGATCAAATAAACGAATCCAAGGTAGGAACGAACAGATTCGTTCCGAGCCGTCCCTTGACAGTTCACTCCTCCCGGAGTAGACGCTTCACAGCTGTAGTCATAATTTTCTGTTTGAGTTTTGATACCCACACCCAGAGCATTAATATCTGTTCGGAATTGACTGAATTCTGTGTAGGCAGCTTGTTGACTTTTATTTATGGAAGACAAATACTGCTTGGCTTCAGATTCTTTTGCTTTGTTAGCTTGGTTCAAGAATGAAGGCAAGGCGATCGCAGATAAAATCCCGATAATAATGATAACAACCAGCAGTTCAATTAGAGTAAAACCCTCTTCTTTTTTTCTTTTTGCAACGTGCTGTAAGAATTTTGCTTTAAATTCAGTCTTCATAATTATTTCCCCTTAAAAGCAGGATAGTAGGTGTCTTGTTTGGTATCCCTAACTTACCCACTCTTTTTCCGTTTCATATCACCCTTCGCAATTTTTTTATTTTTTTTATGCGGATCGCTCCAAAAGCACGTATAGAAAGGGATCGAGGTCACTCAGGAGTTCTTTCACCTGTTCGGAAGCCGTTTGCTGAGTCACGGGTTCGAGGGTGATGGGGTCAACGGGTCGGATTTTGTGCCAGCGTTCGACTAAACTGAGAAAGGGTTGAGGTTCATCCCAAAGTGGGAGTAAACTCGCCATTACCTCACTTTCTTGGTGAAGCGTTATCAGAGTCGGTATTTTAACATACTTGCTGATCTCAAAAGGTCTGCGGGTTTGGATAGATTGAATTAAGTCTTCCTTCGCCTTCTCTGTTCTGAGCTGAGGATGAAGAGAAACTTTGACAGAGTCCCAGTCAGTCCAATCTGACACAGGTTCAACGGGATGAGCAGCTTCGGGATGACCACACCAAAAGTCCAGCAACCGATGAACGGGGTTGAGGAGTTCAAACAGGTGAAGTTGTTCTTCTGGGGAAAGTTCAGGGAAACTCATCGCCAGAAATGCAGGTAAATTATCCGGTTCCTTGAACAACCCCGGTACATCCCAATACCGCCAATTTACCATACTAATAAATTCCAGGTTCGCCGCTCTCAACGCTGCAAAAAGTTCAGGAATAGTTGAGCCTTTATCGCCCATTAAAAGCACATTCGCCAGCATCGCTTCTTCACTATTTTGCATTCTCTCACTCCAGGTTTGCTGCTTGAGTAATACCGCATCTTGGAGCGCGTTCATCAGTTCTCGAACGACATCTATTTCCATTTCCCCTGGACTTTCATTCATTAAGCCCATAAATTTAAACAGATTTTGCGCTCGATAATATACTGCTCTTTGATAGGAACTATGAAGATTCGTTCTAATAATTCCTTCCGGCTTTAATACTGCTTTCATTGCCTGCAAACCTTCCACGATATCCGGCAATAAATACAGCACTTCATCAGCGTTAATATAATCAAACTCTAATCCCAGCTTCGGTAATTCTTCGATAGAAATGGCATGAAATTCACAGTTTGTAAATTCATAATGTTCGAGTCGTTTTTGAGCGAGATCTATCGATTTCTCCGATAAATCAATTCCAACAATTTTTGCTCCAGGATTTGCTTCAGCTAACACGAGAGATTTATAGCCACTTCCACAACCCGCATCTAATATAATTTTTCCGTCTGTATTGACAACTTTTTGATTTCTGAGATAATAAGGCGTGACTAAATTATGAATATAAAGGATCTCATAGTTTTCTTTCGGAGATCTTTCTAGCGGGATTTTAGGATAGGGCGCCGCTTCAAACTGTTGACGAATTTTTTCTAAGATTTCGGGATCTTTTTGTTCCATTATTAATGAACTCCAAATAATTTCAAGTTTTTATATTTGCCCCCTAAATCCTCCAATAATGGGGGACTTGTGATTAGAAATCTAATATTAGGAAGGGTTAGAAAACTTACAAACAGTCTGATTTCCCCCAAACTTGAGGGGCTAGGGGGGCAATTGCACTTGAGATTAACGCTCCCTAAATCTCCCGATAATGGGGAACTTGTAATTGCAGAAGTAATACGAGGAAGAGTTAGAAAACTTACAAATAGTCTAGTTCCCCCCAAACTTGGGGGGCTAGGGGGGCAATTGAACTTCAGAGCAAAGCAAACAATTCCCAATAAAACTGAAAACAAGGTTGAAAATGATAAAATCTCTACAAACATACTCATTAACACCTGATTTTACCGTTTAACGTCTCCCTATGGATAACAAACTCGGATTTCTCCTCAAAGTCCTCCTCCTCTCTACAGTCGTATCAGTTTTAATTAAATACGCAGGGCCATCCCTCGCTATTCCCTTATCCGTCACCAATACCTTAATTGCCGTCTTTTTCCCCAGTATTGCGATCGCTTTGATTTTCACCTGGCGCTTTTACAGTGATACAGTAAACAGTACACAGTGAACCCTTCGACGCGGCTTAGGGCAAGCAGTAAACAGTACACAGTACACAGTAAACAGTTTTTTTCAGTTTAGTCCTCTTAAGAGGACTTCAGGTTTCAGACAGAGACTTTAGTCTCTGGCTACTACTACAGTTTTTTCAGTGAACCGATCACTGTAAACGCTGGTAGACTAAATTAATAATTCCTCTGAACTCCGATCCTGTGAAACTTGGTCAATGGCTTGGCTTTGCTGGGATTATCGCCTCAATGTATATCCTGTGGCAAGTGCGACAGGCAATTTTGCTGGTTTTTGCGGCTATCGTTCTGGCAACAGTTCTGAATAAATTAGCCCGCAAGTTCCAACGGGTTAAGATAGGGCGATCGCTTGCGGTTCTACTCTCAGTTGGCTTATTCGTTTTACTGTTTGTGGGAGGATTTCTGATCGTCGTTCCGCCTCTCGTTAGCCAGTTTCAAGAACTTGGTACTAAAGTTCCCCAGGGGCTAGAACGAGGCTTATATCGTTTTGATCTGTGGATCGACTATCTGAAAACTCAGGTTCCTTTGGGCTTCCGAGAATACCTGTATCTAATTAATCGCGATCTGACGGAGATTGATGTCAGTCAGACACTGACCCAAGTCCAAGGCTTGGGAAATCAAGTGGTTGGGGGTGTGGGTGTTTTTGTCGGAACAACCATTGGGGCGGTTCTCAGCATTTTGCTAGTGCTGATTTTAACAATTATGCTATTGGCATCTCCCCAAGCCTATCGTCAGGCGTTTATTAGGCTAATTCCCTCATTTTATCGCGATCGCATGAATGAAATTCTAGATCGATGTGAATTGGCGATCGGACGTTGGGTGATTGGTGCTGTGATTAATATGAGTGTTGTCACGTTATGTAGTTTAATTGGGTTATGGATATTGCAGATTCCCCTAGCTTTTGCTAACGCGATTTTAGCGGGATTTCTGAATTTTATTCCCAATGTCGGGCCTGTTATCAGCGTGATTCCGCCCATGGCGATCGCTTTATTGTATGCCCCTTGGAAAATGTGGTTTGTTCTCCTACTTTATGTTGTGATTCAACAACTCGAAACGGCTTTTTTAATTCCCTACGTGATGGCGACCCAAGTTGCATTACTGCCTGCATTTACGCTACTCGCTCAAGGTTTTTTCCTCAAATTCTTCGGATTTTTAGGACTCTTTCTGGCTTTACCTTTAGCTGTTGTCGGTCAAGTTCTCATCCGAGAAATCCTGATTAGAGATATTCTAGATAATTTACAGTGAGCAGTGAGCAGTACACAGTACGCAGTGAGTAGTACACCCTTCGACATCTAAACAACTGATCAGGAGTGGGACAAGTATTGGGGCTAATATTGCGGAAGCGAATGGTGCAATCTCTAAGGCTGAATTTTTAGCTAAAATGTCGATAGCCTACAAAGAATGCTTAGAAACAAAATATTGGCTGTGTTTACTCAAAGATACAGAATATTTATCCCAAAAATCCTTTAATAGTGTTTATGCTGATATTGAAGAATTATCGAAAATGCTATTTTCTATCGTTCGATCTTCCCGCCCTTTTGAAAATAAAGACAGTTGAGATATCAGAAAAAACTACTCACTGCTTACTGTTAACTGAAAAAACTGGTCACTGATAATGAGATCGATCGCTGAAATTAATGAAAAAATTAGCACTCAATCTGCTGTCGTCTTAACGGTGGAGGAAGTCAAGGCGCGGGTGCTTGAAACCAGTGTGGCGGAAGTTGCGAAGGCAGTGGATGTGATTACCACTGGCACCTTTGAACCGATGGAATCTTCCGGGGCGATCATTAACTTGGGACAGACCGATCCGCCGATTAATATTCGCAGTTGTTGGCTGGATGGAGTCGCGGCTTATAGTGGGTTCGGGGCCGTTGATTTGTATCTAGGAGCCACTCAAATTGCCGATAAAGGGGATGAATCCAGCGAGCGCGGAGGGGGACACGTGATTGAGGATTTGATTGCGGGAAAGCCGATTTCGCTGCGAGCAACCGGATTAATGTCGGACTGTTATCCTCGGAATTCCTTTGAGACAACGATTAGTCGAGATACAATTAATCAGTTTTATCTATTCAATCCTCGCAATCTCTATCAAAATTTTATTGTGGGCGTGAATGGAGGCGATCGCCAACTTTTTACCTATCTTGGCCCGTTGCAACCCCATCTGGGAAATGCAGTTTATTCTAATCCGGGCGCGATTTCTCCTCTGCTGAACGATCCCGATTTAGAAGCAATTGGAATTGGCACTCGGATTTTCTTGGGGGGCGGAATTGGTTATATTACATGGGAAGGAACTCAACATTTCCCGTTACAAAAGCGATTACCGAACCGAACTCCGATTGGCCCGGCGGCAACCTTAGCGGTGATTGGGGATGCAAAACAAATGAATCCTTATTGGGTACGCGGCTGTTACTTCAAAAATTACGGGCCATCCATGATGATTGGTATGGGAATTCCCTTACCTGTATTGCGAGAAGAAGTGGTGGCTCGTTGTGCGGTTCAAGATAAAGATATTGTCGCGCCTGTAGTCGATTTTTCTATTCCTCGGCGAGTTCGCCCCACCTTTGGACTCGTCAGTTATGCTCAACTGAAAAAAGGTCGAATTACCATTGAGGGAAAACCTGTGCGGGCTGCTCCTGTAGCCAGTTTAGCGCGATCGCGTCAGGTCGCCGAGCAACTCAAACAATGGATTGAATTAGGTCAGTTTACCCTGAGTGAACCGGTGGCTGCGATTCCGATGGATAGAGCCTTTATCCCACAAGATGTTTGGGGATCTCAGATTAATCTGGACTAAAGACTACAGAAGCAGAAGTTTGTGAACGCTGTCACTTGATTGAGTGATTGGATTTAGTTACTATCAGTCTTCGGTTTCGGTTTAACAGGCTTGGTGACTGGCCCAGAGCGAGCAGAGGTTGGCATTGGCTTAGGTTTATTAGAGGGACGAGAAGAAGAGGGCCGAGAGAAGTTTCCCCTTCTGGGCCCTCCCCTGGGTTTTCCGTCGCGTGGGGGGAATTTTCTACCTTTTTTAACCGGAATCAGGCCAATATCATGGCTTTCCTGAATCACGAGATTGTCTTGTTCGAGTTGAACGTGTAAATCCCAGAAATGACCCACCGCTTTCGGGCCTGCTAATCCATCTAATTTGAGTTTAAAGAACTTGGGCTTTTCTTTCTCACTCCGGGAAGATTGACGAATTTTGACAATAATGTATTTTTCGTCATCCTGAGACTGATAAACGACTTCACCTCGGATGGAAAAATAGCCATGTTCGATTTCCGGTAAAGCATTCGGATCAATTTCAGAGGTTAAGATCTGCGCCAAAGCTGGAAGTGTTTCTTCTGAGGCTTCTTCTGTTGTTTCCGGCATTTGTTCTAGAGAAGATGAATCTTCCGAATCATCCTCTTGTTTGAGAGTTTCCGGTTCCCAAACCCCCATGATCTGAACGTGTAAGTTATCCTGTTTCTGACGAGTTCGCGGATAAACAACCCAGAGATGTTCTTGATCGAGGTCAATATGTTTTTTAACCAAACTCATGACTCGACCCAACAGAACTGCGTCAATCACCGTTCCCTCTGAGGTGAGTAAAATGCCTTGAGTAAATTGATCTTGGGAGGCAGTGTATCGACCTCGAACCAAACCAATTGCCCGATATTGACGAGGTTCACTCGGAGGCGGAATCGGATGCCAAAGACGATCGCCATTGAGAAGTTGATCCTCAGTTTCAGCAAAATCGTCATTGGAGACTGGCACTTCAACTGGCACTTCAACTGGCACTTCAACTGGCACTTCAACTGGCACTTCAACTGGCACTTCAGCAGAAGATTCACTCACCGTTTCCGAAGATAACGTTTCAGATGTCACAGTTTGATCCAATTCGAGAGACTCGCTTGTTTGATTTGCACTTGTGGGCAGATCTTCAGACTGATTAACAGCCAGTTCGGTGGACGGAACCGAATGAGATTCAGAGGAATTAGGCATTTGAGAGGATCGATTCGGAGAAGAACTCATAGAACCTGATAGCAGCAAGAGACGTATTCCAATAGTTGGGAGTATTCAAAAATTTAGTGGATACACAACCCGATCAAAAATACTAAGTTGAAGTTTGACATTGAACTGTGACCCATCAATAACAGGAGAAGCTAGTTAAAACTACACTCTGACCCTGTACAGTTTAGGATAGATAGGCAGGAAACTCGACAGAACAGTTGGTTGTCAATGGTAGTAGACTGAGTTGGAGTCGCACCGTGACCGCTATCAAAGTTTTGTCGATTTGCCTATTTTACTGAATCCATTTGCTTGACGGAAGAATCCGAATGCTTTTGACAAACCTCTAGTACAGACTTCTATCAATATAGATTGACAGATATTTTGAGTAATGGGTCTGCTACTATATTAGCTGCAAGGCACATACTGCTTTATCCAATTTTCAAGCTGAATATCTGTTGCTGCTGCGATCGCAGGGGTTTAAATTTTATGGTAGATAAACGTCGTGGGTTTATTAATGTCATCCTGGTTTTGTCTGTAATTGCCTTTGTCGGATTTTCCATTGGTCCGATTATTGGTGGCATCGTCGAAGAGAATCGCTCCAGCAGTCAAACAACACCGACTCCCACTCAAACAGCTCAAAATCGACAGGCTGATTTGGAGGCTCAAGCCAGGGGCTATGAACTGGTGTTACAGCGAGAACCCGACAATGAAACCGCCCTGCGAGGATTTCTGCAAGCGAAGCTAGAACTGATCAGCATGGGTCAAGGTGATGTCAAGGATGTGGTTGAGCCTTTGAAGACGCTCTCTCAAATGAATCCTGAAACAACTGAGTATAGCATCCTACTGGCTCAGTCTCAGCAATATACAGGCGACCTAGAAGGTTCTGCTCAAACCTATCGCAAACTTCTCGAACAACAACCCGGACAAATTCAAGCTTTACAAGGGTTGACGAATTTGCTGATCCAACAAGAACGCCCCGAAGCCGCGATTGGATTGCTACAGGATACGATTAAAGCCGCCCCTGAAGCTAATCAAGCTCAACCGGGAACCATTGATGAAACTTCGGTCCAATTGATTCTCGGACAGGTCTACGCCGAACAAGAACGTTATGATGAAGCGATCGCAATTTATGATGAAGCAATCCGCAATAATGAAGAAGATTTTCGTCCGGTTCTAGCAAAAGCGATTGTTCTCAAAGATCAAGGCAATGTCGAAGAAGCAGAACCTTTATTTGCAAAAGCCACTGATTTAGCACCCGCTGCATTTAAAGACCAAATTCAACAAGCCGCAGGGGTTGTTCCGCCTCCGGCTGAAACGGTGATTCCTGTAGCCCCAGAAACTTCAGGTGAGACGGAGAGTGAACCTCAGCCAGAAACAACAGAAGACAGTACACAGTAGATATTTTTTAGTCCTATGTGTGAAGAATTTGGGGTTGGTGAACCGTCAACAACCAAAAGTTAGGGCTTTAGGTCACGCGAGTTCCAACTTTACTCACAGATCAACGGTTGCGATCGCCTTATTTTTGGGCATCTTTCGCTTAAATTAGAAATTGGCTGTAGAAAAAGTGCATAATTGATCGCACTTCAGATGTATGTATAAGTAGAACTCTAGACAGATCACATCTCTTACTCAGGTAAGATACACTTTTTCTCCAGGGAAGGGTGTATTTTTTTTGGAACCTCTGCATACCCAGGATACCAGATCAGAGGCTATAGCCTATATTAAAGACCTTGTATTGTAAGCTTACCCCCGGCTGAAGCACTGGGTTGTGATTCGTTGGTCAGAAGCCACCTCGACTTCAGTGCGTGGGTTTTCAGTAGCCCTAGCTTATCCAGCGCGCTTACAATCGACTTGAGTTGATTGCAAGGGTTGGGGCTGAACCTCCAGGTCGGCTTACTCTGAGGATTCAACCCCTCAGCTTCTACAACCGAGGCAATTCTCGGACGACCCGTAAAGATTTGCGTATCTCGCGCCGATACTAAACCGAGCCAAATAACCGTTTCTCTGTTTTTAGAGTGCCTTGTGCCTTATATCGGTCTGAAATTAACTATACCACTAGGCGGTTAAAACAAGGGGCTGTCGCTGGAATTCATTTAAGCGCGTTTATACGCCCCGTCCCCAGATTAAAATCACGCGGCTTCTCTGCTCCCATCTTTTTCTCGTGAAAATCAAAGTCCTCGCACATATAACTATATTAAGACAACTGTGTACTGTGTACTGTGTACTAAAAACACTGTGTACTGTCAAAACTGTATCGTGTAAATGGTTCATTTTAAAGTTAATTTTCAATATTTCAACTCTTTCGCTGATATTACGTTGAGTTTAGCAAAAACGTTATCTGAGTTAGAGGTTCCAGTTTCGGTTGAACCGTCTGAACTTTCTCCTGATGCTTTAAAAGTGATTAGCGATCGCGAGACCGAAATGCTAAAATCCTGGATGCAGAACTCTCCATCTGAACTATTTCAATTAAAATGGTCACATTACTGGCCAACAACAAGAGACATTCAGCTTCAAGGCCATATTAATTTTGAGTGGTTTGCAATCAACTATGAATTCATGCAGAATAATCAACCGTTTGATGATTGGATTCAATCGACTGTTCGCAATCCTTATCATAAATTAGCAGTCAGTCACTATTGTAAACAAGTTCTATTGAAAGCTGGATGTTCAGAGTTACAGGTTTCTGTACTTCCTTTAGGTGCTAATCCCATTTTATTTAATCAAAATTTTCTAGAAGAACAATCTAGCCTAGAAAAACCGCCTCAAATTAAACGATTTTTACATTTAACCAATTCTTGGGATTTATATCGATTTGGAACGGATATTTTTTTACCTATATTTTGTGAAGAGTTTCAAGGAAATCCCCATGTCATTTTGATTATCAAAGATGGCGGCAGCAATAATAATCAAGTAACGGAAATGGTCAAAAAGATCCGCCAGAAAATGGGAAATACCATGCCCTCAATTTATATTGTTAGAAGACTCCTGACTAAAACTGACCTGGCTAAATTGTACCTGAGTTCAGATGTATTAGTTGCTCCGTTTCGAGGAGAAGGATTTGCGATTAAAATCTTAGATGCCTTTGCTGTGGGTTTACCTGTAATTATGCCCTTATATGGAGGACCAACCGAATATGCAAATTCAAGCAATTGTTATCCCATAAATTATGATAAAATCCCGTTAGGAATCTGTTATGATACTCAATTTATTCAACCTCAAAATAGTCCTCACTGGGCTGAACCCAACCCAGAATCTTTGAGACAGCAACTCCATCACGCGATTCACGATAAAAACCAAGCACTTATTCGTCAAAAGGCGAAAGAAACCGCCCAGAAATTTTCTTGGGATGCAACAGCTAAAAAATTTATAGCTTTAATGCGGAAATTATGTTAATAGTTGAGAAAAGATTGGCTTCTGTATGACTGGGTTTTCAGTCAAAATCTACAAACATATTGTTTAAATACTCATTTTTACCATGATAGCAACTCACATTTATAATCCCATTCCTGATTTTCTCGGCTCAGAAATTATCTCTAATATTGAGACCGCTCAAGTTGCGATTTTACCGATTCCTTTTGAAGCGACAACAACTTATCGAAAAGGCTGTCAAAATGGTCCAGCTGCACTTTTAGAAGCCTCTGATCAGCTTGAATGCTACGATACTGAGCTAGAACAAGAAGTCTGTTTTGCAACGGGAATTTACACCCATCCTCCCATAGCCGATACTCGCAACCAAATCGTTTCGTCCGAAGAAATGCTAAAAGTTACGCAGAAAACTGTTTACGAGTTAGCAAAGTCAGGGAAATTTGTAATTGCTTTAGGCGGTGAACATAGTATTACGGCTGGAGTTGTTGCAGGTTATCAACAACTTTCTGATGAACCCTTTACTGTCGTTCAAATTGATGCTCATGGAGACTTACGTTACGAATATGAAGGGTCTATTCATAATCATGCTTGTGTGATGCGGCGAATTGTTGAGCAAGGCATTCCAACAGTTCAAGTCGGAATTCGGAGTATATGTTTAGAAGAAGCACATCTAATTAAAGAAAAACAATTATCTGTTTTTTGGGCGCAAGATATTGCCACTCAGACCGATTGGGTTGCGAAAGTCATCGCTGCAATTCCCACAAAACGAGTCTTTTTAACTATCGATTTAGATGGTCTTGACCCCAGCTCCATGCCCGGGGTCGGCACACCTCAACCCGGTGGATTAAGTTGGTATGGTTTACTCACATTTCTGCGCCATTTATTTACCACTCATACCGTTATTGGTTGTGATGTGATGGAACTCGCACCTATTGTTGATTGTGTTGTTTCTGAGTTTACAGCTGCTAAATTGACCTACAAGCTAATCGGCTACTCTACTCTAGTTCAAGTCTCATCTCAATGAAATTGTTGACTTAATAAACATCTATTGTAATTTTGAAGATCACTAAGTTATTATTAAGGGCATTGAGCTGCATACAGTTGATCAAACTCCAGCTTCTAGCAATTTGGGAAATCTTGTTTTTAGTGACGATGCAGCAAAATAACGGGGGAATGTTGAAGCATATTCAACAGCATCTACAGCTCCAGGGCAAGTATCATTTGAAATAGCAACTATGAATGGAATCAGTCATCAGAGTCCACCCGCTATGCGTATCCTCATGGTAGTTGAAAATATCTCTCGAAAAATGGGAGGCGAAACTGGCCAGAATTTTTATTATTTGCAACTGCTGCGAAAACGCAATATTGATGTTAGAGCAATTTGTCATAGTCGAGTTCGAGAAGAACTACGTCAAGAGTTTGCGGAGGATCTTGAACAATTTCAAAAAATTCATTTTATTGATGATACCTGGTATCAAGTGATGATTTGGCGGATAGGGAAAGTATTCCCTTACCGGATTCAAGACTTGATCTTCAATCAAATTATTCACTGGATTACTCAAGCTCAGGCTCGAAAATTCGCGAAAAAACTGATCGCAAAGCATCCTATAGATCTGATTTTTGAGCCAACACCCATTACACCGAAAGGACTGAGCTTCATGTATGATATGGGTGTTCCTGTTGTGATCGGGCCACTGACAGGAGGATTAAAATTTCCTCCGGCTTTTGAATACATGGACTCAAAGTTTAGTCAGCTTTCTGTCAATATCAGCCGGAAGTTATCTGGCATTCTGCATCGATTTGTACCCGGAAAACTCCAAGCCAATAGTTTAATTGTCGCCAATCAGCAAACTGTAGAGGCTTTACCAAAAGGTTATCAGGGCAAAATTTACGAAGTGATTGAATCGGGTGTAGATTTAAGTCTGTGGCCAGCTCGACAAGCCCAGACCCCTCAATGCGATCAATCAGTTCGATTTATCTATGCCGGACGTTTTGTAGACTGGAAAGGAGTTCAATTTCTAGTCGAAGCCTTCCAAAAAGTGGCTGATCACAGTAATGCAGTCTTAGAGTTAGTGGGTCAGGGTCAGTTAGAAGAACAGCTTCAGAATCGAGTTCAAGCGTTAGGTCTTCAAGACTCTGTTAATTTTCACGGATGGCAATCTTCCGAAAGCGTCAATCAACTGCTGCGTGAATGTGATGTCTTTGTGATGCCCTCACTACGAGAAGCAGGTGGAAATGCGATCATGGAGGCAATGGCGATAGGATTACCGACTGTTGGCACAAATTGGGCCGGGCCTGCTCGTATTCTAGATACTAGCTGTGCGATTTTAGTAGACCCGACTTCTCCAGAACAGTTTACAGAGGGATTAAGTCAAGCCATGATCCGTCTGGCTGAATCTCCTCAACTGTGTGAACAAATGGGAGAAGCCGCAAAGCAACGAGTCCGTCAGCATTATTTTGATTGGGACTCTAAATGTGATCGGATTGTAGAGATTTTTTCAGAAACATTACATCAAAGCCAAACAGAATCTGTTGTTCAGTCTCTAGTCAGTTCCGTCAAACTTCCTGTTTAGGACTGTTCGCAGATTAGCAATCGTATTTTTGAATGGGCTGGACATAGTCCAGCCTATTTGATAATAATGCAATCAGTATCAATAATTTGTTTATACAAGTTGAGTTTTTATAAAGAGAGTTTAAAATTCAATTGGTTATTATTACTTATTGTATTGAATTTTTATCCGCTATCTACAACCCTTTTAAGGGTAATATAATTTATTTTATTCGGTGCTTTCTCTGTTTTTAATCAATTAATCATCGAACCGGATTTATGAAGAAAAAATCAATTTTTCCTTTGCAGAAACTTTACAAATATCATCTTGTATATGCTTGTATCAAAGATTTATGATGAAAGAAATTAACTGACAGTTAAACTCCTTGAATGATTGCTCAAACTCATCCAAAATATCACGTTGTTTTAAGTAGAACTTTTGACTTAGAACAATTTGCCAGAAATGCTCAAGATGGAAAGTGTCCTCGACATACAATGTGGACTCTAGCTCAAAAACTACAAGCTGCGATTTATGAACCTGGACAATACCCAATTTCATTTATTGATCGCATCTACGCAAAACTGATTGGGGGGAGTCAACCTGAACATTGGGCAATGGCTCGTGCTTTGTCTAAACAAGTCAATGAAAATGATATTATTTTCTGTATTGGTGAAGATTCAGGTTATGCGATCGCGATGATTTGTGGAGGCAAAGTTAATCGGCCTAAAATTTCTGTTTTTGCCCATAACCCAGATCGATCCCGTAGTCGAACTATCCTCAAATTATTTAATTTTAGAAATCGAATTGACCTGTTTATGACAAATACAAAATTCAAGGTTGATTTCTTACAAGATTATTTGCAAATTCCAGAACAACGAGTTCATCTCGTTACTGAACAAACCGATACCCAGTTTTTCTCACCTGGCCCTGCATCAGCCCATAAAAAGCGTCCAATTATTGGGAGTGGCGGTTTAGAACAGCGAGACTACTGCACTTTAGCTGAAGCCACCCAAGATTTAGACGTAGACGTTAAAATCTGTGCGGTTTCTCCGAATGCAAAAGTGCTAGGTGATACTTTTCCTCAAGTGATGCCTGCAAATATGTCCCGAAAATTTTATGAATGGCAAGATTTACGTCAACTTTATCGAGATTCTGATATTGTTGTGATTAGCCTCAAGCCTCACAATTATCAAGCAGGTTTTACTACCTTATTTGAGGCTATGGCTTGTCGGCGTCCGGTGATTATGACTCAAACTCCCGGTTTGTCAGAAACCTTGGCAAAGGCAGGAATTATTACCGGAGTTCAATCTAAAGATCCTGCCGGAATGCGTTCCGCGATTCTCAATTTACTCAATAATCCAGAAAAAGCTGAAGCCCAAGCCCAGCGAGGTTATGAATTGGTTCAAAGTCAATACAACAGCGAACAATATGTTGATGGTATCGCCGAACAATTGATGGCACTTGACCCAGAACCGCAACTGCTTTTAGCTTCTTAATCGAATCAGCTTTGTTTCTGAAATAGATAGACGTCATCTTGAGAGTAGGTTAACTGAAATTGTGGTAATCTTTTTAAACGGTTAACCAAAGATTGAGCAAATTCAGGACTACTTTTCCAACCTGGATGTCGGATATTTAAAAGAACATAGTCGAATTGATTCAGATCGGTTGGTGGTGCATCTACATTCGTAAATTTAACAACTGGACGATGAGTGAGATGAGGGGCTAAATTAGCAGTAGTTAGGACTGAACCTTGAGTATTCTGAATTAAATTGACAGCAAGGTGGTTCGCTTTCCAAGTATCAATCTCTTCGAGATAAATTGATCCAAAATAACCGAATTTTGCTAAACATAAAAAAGAAATCAAAGACCATGTTAGGACTAGCTTCCGAATCAGATTAGAATATTGTCGGGGTGAGAGTTGGATTGCTTGACGAGTTTGCCAGATTTTGAGTCCCCATTTTCCTAAATATCCTTGATTCTCCGCTAAACTATAAATAATCGCCACAATCAGAAAAGGTAAAATTGGAATAGAATATTGATGAATCAAGTCTCGTTGAGCATCAATTTCAGATAAAACATTCTTGACTAATGCCGGAAATGCACTCAACAGAGGAGCCAAATGTCGAGGAGATAACCATAAAAAAACCGGAGCGAGAAATAAGGTAAAATATTCTAAGGTTTTCCAGGAAAAAACTCGTTCTAAGACCAGCTTCGGTTTGAGGAGTAGATTAATAATAATTTCGGAGACCGAATTTCCTAAATAGCTATAACGACCAACTCCACCTGGCCCTAAACCTGCCTTAAAATAGGGGATGATTCCTTGAACTACAATAATAAACCAAACAACACCTGCAAACAAGGCAATCATCCCAAAGCGTCGTTTTTTTTCATCAAACAGCAGCCAAACTCCCATAGCTGCTAGGGTTAAAGATAAAGCATCTTTGCATCCTAAAATCCAAATAATTGCCAGACAAAACCAGCCAACTTTATTTAATTTTGCGGCTAAAATTGCCCCTAAAAATGCAGGAAGAGCCATGACTTCCGGATGAAAATCAAACAAATTTACATTAAAAACAACGGGATAAAGTAAATAAACAATCGCCATTGTCAGAGAGAAAGCAGAATTTAAGCCGGCTTGTTTAGCTAAACTCCAGGTAGGCCAAGCCCCTAACGCGAGAGAGATGGCTTGAATAAACAGTAACCAATGAACTGAAGGATAAATACGATAAAATAGAGCAATAAAATAGACTCCCCAAGCCGCATGATTTCCGAGATGATGGACTTCTAAAAAAGAAGAAATAGGTGGCTTTCCTTGACTGATGAGATAAACAACTTGATCGTAAATTCCCAGTTCAAATGCAGTAGACTGAAATAACCCATGACGGAGACTACTACAAACAAAGAAAATCATTGATGCGATCGCAATCATTCCCGTCAGGGGATGCAACTTGATAGAAAGTCCGGGAAAGGATATCATCTTAAAATCTGGAAACTTTTTCATCTCATCTGAACATAGATCGCTGTTAAGAAGAAGGGATTCAGCTAACGGTTAGCAACACCTGGATAGAATTTTTGTTTTCATTGAACCTCGTCTCCTCATTTCTCTCTAAAAGTTTAATCCAGTTTGACGAGAAGAATTCGTAATTTGTTGGAAAACGATCACATCATCTTGTTGATACAGGGTTTTAAACTGAGAATCTGTACTGAGTTGACTAGCAATCGTTTGACCAATTTCTATCGTATCTGGCCAGGGATGACGTAAATTTAAAACAATATATTCAAATTCAGTTAAATCAAAATTGGCTTCAACTTGACTTAATAATTTTACGACGCGACGATGGGTAAAATGGGGAGCAAGTCGGTTATCCGTTAAGACATTTCCTTGAGGTTGAACTTGCGCGATCGCCTCTTGAGTCGCTTTCCAGGTATCGAGTCGGCTAAAATAAACCCAAAATCGACCATATTTTCCAAACATTAGAAAAACAATCAAAGACCAAACAACAATAAAAAATGGGAGTCGAGTCTGATCCCAAAAGCTAACACTTTTTTGGAGATCTGTAGGGCGTTTGATGCGTTTC
This sequence comes from Cyanobacteria bacterium J06592_8, assembly GCA_038530755.1. GTDB lineage: Bacteria > Cyanobacteriota > Cyanobacteriia > Cyanobacteriales > Microcoleaceae > Capilliphycus. Next base: position 5,068 of record JBCBCI010000080.1, on the reverse strand, counting down.
CAAAGTTTTAGGATTAAGCTTCCAAGAGAATTTCCTTGCTGTTCTAAACTCGAAATCACCGCCAATACCAGAAAAGGTAAAATCGGAATCGAATACTGAAAAGCAAGACTGCGTTGAAACCCAACATCAGACAAGCTATTAATCAAAATTGTGGGAACAGCCGGAATGAGAGAAATTAAAGACAGAGGAGACAACCACCAAACCACCGGAAAAAAGAGTTGATAGAGATAATCTACAGTAGACATTGAAATCAGTCGTCCCAGCACTAAATTGGGTTTGAGTATTATGTTAACGATAATTTCGATAACCGAATTCCCCAAATAGGTATAACGCCAAACGCCCTCAACTTCTCGCCCACTGAATGTAGGGATAATCATCTGAGTCACGATCGCAAACCAAGCCACTCCTAAAAATAATGCGATCGCCCCACAGACTCGCCGCTTTTCAAACACAAACAGCCAAAACCCTAACGCGACAATCGTTAGAGACAACACCGCCTTACAGCCTAAAACCCACAGGATCGCCACCGTAAACCCAAAAATTCGTCCCAACCTCGCCGCCAATACCGCCGCCAGCAATACCGGAAGCGCCATGACTTCAGGATGAAAGTCAAACAGATTAATATTAAAAACAACCGGATAGAGAATATAGACTCCAGCGATCGCCAAAGATAACCTTTGACTCAACCCCGCCAACCGGGCTAAACTCCAAGCAGGCCAGATTCCTAATGCTAAAGCGATCGCCTGAACAAGCAGTAATAAATAAACACTGGGATAAATTTTGTAGAGTAACCCCAACGGATACACCGCCCACGCCCCATGATTTCCGAGATGATGGAAGCCTAATATCGAAGAAACCGCAGGCTGTCCTTGGCTGATGAGATAGGTGACTTGATCGTAGATGCCCAGATCGTAACCTGTTGATTGAAATATTGCGTGTCGTAGGCTGCTACAAATCCAGAATAAAGCGATCGTAGCTGTGATCGTCCAGATGACAGGTGAAGGCGGAAATTTATCTGAGGATGGAGTTGGAGAAGAGTCAGGCGATGTCTGCATCAAAAATTTGCTTGATTTACTGTGTACTTTTCCCTGTCTACTGTATAGCTGTTCTGTTTGAACCAGAGACTAAAATCTCTGTCTAATATTTAAAGTCCTCGCGCATAGGACTAAGTTGCTTGTGTCCAAGGATTAAAATCCCTGTCTAATATTTAAAGTCATAGTGCGTAGGACTAAACTTAACACTGTTGACTGTGTCCTGTGTCCAGAGATTAAAATCCCTGTCTAATATTTAAAGTCCTCGCGCATAGGACTAAGTCTGACACTGTTGACTGTTCCCTGTTTACTGATAACTGTAAAGTGTGTTTCGTTGTTGAAAGGGTCGTCCAATAGAAGAAATCGCTTGCTGTAAGGTTTCCGGTTCCATACAAGTTCCGCCAACAGCGCCCGCCATTGTGGTAATATGCTCTTCCATCAACGTTCCACCAATATCATTACAACCCCATTGCAAAGCTTCAGTCGCCCCAGCAAGACCTAATTTTACCCAACTGGGTTGATGATTCAAAATCCAATTTCCGAGGAAAATACGGGCAACTGCGGTGAGTAACAAACTATCTGCGAGTACGGGTTGATCTCGCCCAACTCGTCGCTGTAATGGGGCAGGGGCTTCTTGACCGACAAAGGGCAAAGCGATAAACTCTGTGATATTCGCTGGATAGTTCCGATCAATCGCTGTTTGTTGAAGCGATCGCAATTTTTCGAGATGAGTTACCTGTTGTTGAGGCGTTTCAATGTGACCACACAGCATCGTACTGGTTGTTGGAACGCCTAAACGATGGGCGGTTTCCACAATTTCTAGCCAAGTGGCTGAATTAATCTTCTCCGGACAAATCACTCGACGCACTGAGTCATCGAGAACTTCTGCAGCGGTTCCTGGCATTGAGTCTACTCCAGCATCTCGCAAAGAAGCAATGACTTCCTCATAGCTGAGATGATCTTCACGGGCGATAAATTGAACTTCCTGGGGCGAGAAAGCGTGAAGGTGTAACTGGGGGAAGGTTTGTTTAATTGTGGCAATCAATTGCAGATAATAGGGCAAAGATGCACCATTCACTTTTGCCTGGAGGTTGAGTCCACCCTGCATACAAATTTCAGTCGCCCCTCGTTGAACTGCAACGGTTGTTTTCTCTAAAATTTGAGCGGTATCTAACCAAAATGCGCCCTCTTCTCCCTCATCCCGTCGGAACGCACAAAAAGAACAATGCTGTTCACAAATATTCGTAAAATTAATGTTGCGGTTAATCACGTAGGTGACTGTATCTCCAGCTTGTTGATGACGTAAGCGATCGCTTACTTCCCGGATACAGGCAATGATTGTTGGATCGGTTTGTTGGAGTAAGACAACCGCCTCTGTTACTGAAATATCTTCTTGGGCGATCGCACGGTTTAAAATGGCATCAATTGTTTGAGTAAGCATGAAAAAGCTAACGTAGTGTCGAAGGTTGTATGATAAGTGCTGCTGTGTTGAGAAAACGTTCATCCTGAGATTTGGGTGTACTCTGTTTTTCCCCACTTGCTTTTGCTATAAATTACTGTAGAGGTTTTTGCACTGATTTTAAATGAGGGATGGTTCCCTCAGTCAATACGCAGATGATTAGGTTGCAACTGTCTGTAGTGATGGACGGAGTTCATACACAAGATCGTAGAACAACCTCGTAACTATTTTATTCCATGTTCGCACCCTTGCCTTTTGAGCTGGAACCCCATTTTCCTTCATTGTGTCTAACAATTCTTTGTACTCCTGCACCTTACCCAATCTCCTTGACGAGAAACAGCCCGAACTCCATCTCCACGTCTGAGTTGTAAAATAACTTGACTCTTTAATCCAGGACTTTGACGAATATTGACTTTACTATTAACTTTATTGGTAACTATAGTTAGACGCTGTCGGAATATGAACACAACGTTCTTTCCTATCGCAACCTGTATAAGATGCCGAGTTGCCAGAACCATTAATTGTGACGGTAAAATTTCCTCCAGTGTAAGTCCCCGCAAAAGCCGGAGTTATTAATAAAGTAGTGGCGATCGCAGTGAATGTTAATGTTTTCAGGATAGATGTTTTGATGAATTTCATCAGAAATGAGAATCAATCTTGAAATCTCGTTGAATTATTTAGATCTTGACCTCTAGTGTTTATTTTCTGATTTCCGGAAAGACAAAAATCATACTGTCCAGACCTCAAATCCCATTGACTCTAGAATACGCGGATTTTATATCAGATGAGATCAGGACAGTTAAGCAGTTGTCTCGACTTATAAGAGAGTGTCTCCATTCAGTGTGTTAAGAAAAGTGACTTCAATTTGAGATCCCAAATCTATTGTCAGTACATGAATTGCTGATAAAATATTAATCAATATATAGCAATCATCGAATTAGATGTGAGAGTTGCCCAACCTCAGAAATCTTGTCGTACAAGCATCTGGAGTGCTGAAAATTCATCACCCATTTTAGGTTGCTATCGGTTGTCTTAGAAAAAACGAGTGATTCTCCTGTGAACAAATCCTATCAATCCCCTTCAAATCCATTTTAATGAAATCAAATATTCATCTCCATCAAAACATATTCTTACCTCTATTCCGAATAATGCTGTATATTTTCTCCTCAAGAACACCATGACGATTGCACTGAAAACATTAGTGAAACTTTTTGAAGCCCGTTTATCTCGACAAATTGTTTTTTGGGTCTCCCTCAGTATTATTTTAATCGAAATTATTATTCTTCTTCCCTCTGCCATTCGTCGCGAACAAGAGTTAATCACTTATCTTGAAGAATCTGTAGAGCTTGACTTGGCTCTTCTTACTCAAGAAAATGCTACAGAAACCCAAAATATTGACCAGTTATCTTTGCTCGATAAACTCTTAAATCAATCCGGAGTAATCGGAGGTTCACTAACAGCAGCCAATGGAGAAATACTCAAATCGAAAGGTCAGCCCTGTCAGTTTTATCCATCTGAAAAACTACAAAAAAAACGAGAGATTCTCACCTTCTTTTCGTTGAACCCTTCCTCAGACAAGGTTAATTTTTTAGGAAGTCAAAAACTCAGCGATCAATACCAACTCACTTGGTCACTGATACGTTCAGAAGAAGAACAAATTCTCTCAATTTGCTATGACGATCAACCTATTCGACAAGAAATCTATAATTATATTTTTCGGATTTCAATTTTAGTTTTGATCATTGCCGTTTGGGTTGCCCTGGCAACGATGTTAAGCTTGCAAAAGATTTTAATTATACCAATTATGCAACTGCGAGATGATTTATTAAAGGTCGGACAAGCCGTCATTAATGAACAAGAATCCCCCAAATTCAGTACAACTCGAAAAAAATCTCCCAACGAACTCGATGATGTCATTATCTCTTTTCAACAAATGGTGCAACAAGTTTATCAAGCCTTCGATGAACAAAGACAAGCCGAACTCGCTTTACAAGCCTCAGAAGTTCGTGAACGAGAAAAAGCCGCTCAACTCGCTCAAGCCTTAAAAAATTTACAGGCAGAAAAAATGACTGCCTTGGGTCGTTTAGTGGCTGGCGTTGCTCATGAGATTAATAATCCTGTTGGTTTTATTGATGGTAATATTAAATATAGTAATTGTTACTTGACCGATTTACTCAGTTTAATTGATTTATATCAACGTTACTCTTCCGATTTATCCTCAGAAGCACAAGCCGAAATTCAAGAACAGATTGAAGAAATTGAGCTTGACTTTATTCGAGAAGATATTCCTCATGTGATTGCGTCGATGGAAACAGGAACCCAACGCATAAAATCAATTGTTCTCTCTCTTAGAACCTTTTCTCGTTTAGATGAATCCAATTTCAAGAAAGCTGATTTACAAGCCGGATTAGAAAGTACATTACTATTGCTGAGAAGTCGGATTCAGCAACAAACTAATCGTCCTGAAATTCAAGTCATTCAAGACTATAAATCTCTTCCAAAAATTGAGTGTTATCCTAAACTGATGAATCAGGTGTTTATGGAAATCCTCCAAAATTCAATCGATGCTATAGAAGAC
>JBCBCI010000079.1:0-27997 GCA_038530755.1 Cyanobacteria bacterium J06592_8 | reverse complement strand
AGTAGGTTGGGTTGAGGCATGAAACCCAACATTATTGAGTTTGGCTAGATTTGCGATACGGCTAACGCCACGCTACGCGAACGCGAACTTCCACTTTTTTAAGAATGTAACTTCACGGTGTTGGGTTTCGCTTTGGTATTCAATCGAGTGGTCTCCTCAAAACTACTAATTCGCTTAACCCAACCTACAGGTTAACTATCTTTATTCGTTGGCATGACGTTACATCGCGTCAGAATCTTCGATCTCATCTAAATTATGTTTCTCTATCAGTTTTTGCTGTTCCGGTTGAGATAGCCACAGTTCCAAAGCCTCATTAAACAGTTCAGAAATACTGGTATTTCTCAGTGCTGCTAGCGTTTTAACTAAAATCACTACATCCTCGTCTGTGAAAACTCTAAACTCTGGTTTTCTTTTCGCACTCATCCCAAATCCCGTGTAGTGTACACTTCCACATTTTCCTCGTTGCATTGACCCTTGCTTAAGAGGATTTTTCTCTGGTTTCTAAAGCCTCCAAGATCAGAATCTCTATTGTCGCACTCACAGAGCGCTTATCTTTCTCCGCAAGCTTTGATAGGCGTTCTCTCAACTCTGGCGGTAAATATACAGTGATCCTGTCTTTATTCGTTGGCATGACGTTACATAGCGTTAGAATCTTCGATCTCATCTAAGCTGTGTTTCTCAATCAGTTTTTGCTGGTCTGGTAAATTCAGCCATGTTTCAATCGCTTCGTTGACAAGGGAGTTAACACTCGCATCCTTCAAACCCGCTACGGCTTTGAGAAGCCTAACGGTTTGGCTATCAACATAGATTCTGAGGGGTTGGTTTTGAGATTTAGACATAGTAAGTATATCATCACCAGATTGTTAACTTTTTGCATAGGATCAATTGCCCTATTGATCCTAGATGAATATTTGCCTTATAATGAGATTCAACAAAAACACTCAGAATCCTTATGAAATCTGGGTTAGAGTCCTATTGAGTAAAAAACATGGTTACACTTACTGATGATGAAGCAGCGTTGATCAAGTCCATTTTGATTGCACTCAGACAGATTAAGGTTCGAGATATTGATCAGGCGTTGGTTATGCTGTCGAAAGGAGACACGACTCAAACCAAACGTCGTCAACGGAGGCTCGAAAAATGATTGTATTAACAGACGAACAGGCGAGAGCCGTTCATAGCTTGCTCACTAGCGTTTTGTTGAATGAACCCTATCAAATCTCAGATGTAGAAGACGCTTTGGTTTGGATATCGCCAGAAAACCGACAGATTCTTTGTCCATTTGATGCGTTGTGGTCGAAAAATTTGGCTCAAGAAATTGTCAGGGAGTTGAGAAATCGACCGTAAACAGTTGAAATATTTGAAAAATGGCAGGGTTAATCTTGATAGAGGTTGGGTTGAATGGAAACAGCACCCAACTTTATTTTTAGCGTTCTAACTTAATATTCTAATTTAATAACATTTTCAGAACAATCGCTGCATAAGCTGAAGTTCTCGTCAAATATATTCTGAGTGATAATAGGCTTAAAAGTTTGTGGTTACAGAGGAGGAGCGATGTCTCAACTCAAACGCCGTCATTTCTTGCAATTCGCCGGATCAACGCTGGCGACACTGGGTCTGAGTCAATTCGACTTTTTTCAACGAGCAGAACATTATGGTCAAGTTTTAGCCCAGAGTACACCCCGTAAATTAGCACTATTAGTCGGGATTAATGAATATCAAGGAGCCTCAAAATTAAGGGGATGTGTCATGGATGTCGAGTTACAGAAACATCTATTAATTCATCGGTTTGGTTTCAATCCTAGTGATATTTTAATTGTTTCAGATAATTCACCCATTAAACCCACCCGTGAGAATATTCTAGAAGCCTTTGAAGAACATTTAATTAAACAAGCTAAACCTGACGATGTGGCAGTCTTTCATTATTCAGGTCATGGTAGTTTAGTTAAAGATCCATCGCCATTAGATCTTGAAGAATGTCGTCAGGAAACGGGTCAAGTTAATAGCTGTCAGTATAACGGTACAATCGTTCCTATTAACGCAACACCTCTAAAACAGGAAGGGGAAACTGTCACCGTCTCAGATATCATGGGACAAACCTTATTTCTGTTGATGAGTCGGCTTCCCACGGACAAACTATCGATGATTCTAGATAGTTGTCATTCGGGTGCAGGAACACGGGGAAATGTAGTGGTGCGGTCAGCGCGGTTGTCGAGAAGTGGTGAACAATTGGTTCCCAGCGAAACAGAATTAGAGTTACAAAAACGATTATTAAAAGAACTGGGTTGGTCTGAAGATGAGTATAAAAAACGGCGACAGACCGGAATTGCTAGAGGTGTTGCACTCGGTTCTGCTGGACGAACTGAAGAAGCCATTGATGCTTGGTTTGATGGATTTCATGCGGGTGGATTTACTTATTTATTGACCCGTTATCTTTGGCAACTCACCTCTGAACAGTCGGCTGAATCTATTTATCTCAATCTTAAGCGTAGCACTCGCAGTTTAGCAGAAGCAAAAAACAACCGAACATCTATGATTCCGACTTTTGAATATCAACCCGGTACGAATTTTAATCAACAGCCGTTATTGTTCTTGAATCTTACCACTCCGTCAGCAGAAGCTGTCATTACTAAAATGAGTGGTAATCAAATTCAGTTTTGGATGGGAGGTGTCGCCTCTCAAAATTTGAGTTTAGATAAAGGAACGGTGTTTTCTGTCTTAGATGAGTCTGGAAATATTGTTGGGGAAATTGAGCAAACTTCACGAGTTAAAAGCAGTTTATCGGGTATCGGTAAACAAATTACCGGAGATGCTTCTGCAATTCAAGAAGGTCGTCTGTTACGGGAGAAAATTGTGGGATTTCCCGCCAATCCTAAACTACAAATTGCTTTGGATGATTCTATAGTAAGCGATCGCGCCGCAGTTGAGACGAAATTGCGACCGCAAAAATGGGTTGAAGTTGTTTCTACTGACCAACTCTCTACCAGCGGATACTTTTTAGGACGTTTTACCGAAAACCATGAACAGCAACAAACGGGTCGAGGAGTTAACATCGAACTACCACCAACCAGCAGTGTCGGACTATTTTTGAATGATTTGACTCCACAAAAAAGTTCATTTGGGGAATTAGAAGAACCTGTCACCGAAGCAATTAATCGATTGCAACCCACTTTTAAACGGTTACTGGCGAATCAAATTTTAGGACAACTGTTGGATGTGGGTCGAGGTTCTCCGTTACGAGTTCAGGCGAGAGTCACTGGGGGAGGTCGAGAGTTACAAGTGGCGAGTCGGGGTGCAGATACAGAGAAAACGGCTATCGATTCGCTTCAGGTTGCGGATGGAACTGAACTGAAAATCGAAGTCGAGAATTTGGAAGATTTCGATCTTTATTTGGGGGTATTAGTGATTGGTGCAACGGGAGAGATTAATATTCTCTATCCCGCCGACTGGGAAGCACCAGAAGAAGCCGCTCAAATTGATAAAAATAGTCGTTTGATTGTACCTCGTCCAGAGGAAGGACAGTTCACCGTTCGAGGAACATCCGGTGCGCCAGAATTGCTGTTGTTGGTGAGTCAGGAACCGCTACGTTTAGCGTTAAAAGCCATGCAAAATATTGCACGTAGTCGCAGTATCTCTCGTGGGCCTTTGGAAAGATTAGGAGGTGATGAACCGATTGATTTAATGAGTAGTTTGCTGGGAGATTTAACGAATATTTCTCGGAGTCGCAATCCCGCAACGGTTCTCCTCACTCAAGACACAAATACTTATGAAACCTCGACAATGGCGGTACTATCGGCTGTGCTGGAAGTTTTAGCTTGATAGAGATGAACTACAGTATAAAGTAATGAACTGGAGGAAATGATGACTGTTGCTAAAGATTTAGAAACACTCCAACCGGAAAACCAATTAGAGGAAATCGAATATCCACCCACAGATTTAGAAAGTAAGGAGCCACCATTGGAAACAGAACTGCATCTACGACAAATTCTGCTCTTGATTCAAATGTTAGAATACCTCTGGCAAGATCGAACTGATTTTTATGCTTTTGGAAATCTGACGATTTATTACAGTTTGGAACAGAAAAAGTCTCAAGATTTTCGTGGCCCTGATTTCTTTGTAGTATTAAATACCGAACGTAAACCCCGCAAAAGTTGGGTCGTGTGGGAAGAAGAGGGAAAATATCCTAATGTCATCATAGAATTATTATCAAAATCAACCGCAAATGTAGATAGAACCGACAAAAAAAAGATTTACCAGGATACATTCAGAACGCCAGAATATTTTTGGTTTTCACCGGATACCTTAGAGTTTCAAGGATTTGAGATCATTCAGGGAAAATACCAAGAACTGCAACCGAATGAGCAAGGATATTTGTGGAGTCAACAGTTACAACTATTCTTAGGTATTCATCAACAACAGTTGAGATTTTTTACACCGGAAGGAGTATTAGTTCCCACTCCCGAAGAATCAGCAAAAATAGCTGAAGAACGAGCCATAACAGCAGAGGAAATAGCTGAAAATGAACGTCAACAAAGACAAGCTGAACAAGAACGCAGTGAACGGTTAGCCGCTAAATTGCGGGAATTAAATATTGATCCAGATACTTTATCATAAAATAACAAGGAGTAAACTATGACCATTGCACAAGACTTAGAAACCCTTCAATCAGAAACAGAATTTGACGAGATTGAATTTCCCCCCGGAGATTTAGAAAGTAAGGAGCCACCCTTGGAAACTGAATTACATCTACGACAAATTTTACTGTTGATTCAAATGCTAGAATATTTCTGGCAAGATCGTCAGGATTTTTATGCTTTTGGAAATCTGACGATTTATTATAGTCCAGAACAGAAAAAGAACCAAAATTTTCGTGGGCCAGATTTCTTTGTAGTTTTGAACACAGAACGAAAACCTCGGAAAAGTTGGGTAGTGTGGGAAGAAGGGGGTAAATATCCTAATTTCATTATCGAGTTATTATCGAATTCAACTGCAAATACTGATCGCACCACTAAAAAAGAAATTTATCAGGATATCTTTCGTACCCCGGATTATTTCTGGTTTTCACCGGATACTTTGGAATTTCAGGGATTTCATCTAGTTGATGGTAAATATCAAGATTTACAGCCGAACGAACATGGCTATTTGTGGAGCGAACAGTTACAACTTTTTCTAGGGATTTATGAAGAAAAACTGAGGTTTTTTGAATCAGAAGGTCAGTTAGTTAAGACCCCTGAAGAAGTGGCGAAAGCTGAACAACAACGCAATGAACGACTGGCTGCTAAGTTGAGAGAGTTAAATATTGATCCAGAAACACTTTAATTAGGGCAATATGAGAAAGCAATAGAACTCTACCAACAATCTTTAGCTATTTTTCAGGATCTCGGCAGTCACAATGAAGAAGCAATTGTTTTCAATAACTTGGGTAATGCTTATTCAGGTTTAGGACAGTATCAACAGGCAATAGAATTCCATCAACGGTCTCTATCTATTTATCGAGAACTTAGTGGACGGAGTGGAGAGGCTGCATCTCTAACTAATTTGGGCAGTGCTTACTTAGGTTTAGGACAGTATCAGAAAGCAATAGAATTCCATCAGCAGTCTTTAGGAATTTTTCAAGCTATCGGTGATTCTAATGAAGAAGCTAACTCTCTTAACAATTTGGGTATTACTTACGATAGTTTGGGGCAGTATGAGAGAGCGATAGAATTCTATCAGCAATCTCTAGCTATTTTTCGAGATTTTGGCGATCGCTATGGAGAAGCTAATTCTCTAGGCAGTTTGGGCAATGCTTACAGTCGTTTGGGGCAGTATGAGAAAGCGATAGAATTTTATCAGCAGTCTTTAGCCATTGACCGAGAAATCGGCGATCACAATGGAGAAGCAGGATCTCTAGGTAATTTGGGCAGTGCTTACTCAGGTTTAGGGCAGTATCAAAAAGCAATAGAATTCCATCAGCAGTCTTTAGTCATTAAACGAGAAATCGGCGATCACAATGGAGAAGCAGGATCTCTAGGTAATTTGGGCAATGTTTACAGGAGTTTAGGGCAGTATCAGAAAGCAATAGAATTCCACCAGCAGTCTTTAGCTATTTTTCGAGATCTTGGTAATCGCAGGGGAGAAGCGATATTTCTGAACAATTTGGGTGATGCTTTATTTCTAGCTGGTAAACCAAGAGAAGCTGAAGCTAAATTAAGAAAAGCAATAGATATTTATGAATCTCTACGCATTCAACTTAAACAGGATCAAGATAAAGTCTCCTTTTTTGATAGATACCTTGGTGCTTTTCGTGTCCTTTAAGGAGCATTAGTAGCTCAGAATAAAACTGATGCTGCTTTGGAGATTTCTGAAAAAGGTCGCGCTCGAAGTTTGGCAGAATCAATTTCAGAACAGCTCAATAATGATCAACAAAGTCTCATTCCAACAAATGACCCTCTAAACATTGAACAAATTCGTCAGATTGCTCAAACTCAAAATGCGACATTCGTTCAGTATTCAATCATTCGCTATCAAGATGACGATATTGCGTCACTTTATATCTGGATAGTCCAACCAACTGGTGAAGTGATTTTTAAGGAAGTTAATTTATCTTCTCTCAATACTCCTCTGAGTGAAATTGTTGATAAAAGTCGGATTGATATTGGTGCAAGAGGACGTACTCCCGCTACAGTCGTTAATGTTCCAGGTCCAGAACAACTGGCAAAACAAACGGCTAATCTCCGCCAACTCCATGACCTTTTAATTCAACCCATTGCTGATTTATTACCTACAGATCCTTCAGAAAAAGTCGTATTTATGCCGCAAGGCGAATTGTATCTAGTTCCGTTTCCCGCATTAATAGATGAGCAAAATCAATACTTAATCGAAAAACACACAATTCTCACTTCTCCCTCGATTCAATTACTAGATATTGCTCGGAAATCCCACACCGAAAAACGTAATAATCCGGCTTCTGAGGTTCTCATTGTCGGGAATCCAACGATGCCTGAAGTTTGGCATCCTGAAACCGATGAAGTGAGGCAACTTTCAGCGTTAAAAGGAGCAGAAGATGAAGCCTTTGCGATCGCCGAAAAGTTCCAAGTCGATCCTCTCGTTCGGAATGAGGCGACTGAAACTATTATCACCCAAAAAATGCAGAATGCTCGATTAATTCACCTGGCGACTCACGGACTGTTAGAATATGGTATTCCCGAAGAATCTGGGGTGTTGGATGCACCGGGTGCGATCGCTTTAGCCCCTTCTGGAAATGCAGACGGACTGTTAACTTCCGTTGAAATTTATAATATGAAACTCAACGCCGAGTTAGTGGTATTGAGTGCTTGTGATACCGGACGGGGTAAAATTGCAGGTGAGGGCGTCATTGGTTTATCTCGTGCATTTCTACAAGCAGGAGTTCCGAGTTTAATTGTTTCATTGTGGAAAGTTCCAGATGATTCGACTCAGTTTTTAATGACTAAATTCTATGAGTATTGGACAGAAGATACCGATAAAGTTGTTGCTTTACGTCAAGCCATATTAGAAACTAAAGAAAAGTATCCTGAACCGATTAATTGGGCTGCATTTACCCTGGTTGGTGAAGCACAGTAAAAATTAACCTCTCCCCCAACCCCTCGCCTTTTAGGAGAGGGGAGAATTTTTTAAGAGAATTAAATCTCGAATATGATTAACAAGCTCCTATTTTAAGGCAAAGCACAATAAAAACCCTTTGACCTCTCCCCGCTAGAAAGCAAGAAAGTAATTAGCCTCCTCCTTTTAGGGGGAGGTTGGTGGGGTCAAGCAGTTAGCCTTCTCCTTTTAGGGGGAGGTTGGTGGGGTCAAGCAGTTAGCCTTCTCTTTTATAGGGAAGCTAATCAGGATTAATTCTAACAAAGTTGATTAACAGTTTGATTGATTAATGTTTTTAAATCTTCCGAAGCTGTATTAATAGATAATACTTCTTGCCAAAACTCAGACCAAAGTTTCTGACTCGCAAAATAATCAGCCCGCCGTAATTTTGCGGCATCACCTGTAATATTTTTTGTCTTCAATTCTCGTTCTAACTCTTGCAAGCCTTGAGTCATCAAATCTCGGTTTTCAGAAGTCATTATTTGAAAGAGAATCGGACGATAAGCAATGGGAGGAGTTGTTGAAACCTGAAGTTCATAAACTTGACCGGGTTTGAGTGAAGTTCCAGTTGTGACTTGATAGAGTTTCAAGGGAGTAGAAGATGCAGTTTCAGGATTTAATTCGATCCGATTTTTCGCCGAAATATCTTGACTCCAAACCACCTTTTTATTCCCTTGTTCTCGAATTTCAACTTGAGTCAAAACTCCTACCCAAGTAAAGGTTAGACGTTCATTCCAAACCCATTCAGCCTGAGAAAATTGATTGGGTGCAATAGGACAGAAACCTCCTCTTGCGCCTCCTTCTGAACTACCTCTTTTAGATTCACTATCTGGAGATTCACTATTTGGAAAAAATCTCCGCCAGAGTTGTTGACCAGATATTGATGATGAAACTTCAGGTAAATTTTCTTGTGAATATCCAGGTTGGTTGCTTACACTAATCATTAAACTCCCAAATATTAAGCAAAATAAAGAGAATATAGGTCGATTCAATATCATCTGATCTCTCCTAGTAATTTGACTTAGAGGTATAGGTTTTGTACGGAAAAAGATAAATCCAAAGAATTGCAGTTGGTATAATAACGGGCAATAAAATCTGAATGGAAGCGTACATCTGTAGACTGATTATTCCATAGATGAGTGTACCTCCAATGAGCAAAAGTACAATTTTTTTAGGATTCGGTTGAGAGCGTTCAATCATTAAAGCTACGCCTTTACCCATGACGACAAAGAACCACAAAAGCCACAGGTCAGGAACAGAAATAATCGGTTTTTGATTGAGAAAATGATGAAATAAAAAAGCATGAATTTCACCACCTAAAAGCACTCGACAAGTGGGTTGAGAATTTAATTGACGCTGCCAGTAACAGAACCCAGGTGGTGGAGGTAAATTATCTTCCCCTGCCTTATTTAAGCCTGCATTGCTATATCCTCCCGGTATAATCATAATTACAGGTTGTTGATACTGTTGCTGAAGTTTTTCAGGTGAAGTTTCGAGAAATTCTTTGGCAGAAATACTATCAAAAACTTGTTCAACTGGAATCGAAAAGTCTACAATTGGATGTAACCAATATTGATAAAAATGATAAGACATCATGGTTAAAACTGAAGGACGCATCCAGTTATAAAAGAGATTTTCTGTAAGTTGAACCGGATTTTGTTGTTGTAAATTGGGTTGAGATTGACTGGAAGTATAGGCTAAAGCTAATAGATAACTGAGCGGAAAAGGTCGTTCTTCATTTGGGAGTGGAAGTAGAGTCATATAGCGACCATTTTCCCAAATTCTAGTATCTCCTTGCCAGTTTTTATCTGCAAATTGTGTTAGTGTCCAGAGACGTCTATCATTAACATTACGGCTGGTTGCGAATATATACAACGATTTTGAGTTCTTTATAGCTGTATCCAGCGAAGTTTTTAATACCTGATCTTCTTCCGGTTCAACTGTTGTTAATACATAGTCAACTCCTACAACATCTCGATTAAGTTGAGCAGCATGGTCAATTAATTGAGCAAGATATTTTCGATTAATAAGAGGATCAGGAAAGCCAACTTCAATTAGAGATTCATCATCTATTTTTACTAATAAAAGTGAGGACTGAGTTGGAGAAATTTGTCCAGTTATGTCACGATACAGGGCTTGAACTCCTACTCGTTGTTCGAGTAACTGATACTGAACAGGAACTTGCCAACTTAAAATTGATAGAGTCGCTAAAGCAACAATTTCATACCATTTTGGACGAAAAAACTGTTTTAAAAGTTCTCGCCAACCTGAAGGTTGAAGCTGAAACCATTGAGTATGAGGATAACAAAATAGAGATGGGATTAAATGAGCGGAAGGATAGGTAAAAGATTTTTCGACTTTGAGGAAATTGCAGGCGGAAATTAATGATTCTTGAACTGTTTTGTACTGAGCTAAATTCTGCAAAAATTGCAACAGAAACTCTTGAGCCACTTGATTATGAATCGGTTCTCGCATCACCGCCACCTGCTTTAATCCCAAGTTAATTAAACTCTCAGCAATTTTCAAACCATTACAGGAATTAAATAGAGCGAATTGTAATCCATTCTTCTTCGCCTTTTCTAACTGACTGCTAATATCTTGAATCTGCAAAAACTCTCCCGGTGCAATTCCTAATTCACCTCCCGTTATCGGCGTTTCATTACTATGTCCAGCGAAAAATAATACATCCCAACCTTTCTCGTCTATAATCGCTTGTTTGATTTCTGTTTCTAATTCCGAAGCTGATTTTCCGGGTTTCCAACCCACTGTTTTAACTGTTGCAATGGGTTTAAGCTGTTTTTGGAGAGCTAATAAATCTTGCTGAAAATTGAGACGACCATCCTGACCAATAATCGCTAAAATTCTCGGACGAGAACGCTGAACGATTGCAGAAGGAGGCGCGGTAATATTATTAGGAATCCGAGAAATATAAATCGGAGCAACATTCGCCAATTCATCGCCAATTTCCCAGGATTCCCAGGGTAGCTTCTCTAGTTCTGGAGAACCACAGATGAGAAAGAGATTCATCGGATGATTAGAAGCATATTGACGACAAACCTTAGCAATTTCTACTCGAATCTCATACAGTTTTTGATGGCGTAACCATTGATTAAAATCATTGATTAAGCGAGATTCAGTATTAAAGAGACGACTTTTCCAATCTGTCGCAGAAGGTGTCAAACTTCCACTTCCGACTGATTTTCCTCGAAACTTTGGGTCGATATCTTCTGAGTTGAATAGAGAGTGAGTTTGATAAAAATTAATGTAGGCTCTATGCCATTCCTGATAATCTTCTATGATGATGGTTTCAAATGGAATCTGAGCCGTTTGTCGTTGTCCTTGCTCTGAGGTTAACTCAAAGAGACACAACTGTTCAATTTTCTGAATGTACAACTGTAGCATGATCTTTCGAGGTAAAATTAACAAGAAAATGTAAAAGGAGGGAGTGTAATTGCGATTTCATTGGGAAGGCTAATTGTTACATAAAACTGTTCGTCATAAGCTCCGATGACTTGAGCATAAATATAGTCTTGTGTCGGATGAGTGCGAATCGGTTCTTCTAGGACTTGTAGCTCATCTCGAACAACTAACTGAGTTCCTATTGGTAAACTTGAACTGGGTTGAGCAGTGAGTAAGAGTAAGAGTGTCCATTCTGGAGAATTTATATTTGTATTAATTTGCCAAGTTGTAGCAAATAACCACATTGAAACCTCCTCCCAAACTAACTCTCGATAAGCAGTTCTAGCTTCAATAGGAATGAATAATTGAGCTTGTTCTCTTAATTCAATGGCTGCATCTCTAAACAGTTCTATCGGACTTCTTAAGTCTCGAAAAGCTGAACCATAAGCTAGAGGCGGTAACAATGTCCAAGACAAGTCTTCTGCAATTTGGTCGAACTGATTTTTGAGCCAATTTCCAACATTTAAAATGGGTTGAGATGGTTTTTGTTGCAGAACTTCTGATGAAGCTTGGCTGGGAATTGCTTGCGGTTCAAAACAGCGCAAGTACAATAACAAACTATCCGGTTTCAGTTCAAACCAATCCATTGAAAGTAACCCTAGCTCATCATCAAGAATAGTTGGATTATGTTGATTGAGTTGTTCGGAGGTAAGATATCCCAACACAGAAATATTCACTTGTTCTTCAGCGTCTTCTAATACAGGTAAATCTTCGATGACTTCAACTAATACATACACTTGAGATGAATTAATCGAATTCTCAATACTCTCTCTCGGAACACAAACTTCTGTATTCATTGAACTATCTGTAACGATTAAAATTAGCTTAAAATCACTGACTTGAAGTTGAGAAACAGAAGACATTGAATCTTGCAGTTTATCAGTTAAAACTGATAATTCAGGAGCGCGTTGCTGCAACCATTCAATGATGCCTAACCTGGCTAGAATATTCAAGTAAGCTTGCCACTGTTGACGAGGATGAGTGGCTAGAGTTTGACTCACAGTTGCAGCTTGGTTGACTTGTTCTAACGTTAAAGAAATACTATCTTCTGAGATAAAGTTTTCGGGATTCATACAGTTATTGTCCTGAATTGTGGTTTTCATGGTTCATGTTTCTAGGGTAAAAGTTTAAAGCTATAAATAAAGCTATAAATGACGGGAGAGACGACGAGCCAACAAGCTCTCACGAGAACAATTTGAACTCATCGTTTCTCGTTCAGACTCTTCAAGGATACGGTCAACTTCTGTGGCTATCGCCTGTTCTAATTGTTCTAGTTTTGTGAGATTTGTATAGTAACGAGCGAGTTGTAAAACTTTAGGCTTTAAGGTCAAAATTAATTGATTTCGGATATCTTTTCGCAGTTGCTTAAGCTGAAGTAATCGAACAACTTGGTACTGTTTTTCTAATCCCACTCGTCCAGCAATTTGACTCATCGGTTGACCCTGACAGTATAATCGCAAAGCCTGAATAAATTGATTATTTTTAGGTGGTTTACGACGACTGAGATAACTCACACGATTATCTAGAACTTGGACAATCGCCCGATCTAATTGAGTTACCAAAACTTGACGATACTGTTGTAAAAACTCCTGCATTTCTGTTTCTGTTTCATCTACTATTTTTTGAGGAGTATGATTGTCAAGGAGTGGTTCTTGTTTGGGTTGACGAGACTGCCGAATTAACTCTGCTAAAGATTCTAACTGTTCTAATAGATCATCTGAGGTATAACCTGTAATGTTTTTCTCCTCTAAATTAGCGAGAATTCGGCTTAATTGTTCGGGTGTTGGGGGCTGACAGCAAGAACGAGAACGGGAACGGTTTCTCTGAATGCGATCGCTTAAATAAACGATTTGATAACTATCTAGAATTTGGGCAGATTTTTGAGCAGTAATTAAATTATAATTATAGACCTCCGTGAGCAACTTTTCTAACTGTTTGGGCTGGTAATTATTGAGAATAGACCAGTCACTTTGGATATGAACTCCACACTCCCAAAGAAAACGGCTGAGTTCACTGTTAGACTTAACTAATTGAGCAGTCCAGGTGCTAATTTGAGCGCGTTCTGGGTTGAAAGTTCGCAGGATTTTATCCGCTAAAGATTCGTAATTAGTCTCAGTTGAGGAAGGAAAACGCTGAAGTAATTTCACATCATCTAAAACAAAAGGGAGTAAATCAATTGTTTTGAAACCGCCTGTTTCTCCAAATCGTCTGACTAATTCTGAACAGGTTTGTTCAATTTGCTGAGAAATAAAGCAACGCAGACAAAATTCAGCCTCGGTTTGAGTTGGTGAATCTTCAGTTACTTCTGAACGCAGAATTGAAATGAATTGCCGTTGAATTAACGCATCGGGAACGTCTGAATTCTCAGTCCATTGGGGAAATTGTTGTTGAAAGAAGGCTTTGGCTGTCGGAATTTCTTCCTTCTGACATTCACCTCTCCCATTTAATCTCACTCCATACCAATATCGCCATGCCAAACCCATAAGAATGAATTGTCACCTCCATGTTAATTATCCTTGTCCTGCCAATTCTACATATTTAGAGGCCGTTTACCTTATGCAGTTTTTGGGGTTGCAATGCCTAATAATCGTTTGAGAATCTGAACAACCGTGTAAAGTTGGTTATCTCGACGAGTCGAAAGGGTGAATTTATCAGACAAATCGTACTGTTTTTGTTGACTATCCAACTTCACAAACAGAAAATCTTCCCCAGTGGTAATTAAACCACACACAGGCTGTTGAGAACTAGACCCCATTAAATACGCTAAAGTTTGGGGTAAAGCTTGCATGACGCTAAACCCATATCGTTTGCTTTCTATTAATACTAACCACAATTGATCTTGAACCACTAAAACATCAATTAATCCTCTCAAGATTGTGTCCCCATTTTCTATTTCTACTTGTACAAATTTCTCGCTACGAATTTTAAACGGAGGGTCACATAACCCCAGCAATTCCAATAATGGAGAAACTATGATAAAATTAACAGTACCCTCAGTAATAGCTCCGTCAGCTTCATAATAACGATAGCGATTTTTCAGGCGATCGCAAACTTGTTTTTCATTTAAGGAAAGTTCAGGAAAATCTTCCAACCATTCTGTAAAAAAGTCAGAATCTGTTGTGGGAGTTAGCCCGAACTTTTGTTGAGCTTCATATAAGTTTGTAATCGCTTTGTTAATACCAACAGTTTGAGTCATCATCAACCAAGAGATTAAAATCTCTGTCAAAAAGTTAAAGCAGTAGGTTGGGTTGAAGAATGAAACCCAACAACTGATATATTAACTAAAAACTCTCTGTTGAAGAATGAAACCCCAAAAATGATATAATAATTATTAACTAAAAACTCTCCATTGATCGCCAATCTCCAGAGAAGATAAATGAAGCCCAATAATAGGGATGTTCATAAAAAGGGGCTTGTAATAATTCTAACTGTACCTGACGCATAGCTTGCGATCGCGCTTCTCTATTTTTTAGGCGTTGATAATACATTGACATTAACTTTTGAGTTCCATAATCATCGACTTTCCACAAACTCATTAATTGACTTTCCGCCCCCGACTTCACAAACGCCCGCCGCAACCCGTAAACGCCTTCACCCGTTCTCACTGAACCCACTCCCGTTTCACACGCCGATAACACCACTAATTCTGTTCCATAAAGCTTGAGTCGAGTCACTTCCGAAGCGGTTAATACCCCATCTTTGTCGCCACTTTCACGACGGTTGAACCCCGCCAACGCCAACCCCGAACGCAAAAGAGGATTTTCGAGGTTACTGGGAGTAGGTTTGCAGTCTAGTTGAGAGTCAGGGTTAGGAATAAACTCAATAGTGGCATCGGGAGTCCCTCGGCTTCCCGTCATCGGAGTACATTCAATATCTTCGAGGAAGAACCCATGAGTCGCAATATGCAGAATACTGGGGGCTTGTAACTGTTCGAGAAGATTTTCACTCGCTTCAGAACCTGTGAAAACTTGTAAGTTCGGGACAATAGGTTTAATAGCGTCAGCTTCGAGTTGAGTGCCTTCGAGGGGGCCGAATGCGAGGTTATTGAAGTCGGTTGAACGTTGGTTTGTGCTTCTTTTCGATGTTGTTCTGTTGGCTTGTATACACCCGTCTTTTCTGCCCCCTAAATCCCCTGCCCCCAAACCCCCAACATTGGGGGCTTTAAGAGACGAGGGACTTTGAACTCCGGTTCCCCCCAAACTTGGGGGGCTAGGGGGGCTAAACGTACAATCTTCGATACGAGGGGAATTTGAGGCTAATTGAACGCCTGTAGAATTTCCGGGTTCATCGTAATTGGGATTAGCTAACATAACGGGGTGTTGACGACTGGGGGCGTCGAGTTGTAGTCTCAATAAATCCCGTCCGGTGGTGAGATAGGTGAACAGATAATTTTTGACTAAATATTCGTTATTTTCATCCATTAATGCTGCAAAGGGAATTAGATTGAGTTGACCATCGGGAGAGATTAAAATATGAGTTTTATCACCTAACTTTTCTCGTATCGGTTGCATAACTATCTGATCTAATTCACGGGCAGAACGTTCAATATTAGACCGTTTTTCACCTAAATCTCGCCGAAATTCATTTACTTTTTGATCGATGGGTTCAGCCTCTCCTAAATCCACCCAGTTGATACTATTGCTAGAAATAATATAAGCTGCATAATGAGGTTGTCCCCATTTTTCATCTTGTTGAGCTTTTGCATCAAAAGGTTCGTACTGAATAATCTCAACTAAAGCAGTATCTTCAGGAATTAATTGTTGTAATTTTTCGATTGTTACAGGTTCAGTTTCAACTCGGAATTCTGCACTGCGTTGAGCTAATTGTGCTTCTAACTGTTCCGCTTCCGCTCTTAAATCCTCGGTTAGCTGACGATATTGTTCTGGCGGTAAATCTTCCGGGGGATTATAAAGTAGATTTGCTCGTTGTTGTTGAATTGTGTCTAATTTATCGAGGAGTTGTTGATTTTCGGGGGTGATATTTGCTCGAATAAGTTGTAATTCATTGGTGACAGTATCGAGAATTCGAGCTTTACGACGTAATATAGTTGTTAAAGCCAAACGAGCCGCTTCTGAGTTATTGGGTGCATCTTTAATATGCAGATAAACGGCAAAATCAGTTGCACCTGAAAGTGTTTTCATCGAGTCTTGTTTCTGACGTTCCGAACCCGTTGTCAAGAGAATATTCAGGTTTTGTTCTTGCACTTCAAGTCCCCGACTCAGAAAGCTGATAGCTTGAGTTGTATCACCTTGAGAATGGTAGAGTAATGCCAAATTGTTGAGGCTGGTAGCGACCAAGGGATGTTCATCACCCAGCAGTTTCTGAAACATCTCCAGTGCTTGTCGATAGAGGGGTTCGGCTTCACTATACCTGCCTTGAGAACTGTAGAGTTCTGCCAAATTGTTGAGGCTGATAGCGACATGGGGATGTTCATCACCCAGCAGTTTCTGTATCATCTCCAGTGCTTGTATGTAGAGGGATTCGGCTTCACTATACCTGCCTTGAGACTCGTAGAGTCCTGCCAAATTGTTGAGGCTTTCTGCGACAGAGGGATGTTCATCACCCAGGAGCTTCTGTCTCATCTCCAGAACACGTTCTGCTATGGGTATGGCTTCATTATATTTACCTTGTTGATAGAGTTGAATAACTTGTTGGTTGAGTCGTTTGGCTTCTTCGAGTTCAGGAGATTGAGGTGTTGAGGATGATGTTTGATTATTATTTTTTATGGCTTGCTGCATCTCTCTAAATAGACGTGTCCCTTGCTCAAATGCAGCTTTTGCTTCTTCAGTCTGACCTGCCTGGGATAGTTTAGCTCCTTCAAGATAATATTCAATAAATTGAACGAGATAGTGTTCATTACCAAGGGCTTTCTGATGAACAGAAAGTGCTTGTTCAAGCAAAGTCACTGCTTCTTCCCAGTTACCCGCATCAATTTGTTCTAATGCTTGACCTACCTGCTGTTTTGCCGTTTCCAGTTCATCCGACTGTTGAGCCAACAAAACTTGATTTGTTGAAAATTCCTCAGCGATAACCGTTACAGGCGTAGCAAACAACAGACTCACCACTCCACAGCAAGCCGCAAGCCGTTTCAGCGAAAGTTGAGCGGGGATGAACATTGACCATTTCCTCAAAACCATTTTCCTACCCATAACCTATTTTGATGGATATTGAGCTTATGCAAGGGTGGGTTTTGGGCCAATCCATAGCGACCATCCCCCACTTCCTACACCATCCTAACTATTGTTTGAGTGTGAGACCTATTGCTGCTTGTCATCAGACAGACTTTCTAACGTTGTGTCGAAGCAGATAACAGTAATCTTTTATTGAGAATTTTCCTATACAGACAGTAACCTTCACCATTATTTGACTTGGATTGCATAAGTCAAACCCAATAAAAAATATGTTCGAGAAATGACCGATATTAGATGACTCTGTGAGGTTTTGATGAACAGAACAAAGAACTTTTTTTCGCTGTTGTCTTCCGTTGCCTTATCCTTAACTGGCTTGGGATGGCTACAAATTCCCGTCACTGCTCAATCCCAAAATCTTTGTAATGATGCTCAAGCTTATGGTCGGGTATTGTACAATATTGCTTTTCCAATGGCAACCTACGAGAAGGCAGGCTGTGAAATTCTAGAGAATCGTCGCAACGGTGAAGTCGTCTACAATTATATCGTTGTCGGTCAAGGGATTTGGTTTCAAGCACCCCTGTGGACAGAAGCAAGACTCGTGACAAATTCCTCTGGACGAATTATAGGTTTTAGTTGGGGACGACACAACTCAGAATTTTGGCCTCCGGGTTCAACATACGGAACCGCCATAGAAATCATCAAAGACGCATTCGACCAACCGCCTGGTAATTCTACTGGGGTAGGTGCAGTTTGCATCCAGAATCCGACAAATCACGAATTGCGTTACAGTTATCGATGGGGTGATGGTGAATGGTCTACTGATTCTCTAGAAGCTAAACAATCAATAAAGCATTGGTGGACTTATGCGCCAGGTCGTCAAACCTCCCCAAACTTTCAAATCCGATTTGATGAGAGTTTTTCAGAGGGTTACACTGCCAGAACTCACAATTTAGAAAGATACGCCACATCTGAACCCGTTCAATGTAGTCAGTCTCGAAGGTACTCTTTTTCAATAAGAGAGGGTCAAATCCGACTCAACAGCGAAAATTAAGAGTTATTTGAGCGTAGACAAAAGACCGTTATAAAGAAAGGTTAGGGTTAGCCTACGTTAATCCTAGCCTATTCCTATATTTGAGAGATATTGAGCTTATGCAAAAGGTTGGGGTAGACTTCAAGGTCGTAGATTGAGTCCGAGACTGATTATAATTTCAGTTAGTACGGCTTCAGCTAGACCATTAAACTAACGTTCACTCGATGAAAACATTTACAGCAATGAAGTTGAAGAATGCCCCAGTATGACTTGTATCATAATGTTGTGAAAACAGCTTTGGTTAAGGAGGGCTGGACAATTACCGACGATCCTTTCACAATTGAGTATAAAGGAATACGACTATATGCCGATTTAGGAGCCGAAAAAGCCTTAGCTGCTGAAAAACAAAATCGTAAAATTGTCGTTGAAATCAAAGTGTTTCGCAGTCCATCCTTGATGACCGAACTGGAAAAAACTGTTGGACAATACGGGATTTATCGTTCTTTACTCAGACGAGTCAATCCAGAACGAGAACTACATTTGGCAATTGCTGAGGATGTTTATCAAGATTTTTTCCAAAGACCTGCTATTCAAGAAATTGTCGAAGATCATCAGATCACCTTTCTAATATTTGACCCTAACTTAGAGGAAATTGTGCAATGGATAAGCTAGAACAATATCGACAAATTATTCAAACAATTATCAAACGTCATGCTGAATACACTCCTAGTCATGGAGAAATTGACACCCTACCTCTGTGCGATACAATCAACGACAATTATTTATTAATGGATTTGGGTTGGGATCGTACAGGTCGCGTTCATGCTGTTGTGTTTCATCTGCGAATTTGTAATGATAAAATTTGGGTAGAATGGGATGGAACAGAGTCAGGTGTAACTCAAGAACTCTTAGATTTAGGTGTGCAAAAAGAGGATATTATCTTGGGATTTTGTCGCCCAGAACATCGGAATATGACAGGGTTTGCAGTCGTTTAAGTGTTTTTGTAAAACTTGTATTGAGAAGACGGCGGAGGAGACATGACGCGATCGCTAATCAAATCTAATAGAATAGAATTGAGAAGTTTGTATTTTTACTCACATTAGTATTGGTGGCTCAAAAATTACAATTAACCAAGCAACAATAGAACTGATTCGACAACGAGCAAATTACTGATGTTAATATTGCCATTCTCCCGAAAAAATCAGCGTGTCTTATTTGACTGTTTACGTGGCTTAAACGGTTCTGAGATCATTTTTCTTCCGCTTTCAGCCTGTTTTTTTCGTAGATGATCGCAAATTGCCTGTAAATCATAGTGGATCTTTCGCATAAAGATAAATCCAAACATTTGTATCTAGAAATATTTTTCTATCGGTCATAGAGTTCTTCTCGATTAAATTGATAGTGTTTGGGTAGCTTAAAAGAATGTCGATCAACTAACTCCAAAAAAGATGTTTTCAGTTTAGACAGTTGATCGATGTCTTGTTCAAGTTCAGCGCGATCGCAATTAAGATCAACACCTTTATATTCTAAAAAAGCATTAATCTCTAACTGAGTTGAAAACTGTAGAATTTTTCCCACTTCTCCTATACTGATTTCACCGCAACGATAAGCATCAGCAACAACTGTTTCTAAGACTCGACGAGAGAGACTTTCCTGAGATAGATTGAGTCTTTGGGCAATTTCATCGGGAATTTCAACTATAATTTCCATAAAGTTTATGAGATGATACAATATTGATATTATATTCTATCGTCTAAAACATCAAAAGTTAACAGAATTAACAGTGGCTATTGAGTAATGATGTTACCAATTTCTCAAGTAATAGATAAAAATCCCAATATTCTGGGCGGCACTCCTGTTTTTGTGGGGACTCGCGTTCCGATTAAAACTTTATTGGATTATTTAAAAGCGGGAGATTCACTCAATGAATTTCTCGACCATTTTCCCAGCGTTAATCCGAAACAAGCGATCGCACTCCTCGAACTCGCCCAAGAAATGTTAATCACCTATGAAAATTCTGCTAGATGAATGTGTTCCGCGACCCTTGAAACGCGAACTGTCTGACTATGAAATCCAAACCGTTACAGAGATGGGTTGGTCAGGTACAAAGAATGGTGAGTTACTTCAATTAATGGCTGAGAATGGTTTGACAATTTTACTCACAACCGATCAAAATTTACAGTATCAACAAAACTTACAATCATCCAGCGTTGCAGTAATTATAATGGTTGCTTCTAGCAATCGTCTTCCGAATTTAATTCCATTAATACCAGATGTTCGTAAGATATTAGCTCAAATTTCTCCCGGTCAAGTAATTGAAGTCGGTAAATAGCTGCCAATCATTCAACAAACTGCATATCCTCGACACCCCCAAAAATATGAGTCAGTGACCGAACATTCAAGGAGATCAAAACAATGAAGCGGTTACTCTTTAGCCTGACTCTGACCGGATACTTTCTCACCGCCGCAATTGTACCCAATATCCTCAATTCTCAAACCGTTACCGCCCAATCCCAAACCGAATTATATTATACCTTCTACGGTCAACCTATTCCCCTCAATTTACGACAAGATGCGATCGCCGTTTCCTTCCGTGAAACTCCATCCTCCACCTCACGCAGTCGCAGTTTCACCCCCAATATTCCCCTCTATTTACAACTTCAGCAAGACCTTGAAAATCCTAGTAGCCGTTCCCGTAGTCGAGGAAATAGTACACCCACCATCAAAATAGACGTACAACCCCTTGGAGAACGTTACGCCATTGTCACCGTTCCACCCAATAGCCCCAACACTCTCAGTCAACAAATTCGTCAACAATCCTACGTTGAGAATACCTTACCCGTACTATCTTTAACTCAAAACCCCCAAGAAAAGTCTCAAACCCTCATTCTTCCCAATGAAATTTTAGTTAGTTTTGACCCCGATTTCTCCACCCGAAACATTCAATCTTTACTCAACCGCTACAACCTAGAAATGATTCGACCCTTACAATTTGCACCTAATAATTATCTCATCCGTTCTCAAACTCAACAAGGCACCGAAATCCTCAACGTCGCTAACCAACTCGCCCGTATTTCTGGAGTCCAGTCCGCCACACCCAACTTTGTTCAATCTCTCAGTTATACTGTTGAAGATATTGCCTCCAATTCAACCCCTTCGACAAATAGAAATCGTTTAGAACAAGCGATCGCTTCCCTCCCCAAAATTGAAGCCCAATACTCAAGTCAACTCCTACCCCTAGCTTGGCATCTCAACAGCACCGCCCGAAGGGGTCGATATCGAACGCGAACTGATATTCGGGCGACAGAAGCCTGGAAATATAGCAACGGTGGAGAGGGCGTTGTCGTGGCGGTACTCGATAGTTTAATTCAGTGGGATCATCCTGACTTAGCCGAGAACTTATACACCACTTCTCATATTGCTAACCCTCTACCTGGAGAAACAAACGGTTGGGATTTTACCAGCAAAACCACCACTTGTTCAGAAACCTCAAAACTCTGTGTCACAGGCGATCCAGATACCCGTATTAGCCAAACTGAACTCGAGTTAATACGACCTCACTTTCAAAGTACCTTCCAACTCACCGATGAAGAATTATTAGAAAAATACGGACGTTTAGCCAACTCCTTCCAGCGGCGCAACTCTAGCTTATCAGAATCGGAAATTGCTGATCTTATACGCGATCGCATTCGTCGTCAAATTGCATCAGAATTTCATGGAACATGGTCTGCGGGAGTTATTCTAGCCCAACCCGAAGCCGGACAAGGTGCGGTGGGTGTTGCTCCCAAAGCCAAATTGTTACCCGTGCGAGTATTTGGGTTAGGTGGAGAAATTACCACTGCTCGGTTAATTGAGGCGATGGGTTATGCTGCTGAACGGGACGTGGATGTGATTAACTTAAGTTTGGGAACTGTAATCCCTCATCAAGCCTTAGCCGACCAAGTATTTGGCATTCTTGACGCTCATCCTCAGTTAGTCATTGTTGCATCTGCGGGGAATGAAAAACTTGATGGAGTCTCTTTTCCAGCCGCTATTCCAGGGGTGATTTCTGTTGGTGCCACCAATTTAGAGGGGAAACGGTCTTTCTACAGCAGTTATGGCGGACGGTTAGATGTGATGGCACCGGGCGGAGAAACCGAATTCAATCCTGATGGCGGTATTTTAAGCACAGGCGGAACGTGGGTGCAAGGATTTTGGCAAGGTATCCCAGAAGCGGAGAAGTCTTGGGCCGTAGCACTCGATCCGTTGGGACAGTATGTGCAAGTACAGGGAACCTCTTTTTCCGCACCCACAGTCGCAGGAGTCGTAGCATTAATGCGAGGGGTCAATCCTCGTTTGAGTCGAGACTCCTTGATTTCAATTCTGACAGAAACAGCCAGTTATGATTCACTGAGTTTATCGCAATCGGAAATGAATCGTTATCGTCTGCAAAAGAGTGTCGGATTAACGTCTAAACAAGACCGTTTATCGGGGATTTTTCCGCTCCCTGAACCTGTTTCCGCCGAACAATATTTCTTCGGGAATGGGTTAGTTAATGCCGAAGCTGCGGTGAGAAAAGCAAAGTAGGATTTCAGTTAAGTATACTACTTATAACCCTCTGCCTTCGGTTTAACTTGCCCTGGCAACTCCCCAAACTTGGGACTCCAAAACACACCCTGAGCCTGAAAATAAGTCACATCTTGACAATTGGGATGACGAGATTGCGAACAGCGTAGCATGGTTTTCAATTCTCGATTCTTTGTGTATTGATGCTTCTCTAACTTGGCACCACAGACGGGGCAAGTGAAGTCGGTTAACTGTCCAGAAACAGCCTGTTCTATAGCTTGATTTCCCTGATTCAAGGCAGGTTGAAACACTTGTGAATTCCAATCAATCAGCCATTGTTCCCAATTCAGTTGACCGGAGGCAATCTCATCTAAATTCTTTTCAAGTTGAGCCGTAAAGCCGGGATCTATTACATCAGGAACTACCTTTGACAAAAATTCATCAACTTTCAATCCCAACTCTGTTACCCTCAAGCTCTTCTTGTTCAGTGTGACATACACTCTGTCGAATAAAGTATTGATGATATTGGCATAAGTTGAAGGACGACCCACACCAGTTTGTTCAAGCATTTTAACTAAACTCGGTTCGGTAAATCGTTTGGGCGGTTCAGTTTGATGTTGGCTTGAACGAACATTTTCTAACTCTATCGAAGGCAGATGGCAGAGGGCAGCGCGAACTCCGGTGAGTCCAGTGCGGTCTTGGGGTCTCCCCAAGTGGAGCAACTGGCGAACCCGAAGGGTCTTGGCGGTTTCCGTCGAGGAGGAAGTTCGCAAGAGAGATGGCAGAAGGAGTTAGTGCGGAACGGTACTGTCTATGGCAGGTTTTCCAAGTGAAACGGACTTGATTTAAAAGGCTCACCACAATAATATTTTCTCAAATCTTTATACTATTTTAAGATTTTTCGGGACACAGAATGCTTTGGGAAGGATGTTCGCGTAGCGTGTGGTGTAATTCTCGGATCGCATTTCTCCCGTTGATTCTATCGCTCTGGGATTTCATTCCTACGGCTTAGGGAACTTGCTTCTCTAGCGGGGGTGCCGATTTTTCATGCAATGGTGAGAGAATATTGATAGATTTTCGATACTGTCTCAAGCAATGATAAGTATCGCTCAAACCACGCAAAGCGGTAGACTCTCCCTTTAGATCTTGAATTGTTCGTGCAATCTTTAAAGACGGTGTTGATTCTTCTTCAACCTATTTTTTAGACACACTGGGATATGCAGTTGAGATAGACCGATTTCCCGAAACGAATAAATTTGAGCCGTATTGCTCCCTTGACGAAAGCGAATATATTCATCGTTACTCCACAGATTGCATAAGCTGAGTCGCTCCTAAATATGTAGAACGGATACGCAAAAACGGTACTGTTAACTTGGAGGATATTGTCAACTCTGATGAACTCTGCATCCCGGTATTGGTATTGGGTGAGATTAAACACTGGGGGTCAACGCCAGGTCGAGGAAATTCCCACGGCGAAAGCCTTCTTCCAAGAGCAGTTTCCCCAACTCATAAATAGTGAGGAAGTTCCAGATATTGCTATTCAAAGACAATTGATTGATTTGATGGCACTATCCTCAACTGAAGATTCACCAACCCTTCAAGGGGCAGAATCTTGTCTGCGATGCTTCATTTCTCAGCAAATTGATCGAACTTGTTTGGAGTTGGAACAACGATTTGGAGAAGTTGGGGGTTTTCAACAGATTGATTTGCTGCCTTTTGTTCTCGATGACTTTAAACTCCTTCCATCTTCACAGCCTCAACCTGATACAAACTATGAATCTTTAGCCGACAAAATACTCAAAACTTTTAATCCTAAACGTTCTCAACTTAGCACTTGGACAGCACGATTGGTCAAATCTCACTCGGAACTCAATCGCTTTCTGTGGGAGTGTGGAGTATACTTACAAAGTGATTGGTCAATTCTCAACAATTACCATCCTAAACAATTGCAACGTTTACTGAGGGAATTCTACAACTATAATTCCAAAGCTGCCCAAGAAGCCGCCGAAATTTTAGAGAGTTATCAAACAGTTTATCTCAGCGATCGCTTACAACAAAATCGTTCTCGTTCTCGATGTCAACCC
Organism: Cyanobacteria bacterium J06592_8; assembly: GCA_038530755.1. Lineage (GTDB taxonomy): Bacteria > Cyanobacteriota > Cyanobacteriia > Cyanobacteriales > Microcoleaceae > Capilliphycus. Next base: position 3,146 of record JBCBCI010000079.1, on the reverse strand, counting down.
CCAACACTCGAACAGTTAAATCGAATTCTTACCCATCTAAAAAAGAAGGAAATTACAGGTTATACTGCCGATGAGCTATTAGAACAGTTTGTCTGTTTATCTGAGTTAATCCGAAGATCTCGTCAACCGCAACAGGAACCTCTGTGTGATGACAACTCTGTTTCACCCCCTACCGATGAAGTCGAAACTCAAATCCAGGAGTTTTTACAGCGTTATCGTCAATTACTGGTGAGTCAACTTGACCAAGCGACTTTACAGGTTTTGAATGACCGTTTGAGTTATTTAAAAAAACGCAAACCTCCTAAAGATCAAAACTTTCTCCAAGCTTTGCAATTATATTGTCAGAGTCAACCGATGAGTAAAATAGCGAGAGAAGTTGGATTGAATCGGCAATATCAAGTTTCTCGATTATTAAACTTAAAACCTCTGCGACAAGATATCAAACAACGATTACTCATTACCTTGAAAGAGCAAGTGATAGAACTGGCACATTACTACAAAAACCTGACTGAATTGGGATGCTTAGAACGGGCTTTAAATGAAGAAATTGACAAAATCATGGAAGAAGCTGAACGAGAAAACATGAGTTCTAACTGTTCTCGTGAGAGTTTATTGAATCGCCGTCTTTGTCGTCTGATTGAGTCAAATTCTCAAGCTTGAAACCTCAAATTGAAAACAACAGCTATGAAAAACCTAGTTATGGAGTATAACACCATGAATCTCGAAAACTTTCTAACTGAAGACAGTATTTCTCTGACCTTAGAACAGGTAAATTTGGCAGCGAGTCTCAGTCAAACTTTGGCGACTCACCCCCGCAAAAAATGGCAAGTTTATCTTAATATTCTAGCCCGATTAGGCATCATTGAATGGTTACAGCAACGCGCTCCCGAATTAGTTGAAGAACATGATTTAGTCTGTCATTCGAGCCAGCTTACTCTAGAGTCTCTTCATCAGCTTCAAGTTGGGAGTATTCAACTGAATTTAATTGTTACAGACAGTTCAATGAATTCTGAAGTTTGTGTTCCCGGAGTGGTTTTAGAAGATGTTCCGAATTCACAGCAATTTTATGTATTGGTTGAAGTGATAGAAGATTTACCTATTTTAGAAGATTCAGAAGAACAAGTTAATATTTCTGTACTTGGATATTTGACTCCGTTGCAGTTATCTCAAAAACATCTCACTTTTCTTGATGATAATCTAGTGTTATTATCAACGAATTGGTTTGATTTTTCGCCCGATAAATTACTACTGTATCTGCGATGTCTCGAACCGAAAATTCTCAATAACAAGCAGTCAGTGGCTCAAGATAAAACTAGATCTCAACCTATATTAAATGTCGGAAATTGGTTGAAAAATCAATTAGACTCAATTGCTGAAGATTTATCATGGATATTATTACCTCCTCTCGCTTATGGCTCGGCATTTCGAGATTTAAGAAATCCGATGGAACTCTTTTGTGATGCAGTTACAGAGCTAAAAAATCAAGCTCAATTAGACATTCCTTATGGAGCTAGAACTGCCTATCGAGAGTTTGATTGGGATGAAGTCGCAATGCGTTTGTATGTGACAACTTGGTCGATTAATACAAATCTAAACTCTCCCGAATGGACGTTATTACTTTTGCTTACGGCTCAACCGAGTTCAAGTTTACCTATTGGTACTCAACTACAAGTTCGAGATGAGTTGCAAGTGTTAGAAAGTCCAGTTATCACTAATCTGAAACAAGATTATATTTACGCACAAGTGATCGGAGCTTACAATGAACCCTTTTATGTTAGCATAAGCTTTCCTAATGGTAGCGCGATCGCCTTGCCACCTTTCACCTTTACCCCTTAAATTTTAAGAATGGGTCTTGACATCTACCTCTAACTGACTATTACCATGTTACAGTTACGTGTTCAACACATCGAACAATTCTGCCTCTTTGATCTATTCTGGGGACAGGGACAACGACTTTCGATTCAAATTCCTTTTCCCAATGACTTAATTAGCTTATATCAACAATGGCGCAGAATCTATCTGAATTACTATCAAAGCCAATCTCTAGAAAAGCCTGAAAATACCGATAAGACTCTGCGCGGAAAATCAGCCAGCAGTGGTACAATTATCACTCCTACAACCGATTGGCACAGTCGCTTAACTCAGATAGAAACTCAATTATTGTATGACTTTCAGCATTGGCTGCGAAGTGATAAATTATATGAAATTCGAGCCACAGTCTCTCAAGTTTGTCAAACTCAACCCGATGCTAAATCTATTGATTTAATGATTGCTTGCAGTTCAGTTGAACTCGCTCATTTTCCCTGGGAAGTTTGGGAAATCGGCACAGAATTTGGCACAACGGGACGGATTAAAATTACTCGAATGCCTACGAATATTCGGGCAGAATTTACTCCAGTTCATTCCCAACGTTCTCGCGCTCGAATTTTAGCGATTATTGGTCAAGATCGCAAATTAGACTTTCAAAAAGATTTAGAAACTCTGCAACTTAAACTTAAATCTTTAGTTACTGTCGAAACTGTCGGTTGGAAGCCCGGAAAATTAGTTTCCGAACTGGAAACAGAAATTAAGCAAGCCATTACAGATGAAAAAGGCTGGGATATTTTATTCTTTGCCGGACATAGTAATGAAACTCATATCACGGGTGGAGAATTAGGAATTGCACCCAATCGTTATTTGCAAATCAAAGATATTGCTTATCAGTTAGAAATTGCCAAAAATAGAGGGTTGCAGTTCGCTCTTTTTAACTCATGTAATGGGTTGAGTATTGCTGAAGCTTTAATTGATTTAGGATTAAGTCAAGTGGCAGTTATGCGGGAACCCATTCATAATCAAGTGGCTCAGGAGTTTCTGTTAGAGTTCTTACAAAATCTAGCTCAGTACAAGGATGTTCAAGAATGTTTATTCAGCACTTGTAAGTTTCTCAAACTGGAGAAATCTTTTACCTATCCTTCCGCTTATTTAATTCCCTCTCTGTTTCATTATCCTAATACAGAATGGTTTCAACTCAAACCTTCAGGATGGAAACATTTTTTTAAACAACTCTTTCGTCCGAAGCGTTATGAAATAATCGCACTTGCAACCTTATCTATCTTGAGTGTAATTCCAAGTGTTCAATATCAACTACTTGATCAGCGAGTGAGAGT
>JBCBCI010000078.1:0-28354 GCA_038530755.1 Cyanobacteria bacterium J06592_8 | reverse complement strand
GATAACGGTTTAGTTGAAATTCTTCCCATCGATAACAATGGTACATTGCTGGCTGTTGAACGGGCTTTTGCTGTTGTAAAAGGGAATAATATTCGGTTGTATGAAGCTGATACACAAGGCGCGTTAGATGTCAACAATTTAGACGATTTATTCTGGGAGGAAGAAGGAATTCCCTTTGAAATTGATCCGGCTGTTCAGAAGGAACTACTCGTTGATTTTGAAGCTGATTTTGGGGTTAGTCCTGACAATATTGAAGGGATGACATTCGGACCGATTTTACCCGACGGACGACAAAGTTTAATTCTGGTTAGTGATAATAACTTCAACGACCCTCAAGTTACTCAATTTATCGGTTTAGCCCTAGAATTTGACAGTTTACCCGCCGCCCAACCTGTTCTAGAAACACCTTACACTGTGGATGAAGAAGACAATCCGGATGCAGTTTTAGGTGGAGATTCTGACGATCCAGCGATTTGGGTTAATCCTGAAAATCCTGAACAAAGTTTAGTCATTGCCACCTTAAAAGATGGCGGTTTAGTTACCTTTGATTTAAACGGAGAGATTGTCGAAGAGATTTTACCTGCACCTTTTGGAGAGATTCGTTACAATAATGTTGACCTAGTTTATGACTTTGAATTGGGTGAAGAAACCGTTGATTTAGCCGTTGCAAGCGATCGCGAAAATGACACTTTAGCAATCTGGACAATTGACCCAGAAACTCTAGAGTTAAATGATGTCACTGCTGATAATATTCTGGAAACAATTTTCGGAGTCGATGATGGTGAACAAACCGCCTATGGTTTAGCCACTTATAAAAGTCCAGTTTCGGGTCAATCCTACGCCTTTGTGACTCAAGCCGACAGCAATCAATTCGCCCAATTAGAATTAGTTGATAATGGTTTAGGTGAAGTTGATGCAAATTTAGTCCGAACGATTGAATTACCCACACCCACAGGTGAACCGGGAGATTCACAATCGGAAGCCATTGTTGTCGATCAAGAACTGGGTTTTGTTTACCTCGCTATTGAAGAAGAAGTGGGAATTCTTAAGTTCCAGGCGGAACCCGATGCGGGTGATGAATTTGAAGTCGTTTATGATGTCGAAGATGACATTTTAGTCCCCGATTTAGAAGGATTAATTCTTTACTATGGTGACAACGGCGAAGGGTATTTAATTGCTTCGAGTCAAGGAGATTCGAGTTATGGTTTATTTGATCGCGCTGGAAATAACGAATTTCTCGGTCAATTTATTATTGCTGGAAATGGCGACATCGATCAAGTTAACGAAACCGATGGCTTTGATCTGACAAACGTTGCTTTAGGTTCAGCCTATCCGAATGGATTATTTGTCGTTCAAGATGGCGCCAATGATCCGCAGTCCGTTGTAGAAGATGAGGAAGAACTCGAAAACAACAGTACCAACTTTAAGTTTGTTCCCTGGGAGAGTATCGCCAATGCGTTCCCCGATCCATTATTAATTGATACCACCAGTTACAATCCGCGAAATCCCAACTCAAGCTTAATCAGTGGAACCTCTGAAGCTGAGATTTTAGAAGGAACCGATGACGATAATCTTCTTAATTCCAGTAGCGGTGATGATACTGTTGCGGGAGGTTTGGGAGATGATTTAATCTATGGAAGTTTTGGGGATGATGTTTTACGAGGAGACGAAAATACTCGTTCGACCGGTGGAACAGTTGGTGGTGATGATACCATCTTTGGCGGTGAAGGAAGCGATCGCATTGGCGGAAAAGGCGGAAATGACCAACTGTTCGGAGATGCAGACGATGATCAACTCTGGGGAGATGACGGCGACGACTTGTTGCGAGGCGGCTTAGGAAATGACACCTTAACGGGAGATGATTTCTCCGGAGGTGAAGGCGCCGATACCTTTGTATTAGCAGTCGGAGAAGGAACCGATACCATTACTGATTTTGAAATCGGTATTGATGTGATTGGTTTAGCAGAAGGGTTAACTTTTGCAGATCTCTCCATCTCTGATAACACAATTTCCGTCGGAGAGGAAACCTTAGCGATTGTCTTAGGCGTTGAAACCTTAACCGAAACCGATTTCACACTCGTTTAAAACCTGAATTGACTTTCCCTCGCCTCTGGTGGAGAGGGGTTGGGGGAGAGGTCAATCAATCTGATTGTGTACCCAACTTAGATTGTAATTTGGGGAGTGGAGATTGTACGTCTGGAATGGACTGTGGGAGTTGTGATTTTTTCTAATCATGTCATTAAAAGAAGTCAGAATTAGTACAGCCAAGAATCACGCAAATCAACAAAGTTCTGACTTCTGACTTCATAGAGGTTTCTTAAATTAAGGGAATGATTAGGACAATTACACCAATTGCTGATTTAGGCTAATCTTCCCTTTAATCCCGTCGAGAGTTTCACGCCGAATACAACAATCACAACGATCGCAATATCTAACCCTACATTTCCCCAATTCCAAGCGCCATTGAGGGTACTGGCTAATACACCTTCAATTAGAAATATTGGAAGTAGGACTCCCCCGAAGATGAGAAGAAAATAAAATGAAGCGTTTCCTCGAAACAAACTCAAAATTAGGGTTAAAATTAGTCCAATCGGAATGAAAATTAGTCCATGATACAGTAGTCGATACAAGAGGTTATTTCTGGGATTCAGAGGCATTTTTTCAGAAATTGATGAGAAAATAGACCAAAATAAAGCCGCTTCGGGTGTAAATTCGATGCGATAGAAATTCTCAACTTGATCGAGATAAATCTGCAATTCTGAACCGGTGTAAGTTATCACCATATTATGCGTTTTGGGTTCTGAAAATACATCAAAAACTTGAATTTCGGGTTTGAGTCCATTCTCTCCTGTAATCGGATTTCGCAAACGCACTCGTAAGTCTGAACCGGACTGTGCAATGGTTAAATTTCGAGACATTAAATCTTTAGAAATGGTTAAAATCCGAGCGGGACCATCTTGAGTCAGATTAGAAGTTGTGACTTGGGTACTGACGGTGAATGCAGAGGTCTGCTGAATTTTATCCGTCAAGAAATTAACAGGTTCTAGTGTTTTCAATCCTTGATTTTTTCCGAGAAAAACACCCTTTTCATTCACTTGTGCTGAGGGTGTTTCTATCCATTCTAAATTCGGTAAATTTCCACTGCGATCGCGATAGGTTGTTTGAATTGTTTGTAAATTGTAGTTAGCAATTAAGGAATCTGCAAGCGGATCACAAGACTGAATATCAGATAAGAGGAGAGAGGCTTGAGCTTTTGAAGCAGCAGTATTGGCAATACAAACTTGAGAAACTTGACCTTCCCACGCCCGGTTTTCCGTGAGTTCATTACTAATAATCAAAGGAAAACTCTCTTCCCAATTATTCAGTTGAGTTGCCGTTTGTAGATGCCAGAGAAAGCAACTTATTATCACAACATACCCCACTAAAATTAACATTAAACTCCGAAAATAAAGCAGAGGTTTAATATTTTGATAGAGAGTCATTAAAACTGTTGTTGGGGTTCTTTCCAGTTGATTTCTAATTGCGTAAAAGATCCAACTTCCTAAAAAGCCACTGATCGTATTAGACAGTAAGTCAACCGAAGTCGGCGCACGAGAGGGCAAAAATACTTGTAAGAATTCAGCAGATATAGAGAGAATTAAGCTGAAAAGTACAACAACACCAATACTCTTGGATGGATCAAGCTGATAGCGATCGCACAAAGCCGCTAAAGCAAAACCAAAAGGAATAAACAGTAATAAATTAGAAAATAAGTCTGTCCAACTACTGTGTCTGGTCAAGCGATCAATAATAAATTCTACAGACAGATTTTCTGGAAAAACAAAGTTGAAGGGTAAAAGTGTTGTGAATAAAATCAGTAGGATACTGACAATTAGAATTAAACCCGCAAAAGCTTCAAGACAAATTAATAAGTTATTTTTTGATTGTTTTCTTATCATTTTAGGTTAAACTTCTACAGTGTTACCTAGCTGCAAAAAACCGAAAACATAGGGTATGGCATCGCAATTTTGAGCAACGATCTTCTATCTTCTATCTCCATAGAAATTTTAAACAGGTTCAATCCCTCGATCCGCTTAGAGAAAAATACCTAACTGCAATCAATTTTTACGCTAAATTGTTAGGCATCGTCCAATCAACATTAGACAAGAGAATGAGACGAGATGACTCAATCCTAGCTTTGACTTCCTGTAATACCAAATCCAGTTGAAAGCACCCTATGATTTGACTCTCAAAGTTAACCTCTCTCAATGTAAAGGGCTTTGAATTGACTCAGATTTTGAGCAGAAAAGTCCATTATAACCTCACTATCTCTCAATGCCAAATGTATCAGGCTTGGCACGGGTAACAAGTAATACCAAAAGGGATTTATAACCTTAGATTTTGGCAATAAAATGATTAAAGACGGTTCCCATATCACCCCCGCCCCATTCCCAATTCGCAACAATACCCACACGACGAATCAAAAAGGGTTGTTTCAACTTCGGATAAATATCAGTTAAGGCGCGATACAGAACAGGTTCATCATCAACAAATACGGTGAAATTGATACCATTAAATACAACTCGCAAGGTATAAGTGACACCCCAAGTAATTCGACGGGCTACATTTGTCCAAATCCCATCATAAATATCTTCAAATCCATCCAGGAAGAAAAAGGATGAAATTGCCGTTCCCGCATATCCGGCACTCAACCAATTATTAACAATGAAATAATTTTTTCGATCTTGCCAAAAAATCAATCCTCCTCGTCCTTCTGTACGTTTCTCTTTATAAAGCGATGGAGGAGTGATATCTACTTGTATATCTGCAAATTCTGGATAATCCCAGTCAAGAGTATAAGCAGTTCGACCCGGATTAGGATTTTGCCAACTGGCTTCAACTTTTGCCCGATCTTTACCTGTGATTTTAATGCAACCTTTTCCAAATTCTTTATACCAGCTTTTATTTCCTTTCGTTGCCGATTTCTCCGCTAAATCTTGAGCGATTCCTTCAAATTCTTCTGCAACAATCACTTCACTACCTATTTTATTCCAAGGTGAACCCATGTCAATCTCACTCGGAATGGGAACAGAATAAGGATGAACTTCAAACTCTCGAATTAAAAGCCGATCGCTGACTTGTCCGGTTCCGAATCCAACACCTTTTGCCTCTCGTAATCGTGAATCACTAAACGGTGTATTAAAGAGTAACTTGCCATTCAAGTAAAGATGAAAAGTCTGACTATCATCTAGGATCTGAACAGAATGGATCTGATTCGGTTGCAAATATAAGGCATTACTTGCTGCAATACTATACCAATGTCCCTGCTGTTTAATCTGGAGTTGACATTGACTTTCACTCAACCATAAACCCCAAAGATTATCTTCATCTTGTACTCGCCACAAGATCGCCACTGAAGCGATCGCCTCTTTAGCCTTTCGGACTTGATAGGGGCTAGTTTCAATTAAAGTATGAATTAAACCACTACTCTTAGAAAGATTTAAAATCGCCAAACTATCAGGCTTAATCGCGATCGCCCCTTCAGAACTAAGCTGAAACTCTCCTTGCAAAACTTGCCACTTTCCGCCGACTTCTGCTATCTTATTAGCCAGTAATCCTTCACCGATTAAGCGATCAGCCCCGTGAGCGGTACCATACCAAGTCGCCAAAGTTGGAATATCTACAATTTGCGTACCATAGATCCGAGTATCGATCGTAAAGCCAATTTCCCCCGCCACACTCTGATAAACTGCCCCATATACCGTCTGATCGCAGTTGAAGGGATCGATCGCGAGAGGACGTATATTCGGATAGGCAGCCATCCCCAAAGCATGAGGAACTGAACAAGCATAGTATGCAGCCCCTTTTTCTCGTAAAATCACGACATAATAGACTTGTAAATTCTGCAAACCCTTGAAAGCAGACTGAAGGTTCTCACCCACACGAGTCCAGAGTTCACCGTTTTCAGGGCCAGTAGCATGAACAACAAAAGCATTTCCCTCATTTCTGGGATCGTCAGGAACTTCACTCCCAAACCAACCGACTGCTAAATTTTCTTTCAAACGAGGTTGTTGAAAACGCCCAGGCTGGTGATTTGCCCAATATTTCCATCGCCGCCACATCCGCTGTTTATAGGGACTTGTCGCTAAACCGAGTACCTGCTTCAAAGGGGGATTTGAACCACTCCCCACGACCCAACGCAGCGATCGCTTCAGCAGAGGTTGCATAATATCGCCTGTTTCTGAGGTATTATGACCATTTAGCAGAAAGACGGCTAAGGCTAAACCGTTGCGACGACGGTACGGGCCATAGGCAATTCCTTCACGTCCCCAACCGGGCTGGACTAAGAAAGGCAGACGCAAAGCTTGGTTATCAATTGCGATCGCATTTTCTGCATCGCACCCGTGACGTTTAACTCCACTTGCAGATACAGTTCCCAGAGTTTCACCGGGCAAACATTCATCTTGATAGGAGTCGGTTATTTGCTTTTGAATAATAGTCGATGGGTCTAATTCTTTCATGGTTAATTTTTCAGAATTTCACTGAAGTTTTTAGACTCCAAAAGAGTTCAAGTTAGTAATTTTGAGGTGATTTCAGACCGATGAAAAAATTCGTACTCTTGAAAAAAACAATCTAAAAATTCACCTTTGGATAAATCGCCTAACGTCATCCAACGAGGATCGTCAACCAGTCGCTGCATTTGTGAGCGATGCTGCTTCAGAGCGGTTCGTTTCTGTTCTAACACATCCCCAATATAGACTGAACATTTTAAATCTGTTAAAAATTTGTACCCAAACCCTGAACTCCAAGTATTTTTCAGACAAGATAAAATTTCACGGGGACGACCAATAAAACTTGTCCAAGGCCATTGTCGCCAGAACCAGATTGGATATTCATAAACAGTTAAATTTAATACAGATTTTTGCAGCGCAGATTGCACAATTTGATTCGTTACCCAATGATCGGGGGGTTCCTCTTTTGAGTAGGGAATAAACACTTCTTCTGGACAAACATCTGCTAAAATATCCAGAATTTTAGGAAGTGCTTTCTGTTGATTAAATTTTAAACCGCCATCCTTAAACTCTAAAAAGAAGATATCTTTCTGACGATCTAGTCCGAGAACCGCAGCCGCTTCTACTGCTTCATCCCTCCGAATTTCCTTTAATTTTTGAGCATTCATCAAATGAGCATGAGAGCCACTTCCATCTGTCATAAAGACCAGTTTAACATCAGCTCCTGCCTGTTTTTTGCGGATAATCGTTCCACCACAACCGAGTGTTTCATCATCTTGATGGGGAGAAAAAACAATCGCTGATTTCCTCAAGTTTTCCACAGGATAGTCTTGGCGGTTGCGATTGACTAAATAACGATAAGATTGACGAATAGGATTCATTGTTATTAGAAAATGAGAGTTTCAAACTAAAATTTAAGCAATACTTTGATAGTGTTTTTCTAAACTCTGAGCGACCTTTTCCCACGAGAAGTATTCTAAAACACGCTCTCGTCCGACTTTCCCCATAGATTGTCTTAGGGGTTCATCATTGAGTAATTTTAAAATCGCATCTGCTAATTCAGCCGGTTGATTAGACTCAAAAAATAAGCCGGTTTTACCCTCAGAAATAACATCTTGCATTCCTCCCACTCGCGCCCCAATCACAGGTGTTTCAGTTGCCATTGCTTCGACTAAACTCATCCCAAAGGCTTCACTCAAAGAAGGATTAATCAAAATATCTGACTCTTGATAAATTTCGGGAAGTTTCAGATGAGGAACGCCTCCGGTAAAGACGACTCTATCTTTAAACTCTGGAAGAATTGCGGCTTTCAGTTGTTGTAAATAACTCCCTGAATAAAACCGTTTCAAGGCTAAAACTTGCGGTTCATCACTCAACCTGACTAACAATTCTTGACCCGGAACGGCTTCGGGTCCGACAATTTTAAGCTGAACCTCTGGATCTTTTGCTGCAACAATATTAAAGGCTGAAATCAAAACATGAACACCTTTTTCAGGAGAAACTCGACCGACATAGAGTAGTTGTTTTTTGGGTTTATTCAAGGCATCAGATTGTACCGCCGGGGAAAAATAGTCGGTATCTACACCATTAAAAACCGTTTGACAGCGATTAGCATATTCAGGAAAGCGATCGCGAATTTTCTGAGTAATATATTCACTACATCCTAAAACTAAATCAGTTTGACTTAAGCGTTTGGCGATTGGGTTTCTATCAAGCTGAGTTAGCCATTCACAGTGCAGATGTAAAACAACTTTTGACTTGGGGTTTTGTTGCTTGACAATGGGAACAAATTGAGAATAATTGTGCAGATGGATAAGATGACAGTGCTGTTGCTTTAAATCTTGAGAAATATCACGAATATGTCCGAGATTATAAAATTTGGAAGCAAAAATGGGACGTTTCGGATTAATAATTTTGTAACGGTCAAGAACTCTTAGAACCTTCAGCCTGTTATCTAAAGAACTCGGAGAAATCCCTCGATACTCAATTCCTTCTTCTGAATAGGAAATGACCTTAGCTGGATTCTCTTTAAATTTGGGGGGCTTTTTCCCATAAAAAATAACTTCATTTGATGAACTCAAACGCAGTGCCACTCGGTATGTCCAAATTCCGAGAGAGTCACAACCTTTTACGGGAACTGCTGGTGTTGACGGTTGATTAACAAAGGCAATTTTCACAGTCTTGTCTCCTGATCTTTATTAATTTGAGTTCATTAGCCATTCTCTAAAAGACATCACTTACTGTCGGACAATTCAACTCTCCACCCAATTTCAGAATTTTAATTTCAAGATTCTCATTTCAAGATCCTAATTTCAAGATCTTGATCATACTATCTACATTGACTGTTTTAAACCCGATCTATCATTATTACAATATTTACTCATATTAACCGTAATACAAACCCCCTCTAAAAACAATCCTGCAATCAGACTTTAATTAAATCTTTACAATTAAGAGGATTTTCATCACTGTACCTTTACAAAGCTGGGGATTGGATCAAGTGGTCAATCTTAATTCAGGCTTCAACTTCTGGTGGGGGTAAAGTCGCCTGTTCTTGGGACGCAAAATAATAGGGCCAAAGGCGATCGCAAAAGAATAGTGTTCCAGAACCGACACAAACCGGAATTGCGAGTAAATTCAAAAATGGAACCGTAATTAATCCTAAGCAAACCAGTGCAAAACTTCCACTCGCAGGTAAAGCCAGCCGAAGCATTTTCAACTTATCTCGAAACTTTAACCGTCGTCGTTCTAAAGGAGAATCGATAAAATCTAAACAAGTGATGGTTGCAGCTAGAGAAATTCCTCCAATTGTAAATAGGATTGAACCATAAATCGGGATAAAATTTAAAAGTAATAATGGGAGTCCGATCGCCATTTGTAGAACTAATTTCTTTAACTCAAATAAAATGGCTCGTCCGATATCTTGAAAAATACTGGTCACACTATTCGGAGGAAGAACCGCTGGACGACCTGTTCTAAGTTCTTCTAGTTTTTCTGAGAGTTGACCGTACCAAGGCGAACCCAAAATCACGCCAAATTGTAACAAAATAAACCCAATGATTCCGAGCAAAACTGCAACTAAAATCACTCGAAGCAGCCAACCTAAAATCACAGCCGACACATCTAAATATCGCAACCAATCCGGTAAGTTTGCCACCCAAGAATCAATCTGATTATCTAAAGTTAAAACTAAATTTTCGATCCCATTTAATCCCGGAAAAAGTAACCCCACATACAGGAGAATCCCCAGCGTAATATTCACAAAAATAGGAATAATCACATACCCCCAAAGTTTCGGCATTCGCAGAAATAAACCCAAAGTTCTAAAGGGGTAAGTGAAGCCAGAAATCAATCCCAAGGGAGCATGAATAAGCGAGGGTGGACGTTTTGATGGTTGCTGGTTCATGCTAAATTAAAATCCTCAATTAAACGTGCATTACCCAACCGTAAGGGTCTTCACATTTCGCCGTCTTAATCTCCTCTAACTTTTGACCGACAGCATTACTATACTTATAGTCAGTCACAGGAGGTAAAGTCAAATCTCGCCCTTGATAATGAATCACTGAAATCGGAGCGATCGTTGCAGCCGTCCCCATTCCAAAAGCTTCCATTAATATCCCTTGATCATAAGCCTGTGCAATTTCATCAATGGAAACCAAGCGCTCCTCAACGGCGACACCCATATCTCGAAATAAGGTTAACACACTATTACGAGTAATGCCATTTAAAATAGTTCCAGTCAGTTTAGGTGTGACGACAACATTATCAATCACAAACGCTAAATTCATGGTGCCACATTCTTCAATATATTTATGATGAATCGCATCTAACCAAATCACATTATCATAACCTTGAGCTTTAGCCTGTTTATCGGCTAGTAAACTCGCTGCATAATTTCCAGCCACTTTAGCCGCACCCGTTCCTCCTTCACAAGCTCGAACATATTGCTCAGTAACAATTAATTTAACCGGATCAGAATAATAGGCTCCCACCGGAGAGGTAATGATAAAAAATTTGTAAGATTCCGAAGGTTTTAAGCCAATCAATTCATCAGTTGCAAAATAAATCGGTCGGATATATAAACTGCCTTCATTGCTGGGAATCCAATCAGCATCTAGACGGATTAATTCCTTTAAGCCTTCGAGAAAAACAGCCTCAGAAATCTCTGGCATACAGAGCCGTTGAGCCGATAAATTAATCCGTTTAAAATTCGCATCCGGTCGAAATAATAACGGTTCTCCCGATGAACTTCTGTAGGCTTTCATCCCTTCAAAAACAGCTTGACCGTAGTTCAACGCTGATAGAGAGGGTGCGATTTCAATAGGTCCATAGGGAATAATTTTTGCTGACTGCCAACTCCCCTTTTCATAGGAAGCCATAAACATATGATCGCTAAAGACCTTACCAAAATCCACGAGTTTACCGTTCAGTTCATTGAGGCGAGAATGGGTAACTTTTTTGACCGAGAGATGAGGAGCTAGTGCAGACATATCTGTTGTAATTCCTTAAATATGACTAATTTAATCTAGGATAACCTTTATCTCTGGAGAGGTGAAGCCTTAACGCAATCGCATCGGGGAAAAATTTGAGCTAGCGCAGGGTGTACCGAAGTCGCTAGGATTATAGATAGTATACTTTGATCTATATCATTGTCAAGGAGAACACTGAATGGATTTAGTTGCCCTGGAAAATGGGTTAGACAACCTTTCGTTTGGGATTTTGTTTACCAGTATGCTAATTTACTGGGTTGGTGGTGCATTCCCTAGAATTCCCTATCTTCAAGCCTTGGGAACAGCTACAATGGCGATCGCGAACTTGTGTATTGCGGCGTTACTGGCGGCGAGATGGATAGAAGCAGGTTACTTCCCCATTAGCAATCTCTACGAGTCTCTATTTTTTCTCACCTGGGGAATCACAACCATACATCTGATTGCAGAGAATATGAGCCGTTCTCGGTTAGTTGGTGTTGTAACTGCGCCTGTGGCGATGGGAATTTCAGCGTTTGCAGCTTTAACCCTACCCGCTCAGATGCAGCTTTCTGAACCTCTAGTTCCCGCCCTCAAGTCCAACTGGCTAATGATGCACGTCAGTGTAATGATGTTAAGTTATGCCACTTTAATGGTTGGCTCACTCCTGGCGATCGCATTTTTAGTAATTACACGAGGCCAGAACGTAGAACTGAGTGGAAGTTCACTCGGTACGCGCATTTCCAGAAATCATCACTATCGGCTGAACCATTCCTCAGAATCAAATGTAAGCGCATCAGAAACTGTCGTCAACGGTGCGGGTTCAGAACTTTTGGCAAATGGCAACGGCAACGGAACAACAGCCGTATTAGAGCTAGTCAGTGCCGATGTGAACGGAAATGCAGCCGCTTTACTCTCACCTCAACGCTTGAATTTAGCCGAAACCATTGATAATATTAGCTACCGAATCATCGGACTCGGATTTCCATTACTCACCATTGGAATTATCGCCGGAGCAGTTTGGGCTAATGAAGCTTGGGGTTCCTACTGGAGTTGGGACCCGAAAGAAACCTGGGCTTTAATTACCTGGCTAGTCTTTGCAGCTTATTTGCACGCTCGCATTACACGAGGTTGGCAAGGGCGCAAACCTGCTATTCTGGCAGCAACAGGATTTTTTGTGGTTTGGATTTGTTACTTAGGTGTTAATCTACTCGGTAAAGGTTTACATTCTTACGGTTGGTTCTTTTAAAAGTACACAGTGAGCAGTGAATAGTTACCAGTTGGACAGCGCAAAGTCCGATCTTGCGGGCAGACTCCGCTCTATTTTACAGAGCCAGGGAATGCTGCCCAAAAGAAATGGTTTCCATCAAGGAGCGCTTGCCTTGCGACTTGCGGGCAGACCCCGCTCCGTCTCACGGAGCCAGGGAACGCTGCCCAAGACAGCGGTTGGAACCCGGCGAGGTTTCCTCGCCATGGGAATGCCGACCAAGAGAGGGAATGCTGCCCAAGAGAGCAAAGTTTGCGCATAGAGGAACTTTGTAAGAGAGTAGAAAGTAACCAGTTATTAGTCATAACCTATTTACCTATGAATTACACCACTAATATTCTGAATAATGATGATGTTTTGCACACAGGGGCAAGTGCATTAATGTTTCAATGCACCTTCAAAGTGAGTGAATTTCTCGCGATGATGCAAGCCAAACTAGAGGAAGAAGAAATTTTTAGTGATGGTCTTGAGTGCGAACTATTGAGTCCGGGTTTACCCTGGCAACAAGGAAAAGTTAAAGTTCGTTTAGAGTTTACAGGTTCAGCAACTTCAGCAACTTCAGCAACTGCTGTGGCTCAAGTTCCAATGCAAGCCCCAATGGCTGTTCCTCAATATTCTCTAATACCCACAACGAACGCAACCACCGTCAGTGTAGAAGAATTACCCCCTCCATTAAGACGACAAATGTCTCCAGTCGGAATGTGGAGTTAACTTTTACAGTACACAGTTTGACAGTAATCAGTGACCCTTCAGTTAAAAAGTTCTAGAGATGTAAATCTCTGTCTGATATTTGAAGTTCTCTTGAAGAGGACGCGCGATTTTAAAGCGGGGAATTCATTCCCCGTTAACTATTCCCTATTCACTGTTACAACATAAAGCCTTCTGTTACATCAGTAAAAGCACTTCCCGCAACAGGTCCCCCACCCGCAACATAAATCACATCATCAATTGTCCCAAAACCTGCCCCATGACGAGCAGTCGGAATAGAGGGTAACGTTCTCCAGGTGTCTGCGATCGGATTATACTCCTCATTTTCAGCAAACGAACTGCCCCCAATCGCTTCACCGCCAATTAACTGAATGCGGTTATTTAAGGTACCTACACTCATCGCTCGACGTCCCGTCGGCATCGGCGCACCAAAACTCCAGGAATCGTTCTGAGGATCATAGATCTCAATACTATCAAGCGTTCCATCTTCTACCGCACCATTCGCATTACGAGTTCGCCCGCCAAACACATAAAGCTGGTCATCAATAACGGCACTCCCAGGGTTATCTCGGCGGGTTTGAAGATTGGTTCCGGAACTCCAACTTCCCGTCAACGGATCGTAAATTTCCACCGTATCTAGAGAAGCTCCATTATCTCCCAAGCCACCCATTACATAAATTTCATCTCCGATGACCTGAGCTGTTGCGCCACCACGAGGAGTCGGCATATCCGGGAGAGTTGACCAAGAAGACGTTATCGGATCGAATACCGCCGTGTTACTTACTGTATCAGAGAAGGGATTTTCTGAACCTCCAAAGACATAAATTTGTCCCTCGTAAGACACAACGGCTGGATTTTCTACTGCGGGTCCAGGTAAATCGGGTGCTGTCATCCAAATATCATCTGTACTATCAAACGGATCTCCAGGTTCATAAACATATACTGTATTAACGTGAGTATTGGCATTTTTACCGCCAATTAAATAGAGCTTGTCATCGAGTACCGCACTTCCAGGATCTAAAATTTCAGCAGGTGCAGAGGGCAAATCCTCACGCCAAGTTCCAACAGGTTCTAAGATTGTCACTTGATCGCCATTGAACTCCCCGACAAAAATTGAACCATTCCGTCCCATTTCTAGAGGTAATGGATCGACAAAGTCACGGGTCAATGTTCCAGCATCAGTGACAGACAAACCATCAGCAGATAATTCAACTTGAGTAATATTATCTCCTTGAGAGAAGTTACTAATTAATAAGTCTCCCTGGAGTTCGCCAAAAAAGTTATCAGCAGTGTATTCAATAATGCCATTGGCAGAGCGATTATTCCCTAAATTGAATAGAGGTGGATTGTAATCTGGATGATCGGGAGGAATATTCGTGGCATCAAACCCCTGGAAGCTACCATCTTTAAATACCACTTCATCACGATAGGGATTAGGATGACCATAATAGCCGCCTTCCACAATCAGATTTAACGGATCGGGTTGTCTACCTGGATTATCGATTGGATTTTCACCGAAGAGAGTTGTAATACTGCGATCTGTGGGATCTCCTAATCTGGGTACAGGAGGAACTGTACCAATCACACCTAAACCATTATCGGGAGCGTAAAGATTACCATTGCTGTGGAAAATACCATCGTAAGTATTTCGCAACCCACTCGCATAAATCTCGACATCACTTCCTGTTCGGGCGTAGAATTCCTCAATAAATTCACCAATATTCGACTCAGCAGTCCCATTAAAATTAGGGTCTTTGACATCTGCGACTAATAGGGCGGCTGAAAGTGCTTGTTCTGGGCGATCGCCAAATGCCGTTGGTTCAAGATTAGCAGAACCTGCTCCGGTATTTCCACCTTGCCAAATATAGAGGCGACCATCAGGACCAAAATCAATATTATTTGTCGCATGATTTGCGATCGCTCTTGGTAAACCTGTAATCACATCTTCTTTCTCTGTAAAACCTTCCCCAGACAAGCGAGAAACTTTACCCGAATTCAAATCCCCATTATTTACAGAACCGCTAGAATGAGCAACCCAAAGTGTCACATCCTCAGCAGTAGAATCAGGGTCAACCGCTAGCCCTAAAGTGAGGCGATTACCGCCCTCATCATTCGGAATAGTTTCAATTAATTCTGAGGTAAAAGTGCGAGTATCAGGGTCAATATCAAAAGCGTAGATATCTCCAAATAAAGTGGCGACATAGAGACGATTATCAGGCCCTAAATCCATTGCTGTTGGCCGATCAACTGGAATTGACCAGCGATCAAAAGCAAAGGGATCTGTAAAATTCTCTAAATTAGACTCTGTAATAGAGAAATCCTCAAAACTAAAAACTTGAGAAGTCCCCGAATTACGATGAGTTGCGAAAATACCGCCAAAACTGCGAGTTCCGATGGATGGGTTCAATCCCGCTTGATCGAAACTAAACCATTCTTGAGGTACCTGAGTAAAAGTTGTCAAGTCTTGAGTCAGACCATTCTCAAGCTGATACTGAGCGGTTACAGTTTGATCTTCAGGATTAACAAAAAGGTTCAGAGAAACAGAATCAAGATTATCAGGAATGTCAACTTGTGGGCTACTCATCCGAACACCGTTTTGTTCCATCAAGGCTTCTAGCTGATAGTCGCCTGGTGTCGGAGAAATCACCACCATCTTAATGTAGTTGTCCTCGCTACTCCCTGCACCGCCTTCGGAGGCTTGACCAAACCAAAGTCCAGCC
This sequence comes from Cyanobacteria bacterium J06592_8, assembly GCA_038530755.1. Classification (GTDB taxonomy): domain Bacteria; phylum Cyanobacteriota; class Cyanobacteriia; order Cyanobacteriales; family Microcoleaceae; genus Capilliphycus. Next base: position 12,702 of record JBCBCI010000078.1, on the reverse strand, counting down.
TGAGAAAAGCCGCCTGTGGGGTTGGGTAAATCGACTAAAGTGGTTTCTAAATTAACCGCTTGACTGGGAACATTCAAACCCACTCCTAAAGCGTTATCTTGACTGTTGTTGTCTAAAAATTGAATTCCAGAGGTTGTTGTGATTTGCAGTCGGCCATTCTCAATATTTAGCTGTTCGGGCCAATAACCAACCACAGCATCAAGAGGAGGGTTCGGATTAGCAGGATTTGAGGTGGGGTCAACCATCGTAAACCCGATATCTTCACCTTCTGAGTCAGTGAGTCCGCCATCTGTTCCATCAAAATTAAAAACTCGATTATCTTCAATTCGGACATCGGTGAAGGGTAAGGTTGAGATCGGGATACCGCTTTCTTCTGTCTCCAAAATCCCAGAAACTTCCAACCAATCAAAGTTCGCCCCACTACTCCCCGTTGCTTCGAGTCGGATTGTATTAATTCCTTCATTTAGTTCTACTGACTCCGTAACAAAATCCCAAGTCGTCCAACTTCCGGTCTTTGGAAAGTTCAAACTCGCTATTTCTGTAGTCCCATTAATACTGAGTTCTAAAGGACGATTAAAAGAGCTATTGTTGCTAGAAGAACCGTGAGCATAACGCCAGGTTAGGTCTACCGTTCCGGCTGTGGGGACATCTACAACCCACTCAATATAATCACCTGTAGGATTTTGATAGTCTGCGTAGCCACTTCCTTGCGCTCCTCGACCTGAAAACACAACAGGACCGACCAAAGTAGCCTCTTCAGCCTCATAAGTTAAGGAAAAAGCCTGAAGAGCTTCATTACTAATTGTGGATGTCATAATGTTGTTTAGATTAGTTTTTGAGTAGAGACGTTCTTAATAAGGCGTCTCTTTTCTTGGCATTACAAGCATGACGACACCCTTTTCCTCCTAAGAATTGATAATTCTAATTGCTACGTTTCTCGTTAAAAAGCCTGGCAGTTAGTGAAAAGTAACGACAATTTACCGATCACTTTTTTCAGGTTGTATTGTCGCTAAACTTGGAAAATAAAATCGATTTCAAAATCTCTAAGATTGTGATCTTTAATTAATTTCCAGGTCAAAGTAGAACCCAAAACTTTTGCAAGCTTGGCTACAGAAGCGACAAATAGTAGTAGGATTTAACACAGATTGCTCTAGCACAGGCTGGAACTATCCTCTAAATTTATGTGAAAAAAATTCACAATTTATGAGAACTTAGTCTCATTATTTAAAAGTGCTAGTATTCGCAATCATACAGTTGATCAATACATCCATATCACCCAAGTAACCCCCTTCAAAGTAAGGAGTTTTATATCGAACCCTGTACAATTCAGACGGTAACACAGACAATCGAAGCCAATCAAGATTTCTCAAGGCTTTGATGAAATCTTTACAATTTATGGGCAAAGATTTTATCTAAAGTGGTCTTTTATAAAGCTCTTTTCTTAAATCCTTTTCTAAAATAGATTTTTCTCTCTAAATTTCACAATTGTGACGGTTGAAGTCGCTGAGTTAATCAACCGGGATTCTAATAAAATTACAGATATTCTCAATAGATGGATTAATTTTTATTTTGACTAAGAAACTCAAATGAATAAATTATTTTCTTATATCACTTTTTCCTAATTTTTGGTGTACTGTTTATAGTGTACGGTTTACAGTGTACTGTTTACTGTTTACTCCTTACTGTATACTGAATATTGGACAAACATGGCTAATTTAACACCCAATCCCAGTTATAGCGTCACAATTCGGATTGAACTTCCGAACAAAGCGGGAATGCTAGCAGCCGTTACTCAAGCGATCGCTGCGGTTGAAGGAAACTTAGGACATATAGACTTAATTGAACATACTCGTCACAGCACAATTCGTGAAATTACTGTTAATGCCTATAGTAGCGAACACGCTGATCAAATTGTCCAAGCCGTTAAAGAATTACCCGACTATAAAGTCATTTCAGTTTCCGATCGCACCTTCAATCTCCATCGCCACGGCAAAATTCATATTGAAAGTAAAATTCCCCTCACTTCTCAAGATGATTTAGCAATGGCTTATACGCCGGGAGTCGGTCGAATTTGTCGAGCGATCGCTGACGATCCGCAACAACTTTATAACCTCACCATCAAACAAAATACTGTAGCGATTGTCACCGATGGCAGTGCTGTTCTCGGACTGGGAAATTTAGGGCCAGGAGGAGCATTACCCGTGATGGAAGGGAAAGCCATGTTATTTAAAGAGTTTGGTGGAATTGATGCTTTTCCCATTTGTCTCGATACTCAAGACACGAATGCTATTATCGAAACCGTGAAATATTTAGCCCCCGTTTTTGGAGGCGTGAATTTAGAAGATATTGCCGCTCCTCGGTGTTTTGAAATCGAAGCAAAACTGCGAGAAATTCTAGATATTCCCATTTTTCACGATGACCAACATGGTACCGCCATTGTCAGTTTAGCCGCTTTATTTAATGCTTTGAAATTGGTGAAAAAATCCATAGAAGAGGTTCGGATTGTGATTAATGGTGCGGGAGCCGCCGGAATTGCGATCGCTTGTTTATTAAAAGAGGCAGGCGTTCAGAATACCATTCTGTGCGATTCTAAGGGCATTTTATCCAAACAGCGATCGGATCTCAATCCTCAAAAACAAGCATGGGCAGTCGAAATGTCTGGCAATTTAGCCGATGCTATGAAAGAAAGTGATGTCTTTATGGGCGTGAGCGCTCCCGGTGTCGTCACACCAGAGATGGTACGTTCAATGGCAAAAGACCCAATTGTATTTGCGATGGCGAATCCTATTCCCGAAATTCAGCCGGAATTGATTACGGAGGATGTGGCAGTTATGGCAACTGGACGCAGTGATTATCCCAATCAGATTAACAACGTTTTGGCTTTTCCGGGCATCTTTCGGGGTGCTTTGGACTGTCGAGCCACAACCCTGACCACCAAGATGTATTTAGAAGCGGCTGTGGCGATCGCAGGACTGGTTAATCCATCCGATCTCGATCGCGAACATATCATCCCCTCTGTCTTCGATCCACGAGTCGCTCAAGCTGTTGCAGGTGCTGTGTCTCATACCGCTCGTAGCGAAGGCGTTGCCCGCAATTAAACAACTTTTACAATGAACAGTGAACGGGGAATAAATTCCCCGCCTCAAAAATCGCGCGTCCTCTTTAAGAGGACTTTCTGTTTAAAAATTTGATCCTGAAAACAAGACGTTAGAGACGACGCCGCACCATACCAGCAGCGAGGATACCTAAACCGATTAATACAGTATTCGTCGCGGGTTCAGGAACAGACTGATGAGTCGTCACCGAGAAATCGATAGTTACTTCACCGATTAGAGTACCACCCATGTTACTCGGATCGAAAGTATTAGCCTCCGTGAAACTGCCTTCACCGCTAGCTCCTGCAAATATACCTTCACCGCCCACGATACTCAGTTGACCCCGATTATCTGCGATGCCTTCAGTCGGACTAAAAATATCAAAAATAGCGAAAGTATCTGAGAAAGCTAATAATACATCATCAGTTTCATCGCCAAAATAAGTATCTGTAAACTCCGGACTCGGCAAATCTAAATTCAGATCTTGTGGATCGGCTCTAGTAATAAGAAGTTGACTTATGGGTAAAGATTCTCCGGTTTGAGGATCGACCAAAGACTCTAATGTAATTCCTAAACTAAAGCCACTAGAGGTTAGGGTTGTTAATCCAAAAGCGGGATCAGATTCTTCGCTCACACCACCACCAGATATGAATATAAATGATGGATTTTCAATTTCTGTCGGAAAATTTTCGGGTAAACGAGCTTGAAAATCTGACGGTAAATCCTCAAGAAATGGTGCGATATTGACGGACTGCGGGGGAATTACATCAGGAAAAGCAATTTCTAGAGGAACAAAATTAAATGTTGTCTCGTAGGTGATGCTAAAGTCTAAAGTTCCTGCTGTTGCCTGGGGAATATTGAGTCCGAAACTCGCTCCCACAATAAGTGCAGAAACAACTCCTCTAGCATTTGGGGTCAATCTTCTCATTTTTGCTCCTTAATATTAGGATGAGCTTCTCGAAAATCAAGAGAAGATCATTAAAACTCAGTATTAAGTATATGAAGTGTATTGTTCTAAAAACAATCAAATTTTGTAAAATTTATGATGTGATACTGTAAAGATTCTGTTTCGAGAGGATGAGATGCGCCAGACAGCGAACAGCACACAGTAAGCAGAGAATTTATTCCCCGCCTCAAAAGCCTCAGTCGTCTTGAAGAGGACTTTATGTATTAGACAGAAATGTAAATCTCTGGCACTGAACAGTAGGGCGAACCTGAAGGGTAACTGATATAGCAACGAGCGCTCGTGTGTTTACAGATCTAAGTGACCAATAATCGCGAAAACTATAGATGTAACAGGGTTTTTTAGTCCCTAACACCTAACACCTAACACCTAACACCTGCGCGCAGCGCTATAACTGTGAAACTGCTCACTGTTTCCTGTGTATTGGTAAAGCTACATCTGCGATAGGGAACCACTTCACCGATTGTCTACTCTAGTAATATAGATTGCTAGTTTATGCTTGAGCGATCGCAGCTCGAATGTGATTGTCTCAAACTCTGACGCAGCAAGGATTTCAGGGTGACGCTACAGACAACATTGCATCAAGGTAATCACATTTGAACTCAAGCCATTTGTAGTTACCTCAGAGAGTGGAACATTTGAAAACCTATGAGATTTAGTCTGCACCTACTATTCAAAGTGTAGAGAGTTGATTCAGGACATTCACTCGAATTCAGCTCACTCGCTGTTCTCCACTCTTTGCTTTATGCAAATGGTGCATTACCTAAAGGTTATAAAAAATGTTTGCCAACACCCAATCCAATCCCGTTACCAACACCTACCAAGCCACTGATGTTCAAGCTGAAAATACCTTCTCAGTCGATCAAACTCTCGAAACTCAAATCGTTGCTGATACTCTCCTCGAAGAATTAACGACAGCCCTGAATATGAAACCTGCAAGTGGTCGGGCTGTAATGATGCGAATTGCACTCGAAGTTGATCGCATCTGTGAGAAAAGTAATCGTATCCAAGCCTCTGGAGAAGTTAGCACATGGCAGCTCAGTCTAGCGCGTCATCGTCTCCAAAAGTGCTTGCAGTATTACAAACTCGGTTCTAAGCAAGGTCGTCTGGAATTACACTCGAGTTTAGCGGCAATGGTTTATCGTCATATTGCAGCCTTTGAAGCTCAACTCAATTTCCAAGCTCGCTACAACTTAATCGAAGACTTCTTACAAGGATTCTACATTGAGTCACTGCGAGCCTTCCGTCGCGAACACAACATGGAAGCAGATTACACCCCTCACACCAAGCTAGAATTATCTGAATATATGGCATTTACTGAACAGTATGCCAAGCGTCAAATTGGTTTACCAGGTCGTAATCGTCAACGTTTGGTTGTTCTTCGCGCTCAAGGCTTTGCTAAAGGTCAACCCCCCGAAACTTCTATCGATATTGAACTAGCGGTTGAAGGTGCCAAAACTGAAGAAGCAGAAGCTCAAAGCCGTTCTTCGACCATGCAGCAAGTTCGCGAACAAATGGTTTCTGAAGCCGTCGATCCAGCGGATGCGGTATTACGTCAACGGGTTGTAGCCGAATTAATTGAATATCTTCAATCCCAAGACCAACAAGACTGCGTTGATTATCTGACGCTGAAATTGCAGGATATGCAGGCGAGTGATATTGACAAAGTTCTGGGTTTAACCGCTCGTCAACGCGATTATCTCCAACAACGGTTTAAGTATCATGTTGAAAAGTTTGCGCGTTCCACCAATTGGAAGTTAGTCCATGAATGGTTAGGAGCCGACTTGGATCAAAAATTGGGAATGACCACCAGCCAATGGGAAGATTTTTACATCAAGTTATCCGACAGCCAACGTCAACTTCTGCAACTCAAGCGAGAGCACAAAAGCGATAAAGAGATTGCTAAAGCTCTCAAGTGTACTCCCAAACAAGCACAAAAGCGCTGGGCGAAACTTCTGGATCTGGCTTTTGCTTATCGTAACAATGCTCAAGCCTAAATCGGGTAGGTAAGAGCATGGTGAACCGCAATCACCTTGAGATTACATTCAGTAGCCTCACTGTCCAATTGCCCCGAAATTGGTCTACCATGTTCCCCCCGATTTATTTTAGAAAGAATAAAGTTAAAAATGGACTTCTAATGATTAATAATTCATCTATACTTCATAAGTAAAATTGCTCAATTTTCCGGATTAGAGCCTAAAATCTCGTATATTAAAGTTTTAGTGTTAATCATGTACTACATCCACAGAAATTAGATACAGTACACTAAAAGTAACAGTTTATTAAGTATCCTTATCTACCTTACTATGTTAGTCAACCTGGCTCCGGCTTCAACTGCATTAGATCGGACTTCTGATCCGACAGGAAGTGCAGAGCAACTCTCTTCTGATGCGATCGCTCCAAATCGTTCCACACTTCAGCAGGTTTTCCGAACCATTAACGAAAGGAGTTGTCCTTCTTCTTACAATTTTCATATGCACACCGTCAGGTCAGATGGACAACTGCAACCCAGTCAACTGATTGAACAAGTGATCGCCATTGGTTTGAAAGGATTGGCAATTACCGATCATCATACAACTCAAGGCTATCAAGATGCGAAACAATGGTTAGATTTGTGGAAAACTCAAAACCCTGAAAAAGCCGCTCCCACACTCTGGACAGGTGTAGAAATTAGTGCGGGTTTACTCAATATAGATGTTCATATTCTCGCCTACGCTTTTGATCCAACAGCCCTCTGTTTACAACCCTATCTTCAAGGTCATATCGTCAAAGGCTCTCATTATCGAGCTGAAAATGTGATTGCAGCGATTCATCAAGCCGGAGGTTTAGCAGTCTTGGCTCATCCGGAGCGTTATCGTTCCCCCGCAAAACTGTTAATTCCAGAAGCGGCTCGTTTAGGAATAGATGGTGCAGAAGTTTATTATGCTTATCGTCATACAAATCCCTGGAAGCCGACACCTAAGACTACTGAAAGTGTTAAGCAATTAGCTAATCGCTACCGACTTTTGCATACCTGTGGTACCGATACTCACGGGCGGAACCTTCTCTTGCGACTTTAGATGTCAAAGTGTGCTCAACCCCATGCCTTTGTGCTGGGGCTTGCCGGAATTTGAGATGAAAAAAACAATTATTGGTGTGATGGGACCAGGTCAAGCCGCCACTCCTCTTGACCTCGAAAATGCCTATAAATTGGGTCAGCTTATTGCTGAACAGGGATGGGTGCTACTAACTGGAGGGCGAAATGTTGGCGTGATGGATGCAGCCAGTCGAGGTGCAAAATCGGCTCAGGGTTTAACTTTAGGGATTTTACCCGGAGCCACAACATCAGGACTATCTGAAGCAGTTGATATTGCAATTTTGACAAATTTAGGCAATGCTCGCAACGCCATTAATGTTTTATCGAGTGATGTGATTATCGCCTGTGGAATGGGGGCGGGAACGGCTTCTGAAATTGCGATCGCCATTAAAGAAAATAAGCCTGTTATCCTTCTCAATCAAAACTCAGAAAGTCAAGCCTTTTTTAAGACATTATCTCCCGAAAAAGTTGCTCAAGTTAATACCCCAATTGAAGCGATTAAGAGCATTATTTATTGTCTGAAAAAATAGTAATTTAATTAAAAATTAACCCTAAAATATAAGCTGAATAACGAATTGACATGAATTAGCTTTATTCAAAGATAGAACTGCTATTGAAATTAGAAAGATGATAGAATATAACCACAAGTAAAACATGATTCAAAAATCTAGTAATCTACTCCAAAAAAAGTCGCGATCGCCTACAATGAAATCATCCTAATGACATTGAGTATTACATTCAACCCAGTATTATGCCAGCTCATCAAGATACCATTTTTCACCAATTTCTCGCCCCTCTGTTTAGCAACGTTCTGATTGATCGAGAATCGATGGAACAGTTTAGACAAAGTATTAATTGGGAGGCCGAAAGCACTCGACTGACAAATCCTCGTTTAACCTATCCAGACTATTATCAATCTCAAAATTTTCATGGGATCAAAGGAGGATATCTCAACTCCGAAGCGGCGGTTTCCTACGACTCGGTAACACAATACGTTTTACCTCCGACTGAAGCCATTGTTCGACAAGGAATTATTGAACGAGTTCGAGTTCAACCTCAGCGAATTTTAGATCTCGGTTGTGGTACAGGTTCAACCACCACTATATTAAAGCAAGCTTTTCCGGAAGCCGAAGTGATGGGTCTGGACTTATCGCCTTATATGTTAGCAGCAGCCGAAGCCAAAGCCAAAGCTGCCAATTTAGAGATTAAATTTTGTCATGGGATGGCGGAACAGACAGGCTTTCCCGATGAAAGTTTCGATCTGGTGAGTGGGTCTCTACTGTTCCATGAGACTCCACCCGAAATCTCTCAAAAGATTATCCAGGAAAGTTTTCGTCTCCTGCGAGTCGGCGGAGAAATGATTGTATTAGATGGAAATCAGCAAACACTCCGTCAAACCCAATGGTTAAGCGAAATTTTTGAAGAACCCTACATCAAGGCTTATACGGCGGCGAGTGTTGATGGATGGATGAGTCAAGCCGGATTCGGTCAAGTGCAAACCGACCAATGGTGGTGGGTTCACCAAATTAGTCAGGGAGTTAAACCTATCCTTAAGAATACCTCAACATCCGTGAAGACTCAGACTCAAGTACGTTACAATAGCTCCAAATTCAATAATACGGGTGGAATACCTGCACCTGCTTAACTCCAGAATTACGTGACTTCCGAGTTTCGGTGAGAGATTGAGGTTTAGTTCTCCTTTCTCACTGAAATGGTCAGCAATAATGAATTTCTAGACTTAAGTTTCTATGACTCTTAAAGCAATCTTGTTTGACTTCAACGGTATCATTATTAATGACGAACCTCTTCACGAGCGACTGATTGAACAGTTACTCCTAGAAGAAAATGTACGCATTAGACCGGGAGAATTCCGAGAACTTTGTTTAGGACGTAGCGATCGCGTTTGTTTGACTGATGTACTTAATAATCACGGTCGAGTCGTGAGCGATGAGTATTTAGAACGGCTGATTGCTCGCAAAACTCAAGCCTATATTCAGCAGATAGAAGCTATAGAAGAACTGCCAATTTATTCCGGTGTTCACGAATTTATTGCTAAAATTCACGCGGCGAATTTAAAAATGGCAATTGTGAGTGGAGCCGTTCGCCCAGAAATTGAACTAATATTGAATCGAGTCAATCTGAGTGAATATTTTCCGATCATTGTAACAGGAGATGATGTTGAAAGCAGCAAACCCGATCCCGAAGGTTATTTACTGGCTCTTGATCACCTGAATAAACTCTACCCCGACGAGGAGTTTTTTCCTTCAGAATGTTTAGCGATCGAAGATACCTTTGCTGGAATTAAAGCCGCTCAACACGCCAGAATGGCTGTAGTCGGTGTGGCGCATACTTACCCCTTACATATGTTGCAACGTTTAGCGAATTGGTCTGTTGATCGCTTTTTGGATTTAGAACTAGAGCGTGTTCAACAAAGCTATGAGTTAGAAGTGGCTTAGATCAAAAAATACGAAAACTGATTTAGGAATAGGAACGGATTTTGTGATTCAAATTCCGACTCGGCTGGAAATGTTCTCCGCTTCACCGTTGACGAAAAATCCAGAACTCGCTACTTTGTGACAATTTTCAGATTGCACTCTCACCCAGCCAACCTAAGAATTAGCGAGAGTTCAACAAACATGGACGATTGTCGTCAAACTCAAACTTTCAAGGGTTCATTCCATTACAATCGAGAAACCAGTCAATACAGTGGCATATTTTGGCGTTTTCTCTGATGTTTTCCCTTTAAAGTTAAATCATGGAAACACATCAAATCGGAGAAAGTCGTTACAATGCCACCGGGGAAATCTTTATTCGGATCAGTTGTTTATAATATCGCTAAAGTTCGAGCAATCAGCAATATTTTACTTATTCAACATTACGATAGAATTACTCAAATCATCAACACCGCACCGAAAGTTTCATTAGTTGTCAATGCAATCAGACTAGCATTTTGAGGAAAAGTGCGATCGCCACTAGCATGACTTGAAGCCTCGAAACCCAACACAAACAAGATTTGGGACTTGAGTCATCTCAACTTTGAGTCACCTGGAACTATATCTAAGAATTATCTCAAAAAATCGCTATCATAAAGGAGAACCCTTCTCAAAATTCTCAGCAATGATAGATTGGTTAGCGTTGTGGGGAGTGACTCAAGCTGTTGGCTTTGTCTTCAAACCCATCTTAGAAAATCTCGCTAAAGATGCAGCGAAAGATTATGTCAAAGACTTCTTTAAAAGTTATCTGCTGAGTGTCTTCCCCTATCCAACGCGAAAATCAGAAGATCCGCCAGAACCGTTACAAATTGCGACAGGTCAAGCGGTTACTGAATTCTTGAAACTGATTCAACAAGAACTCGAAGATGCAGATTTAGATAATACTCAAATTCTACAATACAATTTATCTGTCGAAGAATTTATTAAAGATCCAGAAGTTGCAGAAGCGTTAGGAAAAACTTTCGTTGATAAAAGTTCTCTCAATGCAAAACTGCTTAAAAGTCGTTGGGAACAGTTAGAAGTCAAAAAAACCTTACCAGAAGAGTTTGACTGGGAAAGAGTCGCCAAGCGATATCCAAGAAAAGTTAAAGCAATTATTCAAGAAAACCCTAAACTCCGAGAAATTTTTGATTCTGAGAACTTACAAAAATTAGCCGATGCAGTTCCCGTTCAGCCTGAATTTGACTTAATTAAACACCAAGAAGGCATCCGAGAACGTTACGGAAATCTCAACCTAGAAAGTATTGACACCACAGGTTATGCTTACAACGCCCTAAAATTGTGGAAAATATTTATTCCTCAGAACGTGCGAGAATGTCAGGAATATTTACCTCAAGTTTATGAAATTCCGAAAGAATATTATCGACAACTCAAAGAACGAGGCGAACTTGATGAAGATATTTCTCCAGAAGATTTAGACCAACGGCGTAGTCTCTATTCTCAACAGCAAATTCAATCGGTTTTAGACGTTGTTGAAGTTGATCGAAGTCGAAACTTTAACTATTTGGTCATACTCGGCGATCCAGGTTCTGGTAAATCTACACTCCTACAATACTTGGCTTTAAATTGGGCAGAACTTCCACCCAAAGACTTACCCAATCATCCTATTCCGCTATTAATAGAACTGCGAACCTACAACCGAGAAAAACAACAAAAACAGTGCAAAGATTTCCTCGAATTCTTCCATCACGGGAATGTTATTTGTCGTTTACCTCAACAGGAACTCCATTCTCGACTGCTACAGGGTGACGTTTTGGTAATGTTTGATGGCTTGGATGAAGTCTTTGATCCGGCGCAACGAGAAGAAGTGATTACTGATATTCACCGCTTTACCAATGATTATCCTAATATTAAAGCGATTGTAACATCTCGTGTGATTGGTTACAAAGCTCAACGGTTAAGAGATGCAGAATTTAGACATTTTATGTTGCAAGATTTGGAAGCCGAACAAATCGAAGAATTTATTCAACGCTGGCATAATTTAACTTATAATAACGAAGCGGAGAAAGTCTGGAAACGCGATCGCTTAAAACAGGCAATTTCTAACTCCTCAGCTATTCAGGAACTTGCCGGAAATCCGCTACTATTAACGATGATGGCAATTCTAAATCGGAATCAAGAACTACCACGCGATCGCGCAGAACTCTACAACCAAGCCTCACGAGTATTATTGCATCAATGGGATATTGAACGGGCATTGCGGGATGAGAAAATTGATCCGATAACAATTGATTACAAAGATAAACAAGAAATGCTGCGACGGGTGGCATTTTTCATGCAAGGAAATGAACAAGGGTTAGCCGGAAATCTGATTAATCGAGAGGATTTAGAACGTATTTTAACTGAATATTTGCAGGATATTGTTGATGATGCTCGTACTATTGCTCGTGCTTTAATCGAACAATTGCGATCGCGTAATTTTATTCTCTGTTATGTCGGGAGTGATTTTTATGCCTTCGTGCATCGGACGTTTTTGGAATATTTCTGTGCTTGGGAGTTTGTTTGGAAGTTTGAAAAAGAGCGATCGCTTTCAGAAGAAGATTTAGTACAGGTTTATGCCGAACATTGGCGCGAGGAAGCATGGCATGAAGTTCTGCGACTGATGGCGGGAATGTTGGATGCAAAGTTTATTGGGAGAGTCTTGGAATATTTAATGGCGCAGGAGGGAGAAGCCGATAAGTTTATGAATTTGTTTCTAGCGGCAGAATGTTTAGCTGAAGTCAGAACTCGTCATCCTGTAGCAAAAATTGCTGATGAACTATTTACGAAAATAGAAAGTTTAACCCACTACGATTTGCATTATTACTATGATTCCAGCGATGAAGAAGAAACAAAGTTAGTTCAAGATATTCGGACTAAAGCGGTTAGAACTATTGCTAATACCTGGGAAGAACGTCCCGAAACACTGACATGGCTCAAAACCCGTGCGACGACTGATGAGAGTTGGAATGTCCGACGTACAGCAGTAGAGGAACTGGCTCGTGGCTTCAAGGATGACCCCGAAACACTGACATGGCTCAAAACCCGTGCGACGACTGATGAGAGTTGGAATGTCCGACGTACAGCAGTAGAGGA
>JBCBCI010000077.1:0-28360 GCA_038530755.1 Cyanobacteria bacterium J06592_8 | reverse complement strand
TTGGTCATAAATCGAATCGATTTGGGGATGAAGCCGACATAACCGACTGACTTCTTCTTGAACCTTGGTGATGGTACTCACGGTCGGTTCGCCACTCAGCATTTTATCAATCAAATCAGCAATGCAGTGCATTTCCTCTGAACCCAATCCCCGCGTTGTGGCTGCTGATGTTCCCACCCGGATACCGCTACAGACGGTAGGTTTCTGAGAATCGTAGGGAAGCAGGTTTTTATTGACGGTAATCCTAACACTGGCGAGACGATCTTCAGCTTCTTTACCTGTGATCCCTTGCTGTGTGAGATCAAGAAGCATCAGATGGTTATCTGTGCCGCCAGAAACCAAGCGGAATCCCCTTTCTCTCAAGTCTTCTGCTAATGTCTTGGAATTTTCGAGGGTTTGATGTTGGTAGTTCACAAAACTCTCAGACATGGCTTCTTTGAGCATCACTGCTTTAGCTGCGATCGCATGGACGTGAACAGCTCCTTGAACGCCTGGAAAAACGGCACTGTCTATCTTGCGAGCAAATTCGGGTGCAGAATGTTCTCCCAACAAAATGATACCACTGCGGGGGCCACGCATGGTTTTCTGGGTACTAGTAGTGACGAAATGAGCGTGGGGAACTGGATTTGGATGGACTCCCGCCGCAACTAATCCGGAGATATGGGCGATATCGGCAAGTAAATAGGCTCCAACTTCATCCGCAATCTCCCGGAAACGTTGGAAATCAATGATGCGCGGATAGGAACTCGCACCGGCAATAATGAGTTTGGGGCGAATCTCTTTGGCTTGAGTGAGAATGCGATCGTAGTCTAGACGCTCGGTATCTGGATCAACTTGATAAAAATGACAGTCATAGATCTTCCCGGTCATGGTAAACTTTGCACCATGGCTTAGATGACCGCCGTGACCCAAATCCATCCCTAAAATGCGATCGCCCGGTTTGAGGACTGTCAGATAAACCGCGTGATTAGCTTGGGAACCGGTGTAGGGTTCGAGATTAGCGTGAGCCGCTCCAAATAATTCTTTAGCACGAGCGATCGCTAAATTTTCTAATTCGTCAATATTCTCACAACCACTAAAGTAGCGACGACCCGGATATCCTTCCGCTACCTTATTGGTTAAAATCGATCCAGTGGCTTCCAATACAGCCCGACTCACATAGTTAGCTGAAGCTGTTAGTTCTAGGCTATTTTTTTGACGTTCATATTCTTTATTAAGAATCAAAAAAACATCGGGATCAGATTCAGATAAATTTTCAGGCATCACAAAATTTTAATTACTGTACAATAGACCCACTCTTTCATTGCCAAGAATATCATCAGATGCAGATAAGTTTTCAGTCATTACAAAATTTTAATTATTGTACAATAGACCCATTCTTTCATTAGTAGAATATTAGAGGTTTGGATATCTCAGAGAGCTATGATTAGCTGCTAATGAGCAGGAGAACAATGAATTAAATCTGTTTCTGTCACTTGAAGAATAAAATTAGTTTTTTCCAGCGATCGCTACATATTTACCATTGCCCAAAAGTTACATTCACTGAATTTAGACGATCCAGCGAACGGTTTTAGGGTTAAACTCGAAGGTGTGGCTCCCGGAGTCAAACTCAACCCGTTACCTCCAGGCATTAAGCTGAGACCAGAGATTCATCATTAATTAATGCTTATTTTCAGCTCTCAGTCTACAATCAACAAGTGGTGCTTTGACACAAGGCAGGAGTGAAACAGGTGAATAACGCAAGCCTACCCGACAATACACAACCAACCCCCGATATGATTGCAGAGGAGATTCCGGAAGCGATTCGAGATACTCCGACTGCTAAGTTTCAATCCTCAATCAGCCAGTCCCAGCGAAAGTGGCTGTTTTGGAAATTATTGGCGCTCGCTGTAGCCATCTTTGGTCTGATTTTAATTATCAACTATCGGTTTGGTCTTCTGTTGCAGCCAACAGCAGCCCCCGCAGTTCAAGAGAATTCAACACCCTCAACCGTTGTTTCAATTCAACCCTCAACTTCTATCCCGGTTGCTGAACCTGTAGACGAAGCCATAACACGAGAGAACAGTTCTGAGCAAGAAGAAGTTTCAGATGCCTTGCTCGGACATTTTCCCTATGAGGAAGCCGAAGCAAACGAACTCAAAAGTGTGACCGCAGATGGTGGCATCCGATTACGTTCAGCGGCGGCTCAATCTTACTTGGAAATGGCAGATGCAGCTCGGCGGCGAGGTATACGTTTGGCGGCTTTATCGGGATTTCGCACCGTTGAAGATCAAGAATATTTGTTTTTTGAGGTGAAGGCGCAACGGGGACAAAATGCCAGCAAACGGGCTCAGGTGAGCGCACCTCCGGGTTATAGCGAACATCATACAGGCTACGCCATTGATATTGGGGATGCAGACTTTCCCAGTAGACATTTGAAAGTGAGCTTTGAAGAAACAAAAGCCTTTCAGTGGCTCGAAGAAAATGCCGCTTTTTACAGTTTTGAGTTATCCTTTCCTAAAGATAATCCTCAAGGGGTAAGTTATGAACCCTGGCATTGGCGTTATGTGGGTGATGTTCATAGTCTGGAAACCTTTTATAAAGCCAAGCCTAAACCCGGCACTTCTCCCCAGGTCATCAAAACAGAGACTGAGCCATAATTTGTTATGAACCAAACTTCCCTCAATCTGATTGCTATTACTATTTTTACCCTGACCCTTTCTGCCTTAGTTGGGCCTTTGGTGCATTTGTCTCCTCTGGTCCCCGCCGGTTTGGCTTTTTCACTTCTAGTGATCGGAACAATTGATACGTTTGCCCTCCAAGGCCAGGGATCGGCAATTTTAGTTGAGAGTATCGAAGGAATTTCACCCGAAAAACGCGATCGCATTGTTCGTCACGAAGCTGGACATTTCTTGGTCGCGTATTTGATGGAGATTCCGATTCAGAGCTATGCGTTGAATACCCTAGAGGCGTTTCGTCAAGGACAGCGGGCCAGTGGTGGTGTGCAATTTAATGACACAGAGTTATTCGGTCAATTGCAAAAGGGTCAACTGTCTACTCAGATCATCGATCAATATTGTACGGTTTGGATGGCAGGAATCGCCGCAGAAACACTCGCTTACCAGAATGCTGAAGGGGGTGCCGAAGATAGAGGCAAGATTCGGGCGGTATGGACGCAGCTTAAGCGTCCCCTCTCAGAAGCGAGTATTAAGGAACGATGGGCTACGCTACAAGCTCAAACTCTAATTGAACAAAATCAATCAGCCTACGAAGCCTTAGTTGAAGCGATGAAACAACGTATTTCCGTAGAAGAATGTTGCAAAATGCTTAAAAAAACCTTAAAAGTCAGCTCATAGAAAACGCTACATTCCCTATTTTTTCGTAATTACTCCCCTGATTTTCTCCGATCTTAAGGAATTTTTATGAACTCAACCTTCAAATGGTGACAGTATTAACTAAATACTCCATAGCAGGCGCGATAAATTTGATTTAGCAAGCAGTCAGTGGACAACCCTTACCCCAATTGCTGTGGGAAGGGATATTAAGCGGGAGAATCCAATGACTATGACTATGACTATGACTTTCGATGACATTTATCGCTATTTCCAAAGCCCTCCGCCTGTTTATCTCAATAAGGAGTTGGCCGTGTGCTACATTCTATCTGTAGTTCTGAGTGGAGATTCTTACGGGACAGAGTTGATCGATCGCCTCGAAGAAGAATATTCCATCTATAGACTTTCAGACACTGTATTATATAGTGCTTTGAAGTTTCTCGAAGCAGAAGGTAGTATTACGGGCTATTGGAAGAAGGTAGAAGGACGAGGACGGCCTCGCCGAATGTATCAGCTTACCACCGAGTTCCGGGGAAAAGCTCAAGAATTGGCTCGTCTTTGGCATGAATATGCTCAAGAATATGCGGTTGAACGTCAACTTGTGTAAAGTATTCTAAGGAAGACTTCACTCAAGCTGTCTGCATTGCAACCTATGACTGTCCCTGTCCTACCTTCTACTTTTGTGCTAACTGCACTTTTAGGCATCGGTTTGTTTTTCTTTATTAAGGCCTCTGTCAAGGATCGCATCCAACAAGAAAGACTGATCGCTCAACAGGAAGCTAAATCACTGTTTACTCAGCTTCAAGCCTACTTTAGTTCTCGCGCTTACCAAGTGGTACAAACGAACCCAGCGGAAAACCAAATTACCTATGAGGGCTTTGTTCGTCCGAGTTGGTTTCTAGCAATCTTTTTAACCTTGCTCGCCGCTGTGGGATTCTTATGTTTAGCCCTAGTTTTATCCATGCTCGTTGACAATCACGGCGAATGGTTTCTGGGGCTAGTCATTCTTTCTCCCTTGACTGGTTTGTTCTATTGGCAACGAGCTAAACGCATGGAGCAGGTGTCTTTGAAGCTCGAAACCACAACAGATTCTAGTTCTCAACCTCAAAGTATTATTCTAGTTAGAGGTCATCGCGATGAACTCGCTACTCTCAAACAGTCCCTTGGGTTAAAGCCATTAGACTCAAGCCACTGAACCCTAACTTTTGAGTATGAAGGAACTATTATGGATGGTGAAAGAACAGAAGTTCTCACTCCTCTAAAATTAGGTTAAACGTGTAGTTGATTCCTGATTAGGGTCTAAAGTGAAGTCTCTGTGGACGATCACTTGATGAATGACTGTTGACCTCTAGCTCGGTCTAAGTCTCATCGATAGAACACGCTCGAACCGACTTCTGCTTACTCAGATAACCTTGGGAAAGTTGTTGTCAATATTTGCTCAAGCTTCCACAAAAATAATGGTGCTGACTCCATCGAGTTCTTCTAGACACGAGCCGGAGCCGGAGCCGGAGCCGGAGCCGGAGCCGGAGCCGCTTTCTCAGCAATTTCTTTTAAACTCGGGAAGAGAAAGTGATTTTCTTCGACATACTGAGCCCCGAACAAACCCTTCTCAGCCCAAAAGTACCGATCTGTGGTATGCTCATTTCGTTTAACAAGTAACAACGCTGGAGGAATGATCCCTTCCGCATGAATAAACTTGCGAGCAGCTGTTACTGGCTTGTCTTCGCCGCTAGAAATGCTGTATTGAGGTACACATTCTAGAATGCGACGACCCTCTTGTCTGCGACGGCTCTTGCGTTTACGTCTTCTAGCCAACTTAACTTACCTCCTGTTTTTTGCAGACTTGCTGTAAACCTAGCTACCAAATCCGGTAGAAGTATATCGATTCTCGTTCAAAATTTCAATATATTTTAACAGATCGATACAAAAAAGCCTTGCAATAAAGCAAAAGCAGTGCTAGTACAACTAATAATAACCTACCCACATCGAGAAGGAAAGACCTGTGGGCCATTTTTATTGGAAAAATATTTGTGAGTAAACCTTGACTAAAAAAAATTCGGTTTTCCCGACTCTGTCGGGGCAGTGTTTACAAATTGATACAAATTTTAGGATTGCTTAAAATCAGGATGTAGTCGATAATCCAACATCAATGCGAAGGATTTCCATAGCAGCTTTCGTTTCCAAATTGGATTAATTTTTATAACAAATTTGCAAACTTTTCTATCTTAACTCTTCGACTTTAGGAGGTTTGTGATGTGAATTGTTCACCCAACTCACTTAAACCTCTACTAGAATCTCTACAGTATCTATCGTTACACAACTTGAAAATAGGTCAAACCCTCTTAGATCTCGAATTTGATCGTCTCACGGTGCCACAGCCTGTCGAGTCATTCGCAAGCGCGGAAACTTGCTTGTCCCGATAGAAGCTTAGTCACTTAATCACACGGATGAAGAGTAATCGTCGTTGATTGAGCAGAAAATACTCTAAAATATTAAAATAATCTTGCTAAATTCAGTCAATTTGAGGCAATTTAAAACAAATGACTGTCCGAACCCCGCTCTAATGCTCCTCGTTGCTCATGCCGATCCATTCCGAGTTTATTACCATTTGTCAGGCTCAAGTCTCCCTGATGGGAAGTTTGGGAGCCTCTTTGAGCATTGTTTACTTGGCGGAGGACTGGGTCGAGGGAGGACATCGAAAATTGATCCCGGTGGCAGCTTACCCAGAAACGAGCATGAATTGGCCGGAAAGTCAAGCTTTGATGTCATCTAGTTTAGATGTCGATCAATTAGGTGCAGATCGCAATCTCAAGACTCGTCCTCGCCTATTGTCTGCAACCCCTTCAACGTTAGCAGAGAGTATTCCAATTGTTGAAGTCGATCTAGAAAACGATTTTGATGTTCCTCCGGCTCAGTCCACTTCAGAAGAAGACTTAGAACAACGTCAGTTTGCAATTCCCTTGATGCTGGATGGTGTAGTGATGGGGTTTTTAGTGACCAGTCGAGAGGATAGACCCTGGACACCTCAAGAACAGCATCAAATTCAAGCGATCGCTCATACCTTAACCTCGGCCTGCATTCTAGATCGCCGTCGAGCCTGGTTTCAGCAACAATTTACACAACAGCAACAATTTCAAGCCCAGCAATACAGCACTTTACACAGTCTCCTGCATCAGTTAAAAAGTCCCTTGACTGCGGTGCGAACCTTTGCCAAATTATTGCTCAAACGGTTTTTACCCGAAGATAAAAATTATAAGGTTGTAGATGGACTTTTGCGCGAGAGCGATCGCCTCAAAGAACTTCTTCAACAAGTGGATCAAACCCTGGCTATTAGTGAAGAACAAGCACATCTCCCTTCGGCTTCTGACTCCGAAATTGTTCCTGAAACCTTTGATTCTTCACAGAGCTATCTAATTGGGGAGACTCATCCCAATCATCCTTCAACCGCCGCGACTTTGCTTCGGGCTTCCCAGCTTTTAGAACCCACTTCTATCAAAGCAGTTCTTGAACCCTTAATTGTTTCAGCCCAGGCGATCGCCGAAGAACGCCATCTCAACTGTATTGCTGAAATTCCCCCTCAACTCCCCTTAGTTCAAGGCAATTCTAAGGCATTACGGGAAGTTTTAAGTAATATTATCGATAACGCCCTCAAGTATACTCCCCTTCAAGGCTGCATTTATATCCGAGTCAATCCGCCTGCTGATCGTCAATCGTTCAACCAACTCGCGATCGCGATTAGTGATACAGGGCCAGGAATTCCCCCAAAAGATTTAGATCATTTATTTCAACGAGGATATCGAGGAATTCAAGCGCAAGGGAATATTCCCGGTACAGGTTTAGGACTCGCGATCGCTCAAGACTTAATCACTGAAATGGAGGGGAAAATTCAAGTGTTTTCTCCCTTGAATACAAACTGGATACCGCCCAACCTCTTACAATTTTCTGATCGGGGTCAGGGAACGACCTTTGTTGTTTGGTTAAAACTCTGGGGTTAGTCTCCCCCTGTGATCATTTGATCTGATATCGTATAATGCAAATCACAGAGTTAGCACAACTCAAAGTTAAGAATATTTGACTACTTAAACAAAATATTAGTCCAAAATCAACCTAAAATTTTTAACAGCAATGACGAGTACAAATGATCCCAATCTCACGAACCCAGAGACTCCAAATGTGAGTATTCCTCCCTCCGTCAATGACCCGAATTTCACAAATCCAAATACTCCACCGAATACCCCAAATATGAGTATTCCTCCCTCTGTCAGTGTTCCTCCTGCTGAGAGTGTTACTTCTGATGAAGGTTCTCTCGTTCAACGGGAAGATATTATGAATCGGGCTGAGGATCGTCGCAATCTCTGTCGAATTTTGAGTCGGGCGCACATTTTAGTTTCAATTCGTTGGTCAAATGCTCATTTATATATCGGGATTCCCAGTACAGTTTTTGCCGCTTTGGCTGGGGTACAAGCGATCGCAGAACTCGGTCAAAATCAAAATGAAACGGCTGCTATTATTCATATTGTTCTCTCTATTTTAGTGGCAGGATTAGCACCCTTACTAACATTTTTAAATCCTAACGAAAGAGCCAATACTCATCAAACTGCTTCTAGAATTTATGAACAAATTGGCGATCGCTATGATGCTTTTCTGCTACGATGTTTAGTTGATCGAAGAAGTTTACAACAAGAACTCGATGAATTAGTGAGTTTGAATTTAGCCTATTCAGAGGAAAAGAAACCCTTACCTCTCACTCCTGAATGGGCATTTCAGAAAGCCAGACGTAGCCAAGCTGCTACTTTAGCAACAGAAAATAAGACGAAGATTTAGGTAATGAGTGAACGATAAGCGAGCAAAATGCTCGCACTCAAATCCTTCTTAAAAGATACTGTCGGCTTCTGAATTTTGACTTGTGCGTAGCGGTACTAGATCGTTGATTATCCTCCATGCAATCTGAACTCCAAGGCTTAGAAATTACGAAAGGAGAAATCAAATATCTTAGTGGTTTAGGGATCAATCAAGTTTATCGACCTGCAACTTGGAAAAAATTTGTTAAAGAGGGTTGTAAAACCTTAATTATTTTCATTCTGATTTTAATCAGTTATAGTATTCTCTCGGTTGTCTTTCAACAACATCACCCTTTTCTGATCCTAACTCATGTTGTTGTTGCTTTTGGGACCCTTCTCGACGATCTCTATAAAATATTTTTAACGGTTAGAAATCCAGATTTACTAAAAATATTTGATAAAGTTAGCCGCTATAATTCTATTGTTAATACGATCATCTTACATGACGAGCTAGAAGAGGCAGGAAATCTAACTGTTAAAATTTATCAACGAGAGCAAGTTATTTCGGCTTTAAATTTCATTCGAGCCGATCTTGTTCGAGCTTTAAAAACGGCTAAAATTATCCGCAAAAATCATCAATTAATTACAGAAAATCCAGAACTCCTGGAAACAGATTTGAGTTGGCTAATGATACCGCTCAACCCTGATGAAACCACCGAACAAGGACGACTACTGAGCGAATCTATACAACTCGCCAAAGAAGTTCACCAAAAGTTAAAGCAGCTTCAACAGAAAAAATCAGCCCGTTAGGTGATAGGCTATTCTATAGCATTTTCAGATTAAAAACAGAACGTTTTAGATATTTATTAATCACCGATGCAACCTAAAATTATCGTACTTGATGACGACCCCACAGGCTCTCAAACCGTTCACAGTTGCTTACTTTTGACTCAATGGGATGTTGAGACCTTGCGACTCGGACTCCAGGATGACTGTCCGATTTTCTTCATTCTCACCAATACCCGAGCCTTAACTCCAGAACAAGCCGCAAGCGTTACTCGTGAAGTGACTCAAAATCTCAAACAAGCGATCGCCGCAGAATCTATCACAGATTTTATGATTGTCAGCCGTTCCGACTCAACCTTACGGGGACATTATCCCATAGAAACGGATGCGATCGCCGAGGAATTGGGTTCTTTTGATGCTCATTTTCTGGTTCCGGCTTTTTTTGAAGGAGGACGCATTACCCGTGATAGCGTTCATTATCTCTGGGTTGATGGCGTTCTCACACCTGTACACGAAACCGAATTTGCGAAAGATTCAGTCTTCGGCTACGATCACAGCTACCTACCAGATTATGTCGCAGAAAAAACAAAGGGTAAAATTCCAGCCACGGCGGTAGAACGTTTTGTTTTGGATGATATTCGCGCCGGAACTCAAGACCGTCTCCAACAGTTCTCCGGAAATCAATGTGTTGTGGTTGATGGCGAAACCCAAGCCGACTTAGATCAGTTTGCTGCGGATATTTTAGCAGTTGCTCAGACCGGAAAAAAATTCCTGTTCCGAAGTGCGGCGAGTATTCTCACCTCTCTAGCCGCTTTAGGACCTCAACCTGTTCCCGCAGAGGAGATGGCGCAATATACTCGTGAAGGGAAACCCGGCGTAGTATTAATGGGTTCTCACGTCAAGAAATCGACTCAACAACTCGAACGCCTCCTCCAAGAACCCAGCGTTGTCGGAATTGAAGTTGATGTCTCCCATTTACTCGAAGACAGTTCAGTTCAGCGTCAGGATCTCCTCAACCAAATTCTTGAAAAAATTCAACAGGTTCATCAAGACGGAAAAACGCCTGTCATTTACACCAGCCGCAAAGAACTTACATTTGATAATGTTCAAACTCGACTAGAATTTGGAGTGGCGGTTTCTAATTTATTAATGGATATTGTCCGAGGTTTACCCGAAGATATTGGATTTTTGATTAGCAAAGGCGGAATTACCTCAAATGATACCTTAAGTAAAGGATTAGCCCTAAAAACGGCTCGGCTATTAGGTCAAGTATTAGCCGGATGTTCATTGGTGAAAACAGCCAGCGATCACCCTCAATTTCCTGATTTACCTGTTGTTTTATTCCCTGGAAATGTTGGGGATGCGGATGGATTAGTCACAGCTTATCATCGACTGAGTCAAAAGTCTTAGCTTCTCAGAAAAAACTAGGGTGCGTCCCTGAACGCACCTGAGATTATCGAAGTTAATCATGAAAATCGGGCATTGTGACATGGCGTAAAATAGGAATATCTGGAAGCACTGAAGTGCAACTACACTCCTCAAGACTTTTTTGCAACTAATTTACAACTGATTATCTGGACATGAGACTACCTTTCTGGAAAATGAAGGGCTGCATATTCATCTTGACGGAGTAAACTTAAAAGTGAAATACACTCATGTTCAGAAATTCCCAAAATTTCTAGCGTTTTTTCGCCCATCATTAATGCCGCTTCCACAACTTCAGGTACCACATGACTGACTCCAGTTGCTAACATTTTTTCCCGTTGTTCTAGATGATGAGTTCGGACAACTAAGGGTAAATTTGGATGGGAACTTTGCAACAAGCTGACTAATTTTTCAGTAATCTTTGCCTCTCCAACCGTAATCACCACTGCACGGGCGCGATGAACCCGAACTGCGGATAAAATCCGAGGATTATCTACATCTCCAAAAAAAACAGCTCGACCTAATGCTTGTCCGGATGCCACTTGATCGAGATCTTTTTCTAGGGCTAAATAGGGAATATCCATGCGTTCGAGAATGGTACAAACCACCTGTCCGACTCGACCATACCCAATCACTAAAACCGCTTTACGGTTCCGAATTCTCCGTTTAGCTGAAATTTTCGCTGGATCTTCACTAACTTCTTTCCCCGCAGATAAACGTTGAGCAAAACTGTCACCCATTCTAACAATAACTGGCGTGGCGATCATCGAAATCACAATAATCATTACCAAGCGTGTAAACGACGCATCATTAATAAGTCCAGTGGCAATGGCAGCACTAAATAAAACAAACCCAAATTCTCCACTTTGAGGAAGTAAAGTTGCCACTCGCAGGGCAGTTGAACGCTTAAGTCTAAAGACTAAACATAACCCAAATAAAATAATCGCTTTGACCAACATTAAGGCTAAAGCATGACCGACCATCTGAACACTTTCACCCCGTAACGCTTCAATATTAATAGACATCCCCACCGAGATAAAAAACAAACTCAGCAAGATATTTTTAAAGGGTTCAATTTCCGCTTCTAAATAGTGGCGATAGTGAGAACCAGACAGCAGCATTCCGATAAAAAATGCCCCCAAAGACATCGATAACCCAACGCTATCCATCAACCAGGCTGAACCAATTACCGTTAAACCGACAATTCCGGCGATCGCTTCTCGGTTGCGTTGACGAACGACAATTTTCAGGACAAAGGGCACCACAAAACATCCCAACAAATAAACCGCAAATAACCCGCCAAAAATCATTGCAGCTTGTTGCCAAAGAGGATTTGTATCAGCTTCTGTAGGCAGGTTGGATAAGAGGGGAACGAGGGCTAAAATCGGAACAATCGCTAAATCCTGAAGCAGTAAAATTGCAAAAGTGCTTTGACCATATTCTGTAGCGGTTTCGCTGCGTTCTTCGAGTAGCTGCATCACGAACGCAGTTGAAGACATGGCTAAACCCAATCCCAGAATTAAAGCTGCATTCCAGGAATAGTCAATAACCTTAGCATACAGGGTAACGGCGATCGCAGTTACAATCAGTTGGAAGGAACCTAAGCCAAAAACAGCCCGACGCATTGACCACAATCTTTCCGGGTGCATTTCCAAACCAATCATAAAAAGAAAGAATACAACCCCCAGTTCTGTGATGTGTCGAAGTCCTTCTGGATCGTTGGTAATGGCTATACCCGAAGGGCCTAATACAACGCCTGCCATCAATAAGCCGACAACAGAACCCAGTTTAACTCGTTTGAATAGGATAACGGAAACAGTAGTAATTCCTAACAGTAAAACTAACTCTAATAAAACATGGTGTAAATTCATATTTTTTGCTGATTAAACAGGCTACTATTCTGATGATAGCCTTTGCATCAGCAATCTGAAGATTAGGGGACTCGATCCAGGTTGACATTTAAAAGTGCATATTTTTCCCAATCTGCTGCGTCAAAATGCCACCATTCGGTAATCAGAGAGGTAAAGCCGTATTGTTTCATTTTGAATTCTAATAAATTACTATTGCGGCGAACTTGCGGCGAATTTCCAGTATAATCTCTTGCTGCTTTTTCCGTAAAATCATCAAAATCTGTCGGCATTTCTAATTCATTTCCTGTCCGCAAATCGACTAATGTTAAATCGACTGCCGCCCCTCGATTATGACGAGATCCTCTTTGGGGATTGGCAACATAACGACTATCCGGCAAAATTTCCCACATTTTCTGGCTAACAGACCAAGGCCTATAGCAGTCAAATACCTTTAGTCCTAAGCCCATTTTTTCTAGGTTTTCTTGCACTTTAGACAGAGATTGTGCCACATCAACTCGCAGTAAACATCGAGGCACCGGATAGAGTTTTTGGTCTAAGAAATTATTGGCTGTTGCGTACCGGATATCCAGTCTAATATTAGGGTTAATATCTTGAATATCAACTAATCTGTTTCTAGATTTGACTTGAGAATAGTCTTTGATAAAAGGTGTATTAGCAGGTGTTTGTATAAATCCTCCAGCAGTCGCAGATTCTAAATTAACTGGAAGATGAGTTAGGAAGAATGTTGTTAGGCAATATCCAAGAATGGCGAATAATACCGTAAAAAACAGTGTAAATTTTCGATTCATTTTATTGATTATTCATAATTCTTCTAACAGAAAACAGTTTTACAGTACACAAGAAACAGTTATCAGTAAACAGTTACTCTTAGTCCTTTTTAAAGGACTTTGGTTTTTAGACAGGGATTTTAATCCCTGAACAGAGTAGACAGTAAACGGTGAATTCTTGTGTCGGGCAATCAATTTCCCATCTCAAAGCCCAAGTCCTCTAAAAGTCAGAGAATCAATTCTCTGCCTCAAAAGCCCAAGTCCTCTGAAGAGGACTTTATGTATCAGACAGGGATTTTAATCCCTGGTAACATTGATAGTAAACTGTAAAAGTCTGTTTAAATTCCTAAACGTTGATAGACTTGTTCTAAATGTCTTAAATGATATTGAGGATCGAAACAGGCTTCAACTTCTGCGGGGGAAAGTTTAGCCGTAACCCGTTCATCTTTGAGAATTAAATCATAAAAATTTCCTCCGGGTTTGTTCCAGGCTTGGTGGGCGCAAGATTGAACAATACTGTAGGCTTCCTCTCGACTTAATCCCTTTTCAACTAAGGCTAGTAAAACCCGTTGACTAAATACAACTCCTCCATACAAATTCAGATTTCGAGTCATATTTTCCGGATAAACCAGTAGATTTTTGACGAGGTCAGTAATTTCTACTAACATAAAATGGGTAATCGTTGAGGAGTCCGGTAGGATCATCCGTTCAACGGAACTATGAGAAATATCTCGTTCATGCCACAGGGCAACATTTTCTAAAGCGGCGATCGCATGACCTCTTAAAACTCTCGCCATTCCAGTTAGTCGTTCACTGCGAATTGGGTTGCGTTTGTGAGGCATAGCTGAAGATCCTTTCTGACCTTTAGAAAAGTATTCTTCGACTTCTAAAACATCAGTCCGTTGTAGGTTGCGAATTTCGACAGCAAACCGTTCAATAGATGCCCCTAATAAGGCTAAAGTTTGGGAATATTCAGCATGGCGATCGCGAGAAATGACTTGAGTGGAAGCTGTATCCGGCTGGAGTCCTAGCTTCTGACAGGCGATCGCTTCAACACGCGGATCGATATTGGCATAGGTACCAACAGCCCCAGAAATTTTACCCACAGCTATACTGTCGCGCAAACGCACTAAACGTTCCCGGTTGCGACAAACTTCTGCTAACCATCCCGCGAGTTTAAAGCCAAAGGTCATGGGTTCAGCGTGAATACCATGCGATCGCCCTGCCATGACGGTGTTACGATGTTGTTGAGCTTGATAACGTATAGCTTGACTCAAACATTCAATTCGTTCTAGAAGCAGATCGGTACTCGCCACCAACTGCAAAGCTAAAGCGGTATCCAAGACATCGGAACTGGTTAAACCCAGGTGAATGTAGCGTCCCGCATCACCCACATATTCGTTAACATTAGTCAGAAAAGCGATCATGTCATGGCGAACTTCGGCTTCAATTTCAAGAACTCGCTGGGGATCAAAATTGGCTTTTGCTTTAATGTCAACAACTGCTTCTGGGGGAATATATCCGAGTTCGGCTTGGGCTTCACAGACTGCAATTTCTACCTGAAGCCAAGTTTTCAGTTTATATTCATCTGTCCAAAGATTGCCCATTTCAGGCAGGGTGTAACGTTCTATCATCTTTAATTTAGAATTTGACTTTAGCTTTAGGGACTCAGTAAGTATACAAGTTCTAAGCGCGAAAACAATAAATCTGTATTCGCAAGCGTAACCGTTTTATTGTAGCGGCTCGTGGTACTCTGAGCGATATTAATTTCGTTAAATGTCAATGTAGATAAAGATGACAAGATGAATATCTCTGTAGTTGTGGAGAGGGCTTTGAGGGAATAGTCTCAAAACCTGACTCCCTCCTCGTTAAGTTATCTGAGATCAATATCCCAGAGGCGAATTCCCCCTAAAATTCCCGTAATATTGGGAACGACTTCGACAAATTTGGGTAACTCAAACTCAATCTTTTTCGTATTTCCTCCACCCAAATAAATGCGATCGCAATTTAACACTCGTTGTAACGTTTCCAAGGCTTTTTCAAGACGACGGTTCCATTTCGGTTTGCTAATTTTTTCCAAAGCTGCATTTCCCAGTTGTTCTTCGTAAGTTTCTCCTTTGCGGAAGGGATGATGTCCGCCTTCGAGGTTCGGAACAAGCTGACCATTTAGGAATAAAGCAGTACCAATTCCGGTTCCAAGCGTTAACACTAATTCTACACCTTGGCCTGAAATTGCCCCTAACCCTTGAATATCGGCATCATTAGCCACTCTTACAGGTTTTTCCAACTTTTTTGAGAGGGTATCTGCGAAGTTTAAATCTTCCCAGTCTGGATGTAAATTAACCGCCGTTTTCGTAACGCCTCGGACAACAACTCCGGGAAAACCCACCGAAACTCGTTCAAAGTCTCCCTGTTTCGTTGCTAACTCTGTTAGCGCATCAATGACAGGTTCAGGTTTAGCCGGCTGAGGAGTTGGGACTCGCATTCGTTCGGTTATCGGTTCACCTGCGGGGTCTAACACCATCATTTTAATACCGCTTCCCCCAATATCAACGGCTAAGGTTCGGGGGGATTCGTGACTGTATTCAACCATGAAACATTGCTGAAATCAGATTAGACCCCTTATTTTACAATGAATACCCGTTTAAAATTCTAAAATAAATCTAAATGTAATTGGATCGCTTCCCAAAGCTGAGGAATTACACTTTTTAAGCTATGATCGCTGTCTAACTCGATTAACTTGGCTTCTGGATGTCGGGCTACATAATTTCGGCTAGACTGCACGGAAATAATTTCATCTTGTTTTCCATGCAAAATTAGGGTAGGTAAAGTGCGCTGAAGTTGGTCGTCACAATATTGAGACAGGTCTTCAATGAAGTGGTAATTTAAAGGCATTTCCCGCTTTTCGCCGTAATGATAAACGAGCAAATCCTCCTCAGCTTGCCATTTTTTTAAGTTATCTTCGCCCAAACGAGGTAATATGTTTAAGAGGAATTCAAAAGCCGGAGCGAGTAGAATTAATCGTTCTACCGCTGGATTTCGTTGGGCGAGCCAAGTCGAAGTAAGTCCTCCAAAACTCGACCCGATAATCACTTTTTTCTGTTCAGATTTCAGGTCAAATTCCGTTTCAATTTGTTGCAGTTGTCGGCTTAAAGTTAGGTGGTAAAAATCACCTTGATTGAGATCGGGCGTCTGCAAGTTAATTTTTTTTTCTCGAAAGCGATCGCGTAAATAGTCAGCTTTAGCCGATTTCGGGCTAGAAGCAAATCCATGTAAATAAAGATAAGTTTTATCCATCAAACTGAGCAATAACAGGAAAATGATCGGATGGCCAAACGTGATCGATTTGAGTACGATCAATGCAAACTTGATTCAAGTTTAATCGGCTATCATAATAAATCGTATCGACCGCAGCGAACCCTTTTCCGGTAAATTCGTGATAGGTCATCGATTCATCTAGCTCGATATTGGCGAGTACATCTCGCAACTGAATGCCATTACTCAAGGGTTGAAGGAGGGTTTTGCGGGTGGAACTTTGGGGTTCGGCGTTAAAATCACCTGTGACAATAAATAAGTAGTCATCCGCGTTGAACTGGCTGAGGCGATCGCAAACTAATTTCGCACTCAATTCTCTCGCCCGTTGACTATGATAATCGAAATGGGTATTAAAAATTAAAATGGGTTTTTCTTGACCTTCTCCCGTAAAGACTCCCCAACTTACCATTCGAGGAACGGGGTTTCCCCAATCCGTGGTTAAACTTCCGATTAAATGAGGCATTTCACTCAGCCAGAAATTTCCCTGTTGGAGACAACGCCATCGCTGTTGAGGATAGAAAATTGCACAATATTCACTCTTACCACTCCCTTGACGATCACAGCCAATACTTTGATAATCGGGCAAACGTCGATGCAAATCAATCAATTGATGAGCCAATCCTTCTTGAGTGCCGATCAAATCTGCATTCCATTCTACAATCCGTTGAGCGATCGCCTGTCGTCGCCAAGTCCAGGCATTATTACCGGGATCGGGTTTATCAAAGCGAACGTTAAATGTAACAATCTTCATCACACCCAGTAAGCACCTACAAAAGAGAGTTTCAGTTGAGTTTCAGCGATGGACGATAGCCCTAAGCCTCTGATCTTGATCGATACTGAAAGCCAAAATTATTTGAGATTTGAGGGATTTGCTAAAAGCTGAACGCCCTCATTTTCCTTAAAATAGAGGAGCAGGGGCAGCCGGAGGGGCAACGAGGCAATTAATAACCCGATCAGCAATACAAATCGCCGGACCGACCTCTGTTCCTTGGATTAAGGCATTCGTCAAGTCTGTGTTTGAGAGTTCAGCTTGAGCAATATTCGTGTCTACGAGGATAGCAGCCTGTAAACTGGCATTGGAGAAATCTGCACCATTGAGGTTAGCCCGGCGAAGATCGGCAGCAAATAAATTCGCATCTGCAAAGTTAGCATTAGATAGATTCGCTCGAACAAAAACAGATTTGCGGAGATCGGCATTCTCAAAATCAGCCTCTGGAATATTGGCTTCAGTAAAATTAGCTTCAAACAAGTTAGCATCTCGCAGATCCGCTTTGCGAAGGTTAGAGCGACTCAGGGATGCGCCAGATAGATCGGCTTGTCGTAGGTCTGTACCTTGGAGATCGGTATCTCGAAGATTCGCGCCTGCAAAATTAGCATCTGCGAGGTTGGCTCGAAATAAACTTGCCGAATAGAGGTTGGCACCATATAGGTTAGCACTCCGCAGATCGGCTTCGTTGAGAATCGCACCTTGCAGATTGGCATTAAATAGGTTCGCCCCTCTCAAGTCGAGTCCAGTTAGATTAGCCTCTCGGAGATCGCATCTAGGACAACGATTTGTGGCTCGTAACTGGCGAATCGCATCGTCATCGGCAGCCAGTATTTCTGGGGCAAACCCTAATGTGGACAGTAAAATCGCGATCGCTAAAACTGGTCGTTTCATTGTGCTTTTCCCTAATTTGCTAAACAGAGTCAGAAATTGATAGATCAAATGAATGAGGGCTGATGCCACCGAATTTTATCATGGATAAAAGTTAGGTTGTGTAGCGGCGATCGCGAGCTTGTGCTTATCTCAATACCCGTTCTCGATCAAGAGGACTCAATTGGCCGAACTTCCGAGTCACCCGACGTAGAATTAGCGATCGCAACTCACAGAGTTTTTCTCGGAAGAAATGGTGCTACTATAGGGCTATTCTCGATTGTGGTACTCAATATTATTTAGTCTTATGACTCAGTATTTACTTAGCTTCTTTGCAGCATTAGTGATTGGGGTCGTGTTCAACTCCTCAATCAAGGTTGTTAGTGGTGGAGATGAGGCTGTTGTTGAACGTTTGAATGGCCGCCACCGTTCTATCAAGCCTGGAGTTCGCTATATTCTTCCCTTTTTTGAAAAGGTTGTTTATTATGATACGACACGGGAACGTTTTCTCGATATCAAGCCCCAGGAAGTGATTACTGCTGATAATACTCCTTTAACCATTGATGCTGTAGTCTATTGGAAAGTTGAAGATATTGAAAAGTCTTACTATAACGTAGAAGCGATTGAAGAGTCCATCTCAAACTTAGTATTGACAACCTTACGGGCAAAAATTGCAAAAATTGAGATGAGAGAGTTGTTCTCTTCTATTAATGAAATTAATGATGTTTTGCTCAAAACTTTAGACGAAGCCACTGACAACTGGGGAATTAAAGTAATTCGGGTGAATTTACAAAGTGTGACTCCTCCAGAAGCGATTATGAAATCAATGGAGGCGGAAAAAGCCGCAGAAAACAAAAAACGGGCTGAAATTAGTATTGCTCGCAGTGAAGCCGAAGCAATTGAAATCATCTCAGATTCCCTACAGATTTCACCCAATAGTCGAGAGTTTATTCAATATCTCATTGCCAAACAGTACGTGGAAGCTCACCATAAATTAAGTGCCAGTGACAATTCTAAGATTATCTTTATGAATCCTGGACAACTTAATGAAGCCATTGCGAATCTGATCGAAGATCAGGGGATAAGTCCATCATCTGTAGACAATCAAGCTGCACGTAAACTTAAGATTGTTAAGCCTGAGCTGAGTAAAAACCCCGATGATAATATTGGGAATAGTGCTAGCTCGGCGAACGCTTAACTGAGGATAATTTAGGAGTTGAGATTGTAGCCGCAACTTGAACAAAATCGATC
This sequence comes from Cyanobacteria bacterium J06592_8, assembly GCA_038530755.1. Lineage (GTDB taxonomy): Bacteria > Cyanobacteriota > Cyanobacteriia > Cyanobacteriales > Microcoleaceae > Capilliphycus. Next base: position 9,217 of record JBCBCI010000077.1, on the reverse strand, counting down.
CGTCGGTTGCACAGAGGCTCCACATTGACTACAAAAACGTTTGGTTTGAGATGCAGAAGAATCTGAGCCAGTATTCATTCGCATTTCCATATTTCCCATTCGCATTTCCATTCCCTCCATGTTCATAGGTTTCATGTTCATGGGTTCCATTTTCATGGGTTCCATTTTCATGGGTTCCATTTTCATGGGTTCCATTGGCTTCATGGGAGACATTCCAGATTGAGGAACAGCAGAAACTTGTTGCAGTTGTAGCATTTGAGATGATTTTCCGAGAGGAGACTCACTCAGAACTCCCATGCTACTTCCTTGCACATTAATATAGTGTTTTCTCTCGGCGGTGATTTCAATTGTAATTCCGCCGTTATTTCGGTAAACTTGGGGTGGCGATGTCCAGCTTCCGGTTGTAAAGCTGCTGCTAGACTGCTGTTGTTGTCCAGGACTGCTGGTAACGGTTGTGACAACGGTTTGATTTGCTTGAAGATCTAAGTAGACATTTTGACTGGGACTCAGTTCGCATCGATAAGCCATATTTGCCCCCTGCTATACGTGGGATTTTTTAGAATTATAACAGTCATAAATTTGATGTGAATGCCTAACGACATCTTCTTAATTATTATATAATAAACTGAGTCAAAACTCAAAATTTTTACTAACGATACAACTATGAGTCAAGCCATTGAAGAACTGCAAGCTGAATGGAACGAAATCAAAGCTGAACTTGATCGGATACAAGCTGAATACGATCTTTTGTGTAACAAGCGGACTTCTTTTCAGGTGATCGTTTTATTTCCCAAGGATAACTCACCCGCCGCTCAAGCTGAATTTCAGGAAAATTGTCAAACTCAGATGAGGGAATGGTCGGTCAATTTAGCTGAACTTGAGCGAGAGATGAAAGCGACAAGTTTAAGGCTTAAAAAAACTCAGACTAAACTAGCGGTTAAACAAAATAAATTATATGAACTCCAAGCGAAAGAAATTTTGCCAAGGTTAGTGAGACAAGCACAAAATCTGAATCAATTAGCTGAAAAACTTGAACAGGAAGTCAAAATATTTTGGCAAATTTCGCAGGATTTTCAGCCTCGTGTTGCAGAATGGCTCCCGGAAATCCCCCGGCTTTCTACCTTTGAAAAAAATATAACAATTCCTAAAGTTCAACAAAGTCAAAATGGATTACAACTGATTAACAAAGAGCTTGATCTTGAAGAAAAATAAAAAAATAAACTCAATCATTTAAAAAAATGACGATCAAAAGAAATGTAATTTTATTTTTATTAATTAGCCTTTTAGTTGGATTTTTAAGCAAAACAATAGACCTCTCAAAATTTCACGGAACTCCTGAAAAAAATACACTTAATCCTAGAGAAGATGAAAGCTCAATTCTAACGGCTTTATCCACCGACATCAAAACTCTTGAGCTTCAAAATAGCCCCAAAATCAACCCCGATCTAATTTGGAGCCACCTAGAAAATATAGTCGGAGAGCGATATACAGAATACTATCGTGAATTTACCCGAAATTATCTAGTTGAACAGCTCCAAAACTTTGGATTTTATCCCAGCTTTCAAACTTTTGAAAATGGTATTAATATTGTCGCAAAGCGACCCCAGGACGAACCACAAACACCAACTGTATTGATAGCGGCTCATTATGATACAGTCGCCAACTCACCGGGAGCTGATGATAATGGGAGTGGCATAGCAGTTCTTCTAGAAATTGCGCGTTTGTTGGGTTCAAAACCAACAGAAAACTCCCTAGAAATTGTCTTCTTTGATCGAGAAGAGCTAGGACTTTTAGGCAGTTTAGACTTTACGAGCCGCCCAGAAAACTTAGACGATTTACGTGATGTAATTGTCCTAGATATGGTGGGTTATGCTTGTCGAGTCGAAGGGTGTCAACAATATCCTCCCGGCTTAAATGTGGAACCTTTACTGCAAGCAAACGGGATCGCCTCTCCCAGTAAAGGAGAGTTTTTAGTCGTTGTGGGAGAGGTTCAACATCGAGATTTATTAGCGGCGTTTTCCGGAACCTCATCTAACTTAGACTCATCAAATTCACCTAGCGTTGTTCCCTTGCCTATTCCGCTAAAAGGAATGCTAACGCCCGACGTTTTACGCAGCGATCATGCTCCCTTTTGGTATCAAAATGTCGCCGCAGTTTTAGTCACAGATACAGCAAATTTACGTTCTCCATATTATCATCAACCCAGTGACACCCTGGCTCATCTTGACCGAGAATTTCTGATGGGTTCAGCTCAAGTCATCGTTAATGTAGTGAATCAGTTATTAGATGCTAAAATTTAAAATTCAATTCAATCTGGGACGAAATTAGGCCGAGACTAAAGAATTGACAGTTGAGGCGACCAATGAATCGATGAACCGTCGCGAGAAACTGAAAAACCTCTGATATAATAAGTTCATTCTCTCAAAAGGTAGGCTCTCTCTTTAGCTTTCCGATTGGGCAAACTGGGCAAGTGAAAGATTAAACTCCCACTTAAACCCTCCCAGACGGAAATAACTAATCATACACTCATTGCTACTGGACTCATGAACACGAAAGAAGACCTGCGACGAAATTTACTTGATCTTGATAACCGAGGTTACAAAGCTTACAAAGATATTCTCGGTACCTATGAGTTTGATGACTTTACGTTAATTGTTGATTATATCCAGGCTGATCCCTTTGCTGCTCCGAGCAAGTTTCGAGTTCATGTCCCACCGAATATAGCCGGGTTTCCCCCAGAACTCTACAAAACCCCGATCCGAGAGATTGCCTTGAGAGACTACCTGACCCGTCAGTTTGACTACCATAGCCGAGAGATTAGTAACCGTCGAGGGACTGGAAAAAGTGGGATGATTGCCATTACGAAAATGGGACAAGAGGTCTTAGATCGCACCTCTGCTCGTTTCATTTATATTGCGCCTCCCGCACCAAAGCCCACGAATGATAACCCCGCACTTCAACGCGCTAGACCCAGGCCTTCGACTAAAGAAAAAGGCGTGGAAATGCGATTTTTTGTGGGACTTCCCGCTAGAGGACGACAAATTTTAGGACGACAAGCCTCCGCAATGCTGTGTGATGATATTCCTCTAATTATTGAACGTTCACTGCAATATAAAAATCTCGATCCAGACGTTTGTAAACGTCACGTTGAAACCATTGAAGATGCGGAATGGCTCCGTCAACAACTCGTTGAAAAAGAGATTGTTGCTTTTATCCCCAATGGTGCGATTTTACCTCGACGTAGTGGTATCGATTCCCGACCTTTAGAAGCTGATGTTGTTCCTTTTCAATCGCCTCCTGCTTTAGAAGTTGAATTTAATCGTCCTAATTTTGGGGAAATTAAAGGACTAGGAATTCCCAAAGGAATTACATTAATTGTTGGGGGAGGATATCACGGAAAATCAACGCTGCTCAAGGCAATAGAATTAGGCGTTTATAATCATATTGCCGGAGATGGACGAGAATTTGTGGTCACCAGTTCAGCGGCGGTAAAAATTCGGGCTGAGGATGGTCGCAGTATTGCAGGAGTTGATATTTCACCTTTTATTAATCAATTGCCCCAAGGACGCTCAACGACTAAATTTTCCACAGAAAATGCCAGCGGAAGTACCTCACAAGCGACCAATATTATGGAAGCCTTAGAGGTGATAGCTGGCTCTGAAAAAGAAGCAGAAACTCCCAGCGATTATCCCGTTTTATTGGTGGATGAAGATACAGCCGCCACCAACTTTATGATTCGCGATCGCCGAATGCAAGCTTTGATTGCCAAAGACCAAGAGCCAATTACACCTTTTATTGATAAGATTCGCCAACTGTATACCGATTATGGAGTCTCGACTATTTTAGTAATTGGAGGCAGTGGAGATTACTTTGATGTGGCAGATACAGTGATTTCGATGGATAATTTTCAGCCTCAAGAATTAACCGAAAAAGCAAAGGAAATTGCGGCTGAATATGCAACAGGTCGAATCATCGAAGGCGGTGAAAAATTTGGTGAGATCCAACCTCGCGTTCCGGTTCCAGAAAGCTTAAATCCGAGTCGAGGACGGCGAGATGTTCGCGTGAAAGTCAGAGAGGTGGATGAAGTCACCTTTGGCACCGAAGATGTAGATTTATCGGCGGTCGAACAGTTAGTTTCAAAAGATCAACTTCGAGCGATCGCTGCTGCCATGGTTTATGCTAAAAAATCCTATGTTAATGGTCAGTATACTCTACCTGAAATTATAGATCGGGTAATGAGCGATATTGCCGAAAAAGGATTAGATGTGATCACTCCTTTTCCGCAAGGGGATTTGGCAATGTTCCGACAATTTGAACTCGCTGCGGCAATTAATCGAGTTCGAGCCTTAGAAATCAAATCTGGTGAAGATGTTGAAGATGTCGAACCTGCACAGAAAACAAAACCCATACTAAAAACACAAGTCTCTCAAGAGGATGAATCTACATCTGAAGCGGAACTAACCTCAGAAGCAGAACAAGAACCCGTACCGGAAACTGAATCTGTTCAAGCGGCGGAACCTGAAGTTGAACCTGAAACCACTTCTGAAACTGAATCTGTTCAAGCGGCGGAAGCTGAAGTTGAACCCGAACCCGAACCTGAAGATGAACCCGAAGATGAACCCGAAGATGAACCTGTAGAGGTCAGCACAGCCAGCGAAGAGTCGTAGGCTAGTTCCAAACGAGAGGCGTTTTTCCAACGTCTCTTGTTGGTTGACCTGAAAAATGATTCAAATATAAATCTTTGTAAAAATTAGGTGAATTGACGTAAAAGCGTCGAGTTTTCTCCGATAGAGAAAGTGAGACTGAAGGATTAACTCAGCTCATTTTCAACTGGATTCGTTGTGAGGAAAGGTAAACAACTTGCAACAATTCTGGTGTTATCCAAATAAACTCGACGTTTTCAATTTACCATGACGACTTTCAATTTAGACCTTGAATTTACACAACTCAATAATCCGAATTTAGCGAATGTATCCGTTTCACTTGAGATTAATCCAGATACAGGAACCCTCGTTGCAGACACCCCAACCCTAAAACGTTATCAAGGTGCAGTTACATTTGCAGAAGTGATTCCAACATCATCTGATGGTAATAATCTACTCGCAGGAGGACCTAAAGACCCCATTGATGTGATTCAACTTGAACAAACCTCTCAAGGAGATATTTTACGGTTTGAACTCGGTTTTCCATTTTTACCTCCATTTGGATTGCTGAGACTTCAACCCATCACAGTAGAGTTATCTTTACCATCTGGAACCTTTAATACTTTGGCATTAGATGAACTCGAAAACTTAGAAACTTCCGTTCAGGATGTCTTCTTTGAAGTCGGAACGCTAACCGGAGACTTTGTTTCTTCAGAAGGAAATGCAAACATCACCACCTCGACCGTCGATGCAACCAATACCACACCAGAACTCGAAAATCCGATTTCAGACCTGACCATCATCGCCGGAGAAGCATTCAACTTCCAAGTCAGTTCAGCAACATTTAATGATGCAGATGGCGATAACTTAGCCTATACTGCCACAGGTCGTAATGGATTATCCTTACCCAATTGGTTAACCTTTGACCCTGAAACTCGCACCTTTAGCGGTATACCCAGTTCTAACGATATTGGAACAATTACTATCGAAGTCGAAGCCGATGATGGTCGTGGCGGTCAGGTCGAAGATGAATTTGAGTTAACCATTGAAGGTTCTGGCTCTAATACGACCGTCTTAAACCTAGCAGATTTGAATGGTAGTAATGGATTTACAATTAACGGTCTAGATTTTCTCGGAGAATTTGGTCACGATGTCAGCAGTGCAGGAGACTTCAACGGTGATGGAATTGGAGACCTCATCATTGGTGCATCCGAAGCCAACACAAATGAATTTAGCGGCGCAGGTCGAACCTATATTATTTTTGGTAACTCCGAGGGTTTCCCGGCTGAGTTTGATTTGTTGAGTCTTGATGGAGAGAATGGATTTGTTATCAATGGTTTAGAATCCTTCTCAGACAGTGGATTTTCCGTCAGTGGCGCAGGAGATGTGAATGGAGACAACCTCGATGATGTCATTATTGGCGCACCGATTGCCGATGGTAATAATTTAGCAGCTTCTGGTCAAAGTTATGTCATTTTTGGGCGTGAAACTGGATTATCTTCTAGCCTTGATTTAGCTAATTTAGATGGTCAAAATGGCTTTATCATTGAGGGAGCGGAAGCCGATAGCCGTTCGGGTAATGCAGTTAGTGGCGCAGGAGATATCAATAATGATGGATTTGCGGATTTAATTATTGGAGCACCACGAGCCGAACCTAATGGTAGTCTTGACGGAGCGAGTTATGTTGTCTTTGGCGGTGCGAATCTCGGAACGTCTGGCAGTTTTGATCTCACAAACCTGGATGGAACGAATGGTTTTACCTTAACTCGACAGAATGGTAACGGTCAAATCGGCAGTTCTGTTAGCAGTGCAGGAGATGTGAATGGAGATGGCTTGAGTGACTTTATCATTGGAGCTAGAAGTATTCCAAATTTAGGAATTAGCAGTACAGGTACAAGCTATATTGTATTCGGTCAAGCGGCGGGATTTCCGACTTTATTTGATCTCGATTCTCTGAATGGAAATAATGGTTTTCGAGTTGATGGTGTGAACTTAGGAGATCAATCTGGAAGTTCTGTCAGTGGTGGAGATGTGAATAATGATGGTTTGAGTGATATTATTATTGGCGCACCAGGAGCAGATCTTGATGATCTTAATGATGCTGGAGAAAGCTACGTTATTTTTGGACAATCCGGTCAATTTCCCGCAGTATTCAATCCCCTCACTCTCGATGGTAGTAATGGCTTCATTATTAATGGAGTTGATGGTAGAGATGGCGCATTAGATGACATCGGAGATAATTTGGGTCGGGATGTCAGTATTGCGGGAGATATTAACAACGATGGATTTAATGATTGGATTCTCGGTGCGCCCAATGCTAATCCCAATCAGGAAATTGATGCAGGTGTCAGTTATGTTGTCTATGGGAATGCAGGTGGATTTCCCACTAATCTCAACTTAGCTGGTTTAGAAAGCAATACGGGCTTCGTTATTAATGGTATTGCGACAAATGATGAATCTGGCTTTGCTGTCAGTAACGCTGGAGATGTCAATGGCGATGGTATTGATGATGTGATTATTGGTGCGGAGAATGCAAATTTCTTTGATGGTGCGAGTTACATTGTTTTCGGAAGTGATGATTTAGGCGTTCCTCTAACACCCACACCTCAACCGACTCCCACACCTCAGCCAACTCCAACACCCGAACCAATACCGGAACCAACACCTCAGCCAACTCCAACACCGGAACCAACACCTCAGCCAACACCGCAACCGACTCCGACACCCGAACCAACGCCCGAACCAATACCAGAACCAACACCGCAACCAACACCTGAACCAACACCAGAACCCGTTCCTGTTCCCACACCTGAACCTGAACCAATACCGACTCCGCAACCGACTCCAACACCTGAACCAATACCAGAACCGACTCCAATTCCAACTCCCACACCCGAACCTGAACCAATACTAGAACCCGAACCCGAACCTAGACCAACTCCGCCAACAATTAATGGTTCAACAATTAGTGGAACAGACGATAACGACACTCAAATTGGAAGTAACGAGAGTGAAGTCATCAGAGGTTTTGGAGGAAATGATATTCAATTTGGTTTGAGTTCAGATGATAATCTCTATGGTCAAGACGGTGATGACATCATGTTCGCCAATCAAGGAAATGACTTCCTCGAAGGTGGAAGCGGAGACGATCAAATGTTTGGAGGTCAGAATAATGATACACTCAGAGGTCAAGCCGGAGACGATCTTCTATTTGGTGATTTCGGTGAAGATTGGCTGTATGGTGAAGCCGATGACGATCGCTTATTTGGTAATCAAGGTCGCGATTACTTGAGAGGTGGAGATGGAAGTGATTCTCTCTATGGAGGACGTGATAATGACACCCTCGAAGGCGAACAAGGAGATGATTTTCTCTCTGGTGACATTGGTAACGATATTTTAATTGGAGTTGATGCGAATCAAACCAATACCGATCAAGATCAAATTGATACGCTATCTGGAGGAACCGGAAGCGATCGCTTTGTTTTGGGCGATCAGTTTCAAGTTTATTATGACGATCAAAATCCGACAACTCCAGGTGTGAATCAGTATGCTTTAATTGCAGACTTCGATCAAACTGAGGATCAAATTCAACTCAAAGGTTCTGTTTCCGAGTATCGTTTTGAGGCAACCCCTGAAGGATTACCCACTGGAACTGGTATTTATCTGATTGGGGAAACAGATCAGTTAGAACTCATTGGCATTGTTCAAAATATCTCAACCCAGACATTAGACGAAAATGACTTTCTCTTCATTTAGTCTATAGTTTACTGCATTGAGTTGCGATCGCGCCCACCCAGTTGCCTTTCTCCCTTTTCTCCTTCCCAATCAAATGAAGTTGACCAGTCCAAGACGTAATATATCTTTGGTGAAGTCACAGGAATATCCAATCCAAGCATCCGCGAGAAACTTACCCGTCTGATGTTCCTGAAGAACTCCATAACCGCCAAGAATCTCAACGGCGGTTTGAGCATTTTTAATGGCTACATCGACCGCAAATGTCTTGGCTGCTGGGGCTTTCACCGTTGCCGCTTCTAGAGGATTGGTCTCTGCTGCGATCGCTGCATCCCATACCATCAATCGCGCCGCTTGGGTATTAACCATCATATCAGCTAGCTTTAAACCTACAGCTTGATGTTCGATAATCGGACGACCCCAACTGATGCGCTGTTTGGCATAATTGAGAGCATATTCGTAAGCGGAACGGGCTAATCCTACATAAGACGCAGCCAGTCCAATCGCCACTTCCGGAAGCTGCATTAACAGTTGTCCAGCTTGTCCTTCAACGCCTATCAAATTTTCCTTGGATACTCGCACATCATTCAGATACAGTTCGGCGCTGTGAGATGCTTTCCAGCCAATCATCTGCGTTCTCTTACCAAAATTCAAACCCTCTGTATCAGCCCGTAGGTAGAACATAGACAGACTTTCTGATAACGGCTTTTCCAGGGATGTACGTGCCAGAATAAAATATCCATCAGCAATCCCGGCATTTGTCACCAAACAGGACTTGCTACCGTTGAGTATATATGCGTCTGAATCTCGCTGGGCAAATGTTTTCATCCCAATATTAGGAT
>JBCBCI010000076.1:0-28554 GCA_038530755.1 Cyanobacteria bacterium J06592_8 | reverse complement strand
GACGCGCTGTTAGTGACAATTGATAGCGATGTTCCTAATTCACTAGCAGCGCGTCGGTGATCGGTTCACTAAGGTTGAATGATAGAGTGAAAACGTCAGAAGTTTCTTCGTTGAGATTCGTCGGACTAGCACTCAAACTCACCTGGGGCGTAGAAGCTAAATCGCTGGGGTCATCAGCAAAGGTAACGACACTGGAGTTTTCTCCAGGCTCAAAACTAACATCATCGGAAGAGACTGAAAATGTGACTTCTTGAGGGTCTTCAGCCGTGAAATCGTTAAAAATGGGGAGGTTGATGGATGCGGTTTGCTCCACAATTGTGACATCAAACTGCGAGAAATCCATGTTTGGGGATGAGTCTACTGGCGCACCCGCTAAACCGGAAAAACCCAAACTAAACAGGTTGAATTGAGTGAAGGACTGAGCGACATCTCCGGCTAAAGTGACAACCACACCCTCTGGAGGTGGAGCTTCATCTAATGTAAAGTTGAACGTGGCTAACGTTCCTTCTGACTCAAATAAAGTATCTGGACTGACGGAAAAACTTGCCATAAAATCTCCTAATGAAATAATGCTGAATAATGATGCAACAAATTCTCGTTAAGTCTCACAATATAGATGTTTGACAAGAGAATTTACCCAGATTGAAATACTCCGATGTAGTTACTTGGCCTTAACCCGAAAGCTACGGCGTATTGTTAATTACAGGCAAATCCTCGACTTCTTAAGAATGAAAGTCAATAAGTTAACTGTAATCAGTATATAACATTTTTGACAATATTGACATCAAAAATCAATAAAAATTATTTTATTTAAAGATGGATTTTGATTAAAAAAAGTTGTACCTGATTCTAGGAATTTTCTAAAAAATAAAAACAGAAAATTTGACTGAACAGAACTACTAATAGAAGCAAAGTTCAGTCAAAAATAATTCCAATCGTCAATGCTTAGTTGAGTGAAAGATCTCTAGTATTTTTAATTGCTCTAGATAACTTTCTGTTGAGTTTACATCTCAATACCCTCCTCACACCTACTCGAAAACTCTGTTTTTTCTAACAACCTAATTGTGCTTTGAGCGTTTGATAGAACCTGCAAATAAGGTCGTAATCGCTAATCCAGCAATTATTCCCGGTTCAGGAACTTGAGTGTATGTGACCGTACCGAAACCTAAAACAGGGTTACGCGGTTCATCTTCTTCGGTGTAGAACGTAGGATCAAAGCCATCGGTTAGCTCTGTTCCAGATATGCGAACAAAATCTCCAGGATAATCGAGTTCAGGAACATTTGTAAAGGGATGATAGACCGCGAACCATTCTAAACCTAAAAGTTCACCATCTTGAAAATTGACAGTCGGAGATAGGGGAAAGTCTGGATCGACTTCTTGATTGACACGAGGATCATCTTTGAGTGAAACCAATAGCCCAGCTTCCGCCCCTAAGCTCTCAAAACCGACTCCTGTTAGAAAATCACCATCGAATGAAAATTGACCTGTGTAGAGGTCTGGATTGGCTTCAAGATCGATTTCTGGAGCGCCTGTGAGGAAGAGGCTTTCTTCTAATTCTGTTGTGAACTGATACCGAATTGTTGCGGCTTGAGTCGGTTCAGCTTTAATAACGAAAGAAGTAAGAAAAAGACTGGAGACAACAAATGCTAATTTTTGAGATAGATTCTTAATCATTTTAGGTAGTCCTGGTGATGGAGATTGACAAAAATCGAGTGGGTGGCTGAAAACTGTTGCGTTTAAGATGAGCGGCGTCGTGTAGCGAAGCCTAAGCCAACCGATATCAGACTGAGTGCAACTAGACTGCTGGGTTCTGGAACTTGGATAGTAACAGTCGGAACTAGACCCTCGGTTGCACCTACGGTATAAAAGCTAGCGTAACTGTTACGACCATCAAGGTCTACGTTCCCAAATACACCGCTCAGAGCTAAGTTGGTATCGGAGGTTGAGGAGTCGAGCCATTCTTCAACTAAGGCGGTAATATTCCAAGTGTAGATTCTATCCTCACCAATCGTAGCGTTAGCGATCGCATTTTCACCATTTGTACCGTAGTTGATATCGTTGACATTACCCTCTACACTATTAAATGGAGCAGTGAGTCCGTAGACACTAACGGAAACAGGTCGCTCAGGTGTGGCTGGGATTAAGTTCGCCAGTTCTGTAAGTTGAGAATCATATTCTAAAGTTAGAGTCGCTTTAAACTCTTTTCCTTCTATGGCTTCGATGGGAAGATCACCCGCATCGAACTGTAAGAATGATAAGGTGTCTAAATCATCAAAGCCAATGGCAGTTGCTTTATCTGTCAACAGACGAAGATTACTGTTAGAACTGACATTTCCAGCAAAAGTATAGTAAGCGTCACTGGCTTGAATCTCAAATGTAGCGGCATTGGCAACTGCACTGAATACTACGCTAGAGGTCGCTATGACAGTAGCTAGAACAGTTTTTAATATAGGCATCATAGGTTCTAATCACAACTTAGTTGAGAGTTGTTTTCAACTAATGAATACTTTAACTCTAACCGAGGGAGAAAAACAGGATATTATGTAAAACCTTTTGTAAAGCTTCTGTAAAGCTAACTTCTCAACAATCTATATCATTAGAAAGAGAGTTTTTGGGATCGGATGAACTCGAAATGTGAACTCTCTGTTTAGATTGTGACTAAAATAGGCTAATTAGATCTAGTTAAATTTATCCCTTGACTTGCTATTATTTCCTTGAGCTAGGCTGATCTACGCTACAGGTTAATGAAATTATGAATGTCAAATTATCAATTTTATCAAAAATTTTTCCCTGAGAAGATAGAGATATTTCTTGAATTATGAATAGATCACTTTTCCGTTAATAAACTTTGAATTATAGGGTAAAAAACGGGTAGATTTTATGTGATTAACTATGAAGTAAAATTTAACTTTGCAGTGATAGAGTTTTCTATATTTTCTTCTATTTTTATTCATTTCTAAGAAGATAAAGAGGCACCCCAAAATAATTGAGGTTTTACCTCGATCTTTGACAAATTAATGTCAAGAAATAAAGCCTATAGATATTTATAACATCTTGAGTGATAGCTTGAAATTGATTTTGATAAGACTTATTTTTTTACCGTTTTTCATTTAAAATACTTATTAAAAAACTTGAAGTCTTTCAATTTAAAGAGCGTCTTTTAAAGCGATCGCACGCTATCTACATTATTACAGTATTACAGTGTATCACACAGTTCAAGTATAAATCTTCCGATCTACTGGTAGAAAATTTTTAGCCAATATTTTGGGAAGGGAAAAGCCCTCCCCGATTGGCCGAACATAGTGTTACATCATACTGGACTCGATCAATTCAGAACAATTTGGGGTAGACCGCTACTCTGCTGAATTCCCTTTTTTCACCAAATCAAATAACTGGAGAATAATCATGCAAACTTGCTTCAATTTTTGTTCGGCATTAGGCAGGGGCAAAATCGTACCCCAAAACTCCCATTTTCGATTGGTATCAAATCGCCATCGTTGCCCCATATAGTCATGGCCTGAGAGTTCGATACCAACTGGGCGTGAATTCGCTTCAGTCGCCTCTGGCAAGCGAATCTGCATTAAAATACAACAACTTTGACAGCTAAAATTGCGTCGTTGAAAGTAAAAAGCCAAATCAATGGAATTAGGATCTTCAAATTTGGCAGTTTCGGCATTCTTCACCCAGGGGCTGAACTCCACAGAGGCATCGGGAAATTCAGAGGTGAACAGATTCACAATGGTAGCGATTTTACTGAGGACTTCGATACTGTTGGCTTGTTCAGACGCATTCATGGCTTGTACTCCGATTTGATTGGAATCGTCGAGTGGTTAGAACTATCAATAAAATTTACTAATTATTACTGCTGGACACGTTAGCTCTCTCTTTATCTGTCGCCGGGGTCGCTAGTCTAAAAACTCATACTGGAAGGAGCTTTTGCCGAATTATACGAGAGATAAAGATAGGGTTTGCTAATTGGCACAACAGATAATTTACTAAAAAGATTATAGTAGTTTTGAGAATTATTCGCAATAATAAAAAGTATCCAAGATTAATATCTTTAGGAGGAAGCAACATGAGTAATTATGCGGAAGAATTGAGCAAGTATCCAAAATCAATCTCTTTAGGAGGAAGCAACATGAGTAATTATGCAGAGGAACTCAGAAGAACAGCTCAGGCGATGGTGGCTCCGGGCAAGGGTATTCTGGCAATGGATGAGAGCAACGGAACTTGCAATAAGCGGTTTGAAAAGCTGGGCATCCCGACAACCGAAGAACGTCGCCGGGCTTATCGAGAGTTAATTTTGACAGCTCCCAACTTAAGCGATTACATCAGTGGGGCTATATTATATGATGAAACGATTCGTCAGTCTACTCAATCGGGAAAACCATTTACCCAGGTGATGCAAGAAGCGGGGATCATCATTGGGATTAAGGTGGATACTGGGGCCAAAGATTTAGCGGGATGTGCGAGTGAGAAAGTCACAGAAGGACTAGATGGATTGCGCGATCGCATTGCTGAGTATTATCAGATGGGCGCTCGCTTTGCCAAGTGGCGGGCTGTAATTACCATTGGCGATCGCATTCCGAGTACAACTTGCATCGAAGCTAATGCCCATGGTTTAGCACGATATGCAGCATTATGTCAAGAAGGCGGATTAGTCCCGATTGTAGAACCGGAAGTTTTAATTGATGGCAAGCACACCATTGAGTATTGCTACGACGTGACGGATGAAACGTTGCAGTCAGTATTTGACCAATTACGCTTGAATAAAGTGGCTTTGGATCAAATGATTCTTAAGCCAAGTATGGTGATTTCGGGTCGATCTTGTCGAGTTCAAGCCAGTGTTGAACTGGTGGCACAGATGACCATTCAATGTCTGCGAGAGAATGTTCCGGCTTCAGTTCCGGGTATTGCATTCCTATCAGGCGGACAAAGCAAAGAACAATCATCTGCTCATCTGAATACAATGAATGCCCAGTACGGGGAAATCTGTCCCTGGCGCGTGACCTTCTCCTATGCTCGTGCCATTCAGCAACCTGCATTGGACTATTGGAAGGGCTATAACGCAAATGTTAGCACAGCCCAACAGCTTCTCGTTCAACGAGCCAAGCTTAATAGTGCTGCGAGTTCAGGACAATATACTTCTGAAATGGAGAAAGAATTGGTTTCAGTGTAGGTGTAACAAGCCGCTTTTGATGGTGTGAGATGCTTTTTAGTTGTGGCGAATTATTTTGACGATAATTTTGACAAAGTTAGCGTCTCTCTCCTCGCTTGTATATGAGAGAACGTTGACTACCAAGTCCCTCTTGATTATATGGAGTTTAAACCATGACGAGTGCAACTTGTGTCCTGTCTGGTGTTATGATCATTGGCCTCACCCATTATCAACCTTCTGCCTATTGGGATAGTCCTAGCCGTCTATTTTGGCGGAAGTTAATTGGCAATTTGGGAACCGCTCTTCTCTACGATTTAATCGGAGTTAGTTTAGTTCTATTAGGAAGCATCATCTACTTTTAGGTTGGCGTCGAGCTATGACAATTTAACGTCTTCGGGGATTATTGGGTTGATCATAACAGTCTACTACTCAATGAAACGGACAGCCCTTTTTTGATTGCTGTTCCGGAGCAATCATTTCCAAACGACGGAGACTAAATTTATCAAGGGTTTTAATGGCATTTCCTCGGTCAAACCGTAAGCTTCCTGTTTCCTCTCCTCCAAACTTTTCACAAACAGCTTTGTGAGCAGTGGCTAGTTCAATATAAGCTTGAATAAATTGTTCATGTTGGGATTTTAAGGTAGAAGGTAGGCTCTTAAAACGAGGGCGTAAGCGTTTCCAAAGCTTCATTAAGCAAGCATGATCCCAAGACATTAACCCACTAAAATCAGCAGACTTAACGTGGGGAGGTGCCATCATCGGGCGAATATATTGTTCATATTCATCATGGCTGAAACTCCCCGCCAGTGCCATAGCAGCACCCGATGCGAGCATTAAATCTGTAGCAGTTTTGAGTTCTGTTTCGGCTCGATCAAAATTTTCAGAATTTAGATAGTTTTCAAATCGACTCAAGCAAATAATTAAACCTTGAATATTAACAAAAAATGACCAATGAAACCCTTGCCAAACTTGATAGGAATTTTCTTTATTCATCTTGGTTATCTAAATTAATATTAAAAACTCTAGCTAATAATTGAGCGTAACTAATTAAGCCTTGCTTTTGTTGTTCAATTTGTTTAGAGTCTAAGTTGGGAAAGTCCTTTTGAGTCTGACTCTGAGAACATAGGATTAAAAATTTTTGACCGGAAACTAGAACACTTTGAACGAGACAGAGGGCTGACTGTTGACTTTGAACGTGATTAACTTGAAAATAGCGATCATAATCTTCGACTTCCCAGGTTTTTAGCGATGCTTTGGTTTGAGGGATTTGAGCTGGAGTTGTATCAACAGGTTCTATAGTTTGCAAAGCTAGATGAATCAGCGTTAGCGCATTTTCAACAGAAGATTGATTCAGCGCTTTTAGAAAATAGTTGAGGGCTTGAGTAACCTGAGTTTGTTCAGTTTCATCTAACGAGTATTCTGTGGGTAAATCCCAAGGAACAAGTAAATTAAGCTGAGGGATGGGATTAGTTTCACTCATATTTGAGGGTATACAGATTTGTAGTTAAGGCTCCAGCCCTAATTTTTGCGCCTTAGTACAACTACGAACTTTGCTCCATTTTTCGACGTAAACTGAGAGGACGCATATCTGTCCAGACTTCTTTGATGTAGTCTAAACATTCTTGTTTGGGGCCATTTTTCCCGACTTCTCGCCATCCAAATGGAATTTCTCGATAATCTGGCCAAATCGAGTATTGCTCTTCCTCATTGACAACAACTCGATAAATTGTGGTGTCTTCTTCTGTATTCATGGTTAGAATTCCTCCATTAAATTCAGTAAATTAGGCGACTAAACTATGCGACAGTTGATTCAGTTACGGGGTCTAGATTTCCTTCCCCAGTTAAGGTTTGTAGGTTGATATCTGCAAAACATCGAACTTGAACATAATTCAATGTTAAATCTCCCTCAATATGAGCGGTTCCTGTTCCTTGTTCAAAGTTAGCCGTTTGAAAATTACAAGCCTTTTCATCAAGCCGAACACCGAGTTCAGTTCCGCCTCGAGTTTGAGTAAATTTAATATAGACATAGCCTCTATCTATACTTTCTTTAAAGGCTGAAACTGTTTTTTCGGGTCTTAAGCCGACTTCGACTGGGTGCTTTCCTTTTGAGAGTCGTTGTACTAATTCGTCCATGTTTTTCCTTTCTTTAGTATAAATAACTTGTGCTTGAAACTTGTGATTAAAACATTAAGATTCTGTCTTTTCAGGTTCAGAGTTGGAAGCAACAGTCACAGGTTCATAAACCGGAACTTCAAATTTTAAGATAGTCTCACAAAATTCTTTCCATTCTGGTGTAACGATATCAAAAATAATATTTTCATCTTTGAAAATCCCATCGGTAACGACATAGTTTTCCTGGAGATACAAGAAGTCATCTTCGGTAAGTTCTCGCTGAACTTCAACTTCTTGACCCTCAACCGTTTGAGTTTCTGTACGAGTGTTTTCTGTTTGTTCTGTCCATTGACTGTATTGACGCAGTTTTTGGATGGGATAAGCTTTACAATATTTTCCCAGAATTGCCATTTTGTGAATTTCTCCTTGATAAAATAGTGAGTAAATTAAACCGAATAACTGGAAATAATTCCAGCTTCTTTTAATTCTATACAACTCTCTTTAAACATCTCAAAGATATGGTTAATATCCTCTTCCGTATGAGCCGTTGATAGAAAACCACCTTTATCACCTCGACGTAAGTGAATTCCTTTTGTCAGCAAATGATAGGATAGTAGGTTAATTGCTAAGGGCGAAATCGAACTTTTTGACATTGCAATGGCGAAAAAAGAACCAAAGTTGGTAAAATGAATCGGTAGACTTTCCGATTTCATTGCAAAATTTAAGCGATTAACAAGCTTTAAAGTTCGTTGATTTAACTGTTCCTGTAGGCTTGAACCTTGAGTTTTTAAATGCAGTAGTGCGGCTTTGGCGGCGGCTAAAGAGAGAGGATGTTTACAGAAGGTTCCCGCAAAAAAGGTGGTCTTTTCTTGAGGCGCAGAATCATCACCAAAATTCCAGATTCCGCCATCTATTTTATCAATATATTTGGCTTTTCCTGCAATAATTGACATCGGTAAACCGCCTCCTGCAATTTTGCTATAGGTGACGATATCGGCTTCAACACCAAACCAGGTTTGAGCACCACCCGGATGAACACGAAATCCAGTCACCATTTCATCAAAAATTAATGCAATTCCTTGTTCTTGAGTCAAGGTTCTTAACTGCTGAATAAACGCTTGAGGTTTCAATTCGGGACAACGACTTTGTACAGGTTCAACCAATACAGCCGCTATTTTTTTAGATTGAGATTTGATGACATTCAGTGAGTGAGGATTATCATATTCCAGCACTAAAACATCCTTAGCCAAACTGGTAGGAATTCCTAACGCCGCTGGAACAGCTTGGGGGTCAATTGATGACTTTAATCCCAACTGAAGGGGACGAGTAATTATCTCTAATAAGCGATTAGATTTTACTTTTTCATCAAGTGTTCTTCGAGCCGCTTTTTTTGCATATTCAGTTAACTTAGCGCGAACTAAGGTTTGGTCGCTGTGACCATGATAGGAGTTGGTAAAGACAACAATTTTTTGGCGTTTTGTTGCGGTTCTTGCTATCCGAATTGCGGTCATTATGGCTTCGGTTCCGGTGTTGCTAAATGTCACCCGTTCCATTCCGGTTAATTCACTTATTAATTCAGCGACTTCTCCTGCTAATTCGGCTTGAGGACCGATTGAAATTCCTTTTTCCAGTTGTTCTTGGATAGCAGTTTTGATAAAAGCCGGATTATGACCAAATAGGTTAATTCCCAGTCCCATTAAGATATCAATATATTCATTTCCATCAATATCCCAGAGGCGAGAACCGAGTGAACGTTCAGCCACAATAGAGTAGCAAGCTTCTTTCAATTGCGGGTCAAAACTCAACCCTAAAGAACTTTTATCGGCGAGAACTGAACGATAATCTTGAGCATATTTTTTTGATTTTGGCGTGCGTTGAATGTAATTTTGAATCAGTGCATTAATGTGCTGCTGTTCTATATTGGTTTTATTTTTATCTTGGACTTGCATGATAATTTAAGTTAATCTAGGTGTTCAAGTTTTTCCGACAGAGAAAGTAAGCAGAGTGATTATTATCGAGTTGGGAGTTTCCTTCGATTGTGCGAATTTCTACGTCTGTAAAACCCACATCTTTGAGTGTTTGCTGGACTTCATTTGGGGAATACCCTCTAACTTTATAAATGATTTCTGACTTTCGCCAATCTTTCTCCCAAGCGGAAAATTGATTCAAAACATTGAGTCGAAATCGAGTCAGTCTCCTTAAGCTTAAAAGTTTATAGAGTAATTTTTTAATCAATCCTAACGGTGAGCTTTTCTGGGAATTCGGAGCCTGATAGATTGTAACTTTGAAATCACCCAACCGATCATTTTTATTGTAACGAGGAGTAAGCTTCCAAGCAAAATTATTTTCGATTTCCCCTTCTACTAAGTGACCTTTCCACCATTTTTCCATCTGTCCCTGATGATTAATATCAAACAGGAATAGACCTTGTTCCTTGAGAGATGAATAGACATTTTCAAATACAGTTTTGAGTTCTTCTAACTGCATGATGTGATTGAGAGAAGCACTCGTTGAAAAGACTGCATCAAACTGTTCTGGGAGTTCAAATCTACGAGCATCACCCAAAAGGAATGTAGATTCTGGAGCATTTTGGCGAGCATATTCTAGCATTTCTTCTGAGCCATCAAACCCAGTCACTTGATAGCCTTTCTCACACAACTTCTTCATTAAATGTCCAGTTCCACAACACAAGTCAAGAATTTCTGCATTTTCAGAAAGCTGCGGAAGCAACATTTTTTCGAGGGGTTGAAGTTGATTTTGACAATATTCAGGCCCCATTGTAGTATTATATAACCAAGCCCAACTATCATACTTGTCATAGCGTTCTTGAAGATTCGTATCAGAAACCATAGTTTTAGTTTTACTCCATGTAAGTTGTTGTTTTTAAGTCTCTTTAGCATTAATCTAGTTTCCTAGACCTGACTAAATGAGAAATGTAAGTTCTCAGTAAATTAGCATCAATTGAAGGACAAGTGATGGATGTTCCAGCTAAACCGTTAATCGTGTTTTGACAGTTGAATTTTAGGTTCATGGATTTCTCCTTTGCTTTTTGAGAAGATGTTGGTGAAAATAGAGAAACTAAAGGATAAAGTTGATGATTGGGTGAATTTTGTGCAATTTCTAAAAGTTTAGAGTACCATTCTTTGTAAGGAATTCTCTTGATTGGATAGCCCATTTCACTGAGCTGTTCAAATAATAGATTTGAAGAAACAGGCTGAGGATGAATCAAATGAAAAGCTTGTCCAATAAAATCTGTTTTCTTGGAAAGATTAATAATCGCTTGACTCGCATAATCAACTGGGATAATATCGAGTAACATTTCACCTTCTGGCGCACTCCCTAATTGAATATAGCCTGACATTAATCGATAGAGAAAATCATTCTGATTAAAAAATCCCGTTTGACTGTCTCCAGAAATAGGTCCCAGTCTATAAATATAAGTTGGAAGCCCTCGCTGTTTAGCCTTTTCAACTAACTTTTCAGCCACCCATTTACTCTGAGCATAACCGCCATTGGGAACTGCGCCGATTTCGATATCATCTTGTTCATTAATCACTTTAACTTCTGAGTATTCATCAAAATTAAACACGCTCACAGTTGAGATAAAATGAACAGGCTTTGTTTTTGACTGACAAGCGAGTCTCAAAATTTCTTGAGTTCCTAAAACATTAGTTTGCTTCAAAAGTGAATAGGGTGAGGCGTGATGTACCCAAGCCCCATTATGATAGATAACATCAATCTCATCAGCTAGTTGTTGAAAGCTTTGAGAAGATAGACCTAAAAAGGGTTGTGATAAGTCTCCTTTAATAACAGTAATTCTATCTTTGAGTGACTCATCCCAAATAGAAGCAGACTGGAGAACGTTTTTGAGCTTATCTTCGGCTTGTTCTTGATTTTCACTCCGAACTAAGCAGTAAATTTGAGCTTGGGTTTCGAGCAAAAGTTGATGAAGTAAGAAGCTTCCGACAAAACCTGTGGCTCCTGTTAATAAAATTTTTTCAGGTTGAGTGGATAATATTGCTTTAGTTTTAGGAACTATCGTTTCATCTAGTATTGCTTCTGCTTTGAGGGATTCTAAAGTAATTTTCTGTTGATTGTGGGTACTTAGATATTTTATTATTTCCGGTTTTCTCTCCTTTATTTTAGTTTGTATTTCTGTTGTTAATACTCCTTTGGGTGCGTTACATCGAATGCGATCGCCTTCTGTAAATATTTTAATATCTAATTGATTTAATTTGAATAAAAATTCAGAAATGGGTTGAGGATATTCTGACTGAGTTTGTTCTGGATTCTCTTCTGAGGGACTAACTGAAAAGTTAAGATTAATCGCCTGTTCTAAACCTGGTTCTAATTTAATTTCTTGACAGCCGAGTAGCCGTTGACTGACAATATTTCGACTTTTGCAATATTCAATCACCCGATTAGATTCTAAAATCGGTTTCGAGTCTGGAGTATATTGAATAGAAGTAATGAAAGTCAACCAAGGTTCTTGTCCCATCGCATAAATATAAACCTGTTGAGGGTTTAACTGATTAATCAATTGAATGGCTTTACTAGAATCTGAACCATCTAGGCGACGAGTTTGAGCGATTTTTCGAGGGATAGATTGAGTTAATAACGCTCCATACGCCCAGGTAAAGGGTGCGCCTTCACATTCCATTCCGATAAATAATATATCTAGCTTTTCTACCAAATTTGAGAGATGCTGATAGAGTGTAGGTTCGATATTATTAGAGTCAGCCGCACACAAAATTGAACGGTTTTTAACTTGAATTAAATAAGCAGTTTTTGCACCAATATTTAAGTCTCCATGTTCGCCCAAAACAGGTAAACTGACAATCTTACCGTCTGGAATATTGAGAATTTCTAACTCATCAACTTCTCGAATGTTCGTGAAGCCAATTTGTTGTAAAATTAACTTTAAGGATGGATCGATCGCTAATCCCTTATTACTTTTTGGAACAATGATTGTTTTGATTTTGTATCGCAGTTGTAACAAGGTTTCAAACATGACATGATCCTGATGATTATGAGTAATCAGCACATAATCTATTGTTTCAGGTAAATCAGCGTAACTGTAGCGAGGAAGTTCGTCTCCATCTGTAACTTGATAACTAATCAGCGGATCGCATAAAATACTAACAGCTTGAGTTTCGATCAGAATACACGCATGACCAAAATAACGTACTCTTACATCATTTTCCTGATACTGAGAGCGGGGGTTTGGAGGTTCTTCGGTTAGAAATGAAGCAAACAGAGGTTCATCTTGGGGTTGAATTTCTAATCGTTCTAAAATATCCTGATAAGCTTGAGATTTTTCTCTCATTTCAGCCAGTTTATCGAGTCTTTTATCTGCAAAAGATAGGTTTAAATGCAAACTCTTTTCATCGGGTAAACGAGGGGTACTGAGAACAAAAGAACGTTGATCGATATTTCCCAGGGATAAAGCAACGGTTTGAAAAGTAGGCTGATAATATTGACTGCGATAGAATAGTCCTTCTATCAATCGAATTGAGGGATGATTTTGAGTATCATAAACTAATTCTACATATCCTTTTAAAATCTCTGGAACTTTCGAGTAGAGCGGTTCTAAGGAATAACCTTTTGCTTCTTCTGCTAAAATCTTTTCTAAGCTTTTAATCGCTTGCTCTAATTCTAAAAGCGCAGCACAATAATATTTGGTTTTATCTCGTAATTCTTTGATTTGCTCTAATCGACTTTCATCATAGTTAATAAAAGGTCCTCCTCGCAAGGCGGGATTTTTCAAAGCATCAAGATGAACTTGGGGCGCCGCAATAAAAGATTCAAGAATTTTCAGATGAGAATTCGCCACATACATCGCGGCTGTAACAGGTGGAATTAGATAGGACCAAGCGTACCACTGATTAAAAAGCGGTTCGATAATTACATTGGGTTTGAGATAGACTTGACTGTTTTGGTTTAATCTGTTCATGGTTAAAATTCGATTTCCTCTCGTTCCTCTTCTTGAGTAATTGGGGTTTGTAATTGGGATATCGTTTGCTTTCTCTCTAAGACTTCAGCTAAATTCGCAATATTCGGCGCATTAAATAAGTCCATAACGGTAATATTGACGGAAAATTTGGGAAGTAACTGAGCGATGAGTTGAGTGGCGAGTAATGAATGTCCACCTAACTCAAAAAAGTCGTCATAAATTCCCACTTTTTCTACTTCCAACACTTGCGTAAATATCTCGGCTAAAATTTGTTCTGTTTCACTGCGAGGCGCAACAAATTCTTCTGATGTTACGGTTGCTGATTTTAAATTTAATAAGGCTTGCTGGTCTATTTTTCTATTTGGTGTTAGTGGTATAGTTTCTAACTCGATGAAATGACTCGGTATCATGTACTCCGGTAACTTTTCTTTTAGGAAACTTCGCAGTTCTTTTGAAGTGAGTTGAAATCCCGACTGAGAAACAAAGTAAGCGACTAATTTTTTGTCTTTTCCAGGTTCATCTTGAACAAGAACCACTGTATTTCTGATTTGCGGATGCTGATTTAATAAGATTTCAACTTCTGCGGGTTCGATGCGAAATCCGCGAATTTTAACTTGATGGTCAATTCGTCCAAATAGCTTAATGCTTCCATCGGGTAAGTAACAGGCTAAATCTCCGGTTTTATATAAACGAGATGAGGTATATTTGAAATTAGATGGAGAAGAAAAAGGATTTGGAATAAAGGTTTGTGCTGTCTTTTCCGGTTGGTTTAGATAGCCTCGCGCTAAACCCACACCCGCAATATAAAGTTCACCCAAAACTCCGACAGGAACGGGTTGTAAATTACTATCTAAAACATAAAGCTGTTTATTTGTACTGGGAAGAATAGTCGGTTGATTTGAGTAGCCATTTCCACACTCCACCATACTCGCATTCACGGTAACTTCTGTGGGTCCGTAGGCGTTAATAAACCGACGATTTTTTGACCAATTTTCTATCAAATCAACGCTGGGTGCTTCTCCTCCCACTAATACCATTTCTAATGCGGGTAAATCTCCAAAAGGTGTCGCGGCTAATGCTGAGGGAGTGATAGTAATATGGGTGACATTTTTCTCGCGTAAAAGTTCTAATAATTTCAAGCCTGGGAGTAAAGTTTCCACAGGGGCTAAACAGAGTTTTCCTCCGCTTGCTAACGCCATGATAATTTCAGGAATAGACGCATCAAAGCTAAAGGAAAAGAACTGAAGTACACAACTTTCTGAATTGACTTGACAAACCCGAATTTTATCTTCTGTTAGATTCACTAAACCGCCGTGTGGAATTAAAACGCCTTTGGGAGTTCCTGTTGAACCGGAAGTATAAATTAGGTAGGCGAGGTCTTCGGGTAATACTTTAACTTCTGGGTTTTCTTGAGGTTCTCGATTGATTAAATTCCAGTTCTTATCTAGACAAACAATTTCTGAACAACTAGCTTGAGATACTGATAAATGTGATTGTGTTAATAAGACTGAAATTTGCGAGTCTTCTACCATAAATTCTAGCCGTTCAGCCGGATAGTTTGAGTCGAGGGGAAGATAAGCTCCTCCTGCTTTAAATACGGCTAAAAGTGCAATTATCATCTCAAAAGAACGTTCAACACAAATTCCAACTTTGACTTCTGGCTTGACTCCTTTTTTGATTAAGTAATGGGCGAGTTGGTTACTGCGTCTATTCAGTTCTTGGTAGGTTAATTGTTCGTCTTGGAAAATCAGCGCAACTGCATCGGGAGTTTTCTGAACTTGGGTTTCAAAGAGATGCTGAAAGCAGGTATTGTCTTGATACTGAATCTGGGTTTGATTCCAGTCTTGTAAGATTTGTTGCTGTTCTTCAGGGGTTAAAAGGGATAACTCTCCAATTCGTTTATCGGGATTCTTGACAATTTCTTCAAGTAAATTTTGAAAATGTTTTACGAAGCGAGAAATAGTTTCTGGTTTAAATAAATCTCGGTTGTATTCAAATCCACCCACTAATCCTGATGGTGTTTCGTAAATATCGACACTTAAGTCTAACTTTGCGGTTGGGTTGCTTTGTTTGAGAGCAGTTAAGGTTAAATCGGGGAGTTTAAAATCTGTTTCAGGGGCGTTTTCTAGTCTAAATTTAACTTGAAATAGTGGATTATAGCTTAGATCTCGTTCAGGATGCAGGTGTTTAACTAATTTTTCAAAGGGTAAATCTTGATGGTCATAGGCTTCCCATGTTGTGGTTTTAACTTGCTGAAGGAATTCTCGAAAAGTGGGATTTCCACTTAAATCACTGCGGAGAACGAGAGTATTAATAAAGAAGCCGATTAATCCTTCTATTTCTTTACGGTTGCGATTGGCGACGGGAGAACCAATAATAATATCTTCTAAGCCCGTATAACGATATAGTAATATTTTTAAGACGGCTAATAATAGAATAAATAAGGTGACACCTTCGGTTTGGCTGAGAGTTATAATTTGTTCGGTTAAATTTTTTGAGATTTCAAAAGTTTGATTGGCTCCTTGAAAGGTTTGAATTCGAGCGCGAGGAAAGTCTGTTGGGAGTTGTAGAATCGGTAATGTTCCGTTTAGTTTATTTTTCCAATAGGAAAGCTGCTGCTCTAATACTTCCCCTTGTAGCCACTCTCGTTGCCACATTGCAAAATCTGCATATTGGATGGATA
Organism: Cyanobacteria bacterium J06592_8; assembly: GCA_038530755.1. Taxonomy (GTDB): domain Bacteria; phylum Cyanobacteriota; class Cyanobacteriia; order Cyanobacteriales; family Microcoleaceae; genus Capilliphycus. Next base: position 12,646 of record JBCBCI010000076.1, on the reverse strand, counting down.
ATTGCGTTAAAGGTGAAGGCTGTTGCTGACAATATGCTGTATAGATTGTTGCCAGTTCCCGAATAAAAATTTCCATCGACCACCCATCTGAAACAATATGGTGCATCGTCAGGAATACGACAAATTCAGTTGCACTGAGTTTTAATAAGGTGACTCGAATCAGTAAATCTTGAGCTAAGTCAAAGGGCTTTCGTAGCTCTTGCGTCATTAACTGAATGACTTGGGCTTCTTGTTCTTTTGCATCTAAATTCTGTAAGTCGAGTTGATTAATTTTTAGACTACTATCAGAGGAAATGACCTGAATGGGTCGTTCTTTTTTTAAAATAAAGTTTGTGCGTAATATTTCGTGTCTATTAATAATTTCATTGAGACTCTTCTCAAATATATCTATCTTTAACTCCCCCTTTAAACGTACTGCGCTAGGGATATTATAAGTTGCAGTACCCGGTTGAAGTTGTTCTAGAAACCAGAGTCGCTGTTGAGCAAAAGAAAGGGACAAGTCTTGCTGGCGAGAGACGGGCTGAATGGTTTCTTGGGGGCGATGAATGGACTGCTGAACTTCGCTCAAAAAGGTGACAATTTCGCTTTTGCGTTCTTTGAGTTCAGCAATAAACTCTGTGGTTATTATTTCTTCTGGGGCGTTGAAGCGCAGCCGTTTATCCTGGGCTGATGTGGCGTTACCCTCAACCCAGAGTTTGACATCCAAACGATAAAGTTCTGATAAATATTCGTCAATTGATTTCATAGTTAAGACTGAATGTCATTAATTTGAGCAACAGTATTTGGAGTTCAGTATATGCTAAAGCACAACTACAGACCGACGAATCTAAACTTAACCTAACTTATTTGAGAAAAATTATTGATAAAGTCTAGCACAGTATTTTTACTTAAGCAAGGAAAATCGAAAATAACTTTACTTTTGAAATTCCCCGTCTTCCCAGACTCCCTCTACACGAGTCCCGTCAGCATACTCGTAAACGCCTTGACCATGTTTTTTCCCATCTTTAAATTCTCCTTGATATTGGTCGCCATCTGCATATTTACAAACCGCTTCACCGTTAAAATTACCATCTTGAAGTTCTCCTTCACAGCGATCGCCATTGGCAAAAATATACACGCCCTGACCACTCATTTGACCCTGATTAAACTCCCCTTCATAACGATTACCATTTGCCAAGGTTAATACACCTTGACCGTCCGGATTTCCCGCGTTAAATTCCCCTTCATACTGATTACCATTGGCATACTCTCTCACGCCTTGACCCTGGAATTTTCCCGCCTGAAATTCTCCTTCGTACCGTCCTCCTTCGGCATAAATATAGGTCCCTTGACCCTCAAATTGTCCATTATTAAATCCCCCTTCATAGCGATCGCCATTCGCCAAAACATAAACGCCCTCACCCTGGCGGCGACCATTAACTAATTCTCCTTCGTAACGGTTTCCGGTTCCATACTCACAAACGCCTTGACCATTGAGTTGACCGTCTTTCACCTCTCCTTCACAGCGATCGCCATTGGGGGTGAGATAAGCCCCGGTGCCACTCGGACTCCCTGCTTCAAATTCTCCCTCGTAACGCGCCCCTTGTGCAGAAATAAACACCCCTTGACCTTGAAATTCACCGCCGAAAACTTCCCCTTCATAGCGATCGCCGTTCGCAAATTCCCAAACCCCTTGACCTTGGATTTCTCCGCCTTCAAATTCTCCTTGATAACGACCGCCATCGGCAAAGGTATAAACCCCTTCTCCTTCGGGTTGTCCGTCTACAAATTCCCCTTCATATTTCGCCCCATTGGGATACTCACACATCCCTTGACCGTTGAGTTTTCCACTGCTAACTTCCCCTTCACAACGAGTTCCGTCTGGAGTCGTAATTTCAGCCGCATTGACTAAAGTTGTCAGGGTGAATAAAAAAGGAATTGTTAATAAATAAATGCTCCGAAACATGATCAATAAATTTTAAATCAATAGTAAGGTTTTCAGGTAAAATCTAATTAATTTAATGTAAACTGAATCGGTAAACGAACGGGACGACTACCGCCCCCGTCTGGAGGTAAAAATCGCATCTCAGAAGCGGCTTCGAGGGCAGCTTCATCAAGATCATCATTCCCACTCGACTGCACAATTTCCAGTTGAGCGACTCGACCATCAGTCCCCACCAAACCTCGCACAATTGCAGTGCCTTCAATCCCTTGATTTCTCAGGCTTCTGGGATATCGTGGTATACAGTTATCGACACAACTCAACCGCCCACCTCCGGCGTAAGCCGTATCGGTACTATCGCCCGTATCGTTACCAATGCCCTCATCTGTACCTCCTGGACGACCTGGCTCTCCACCTCCAGGGTCTCCTTGCAGGGGAGAACCACCAAAAGCTAAACCTCCCTGTCCGGGATTTTGGCCGTCTCCTGGACTTTCTCCGCTACCAATTCCCTCAAATGAGCTTCCCATACTAGAGCCAGGAGTTGAACTTCCCGGTTGAGGGACATACCCTTGAGAGGGTTGCGATCGCTCGGCGGCGGCTCCAAAGGGTGATGTATTTGTGGTCTCTGAAGGTTCGGGAGTGCTGTTCGGCTCCCCGCTGTCCACTTCAAAGTCATCAAAAGGACTCGTCAACGGTTCATCTGGAGCAATATCGGCTGAGGCGAGGGGTTCCGGTGGGGCGGAGTCTGCTAGAGGTTCCGGTGGGTCGAAGGGTTCGGGTGCAAAGTCTTCGGGTAGCGGTTCAGGTTCGCTTACGGGTTCCTCCGACATTTCTGAAAACGGATCGGGGGCGGGTTCGGGTTCCGGTAATGGCTCTTCTACGAAGGGTTCCGGTTCGGGTTCGGGTAATGGTTCTTCTACAAAGGGTTCCGGTTCGGGTTCGGGTTCGGGTAATGGCTCTTCAGCAATGGGTTCGGGTTCCGAAAAACTCTCGGCTTCGGCGGGGGCTAGTGGTTCTAAAGCTGCGGTTTCTTCGGGTTCAAGGGTGGGTTCAACAGGGGTGAGTTCTTCGACTATTTCTTCTGGTTCGGGTTCCGGTTCGGGAATCGGTTCGGGTTCTTCAACGATTTCTTCTGGTTCGGGTTCCGGTTCGGGAATCGGTTCGGGTTCTTCAACGATTTCTTCCGGTTCGGGTTCAATTTCCGGTTCTTCTTCTAAGAACACAACTTCGATCGCATCTTCTTCCGGAATTTCCGGTTCTCGATCTAGAAAACCACTGAACATCAAAGCTAGCAGTCCAGTGTGAATAAGGGCGGATAAAGTTAGACCTCCGATCAGCCAAAGCTTAATCTTTCGCTCATCGCGATCGCGCTGTTGAATACAAGTTTCTGAGAGACTCATACTAAATCCAATTACGAAACATCACATAACATTCAGAAGAAGTTTTCTGTCCCCTATTGCCAGAGCCAGAGATTGAAATCTCTGTCTAATACTTGAAGTCCTCTTGAAGAGGACTTGGATCTTTGAGGCGGAGAATTTATTCCCACCCTCCTGTTTCCGGTGTACTGTTTACTGTTGAAGGCTTTGGTTTTTTAGTTGCGATCGCCAGTTTTGCCCCTTCCACCTGACGAATTTGATCCATGACTTCTACCACTATTCCATGCGTTACAGCTTCATCTGCATTCAAAATCACAATGCGACTATCATCTTTAGGAATCAATTTCCCAATTGCATTTTCGAGTTGTTGAATCTCCAGGTTTTCGCGGTTCAGAGCCACTTTTCCCTCGCTATCAATCGTCACTGTTATTTGTTCAGTTTTCTGTTGTTGAGAGGTTGAAGCTTTCGGTAAGTTGACAGGCAATCCTTCTGAACGAGTTAAAAATAGAGTTGAAATGATGAAAAATGCCAAAATTGAGAAAATGACATCAATCATCGGCACAATATTAATTTCTGCGGGTTTATCGAGTTCGTCATCAATAAGATTAATCATTTTTCGGCTCTCCCATATTAAGATTAAGACTGATGAATAAGAGCTTGATTATCTCGCAAGCGATCGTATTCATATTTCCGGCGATAGAGTAATTCAAGTTGACCCGCATATTCTTGAATTAGAGCAATTTGCCGTTTATAAAAGCCTTTAAAAGTATTCGCAAATAAGACCGTAAAAATAGCGACAACCAATCCCAATACCGTCGAGGCTAAAGCTTCACTAATCCCGCCTGTTACACCTGTGGTGCTACTCCCGCCAATATCACCAATTTGCAGAGAAGAAAATGCAGTAATGAGTCCTAAAACAGTTCCCAATAATCCTAATAATGGAGAAATCGCAATGATTGTATCAAAGACGGTACTAAAACGGCGAAAGGTCGGAATCTCTGCTTGAGCGGCACTTTCAATGGCCAAGCGAAACTCCTCTGGGTTAGGGTTTTCAAGTTCCAATGCTTCTAGAAAAATCCGAGCAATCGGAAGATCGACATTCAGTTGCAAAAGCTCAATTGCTCGTTCCGGGTAAGCTTTGTAAAGCTTGAGTGCATCTCGCACCATCTGGCTTTGACGCCGCCAAGTCCGAAACCAAAAATAACCTCGCTCGATCACAAGGGCGATCGCAACTACTGAAAACGCAAGTAAGGGCCACGCCACAATACCTGCATCTTTGACAAAACCACTAACTTGCATGGAACTCGCTTCTGGAAGTAGAAAAGGACATCGCTAATCATAGATGCCTATTGTTATACCACGAACTTTCTTAAATGAAAAGAGTTATCAACTATAAATTGAGATTAACTTGCAGTTGACAAAGGAAAGAAGAATCTGCTAAAGTTAGCGACTGCTGAGTAAAGTCACTCCATCTTGATTCTATCAGAGTGACTGATGATAGCTGCATCTACTGCCATGATTGAGTTTCACGATCCCAAGAGAGTTGACCTATCCTCGTGCGATCAAGTCGTCATACCTTCTCGTCAACCTCAATTTCATGCCAAACTCAGCAAAATCGCTCATAATGCTCATAATAGTCAAATGAGATTTTTATACGATTAATTTTTACAAGACTTGAGAATCCCTAAAAAAATTTAAAGAAACTCCCAATTGGTTCTCGATCAAATTCACCTTAGACTCAGTGCTTACCATAATTGAGAAAAATTCTTAACCATGACCAGTAGCATTTTCCAATTGACAACAGGTCCCGATAATTTTACGGTTTTTCCCGGACAACTGACGAATTTCCCTGAAGGTTTAGCCGCTTTAGATGGAAATGACAGTGTCACAGGGTCAGCGAACAACGACCTGATTAATGGAAATCAAGATCAAGACACTCTCTCTGGCGGAGGTGGAGTAGACACTCTATTCGGAGGTCAAGGAGAAGATGAACTATTTGGACAGCAAATCAATGATTTGTTGTTCGGAAACAAAGGCTTAGATAACCTTGATGGCGGCGATGGTAATGATTCATTATTTGGAGGTCAAGGTCAAGATGCTTTAGTTGGTGGGGCGGGAAATGATACCCTTTCCGGCGATAAAGGCGAAGATTTTCTAATCGGAAATGAGGGTGCAGATGTTTTTGTTTTGAATGTGGATTCTTCAGGAGGATCGAATGAATATGGTGATTTTATCCTAGACTTTGATAGTACAGATTTAATCGGATTAGCTCCTGGATTAACTGCTGCAAATCTCAGTTTTGAAGAAAGAAGCAATCTGACCATTGAGGATGTCGTTAATTTTGGTTTGTTACCTGTGGAGTTGGGTTTAGCAGACCTGTCAGAACAGGGTGTTTTTAATCTCAGTTCATTATTTAGTCCTTCATCAGGCACGATCGAATATACAGAAATTTCAGCTAATGGGCAAGTTCTCGCTGCTGTAGTGAATCAAACGCCGGATGATTTAGCAAATCGCATAATTTCTGTGCAATTTTAAACCTTGACTTGTCAAGAGAGAAATAGATGTTCAAGATGTAGATCGACTCTATTTTCTCTCCATTTTTTTGCATTATTATTAGCCGTTTTTTAGTGGACTTAGCCTCCTCGATTTTTTCTAATGAAATTGGATAAAAATTATCTCTCATTTTTTTTTACGACCTTGATCGGTATTGGGGTAATTCCCATTGCTCATGCTGAGTCCACTTGTTTGTTAGAAAAAAGTCATCAAAGCGCTGAGGATTCAACTTCTGATACAATTCTTTCATTATCAGGTAAAAAAACAGTCAATCCTTGCGATTCCCCGTCTGAAATTATTGATGATCAATCGATCATTTCATCAACAGCAACTCACCCAGTTACCCTCAATGTCTACGAGCCAAAAGTATCAGAATTTGACAACCTTCAAGATGTAGAAGACCCCTTCACAGAAGCCAAATACCTCTCTCCAGAATATTCTCCGCCTCCACCTCAAACCTTTCGAGTTACCCAAGCCGAATCAGAAGCGATACAAATTACTGGAGTCAGTTTAAATCCGATACCCGGAGGGGTTGATGTTGTCTTAGAAACAACAGATTCAACGCCGCTGCAAACCTCTACATCAGTTGACGGAAATACCCTCACCGCAGATATTTCTAATGCTGTTTTAGCTTTACCCAGTGGAGGAGATTTTCAAGCCGAAAACCCCGCCACCGGAGTTGTTTCTGTGCAGGTTATACAAGTTGCAGAAAATCAAGTACAAGTAATTATTGTCGGAGAAAATGCCATTCCTGCTGTTTCAATTAATCCCACAGATGCAGGCTTAGTTCTGAGTGTAACTCCCGAAGAAGTTATTCAAATCACCGTCACCGCCACCCGAACTGAAGAAAGACCCGAAGATATTTCTCGCTCAATTACGATTATCGGAAGAGAACAAATCGAACAGCAACGAAATATGTCGATTAATCTCAGAGAAATTCTGGCTAGGGAAGTCCCCGGATTTTCGCCTCCCGATTTACAACGAAACCAAAATGGCACCCTGCGAGGACGCCCACCTTCCTATTTAATTGATGGTGTTCCCGTTGATTCTAACGGAATTCGAGGTTCATTTTTAAATATTTCTCCCGATGCAATTGAAAGAATAGAAGTCATACGAGGGCCTAACGCAGTTTATGGTTCAGAAGCAACCGGAGGAACCATTAATTTTATTACTCGCCAACCCAGCGAAGAACCCGTTACAAATGCCCGAATTGCCCTCGATCTTTCGGGTACTGATGATGCTTTTTTTGCAGGAGATAGTGATGGAAATGTGATCGAATATTCTCTGTCGGGAGCAATTACACCCAAAGTTGGTTTTCGAGTTAACTTCTCTAGAGAGAGAACCGAAACCTATTATGATGGAGAAGGCGATCCGATTTTCAACTTTCGCCCCCTAGATAAAAGTGAAGCGTTTAATGCTTTAGCCAGTTTAGGTATTTACTTTACCGAAGAACAACGACTGACCTTTACTTTTAATTATTATGATAATGAGCGCACAGAAAATAATTTAATCATCGATCAAAGTGTCAATGAACTTCCCGCCGGAACCAGTAAAGCTAGAGCCGTAGAAGTCGGCAATCAAGATTTTATTGGTACCAGTCCTGCTTTTAACCGTAATACTTTAGCGAATATTGTTTATAGCCATGATGACTTATTTTTTGGTAGTCAAGTTTTAGTTCAAGGATACTACACATCTAAACCGGAATCCCAAGGCGTTCAGGATGGTCGAGTTTTATTGCAAGAAGTTTATGTCAGTCAAATTGAGGTCGAAAACTGGGGCGGACGTCTGCAAATTAATACCCCTTTATTTCGAGGAGCGAGTATCTTTTGGGGTGCAGATTACAAAAATGATCAACCCAGTAACACCTTCGATATTGTCGATGCAGAAGAATTTGATGAAAGTGGTGGACGAACCATTCGCAAAATCGAGGAACGAACTTTTATTCCTGAATATGAAGTTGGAGAGTTAGGAATCTTTGCTCAAGCAAAATGGGAGTTAGGAGACGATTGGGTTATTAATGGTGGTGCGCGTTATTCGAGTTTTGATATTACAATTCCAGATTATCAGAGCTTTTTTGGAGTTGATGTTGAAGGGGGAGATTTAAACTTTAATAACGTTGTCTTTAATTTTGGAACGGTTTATAAAATTACCGATCAATTTAATATTTTTATCAACTATTCTCAAGGATTTTCATTACAACGATTTAGCGATTTATTAACTTTCCCCGAAGAAGGATTTTCAGTTTCTGACGATGTTGACCAACTCCAACCTCAAGAAGTCAGTAACTATGAGTTAGGCGTTCGAGGAACCTGGAGGAATTTTGAATTCTCAGTCGCCGGGTTTTATAATGATTCAGAATTTGGTGTTGTTTCTGCCGATCGCGGTGATGGTTTGTTCCTACCTGTACGCGCTCCTCGCCGTATTTATGGAGTCGAAACAACAGTTGATTGGCAACCTTTTCAAGTTTTAAGATTAGGAGGAACCGTGAGTTGGCAAGAAGGAGAAGTAGACCTCGAAGATGATGGGAATTATCTCGCGATTACTAGCACAGAAATTTCCCCCTTGAAAGTAACAGCCTATTTAGAAAGTGAGTTTATAAAAGGTTGGTTTAATCGTTTACAATTAATTGTAGTTGGCGATCGCGAAAGGGCTTTTGATGATGAAATTGATCCCAGTGCAGTCGAGAGTTATACCGTAGTTGATTGGATTAGTACTATTCAAATTGGACCTGGAAGCCTCAATATTGGAGTAGAAAATATCTTTGATAACTTTTATTTCCCGGTTGAGTCCCAAGTTTTAGGCGGAACCAGTAATGATAACCGTCGTCCAGGTCGAGGGCGAACTATTAGTTTTAATTACCGAGTTAGTTTTTAAATGAACAATCAATTGAACTCTCGATTTTGGCAGCAATTCTGGGAAATCACTAAACCGTATTGGGTTTCAAGGCAGCAAATAAAAGCCAGAATTATACTACTGCTGCTAATGGTTTTCTCAATTTTTAGCAGTGTGTTTCTGATTCTAGAGACCTTACAAAGAGGTGAAATTCTATCAGGATTAGCCGCTCAAGATTATCAGCGATTTTGGCAAGCAACTTTACTTTTTTTAGGATTAATTATCTTCGGCGTTCCGAGTTTAGCCTTTAATAATTATATTCAAGCGAATTTAAGCTTAAACTGGCGACGTTGGATGACTCGCAACTTTTTAGAACGATATTTAGACCATCAAGCTTTCTATCGTTTGAACAGTAACTCTGAAATCGATAATCCCGATCAACGAATTTCTGAGGATATTCGAGCCTTCACTCAGCAATCTCTTTATTTTTTCATTTTACTCTTTAACTCCGTTATCCAACTGATATTTTTTATTGGCTTGTTATGGTCAATTTCCCATTTTTTAACACTGTTTCTGATTTTATATGCCTTAGCCGGAACTTTAATTGCTACAATCGTATTTGCTCGGAACCTAGCGAAAATCAACTATGTTCAACTCCAAAAAGAAGCCGAATTCAGATATGGGTTAGTTCAGGTTCAAGATCGGGCTGAGGCGATCGCACTCTATCAAGGTCAAGCTCAAGAGTCTAACCAACTCCATCACCGATTTCTGCAAGTTTATCAGAATTTTAGCCGTTTAATCCGATGGGAATTTAATCTAAGCTTATTTCAAAACAGCCTACAATATATTACCTTTATTTTACCCGTTATTATTCTAGCACCGAGAATTTTATCCGGACAACTTGAAATCGGAGTAATCGCTCAGTCGGAGTCTGCGTTTGGTCGGATTTGGTTATCTCTAAGTCTAATTATAAATGAACTCGAACAACTCAGTGCATTAGCCGCTGCAATTACTCGTTTATTCATCTTAAATCAAGCCCTCGAAAGTTTAGATCAAACAACTCAAAATTCAAGAATAAACTTTCAAGAGAGTCAACAGTTTGAAATCGAGAATCTGACCTTAAGAACGCCTAATCATCAACAAACATTAATTCAGAATCTGTCCCTAATTGTTCAATCAAACGAATCTTTATTAATTACAGGAGTCAGTGGAGTTGGAAAAAGTTCATTATTGCGTGCGATCGCAGGTTTATGGACTTCCGGAGTCGGAAAAATCACACGACCCCCACGAGAACAGATCTTTTTCCTCTCTCAAAATCCCTACATGATTTTAGGATCTCTGCGTCAACAACTTCTCTACCCTCATCCCGAAACTCAGTATAAAGAGGAACAACTGCTTGATACTCTCAAACAAGTTAATTTAGCGAATCTTTCCACACAATTTGGAGGATTAGAAGCCGTGATAAAATGGGATCAAGTGCTTTCAGTAGGAGAACAACAGCGTTTAGCCTTTGCAAGATTACTCCTCCATAAACCTCAATACGCAATATTAGATGAAGCCACCAGCGCATTAGACGAAGAAAACGAAGAACGACTCTATCAGCATTTACAAAATATAGGAATTCATCCGATTAGTGTGGGTCATCGTTCTACACTCTTAAAATATCATCAACAAGTCTTAGAACTCTCAGCCGATTTGAAATGGCGTTTACTGGATGCAGATCACTATAGATTTTATAATGAGAAGCCTTATGAATCAAAAAATTAACTTCAAACTCTGGAAACCCTTATGGTCAGTGGCTCATCTCTACTGGTTTTCTGCGGAAAAATGGGGAGCAATTAGCCTGTTAATTTTAATTATTATTTTATCACTAATTGTTTCCGGTTTGTTAGTGATTGTTGCCATTTTCTTAGGAGACATAACCTCCGCATTAGTAGCTCAAGACTCCCAACGCTTTCAGCAATCATTACTCATTTTTATTGGTGTCATTGTTATCGGAACCTTAGCCTCCTCGTTCAAAATTTATTGTCAAGCCAAATTAAGCCTTTACTGGCGACGGTGGTTAACAGGTTACTTTCTCAATTCTTATTTAGATCGCTCTAATTTTTATTGGATTCGTGAATGTTCTGAAATTGACAACCCCGATCAAAGGATTTCTGAAGATATTAAAACGTTCACTCAGCAGTCCACGATCTTATTTTCAACTCTACTCGACTCCATATTACAACTCATCGCTTTTACAGGTACACTCTGGACGATTTCTCATTTTTTGATGACTTTTCTCGTCAGCTACTCGGTGATTGGAACGGTGTTCGCTGCTCTATTTTTTGGTCGAATTTTAGTTGGAATAAACTTTGAAAAACTGCAAAAAGAAGCCGACTTCCGGTATGGACTCATTCATATTCGAGACCAAGCAGAATCCATCGCCTTTTATCAAGGTCAAGGTCAAGAACTGAATCAAGCTTGGAATAGATTTTCTCATGTTTTCAGAAATTTTAAACACCTCATTCAATGGCAACTTTATCTCGGTATTTTTCAAAATGGATATCAATATCTAACCTTTGTTGTTCCGGGTTTAATCTTAGCCCCTCAGATTTTTTCTGGAGAACTCGAAGTCGGAATTGTAACCCAAGCCGGAACCGCCTTTAAAACGATTTTAATTGCCCTAACTTTAATGATTTCTCAACTCAATAAGCTGAGTATCCTCGCCGCAACAATTAATCGTTTGGATAAATTAAAACAACTAATGATAAACGCTCCTCCTCTCAATACAGAGACAACACAAATTAAAATTATCGAAAGTTCTCACCTCGCCTGTCAAAATTTAACAATTAATACACCAGATCATCAAAAAACCATCATCAAAAATTTATCATTTTCGGTTTATCCCAATCAAAATCTCTTAATTATTGGGTCAAGTGGAGTCGGTAAAAGTTCGCTTTTCCGAGCAATTGCTGGCTTATGGACATCAGGTTCAGGAGTAATTTATCGTCCTAAACGCTCAGATCTTTTATTTCTACCTCAGCATCCCTATTTATTTCCAGGTTCCCTACGCGATCAGTTAATTTATCCTCAAAACTCCTTTGTTGTTTCTGACGATCAACTCTATCAAATTTTGCAAAAAGCTAACCTTTTAAAGGTATTAGAAAGATTCCAAGGATTAGAAACAATCGCAGACTGGAGCAAAATTTTATCACGGGGAGAACAACAGCGCATCGCTTTTGCTCGTCTATTTCTCTATCAACCGAGTTATGCCTTTTTAGATGAAGCTACCAGTGCTTTAGATCTTGAGAATGAAGCTAGACTCTATCAAGAACTCCAAACTTTGAAGATTACCTATATTAGTATTAGCCATCGCATGGAACTATTAAAATATCATCAAGAACATTTAAAGCTAGAAAAAGTTCAGAGTATAGATCGATTGGCAACGCGAGAAAGAATCCTGTGAAATAAAGATGTTGCGTGGCGATTGGCTCAACAGCATGACGCGCTCTGCGTCAATTGCAACTCAATGACTTTCATAATTAATTGTAGTTGTTTGCAAGCAACGACATTTATCCCTTTCAACCCGAAATAAGATGAAATACGGAAAGTCATGCGACAAATGGAAGTGGTCTCAATGTTAATTTTACTGCGATCGCATTAGAGGTCCGTTCTAGCCGATCTTCAAACATTTTATGGATACATTGCTCGTGAGGATGTCAACTGAGTATTATTCCAAGTTCAGTCTTTTTACACTGTTCAGGAAACACACAAAAACACCCCTCAATTGAAGGGTGTTCTGTCTATTAGCTTTAATCCCAAATCAGTACCTTTAGCTTGCTGACACTGCCTCTAATGAATGCCATCTCGCCTCTGAATGTTCATAAATTGCGATTGACTTACAACTATAGCGCTGCGCGCAGGTGTTAGGTGTTAGGTGTTAGGGACTAAAAAACCCTGTTACATCTATAGTTTTCGCGAT
>JBCBCI010000075.1:9133-28627 GCA_038530755.1 Cyanobacteria bacterium J06592_8 | reverse complement strand
GAAGATCGTCAGATTGGAGAAGCAAATTTCCGCCAAATGCGACTAAAAATGCAATTCCTCCAATTACCATCCAAGACTTAATCATATTAACTCCTATCTATCAGAGTTGAGTCGATATTGGAGAATTGAGAACTAGGGAATTTATTTTCCTAATCTAATTTGAATCCGCTATCGAAACGAATTAATTATAATCAGTATAAACTCCTCCCTAGTTCTTCCCAAAGATCGATTTTCCTAACCTAAACGGTGAGTATTTTCCATGTGTAAACTGGAATCCTCCGAACCTGAACCCATCAATAAGCTATTGTTGTTCGATTGAAATACCCCCTGAATAACTTGCATGAGACGATTGGCTCTAACTTGACCATTCCCCGCAAATCGTTGTTGTACCTTTCTGCTGAGATGTCGCATCACAGAAGCATCCAACTCCTCAATAAATTGATCGGCAATTTGTTCACCCATGTAGTCAACTGCTTCTGAATATTGCTCCATTAAGGTTTCAATCGCTCCAGAAGCTTGTTGAGAAATCTCATCTGAATTGCTCGATGAATTGTTCTCAGTAGAATGATTAACAGAATGATTGTTTCCCGGTTGAGAAGAAATGGTTCGTTCTAGAGGTTCAGCATGATTCATAGTAGTAAACCCTGGATATGAAGTAGTCATAGGACGATTTAGACGACGGTTAACAAGATTTTTGTATTCATCAATGCTCATTCCTAAGTTTTGCAAATGATGATGAACATGATCGATTAACTCCACTTCTTGGGGAGCATAAATTCCACGATTGTCACTCAAACCATGTAATTGCGCCCAGGTTCTTAGAGTAGCTTCGTCACTAATCCGATAGCGTTCTAACAATTGAGCAGTAGATAAATTCGTTTCCGGTGTTGGTTTAAAATCACTCATTGGAACATCCTCACTTTCAAGGGGTTATTGCTTCCAAACACAGTAGACCGTTCTCACCTCACCTGTTGTCTTTCCGATTGACTCAACTCGCAAATTACAGTTTAGTGAACAGGCTACAGAAAAAGCGGTCATGGTAGAGGAAAGTTTCAGCTCTCGTATTATGCCTGATCATCCGATTCAATGGGCGTTAAATCTTTGTAAACTCCTCCTCGTCGTCTTACCCAACTCAAGCTAAAATTAGCAATAATATAAACGATAACAAGAGTAAGCTCGTTAATCGTACTATGCCACTTTACGACTATTTCTGTCCCAGCAACAATCGAAAAGTCGAAGTCATGCACAGCATTGACAAGGAAGTTAAAACTTGGGGTGAAGTTTGCCAATTAGCTCAATGTGAAATGGGGGAAACTCCAGCCGATGCGCCTGTGCGTCGAGTTTTGAGTGCGCCAATGGTTTCTGTTCCAACCAGCAATAGTGATTATCGCAACGCAGGATTTACTAAACTCGTCAAACGAGATCAAGGGGTTTATGAAAATGTTACTGCGAAAGATTAGTGAGTCGATCGCCTAGATGAACTGGAACTCAACCCCCAATAATTTTGAGCCCCCAGTCTGGAATTTTTAATATAACACTGAGACTCGCTCTGCATTCAGACGGGCATTGCTTCGGTAGGTTCAGGGGCGAGGCAGACAACAGCGCGCGCCCTGTCTTAGACTGGCTAAACAGCCGAAGCCTATTCTCTAGCTAAAATTTCAGGGTATCTCACCTTGACGTTGACTCGAAAAACCCTTGATGGAGAGTCTTGTGTGAACCTGGAATTGAAACTAATCTACTAACAACGAGGGGAAAAAAGTTAGAAATTTATCCTTTTGAAAACCTTGATATGTTTTTTGGTGCGATTAAAATAGCTGGAATTGATCGCGCTGGAAAACTAGAAGCAGTTGCTGATAATAGACGGGGAGGTTCTGTAGAAATTATACCATGATTTAAGGGCTTATTCTAAACAAAAAATTAACAAAAAATAAACGTTCAAAGTGTTCGCGATCAATGGTAGTATTTAGCAGGTTAAGTCTGAGATTCAACGTAATTATGATTTCTCTGAAAAAGCTTGCAACTCAAATTAAAGCTTGGTTTCCCGCTCCAACTGTCCATGCTCACTGTGATGGCCCTTGCGGAGTCTACGATCCCGCATCTTCTAGAATTGCGGCTGAGGCAGTTGTCTCAATGACCAAGAAAATCCTAGAACTCCAACCTCCCTCTGGCGGTGATGCCAAAGCAATGGCAACCTATGAAAACACCGTTAGTCGGTACATCCAAATCAAAGAAGAGCAAGCACAACTTACCAAGAAAGACTTGCTAATTTTGTGGACAGATTACTTCAAGCCTGTGCATTTAGAACAGTTTCCAGATTTGCATGACAAGTTCTGGAAGGCAGCTAAACTCTGTTCTGCTTGTAAAGTTGAAGTTAACTTAGACCATGCCAATGAATTAATGGCAGCGATCAAAGAAATCCAGGAAATATTCTGGGCGACTAAGAATCGTAGTGATGTTCCTTGGTACACTGCTAGCTAATTAGAATTGGCTTTGTCGTTGAACCATGTCCCAGATCCGAGACAGTAACTTTTGGGATGTGCTGCTTTGGATGTTGAGGCAACGAAAACGCTTTCAAGTCGTGGGAGTGTCGATGTTGCCTCAGCTTTTGCCTGGAGATGAAGTTCTCGTCGATGAGAGAGCTTATCAGCGCGTCCATCCTTCTTCTGAAGATGTTGTGATTGTGCGATCGCCTCAGCAACCTGATTTACGACTGATTAAACGAGTGTTTGCAGTCGATCAAGATGGAGCTTGCTTTGTCCAAGGCGATAATCCATCACAAAGCATTGATAGTCGATCCTTTGGCTGGGTTGAACGCGATTTAATTTTAGGTCGTGTTACCAGTCGTTTTTTTTGATCAGCTGTTTTTGATCGCCTGAAAAATCTTCCCCTAGCCTTCTAGAATAACGGTTAGGGGAGAGGTCAAAATCCAGTTTAGGTTATTTTCTTAAACCCTATTTTCAGGAGAAACGGTCTAAGAACGGACTTTGAAGGCTTTGTGCGATTTGAGTTAGAAAAGATTTTAAGCTAAAAAAAAATTTTCCTCGTAAATTCTCATCCCAAGTTACAGTTTTTTGTTGATAATCTTCGCGATCGCAAGGATAAACAGGCGGAACACGAACATGAAGTGATCGCGCTAACATCAACCAACGTTTGTTTGAGGTCAGATAACCAATTTCAACCAAATAATCGCGATCGCTCATTGGAACTGGAATATGCCATTCACGAGCAAGTTCATCGCATTGGTGATACTCTACACTATGAGGCTTTTGAGTCTCAAGATCAACTTCTGTCACATCATACACCCGTAAACCGAGTTGCTTTCCCCCTTGTTTACGCAGTTTTTCTCGGTCTTCATTAGGAATATCCCAGTACACATAAATCCAGTTAGGATCGACAGGTAAAAGAACTATTTTGGTTTCTCCGTAACCTCCCGGTAAACCCACTAATCCCTGATCAACCGCAGCGAGTTTTTCGATTGTGTCTGACTGTCCGAGATTAAACTTTGTCGCAGCAATATTTGATTGAATTTCTTGATCTGAAAATTTATGTTCAGCTTGAGTTTCAGCTTGAGTTTCAGGCGTTTGCGTTGAAATCTCGGCGGCGGTCGCGGTTACAGGATTTTCAACTTGAGATATTTTGACTTGATTCTTTGACTCCGGACTCGCCTGAGTCGGTTCAATGGCGGGAGAGGTTGGGTCAAGGGAACTTTTGCTGGGAATTGTTTCAACTGTGGCAGGAACTTCATCAATTGAAATATCTTCAGTTGGAACCGCATCTAAACTAGACTGAACTTGCAGGGGTTCAACATCAGTAATTCGTTTTGCTTCCTCAGTCTTAGTCTCAGTCTTAGTCTCAGTCTTAGTCTCAGTCTCAGTCTCGGGGGTTTCATCCGGTTCAGTCCCCTCAACAGGTTCATCTTCGGTTGCATCTTCCATCTCCTCTATCGGTTCTGGGGGTTCTTCTGGCCAGGGAAAATCCCAAGGGAAGTGAATATGAGAAGAACGAACCAGCTTTAACCAGCGACCTGCTTCGGTTACATAGCCAATCTCAACAATATAGTCTCGTTCCTTCATCGGAACATGAATGTATAACTCTTTAGCTGACTCCTCACAGTCATATTCTTGGACACTATGAGGCTTTTGAACATCCATGTCTATGAAGGTTACATCGTAAAACCTCAGTGCGAACTGCTGCCCTCCCCGTTGGCGGAGCCTCTCTCTATCCTCATTGACGACATTCCAATAGGTGTATAGATTTTCTGGATTATGGAGTTCGAGGACAATCCAACTCTCATCATCAGGGAAAGAAGATTCTGTATCTACCGAATTTGTCACAACCCCGAACGCCGTATCCTTTTGAGAGACATTTGAAATAGAACTCACCGTGTCCGTTGTCGGCTTGACATTTGGTGAGTTATCTGATCTAGAATCTGAACTGTTATTAATTTCTGGAAAAGCCATTCCTGTCCTTGCTCCGCCAACTGGCGTAGAACTATCTGCTCCAGAGTCTAGAGTATCAGAAGTTGACGCATTGATATCCTCTATTTAACAGTAAACCGTTTTTACAGTTAACAGTTTTACAGTCATCAGTGATCAGTGGCTAAATCCAATTTTTTGATCTATCTCACTGCTCACTGCGTGCCCTGTACTACTGAGTGGGTACTGTTTAAGCTTTTTCCTCTGGTGCTTCTTCGTTTGAATTTGGAGAGGATTGATACAAGCTATCGAGCTGACTACGAGCATCCTGCACAGAGAGAGAACGCATTACCAGTAAAGGCTCTCTGACCACATTACCAAAGTCATCCAACAGTTCAGGATGAGGAACATTTCTAGACATCACCGATGAGCTGCGATAGGCATTTTTAGACTGAGGGGAACGCTGAGACTCTGTACCCACAACAATTAAGCTGTGAATCAAATTTCGTACCGCGAGAAACGCAAGAATAGTAAAAGCGAGAATGTAAATCAGTTGTAACATTATGTTCTCCTTTTGAACTAATGAGTGTACTTATGTAACAAAAATTTTTTTAAAATGACGAATCAGTAAATCGCAATTGGGCTGCCTGTTATCTGCCCCGATCCGTACTACATAAATTTTGACACAATCTCAGCCTTAAAGAATCAAACCCAGGAGTTAAAATTACTCCCTCTAGATCCAGTTAAATACGATTTGGTCCGACCTATGACTCTAAACCTCAAACAGCTCAGACAATCAAGACGATATCTGCTGAATGCTCTGTACAATATCGCCAACTTTGACTTTTTTCTCTGACTTAATTCTTAACTTTCTACACCCTTAGATTGCTCTAGGCGAAAGCGAGTCGAAGTCTGCCAGCAGTCTGTCAGAAGTTTATGCCAGGATAATAGTATAGGCATTTCAACGCCGACTTGACCATCGGTGGCCTCAAACAAGCTTTTAGTCGTCGTCACTTCCTTCTGAGCCTGCCTAATCTGCTCCAACATCTGAGCTTGCTCCTCTTGGCTCAAAAATGAGAGATCTTCAGTTTCCAGAAAATTACAGGAGCGTCCAAACCAATATTGGAAGTCTTCGAGCAGAGGGAGCAGGATCGTTTTGAGTAATTCGGGTTCAGGGAGATTGGGACTTAGCATATATCTTAATTTTAAGTATTGCGACTTACCGATGCTTAATCTTAACACTCTTTAAATTTTGTAACATTTTTTTTAAGAAATCTTTCAGAATCCGAATCTTGACTGGATGGACTTAGAATCAGGAGTCTATCTTTGGCTCTGTCAATTCCCATTGAGAATGGTAGGATATAAAGAAAATTGTCTCTGTCAAAATGGGCAAGGCTAATTAGTTATGGCACTACGCATTGACTAGCACGTAGCGCTATGGCAGACGGTTCGATTGAGACGTTACAGGCTAAACGAATTGACCAACTCCATGAGGATCTGGGCTAAAGCACGGAGTAAACAAACTCTCCTTTGTCCACTCATTTTGGAGTTAATCTGTTTTCGTTGGACATCAACCCTGTTGCAATTCAAGCAAAACTTTGTAAACAACATTCCCCAAGGATCGATGGCTACCGTAGAGTCAAACGCTTCTCCCCAACAGCCCGAAAAAATTTATTTACCGAAAACGAGCGAGTCTGAAACTCTGAAAAAGATTCGCCACACGACATCTCATATCATGGCAATGGCGGTTCAGAAGCTCTTTCCCAAGGCTCAGGTAACGATCGGCCCTTGGATTGAGAACGGCTTTTATTACGATTTTGACAGCCCGGAACCGTTCACCGAAAAGGATCTTAAAGCCATTCAAAAGGAAATGGTTAAGATCATTAAGCGGAAATTACCAATTATCCGTGAAGAAGTCTCGCGCGTTGAGGCGAAACAGCGAATACAGGAACTTGGAGAACCCTATAAATTAGAGATCCTCGAAGATTTAGAAGATCCGATTACCCTTTACTATCTCGGAGATCAATGGTGGGACTTGTGTGCTGGCCCCCACGTTGAAAATACCTCAGATATTCATCCTAAAGCTATTGAACTCGAAAGTTTAGCGGGTGCCTATTGGCGAGGAGACGAAACCAAAGCCCAACTTCAGCGAATTTATGGGACAGCCTGGGAAACTCCCGAACAACTCACTGAATACAAACGCCGCAAAGAAGAAGCCCTAAAACGGGATCACCGTAAATTAGGGAAAGAGTTAGGACTCTTTATTTTTACCGATATTGTCGGGCCAGGTTTGCCTCTGTGGACAGCCAAAGGAACAATCTTGCGAACAGTTTTAGAGGATTTTCTCCGCAAAGAACAGCTTAAACGGGGATATTTGCCTGTTGTTACTCCCCATATTGCTCGGATTGATTTGTTTAAAACATCGGGACATTGGCAACAATATCGAGAAGATATGTTTCCGATGATGGCTGAAGATGAGGAAGCGGCGAACTTAGAGCAGGGATTTGTCCTCAAACCCATGAACTGCCCCTTTCATATCCAGATCTACAAAAGTGAATTGCGTTCCTACCGAGAACTTCCCATTCGCATGGCAGAATTTGGGACAGTTTACCGTTATGAACAGTCCGGAGAACTCGGCGGCTTAACAAGGGTTCGGGGTTTTACGGTTGATGATTCTCACTTGTTTGTCACCCCCGAACAGCTTGATGACGAATTCTTGAACGTTGTGGATTTGATCTTGTCTGTTTTCAAGCGATTACAACTGAAGAACTTCAAAGCCCGACTGAGTTTCCGCGATCCTGAATCTGATAAGTATATTGGCTCAGATGAGGTGTGGAACGCCGCAGAATCAGCCATTCAACGGGCGGTCGAAAAACTGGGAATGGATCATTTTCTCGGCATCGGAGAAGCAGCATTTTATGGGCCGAAACTGGACTTCATCTTTCAAGATGTATTAGACCGAGAATGGCAACTCGGAACTGTGCAGGTAGATTATAACTTGCCGGAACGATTTGAATTAGAATACGTTGCAGAGGATGGATCTCGCCAACGTCCTGTGATGATTCACCGTGCGCCCTTTGGGTCTTTAGAGCGGTTAATAGGCATTTTAATCGAAGAATATGCGGGAGATTTTCCTCTGTGGTTAGCTCCAGTGCAAATCCGGTTGTTGGCGGTGAGTGATGAGTTTCTCCCCTATGCTCAAGAAGTCGTCAGGAAAATGCAATTACTGGAGATTCGAGCAGAAGTTGATACCAGCCGCGAACGTCTAGGTAAGCAAATTCGCAATGCCGAGAAAGACAAAATCCCCGTCATGGCAGTTGTCGGGGCAAAAGAAGTTGAGGCTAGTAGTCTCAGTATTCGGACTCGTGCATCTGGAGAACTGGGAACCATCCCAGTTGATGAAGTCTGTCAAAGGCTGCAAAATGCGATCGCCAATTCCGAAAACTTCTAGAAATTTCTAAACAGAGAAAAAAGACTTAGAAAAATGCTGACCAACGCGGAGAAATTTGATATCATCGATGTGCAGTGATAACAGTTTCTGAAGGAAATACCCATTCGTGGGTTAGTCCTGGAGTCTAGTAACTGGTTGAGCTAGCGTTGTAGCCAGATGATTGAGTTGATTTTGGGTGCAAGATGAGGTAGGGGAGATCGAGTCCCTTATAACGGAAAGTTTATCAGGTAATATTACTCTCTTTTCTGAGATCCTATCGATGAACGATTACATTGTTAGGATGATATTCTGCATCGTAAAGCTAAGGGGATCAGGTATAATAGAGCCAGATGAATTAAACTAAAACAAATTAATATGAGTGCAACCAAGAAAGAAATCGAGTCTTTGTTGAAGCATTTACCTGATGATTGTTCCTTAGAGGATGTCCAATATCATCTTTATGTAATCGAAAAATTTCGGCATGGAATTGCTGTTCTCGATACCGCTCGAAAACTTACACAGGACGAAGTAGAAGGTATATTGAGTAAATGGATTATCAAGTAGTTTGGTCACCAAAAGCCTTAGATGATATTGATGCCATTGCTGCCTACATTGCGAGAGATTCTGTCTCTTATGCAGCAGCAGTCGTGCAACGGATCATTGAGGTTACTCGCAAGTTGAATGACTGCCCGCTTATGGGTAACGTTGTTCAAGAGTTTGGTGATGAAACTATTCGAGAGCAATTTGCTTATACTTATCGAATCTTATATCAAGTTAAGGATGAGACAGTGACGGTGATGGCCGTCGTTCATGGAAAACGATTATTAAAGTTATAAGTTCCAGCCATAAAATTCCCTCTCTACCTATAAATTAACGAGAAGGATTACTCATTCTTAAAATCGATTTTGAATCGTCAGTTAGGGGTACTAATACAGTACCCCTCGCCTATTTTTAACTTAAAAAGCCGGAAGCGCGATCGCGCTCTGCTAAAAGCTTACGACTCCTTAGATAAATGAGCCACCCCCGATACGGCGAACCCCGATCACAGCCGGTTTAGGAACACCATTCGGATCGCCCTGAATATTACTCGGCCAGTTACTACCCAGAGGAACAATCCGTTCTTGAGAGAACAGCGCGCCATCTAAGCCCAACATCTCAATTGAACGGCTAAGTTTGGTGCCATCTCCAACGGGAACATCTTCGCCCGGATGTTGAACCGCCAAGAGTAATGTATCATCTCCTCCATTCGGACTGGGAATAAAATAAGGGCCAGTCATTTCACACCGAACCGGACCGTAGGCAAAGGGAATCACTTCACCCGCCATTGATCCGCTCATCGGAATATAGAAGAGCCAGTTATTACCAAATACCCCAACTAAGTTGCTTGCACTTCCGGTTGTGGTGTGGTCAATTTCTCGCGCTTCTGGGTTGGCACCAGTGGTGAAGCCATTATGACGACTGGTAGACATATCAGTCACACCCCAAACATTCCCCTGACTATCAAACTCCAGGTTATCAACATTAGCAAAACCGGAGCCACCTAGAGAACCGCCTTCTCCGCCTTGATTTGAAGTTGTCCAAGTAAAAGTCAAAGCTGCGGGATCATTATTGGTTTCTGTCAGTTTGAATAAACCGCCAGAAGACTGCGGTGCAGAGACATCCGAGAGAAACTTACTGACGATAAAAATCCGAGAGTCTGGATAACCATCACCACCCGGTTCTGAGTCTGTGTAGGCGATAAAGACTTCCCCAGTCGAGGGATTCACTTCCAAATCCTCTGGACGAGCGGTTGGAGTTCCTCCAACTAAGTTAGCGGCGAGGAACGAATCAACTAAAACAGCCCCTTGAGAGGAGTAGAAATCAGCCAAGGTTCTGCCTTCATAATCGGGAATTGCAGTCGCTTCATTGGTCAGGTCAACAACTAAAGATCCACCGTCTTCTGTTTCTCCCGCAACTCCAGCTCGTTTCGGTAAACGCACTCGACCATCTCGTCCCGCTTCTCCTCGGAACTGCAACTCACGAGAAGCAATTTCACTCGGAACGTTGGGATTTGTAGGCGTTTGTAAGGTTAGAGGAATCCATTCTCCAGTCCCATCCTCGTTTAACTTGGCAACATAGAGCGTTCCGAGTTCAAATAAGGAACTATTAGCGCTCGAGGTTGGGGATTCTACAACGCCAGAACTCACGTATTTCCAGGTATGTCCGCCTCGACGGTCATCTCCCATATAAGCCACAAGCTGACGACCCGTTTCAATCCGAAAAGCAATATTTTCGTGACGGAAACGTCCTAAATTTGTATGTTTACTGGGACGGAAACCTGGATTAGTCGGTGCGATTTCGACCATCCAACCATACTTTTCACCCACTAAACCAAATAAAGATCCGGTTGTTCCTTCAACGTATCCGGTTTGAGTTCCATTGGGGAGAACTTGTTCTTGAACGCCAACAAAGAAGTCTGCTGAACCCTGGAAGTTTTCTTCGGCGGTGAGAATCGTTCCCCAAGGGGTTGTTCCGCCAGAACAGTTGTAAGCGGTTCCGATAATGCGATTTCCTAAGCCATCAGAACTCAGAGGGAAAACTTCTGTAGCCGCAGGTCCGGTTCCTTGTAAAAAGTTTTGATCGCCTTGGCGACTTCCCCAACTGGTAACGCCTTGGAAACCATCGCTACGCTCGGCGTTGATTCCTAAACCTGAAAGCCCATGAATGCGTCGGTTTAAAGAATCTCCCGCCACAACTGCAAAACGACCATCTGCTCCTTTTGTGATCCGGATAATTGAGCCACCCAAGTTATAGAGGAATTCTCCGAATGTGTCTAAAGTCGGAGCCGACAAATCGACACCAATCACAGCAGGAGCGCTTGAAGCTGCACCCTGTAAATCTTCAGAAGTTCCCGGTGCAACTGGTGAAATGGGGAAAGACACATACTCGTGGTTGATCCACAAGTAGCCATCATCAAAGGCTGTGCTGATGGGAATAAAGCTGGTGTAGTCGTTGTTGTAGCCAACATAGTCGCTGGAATCAGGAAAAACGCGATCGCCCCAACTGACAATCACATAGCGTTCAAATTCTGGTGGAACAACGACATCATCAAAGACTTCGTAACTCGCTAAGTTGAGCTCTTGTCCGGGTGAAAGCATTCCCATTCCTGTCGGGACGGTGCTTCCATTTCCACCTGTCGGAACCGCACTTCCCATCTGAGTATAGGCTGACAATGGACTCGGAAGTTTCACAGGTGTAATACTACCAGCCGTTTGAGCCTGAGCGACACTGCCATTTGTACCAAACAAACGAGATTCAACTTTAGGAGTTAAGGTAACGGCGGCAGCACCACTACCAAAAAAAATTAGAAATTGCCGACGAGTGAATTTAGACATGAATTTTATTTCGCTTTCTCTACTTCTGCTATAGAGAGGGTAGATGACTATTCTTGTTGCTCATGGCTGGTTGAAAGAATTCTAGAAAACTCGCTCTCTCCGGAATTGATTCTCAAAACAGTGAAAGACATATATAGAGATATATCGCGCTATGAATTTCTGAGTTGAGAGTTCTGAGAATACACCCGTTACTGAGCTTAATTGATTGATTCAACAGCACATCAGCACTTAGCAGCATACCTGAATATATTTAAGAGAAAGTAATAAAAAGGTTAACTAAGAATAAATTAAGTTTAGGTTAAAGCAAGGTTAAATATTGTTTGAATCGCTAGTTATGTTTGAGTACAATCAGCTTGATCAGCTATTAGCTATCAGCTTTCAGCTAACAGGTTGAAATTCACTCTGATCAAACTGGGTTTTTTGCATTTATTTCTTCCTGAATATTGACCGCTGAACATTGACCGCTAAACGCTGAACACTAAATCCTGAATGCTAATTAAGTGTTTTACCCAGTGTGAGAACGCTTAAACCTAATCATCTCGAAAACCGGGATCATCTTCTCTGGGATCGCGGCTTGGGCCTCGACGGGGTTGAAGTCGGATGATATTTGGAGATTCTTCTGAGCTGGGTTGAACTTGAGGGGATGTGGGTTGAGATGTTGTTTGAGTCGGTGAAGAAGGCGGAGTCGGTGAAGTGGGAGTTGGAGAAGTTGAAGGTTGAGAACGAGTTTGTTGAGGACGGGGTCTCGGAGCTGGAGTCGAACGCGAGGGAGCAGGAGTGGGAGGCGCATCATTGTAGCCCAGGAGAGACTCAGACGGAACAAAATATCGAGTCCATTCAGAAACGTCTTTATTTTCTTGCCATTGGCGACGAGTGACACGGGTTCGCAGAAGTGGTGCGACTCGACCTCGACGTTCTCCTGAAATCATAATTGTAATCGATTCTAGGGTAGAATTTTCTTGAAAGGCTTGCTCGATAGATTGTTTGGCTAGAGTTTCTGCCTTTTTAACTAAAATGGTATAGGACGAAGAGCTAGCATTGATGGTCAGATGACGCTCCTGAACTTCAGCAACCGCAGTTGCACTCCAGAACCAGAGGCTAGTTAGAGTCAAAACGGTTAGCTTTGATAGATGATTGAGAACCCGCATGAAAACTTGAAGATATTGAAAAAGAATTTATACAAAGAGAGTAACATTTAGAAATTAAGATTTTGTTAAAAGCAAGTTAATTCGCGATCGCAAATGTTGTCTTTTCCTGGAAATACCCAAAAGCGTTAGAATTCGATCTATATTCTAGCTCCGGTCGCGCTCGCTCAAGAGTGTGGTTTACGATATCGTATAGGTAGGAAGGATCTAGAGATATTCGTGTTCGCTTGAGATAGGACAGTTAGATCCCCTGTGTTTGTATAACAAATTTTATTGAGCTGAGACTATGACATCCTATGCAACCTCTACAGCCAGAGCCGAGATGAGTGAGCTCCGGCGACTCAAAAGCTTGTTACCACCAGAGTTACAGAGTTGGGTAACAGTTGAGAAGACGATAGAAGTGAATCCCTTGTTAGTTCGCAGTGAAGAGATCGGCAAAGATCAAGTCGAAATTCAAATAGATCTAGCTCGCTGGGAACAACTAGCGATGGATCAACGGAACTTGCTGTTTTGGCATGAAGTTGCCCGCATTCAAAATGATACGATTCCCAGAGATGGTTGGGAAATGGCAGCTCTAGCGATTGGTTTAGGGGGAGCAGTTGGTGAACTTTGGGTACAGGATGGACTCTTGTTGCTTCTTGCACTCGCTTTGTGTGGCGTTTCAGGATATCGCCTCTACCAGAAAAATAATGGTGAGAAAACCTTACAAGAGACTCTGGATGCAGACGAAAAAGCGATCGCGATCGCGACTCGGTTTGGCTATACTCTACCCAATGCCTACAAAAGCTTGGGAAGTGCCTTAAAAACCTTGATCGAACAAACCCCGAAAAAGCGACAACGCGCTCGTTATGAAGCTCGGCTTCAGGCTCTAAAACGCAGTGCAGCTAAAGCAAAAGCACGGGTTAAAGGCTCTCGCGAACCCTCATCCGACACAGAAAGCATTTACAACGGTTAAGTCAGTCTTTCTTGTTCTGGGTACATCGTGCCATAGATGTATAAAGCACAGAGCACAGATTCAAAAGTCGCTGGATGCTAAACCTACGAAGGTCAAAACAAGCCAGCGACTATTCAATATTAATCTGAGTGTGGAGAAGCCAGGAACCAGTCAAACCTGTCAATACCTATTTTTGTTGGACTTTAGAGAGAGTTTCACGGATTTTTTCAGCCGCGATATCTCGTCCACCCAAACCAAAGGAAATTGCAACAGCAACGGCAATTGCACCTAACAGAAGTCCAAAAGCTAGGTTAACAATGTCACTACCGATACCCATTTGTTGGAGAGCCAAGGCACCCACAAAAACGATAATGGCAATCCGAGCAGCTTGAGCTAAGAGTTTGGAACTTGCTACATTGGAACTCAACACGAGACGATAGGCTAAGTTCGCAAAATACAAACCGATGGCAAAGATCACAACACCAATCAGAACCTGTGCGGCAATGATGATAATACCCTCAATGATCAGTGTCAGTGAGGTTAAGCCCAAGATATCAGTTGCAGTCACAACGGCAAACAACATGATACCCACGAAAGCGATGATACCAACAATTTCTGAGGGAGTACGATTCGGTGTACTGGGAGTATCAGAAACAGCATCCGCAATTCGGGCTTGAGCATTTTGCTCTGCGGGAGGAGTAGACTGTAAACCCACCCAATACAACACTTTGTTGAATCCCATGCTGGTTAAAATGCTAGTGACGAGATCGCAAATGAAGCGTCCAATCACATAAGCAACTGCCAAAATCACCCCTGCGGCGAACAATTGAGGAATGATATTGAGAATGTTACTGAGCATCTCAATTGCCGGAACAGAAATCGCCTCAATTCTCAAGGCTTGCAGAGCGGCAATCGCAATCGGAATCAGAATCAGAACGTAAACAACAGTTCCGATAATAGAAGATAGACTTTGACCCCCTGTGGTTGTACTTAAACCAAAGCGGCTACCAATATTATCAGTACCAATCGCTCTGAGCAAGTTAGTAACGATACGGCTGACAATCTGAGCGATTACCCATCCTGCACCTGCGATAATTACTGCACCCAAGATATTCGGCAGCATGAATAACACCTGGTTGAGCATTTGCTGAACAGGTGCAAGTAATCCCTGGAAGCCAAGTGTTTCGAGAATGGGGAGTAAAAACAACAGGAAAATGAACCAGTAGATTGCATTTCCGAAGGTTTCACTCAAAGAAAATTCAGGTTGAGTCGTTGTTCCGTCACTGACTTGCTGATTCAGACGTTCATCGACCCTAAACGCATTTAAAATGCGAACACTCAACATTTTACAGATCGTGGCAACCAGCCAAGCAACCCCAAGTAGAATCGCTGCTGCAATCACACGCGGGAAGTAGACTGTAATAGTATTCAGTAAACTTGTCAGTGGCGTAGAAGCAGCAGTCAGATCTAATCTTTCCAGGAAACCAATAATCGAAAACAGAAAGATCAGCCAAAAGACGATGTTTCCAATCCAGCTTTCAACCGGAATATTATCGCCACCATCGGTTCTTCCGGTTCCCCAGCCGGCAATTTTGTTATCGAGTTCTGTCTTTTTCAACAAACTCACAACCAGGGACTTGGCAAACAGAGCGACCAAATAACCTACTAATAAGATTAATAAGGCTATTCCTAAATCGATCAAATTAACTGAACCGAAGGTCAGATTTCCCATGTCAATAGGGGCAGATGTTCCCTCCTGAGCCAATTTCAGATGAGGTAGAGTGGGTATGGTCATCCCCAAGGCTGGGATGATGTCGTGGTAAGTTCCATTCATAGTTTTTCTTTGAGATAATCTTGAAGTCTAGAACTGTGAGCGGAAATTGTTTCCGTCACATCTGGCCTTTGATAGAAATGCTAGGGATTTCCAGCCATTGTACCTGAGAGACTCAAGATCAAGACAAGTTATTTCAAGCTCAGGGCTAGAGTTACTTTCCTGATCTCAACCCATAAAATACCTCAGAATTGGAGAAATCTCCCCGCATTTTTGGAAAAAGCAGGATCTCAGAGGCGAATTTATCGCTTTCTGATGTCCTTCTAGACTCTTCATCTGTCTAACGGTTTATAATCCGTTATGTGAGTCATAATCTGCCTATAGCTTGCAGGGTAAATGCGATCTAGTCAAGTCTTTGAACAATCTATTACAATTTCTGCCAGTGCCACTACAGTTGAACGCTGCATCGTCGATCGCGATTTGATGCACCGATGGCTGAATCCGGCTCTGCGCTGCGATCCGATCTCAGAATGGAACACTGATGTCGGGGGTGAATTTCGCTTTGTCCTCAATATTCCTCTCGTTGAACCCACTCTCAAGGCTGTGGTGATTGAGCGAGAACCGGGGATGATTATTTGGGGATTTGATGGCTTTTTTCAGGGGCGCGATCGCTGGGAATGTCAACCCTCCACAGAGGGAACGTTGCTGATTAATCGCTTTGAATTTCGGATTCCCAACCCTCTCGTAGAGTTTGGGTTTAATCAGTTTGCGGCGACTTGGACAAAATCTGATATGCAAGCCCAACTCCGCCGTCTCAAACGAGTGGCGGAAGCAGAATATCGGGGCTTGCTATAAGTCAGGAAATCTTAAAATCTCAGCTTAATTACAAACAAGTCTTTGAATTTCAGGCTGGGCTTTGAGGAACTCGATCGCTTGTTCTCCCAAGCCAACCATATCCTCATAAAGACCAATCAGATCTTCGATATCAACTGAAATCGTATCTAAGCCTTGATAACTTACAATCACATCTACCAGGGTAATCTTACCATCTCCAGCGGCAGATTTTAGACCATTAACTAAACCATCAACAATCGTTCCAATCTGGCTATCTGGAGCAATAAAAAGATTTAACGCACCCACCATTAATTGGCCATAGCTCGAACTCAAAAATGAGTCTACCAGATCGGAAGGAACATTAACCCCATAATTCAAAGCCGTTTGGAAGTTATCGACTTCCTCTGGAGTTAATTTGGCTAGCGTAAATAGCGATCGCAATTGATTGGACTGTTCTCCAGTTTCAGCAAAGGTTTGTAGTTCTACAAAAGAAATCGGTAGATTGGCTGCACCATACTTTAACTGAAATTCCTCAACAGCAGGAGCCGGATGTGTAAAGATCGCAAAACTTGCGGTTATACCGAGCATTAATGCTAATCCCAAAGCAATAAGTTTAGAGATTCCTCGGCTGAAAAACTTGAAAGGACGCTGATTTTGCTGAAACTCAATCTTCCAATTCATTATTCATTCCTCACAACTGATTTGACCCTGTATTGATCTTGCATTGATCATACCCTCTATGTGTCTGATCATCCTTCTTTCATGTTCCCCAACGTGAAGTTTTTTAACTTTCATCTGTTCCCATTGATACGATCAAGCAGTTGTCGAATAATGATCGCATCTTGGGCTTGGGGCTGGTTCTCTAGATAAATTTCTAAATCTTGACGGGCTTCTGTCCACCGTTCTAGCTGATAATACAGAATTCCGCGATCGCGTCGTTCCTGTTGGGCTTCTGGAAACAGTAGTAAAATGCGTTCAATCACAGAAACTGCTTTTAAAATCTCTCTTGTATTCATATAAATTGCTTTGAGATTTGTCAGGATTCTCGCTAAAATTTGTCGCGTATTTACAGCATTTAAAAATTGTGGGCGCAGCTTCACTTCTTGACCATAAATTTCTGAGAGTCTGGCTTCACAGTCCTCCGGAAACAAAATTTCACCTTGATTAAAAACGTCAATAAAAATTCCCGCATCATCAAAGTCAGGACGAATAATAAAATGTCCGGGCATTCCAATCCCAACCATCGGAAAATCAAGGCGTTTAGCAATTTCTAAATAGACCACAGACAAAGTAATCGGAATTCCTGTTCTTCGTTCTATTACCTGATTTAAAAAACTATTATTCGGATCGTAATATTGCTCCCGATTTCCGACAAATCCTAAATCTTCAAACAGGTATTGATTAATGGTTTGAACAATTCGTAAGGGATATCGCTGTTCGGGCAGTCTTTCTAATATCTCGGCTGCCATTTCATCGAGTGCATTCAAATATTCTTCGGGTTCGAGATTCTGGAATTCTTCTTGAGCAATATAAAGAGCTGCTTTTGCTAAATCAATTTGTTCGTTAGGTTGATTAATTTCTTGATAAAATCGTTGTCTGGCTAGTGTAAATTGCATTTTTTTGCGTTTCAATTAATGTAAAGTAGTAAGTATTTTGACAAACTTTTTAATCAATCACTTTAAATGTTAGGATTTTTTAATAAGATTAAACACTATTTTCTGATTCGTAAGATGTGATGATTGTTGCTTCAATTTTATCAATTGCTGTCATAATTCCGGTTTCAGGATTATCAAGAATGGAAGCTTTGACCTGTTCTAAGTATTCAGCCAAAGTTTCTCGCAAAATCGGTTTTTCAATATTAGCTGTGTGGTAAGTATCCCAAATATCCCAAATTAAAATTCCGACTCCCACTGTACAATCTAATAATCCGGCTGCGACTTTCCCGGTTAAACTTGCACCTGTTTTCAAGGCAATTTTTGCGCCCGCTTTTCCAGCTAAATTAGCGGCAACCTTACTTCCAACTTTCAAGACTAATGGTGTGACTAAAGGTTTCATCGCTAAATAGCCTCCTCCTGCTACAATGACTTTTAAAGATAATGTCGAAACCTCACCCTCCGTTCCGTAAATACTAATCGCAATATCATTTAGATAGCGATTCCAATCTGCTTCGGGAATTTGATAGGATACCGGAATTTTATTTAGATTAACCGATAACGCATTCAAATATTGCTTAACCGTTTGTTGAGTCAATCGTTCAAGCTGAAGTTGAGCAATTTGAGGACGCAGAACTCGTTTAGCGAATTCTTCTTGGAAATCTTGAGTAATTACTTCCGCCACTCTCTCGGATGGACTCGGTAAGTCAGGATTGAGTAGATTTCTCACGCCCGAACTCAATTGTACAAAAACACTTTTAAATTCGACCTGTTTTTGATTAAAATAACCAAAGTACCAATCTAAAAAATTATCATCGACTCGCTGCATTAAATCATCAGTCCAAAGTGTGAGTTGATCGGAGGCATAACTTTCAGCTTGATTGTGGGCGGTTGTTAAAGCTTCAGCAACAGCAGTATCAACTTCTTGCCAATTAATACTCGGCTGTACAACAACAGTTTGGGGTTCAGATTCTCGATTAATCGAACTGGAGGAAAAAGCTTGATTTAGAAAAAATTGACCGCCTAAAGGAATAATGACCACTAAAATTACAATCGCCCAAATCAAGGGAGAAATTGAACGAAATAATTGTACCCAAGCCAGAATTCGATCTGTTTTTTCGGTGTAACTTCCAGAAGTCTCAGAGGGCGAAGAACTGGGACGAGACTCTTCAGAATTATTCAGAATTGGGGTAGAGTGAGGCTCAGAGTTCATGGCGATCGCTTATAGTAAAGTTAAGCTAATGTTAGCAAAAATGAGGAGCTACAAATGACAGCAATCTCATCTACAGAAAAAAATACGCTTCCTATTCCCCCACTCGAAAATGGAGATAGCCTCACTTCCCCTGAATTTGAGCGACGTTATAACGCAATGCCTCACCTTAAAAAAGCTGAATTGATTGAAGGAACTGTCTATATGGCTTCACCATTACGTTTTGAACCTCATGCTGAACCTCACGCCAATTTAATTATCTGGCTGGGAACTTATAAAGTTGCAACTCCGGGTGTACGCTTAGGTGATAACCCAACAGTACGACTAGATCTTGACAACGAACCCCAACCGGATGTAGTTTTACTCATTGATAGCCAATTTGGGGGACAATCTCGCCTCAGTGATGATGGTTATATTGAGGGTGCGCCGGAACTGGTTGCTGAGATTTCGGCGAGTACCGCAACGATTGATTTACGAGATAAAAAACGGGCCTATCGTCGTAATGGCGTGAAGGAATATATTGTCTGGCAAGTTAGCGATCGCAGATTAGATTGGTTTCGGTTAGAATCAGGAGAGTATATTTCATTAATTCCTGAAAATGGCGTGATTAAAAGTCATATATTTCCGGGATTATGGTTGGCGGTGACTGCACTTTTAGCCGGAGATATGACAGAAGTTCTCAAAACTCTACAAATGGGATTAGCCTCTTGTAAACAGTAAGCAGTTTAC
>JBCBCI010000075.1:0-9036 GCA_038530755.1 Cyanobacteria bacterium J06592_8 | reverse complement strand
GTTAGAAAATTCTATTCTTCGAGTTCAATTCCCTCTGCTTTGAGTCGTTCCATGAGTTGTTGGAGGCGAAGTTCAGCTTGATGAGCGCGTTGACGTTCTTGTTCGAGTAACTCAGAAGCCCATAACAGCAACGTTCCAGCTTCATCCCACCACCGCAACCAATGACCTGTACGTTGGTCTTTTGTTCCTTCCCAAACCCCTAAAAATAAGCCCATTTCTGCGATCCAATATCGCCCATTGTCGTCGGATTTTTGGATTTTATATCTGCCGGAATCATCGAGCCGATATAGCTCTAGCACTGCCTTTTCAGGATCAAAAATAGCGTAGTTTGGAACTTGCAACACTTGCTCATAGAAAAACCATTTTCCAGGAGGATAAGTGGGTTTAATTGAATATTCAGTTCCCTCTGTTTCAGGAAGGAATTCCATCACAATTGTCGGAATATCTCCTTCTAAACGTGGTGTATAACTCCGCTCAACCTCTGAGCGTTCTACTTGAATATTAGGGATAAACGCCCAGTCTGGTGCTTTGACAACAATTTTGTCATCGATAGTGGCGCAGATGCCATAATTTGTGGGAGTCAGTGTATTTTCTGTTAATTTTCCCCGAGCACTCAACGCATCTGTTAATGCCACTGCGAGTAGGGGTTGAGTCATATTATCCACTGGATTATCAGGTATAATATAGTCTTCTGGTAACTTTTCCCAAGTTACTTTTAGACTCGCAGTTGTAACAGCCATAGCTTTAGATAAAATTGTGGCTTAATGGTTTTATTGTATCAGAATTTTCAGAAAACTTTTTGAAAATCTAAAAAATAGAAAACGTAGAGAATTAATCAAATAGAGTATTAATGATTAAATCCTGTTCTAATTATCTAAACTTGATG
The DNA here is from genome assembly GCA_038530755.1 of Cyanobacteria bacterium J06592_8. Lineage (GTDB taxonomy): Bacteria > Cyanobacteriota > Cyanobacteriia > Cyanobacteriales > Microcoleaceae > Capilliphycus. The sequence continues at coordinate 8,150 of JBCBCI010000075.1, read as the reverse complement.
CTAACCCTGACTTTCTAGAATAAATGGATCTCACGGATATTAAGAACCTTTTGAGTAGTTATCAATGAGGTTTAACAATCCAGTTGTGACCGATCTTTTTACCGTTTGAATGAATTTGCTCCCATTGATTTCCAGATAGGGTCAACGTCGATAAATTTATCGAATTTGTAAAAGTCCAGCTATCAACCTGACTAGGTTCACCCTCAGTCGAGAAGGAAATAGCCGAGGTTTTCAACTGAGTTGGAGACCAGAAAAGCTGAATATCTTCTTGATCAAAGATAGACCAGATTAACTTAGCAATTTTCGCTTCAAAATAAATCACTTCAAAACAATTATCTTCGGCTTCTATTTGAACTCGGATTTGATCTTGTAAATTACAAAAAACTCCCTGGAAGGGAGTCGCTGAATAGACAAGGCTTCCTCGTCCAACTTCAGCCTGATTTTTATCAAAAAATATGACAGTGTAGCAAGTATTGCTCTGTTCTCCATACGATGTCATAAATTAAAACTCCCATGCAAAATGTTCTTTCTTGTTAACTTATTCATCAGTTTAGTGTGGATTTATGATTCCAGCAGCTTAGTCGCAGTCACATTTTTGTAAGATGGCTACGACTAGCCGGAACAGAGTTGAGAATGGTCTAGGCGGAGAATGGGTCATCATTAGAATCTATGTTCGGTTAGTTAGGGAAAGTAACCGCAACTCCAAAAATGCGAGAAGCCAGTGTTAACAATCTTGAGAGTTGAGGTTTACTTTCGAGTCGGCTGAGAAAATCGAGAACCTGCATCATTGACGACAGGAGGATTATATTGCCTTTCGGTTGTATAATTGTGCTGATTGCACAGCTCAGTATTCTGATCTGACAATAAATCCAGAGCGGGGTTAGAAATCGTTAAACAGACGAGAATAAATAAAGTTTTGAAATTCATATCCTCACTCCTTGAATAATATTCGAGTCATTCTAGAAATGTCAAAAAATGTGAAAAATTGTTGAATTAATCAATGACCCAATAGCCATTTCGTCTCCAATCTTGCTCTCGCAGAGCTTGTTCCAAACAATGTTCTGAAATCAATCCCTGTTCAACTAAGATTCGCCCTAACTGCTGAGAATAGGAAGCTTGAAACATTAAAGCTTGTTTGAGTTGGGACTCAGAAATTAATGGTTTGCGAACTAAAATTTCACCTAACTTAGCCATCGTTTTACTCCTGTTAAATTGTGTTACGTTGGAATCAACATTTCTAAGTGTTTTGCTCAGTTGAACTCACTATCGCTTTGGGGGAGTACCCGAATGCAAGCGGAGTTTGGGGCTAAGGTACAATCAAGGTATATTAAGGTTTAGGGGAGTTTGGGGTAGTCAAAAAGTTTGGAACTAACCGCTCAAACCCCAAACTTTCTGTAAAAATATTGGTTGACGAGAATGCCAAGAGCAACTTATGGCCCAAAAGTCGAAGCAAGAGCCAAATATTTACTCGAAGTGTTACTATTATTTGTCAAGGGAGAAGTCGAAAATAGCGATCGCTTTGATATCAAATACAGTTGGTTAGAGGATCAACAATTTCCTCAACTCCGCATAGAAACCAACTTGAGAACATTAGAAGCTTTAACCAACGCTTACCGAAAGCCATTAAAAAAATCTCAAATTCGAGAATCACTCAAACGCATGGATGATTTCTTGAATATCTTAAAAGATGAACGAGTCATCAAAAAAGGCTCGGAAGACTGGCGGTTTACTCTAACGCTTTGGTCGAAAGATATTAACGAAAATCTGCAAAAATTCAGTCAAGAATGGGATCGTTATCGCCCTCAAGGACAAGACAAAACCTCTACAGAACTTGATTTTATTCCCGACAAATATCCAAATGCTTATCATTTAGAGAGATTGTTAGAAGAAAATTTAGAAAAATTAAATGAGAGCGAAGAAAAACAGTTAAATCAAGCAATAGAAACAGCATTTCGATACTGCGATCCGTCTCAAGATTGGATAGAAGGAAATCGACTAGAGAAATTGATTAAATTGAGTCAAGTTTCCTATCCGGGTTGGAGTGAAGTGGATGGACTGATTCAATTTGCTGTGATTCTCGCGACTCTAACCGAGGATTTCACCGGTAATTTCGGCAATCAAATTAGAACATATATCGAGACAATTCAACCGCCTATAAACTTTGAAGAGTTACTCAGTAAAGCCAGAAAATTATATAGCAAGAATAAAACTGAATCCGAAGAGAAAAGCCTAGAGAAACAAGCTGAACACTTAATCGTAGAAGTCATTCCCCAAGAACAGTCAGAAGGGGTGCGAGTCTCAATCTGGGAGATAGGAAATCTCTCTTCGCCCTTAATTCAAGATGAAATTATGCCACTCGATGAACTGCCAAACTTTCTCGAAACTTGGTTAGAAGAAGAATCAGAATTGATTGAACCCACTCTACATTTATTTGTCCCGAGAAAATGGCTAAATCTAGATTTAAGCGATCGCATGACTGAGTCCGAACTGACTCTAGGAAGTCAATATAAACTGGTGATGCGAACTCATTTGAATCTTACCCCAACCGGAAAACGATATTCTCAACTCCTCCAAGAAAAATGGCAATTATTAGAAACAAAAATCCAACAGAAAGCTCAAACAAGCTTTGTTCATGCAGACTGTAGCAGCCCCGCCCAACTGTTTCAAACCTTGAAACCCGTAGAAATGGCAATTTTGGAAAACTGGGAAACGGCAAAATTTGGGAAAGTCTTAGAATTTGTCGCTAAAAAAACCGCCCTTCCTGTCGCCTTATGGTCTCGACGATGTGAATTGAGCGATCGCGTTGATGATATTCTTGACTGTAAAGTCGGTCAACTTCCTGAACGAATCTTTCAAGAACGGTTCAACTCATTAACCGCAGATGAAAACCACATCGGTCATCATTTAACCTTAGTTTGGGAAGATCCAAATATCGTACCGCCTACCCTACAACTCAATTAAGTTAGTCAAGTTGTTGGGCTGAATTTCTGAAAAGTTGATAAAATTCCTTTGATATTAATACATCTATAGTTATGACGACTCCTCCCCTAACCTGGACAGAACTAGAAGCCCTCACTGACTTTGAGATTGATACCGTTAATGGCCCGACTAACCCTCAAGCGCGTTTACGTCTCTTTGGTCAGAACGAGTCTGATGTGCGCGTCACCCTCTATCGTGATAATCATGCTTGGTGTCCCTACTGTCAGAAAGTCTGGCTGTGGCTAGAGGAAAAACAGATTCCTTACCGCATCGAAAAAGTCACCATGTTCTGTTATGGCACCAAAGAGAGTTGGTATAAGCGCAAAGTCCCCTCTGGGATGTTACCCGCCCTTGAACTGGATGGTCGTATGATTACCGAAAGTGATGATATACTAATGGCGCTTGAACAGGTATTTGGCCCCTTAGTCTTCGGAATGAGAGACCCCAAAGTTTTACCGTTGCGACAGTTGGAGCGACTTCTGTTTAGAGGCTGGTGTGGTTGGTTATGTTATCCAACGCGATCGCCTCGACAAGATCGACAAAACAAAGAACAATTTATTGGGGTCGTGAAAATGGTTGAAGAGGCCCTCAGTCGCACACCTGGCCCCTACTTCCTAGAGGAGTTTTCCACGGCGGATGTGGTTTTTACGCCCTATGTTGAACGGATGAATGCCAGTCTATACTACTACAAAGGCTACTCCATGCGAGAAGAAAACCCGGGTTTTAGTGCTTGGTTTGACGCGATGGAAAGCCGCCCCACTTACCGAGGAACTCAGAGTGACTTCCATACTCATGTTCACGACTTACCGCCCCAAATGGGAGGCTGTTACGAAAACGGCGAACCTCAAGCTAAAATTAATCAGACACGAGTTGATAATGGCCCTTGGGCTGGACTACCGGATGTGACCTATCCCGAACCGGAAACCTCTCGCACTGAAGCTTTACAACGGGTGATTAAACACCGTACCAATATTATTAAAGTAAATCCTGCGGATGACCAGTTGTTTGATGAGGCGCTACGGTGTGCTTTAACTCAGATGATGACGGGTGAAACCTCAACACCGCCCTCTGGATCTGATGTGGCTTTGCGATATTTGCGCGATCGCATTAATGTACCACGAGATATGTCGATCTACGCCGCCAAACGTCTGCGGGAAGCCTTAGAAGAAACGGCGGCTTTAGTAGGCGATCGTCAAGGTTCCCCCATTCCGGTTCAACATCGGCGAGATCAAGATCCAGTCAATTTTGCTTCCTGAATTCTCTGAAACGGATAGATTTATGCAAACGTACATCCGTATAGATTTAATCCGTTTGAACCGTTAACTTAACTCAACAGCCCAAACTTAATCCGTTTTTTATGGACGATGAGCGATCGCATTTTTCAACCGATATTTAAAGGAACAGGTAAACCCAACCCTGACGCTATCTCCAAACTTCCGCCCGCCCCACCTTGGCGCAAAACGAACCGTCGCCAACAAGAACGAGGCGCGACATTTCAAGCCCAAACCAGCGAAATTGAGATGGTGAATGCAGCCCTGTATTTGCGTCGCCCCCTACTCGTCACCGGAAAACCCGGAACAGGTAAAACCTCTCTCGCCTACGCCGTCGCCCATGAACTCGATCTCGGAGAAGTTCTCTACTGGCCGATTACTACCCGAACAACACTCAAAGACGGGTTATATTTATATGATGCGATCGCGCGTTTGCAGGATATCGGAGACAAGGATCGCAGTAATTTTGAGAATATTGGTAAATATATTCGTTTGGGGCCACTCGGAACCGCGTTACTCCCCTCCGAGAAACCCCGTGTATTAGTTGTCGATGAAATTGATAAAAGTGATATTGACCTACCCAACGATTTACTCTACGTTTTTGAAGAAGGAGAATTTGAGATCCCGGAATTGGTCAGAATTGAAGAAATTCAAGCCGAAGTTGAAGTCCGAACCGCTTATCAAGATTCTCAAACCAAAACCACAATTAAAGGAGGACGTGTTGTTTGTAGTCAGTTTCCGTTAATGATTTTAACCAGTAATGGAGAACGAGATTTTCCGCCTCCGTTTTTGCGGCGTTGTGTCCGATTAACAATGGAAGAACCAAACGCCCAACGTCTCGAAGAAATTGTTAAAGCCCATTTTTCCCAAGAGAAAAACGGTGCCGCCCGAATTGCCAAATCTGAAGAATTAATTGAAGAACTGATTGAGAAATTTGTTAAAAAGCGTTCAGATCATAGTAAAGGAGATCTAGCAACCGACCAACTTCTGAATGCCGTTTACCTAATTTTACGAGAACGAACCCCTGATTTAACGAACCGAGAAAACCTTATTGATCGACTGTGGAAATATCTCAACAGCAGCGAAGACCAACAATCGGACAGTTCGCCCAACAGCTAAACCATTGCGGACTAGAAGTGAACGCCCAAGACTTAGCTGATATGCTTTGGCTAGCCCAATTTATTGAGTCTGAACCTGATCAAAGTGTAGAAGAATTAGAAGAACAAAGTCAAACCTCAACATCAACAACAATCATTGAGGAAATAGAAACTTCTCCTCCTGAACCCGCTTTGAATCTCTATTCTCATCCACCTCAACCCACAACCACCGAAGAACAACCATCAGAAACTAAAAGTATTTCTTTCCCGGTTCCCGCTGCGCCTGCTATTCGGACTAGAATTGATTTAGCGCGATCGCTTCGTCCTTTGATGCGGAAAGTTCCTTCTCGTACCCGCGTTGACCTTGATGAAGAAGCTACTGTCACTCAACTCGCGGAAACTGGAATTTGTGTTCCCGTCGTGCGTTCAACTCCCGAACGTTGGCTAGACCTAGATTTAGTCGTCGAGTCTTCCAAAACCACCGTATTGTGGGAACGAACGATTACCGAACTGCAACATTTGATGGAATATCAAGGCGCATTCCGAACCGTGCGAACTTGGTTACTGCAAGTAAATGGAGAAACCGTTCAACTCTTACCCCGATGGCATCAACGCCTAGAAAATCGCCTCTCTCAACGCCCTCGCAGTCCACGAGAACTAATCGATCCATCCAAACGAAGATTAATACTGTATGTGAGTGATTGTACCTCGAAGTTGTGGCGACAGGGAATTATTCACGAGACTTTGTGGCAATGGTCAGACGTTCAACCGCTAGCCTTAGTGCAAATGTTACCCGAACGGTTATGGTCACGAACTGCCCTCAGTGATGGTTATATTGTTAAATTGGGGGCAATGGTTCCGGGTTTAGCGAATTCCAGGTTAAATGTAGAAGGTTTACCCGATTTAGATGAATGGGATGAATGGGATGATCAAGAAAGTCACGATAAACGAAAATTAACCTTACCCATTGTTACTTTAGATCCGAATGCCTTTCAACGTTGGGCGCGAGTTGTCGCAGGTGTTGGGGAAGTTCAGACTCCGGGGCGAGTATTTGAACTGGGATTTGTTGAGGAGATGACACAGTCAGTTTCAACTTCTCCAAAAACAGCACAAAAAAGAGTCGAAATATTTCGGGCGACAGCTTCACGAACAGCCCGACAATTAGCCGGATTAATGGCAGCAACTCCTGTTAGTTTACCCGTGATTGACTTACTGCGGGAAGAATTTTTACCGAACGCCCAACAAGTTCATGTGGCGGAAGTGTTGTTGAGTGGGTTATTACAACGGTGTGAGGGAGAAGAAAGTATTATTTGTGAGTATGAGTTTTTTCCAGGCGTGCGAGAGTTGTTGGTGGATGGAGTTCCGATTGCGAAGACAACGGCAATTTTAGATCGTCTATCCGAAATTATTGCTCAAAAAGCCGGACGAACTCTGAATAGTTTTGAGGCATTTTTGACAATTTTACAAAATGACAATCTGGGAGAATCCGCGTTACCGTTTGCAACCGTGGGTTTAGAAGTATTGAAGCGTTTGGGTGGAGATTATGCGAAATTAGCTGAACGTCAGGCGTTATCAAGTCAAACACTATCAACGAGTTCAGAAGCTGTGACTCAAACCGTTGATTTTCCTTTGCAAGAACAAGAGTATGAAGTCGCTCAAGTTCAGATGTCAGATTCTGAAGATGAAAGTTCTACTACAACGGATTTTCCCCCTTTAAAAACCTTCGAGTATGAACCTGCAATTATTACCAATATTCTCGAACAATTTGAATTTGAAACCGCAACCATTAGCCGTCGAAATCAAAAATGGATTATTCGTCGCCGTCGCCTGACCACTTGGGGTTATACCGAACAATTAAGTGATGAAATTGGTTTAGAGATGATCTCAATACCGGGTGGAACCTTTGTAATGGGTACACCTGAAAATAAACAAAAGGCTCGACATCGAGAACAACCTCAGCACAAAGTTACCCTTCAACCCTTTTATATGGGGCGATATGCTGTTACTCAAGCACAATGGCGAGTTGTCGCAGATTATCCAGCAATTGATCGCAAATTAGATCCAGACCCCTCTCGGTTCAAAGGAGATAACCGCCCTGTTGAACAAGTCAATTGGAAGAATGCCACTGAGTTTTGTAAGCGGCTTTCAGTTCACACTGGACTAGAATATCGATTACCAAGCGAAGCGGAGTGGGAATATGCTTGTCGGGCGGGAACAACCACACTCTACCACTTTGGACAAATTATTACCACTGAGCTAGCAAATTTCAAAGGAAACCGTAGTTCTGAGAGGTCTAAAGCGCAATATCAAGAACAAACCATGGATGTTGGTAGTTTTCCCGCGAATGAATGGGGACTACACGAGATGCACGGGAATGTTTGGGAATGGTGTCAGGATGATTATCATAATAATTATAAAGGTGCGCCTGATGATGGCAGTGCTTGGATAGATCCCGATCATGCTAATCGGAATCGGGTACTGCGAGGTGGTTCTTGGTTTACTCATCCAGGAAGTTGTCGTTCTGCCTATCGTTTCGGTAATAATTTACGTGAAGGCTTCAACAATAACGTTGGTTTCCGTGTGGTCTGTGTAGTGCCAATGGGATATGCGATCGCTAATTTATAATTCCTCAATTACTTTTCCTCATTGACACTCACTGCCCTGAAGGACAGTGATTCTTAAGCAGTGCAAGTTTGAATGTCTAAAGCCATATCAAACTTGATTCTTAAAGGCATAGCCAAAGATGCCGCTACCCTGTCCGGCGTGAAGCCATTCAGATTACTTTTTCTGCCAATATTCGCTG
>JBCBCI010000074.1:0-28739 GCA_038530755.1 Cyanobacteria bacterium J06592_8 | reverse complement strand
AGCCACAGCATTAATCAGAGTTTGGGGTTAGGAACAGCAGTGATTGACTCAGAACTGGCTCCTCAACCCACCCTTAATGCAGACGGCGATGACCTCAACGGCACAACCCCCGATGACGAAGATGCCTTCACCAGCCTACCTAGTCTGATTACCACCGATACTAGCTACAGTCTCAGCGTTCCAATTACCAACACTACAGCCAACCCCGCCAACTTAGTAGCTTGGATAGACTTAAATGGAGATGGCAGCTTTACATCCAGCGAAGGAGTGAGTGCGACCATCAACCCCGGAGAAACCTCAACCAGCCTAACTTGGGACAGCACAACCGCTCCAGAATTTGCCAATATCACTGCTGGAATCAGTTATGCGCGATTCCGAATTTCGAGCGACCCATTAACAACAGCAGACTTCACCGGTAGTGCCACAGACGGGGAAATTGAAGACCATATTCTGACCATCCTGGCTCCACCAACAATAGACTTAGATGGAGATAATGACGGTACAGACTTCACAACACCCTTCGACGGAACACCGATAGCGATTGGGAATAACGTTCAGGTTGCAGACCCCGATAGTTCATTTATTTCTCAAGCTGTAATTACACTCACCAATCCAGAAGATGGGACTGCCGAAACCCTGGAGATTGACCCCGCGAATTTACCCCCAGGAATTAGCATCATCTCTAATGATGGAATCACAATTGTCTTGGGTGGAGACGCAACCCCGGAAAACTATGCGGCAGTCATTGAAACCATTACCTACAACAACACTGCACCCAACCGCAATCCCAGTCCTCGAACCATCGAAGTACAAGTCACAGACCCCGATAATTTAACGAGTAATATTGCCCAAACCACGATTACTCTAGCTCCTAGCGACTTTGGGGATGCACCTGCTAGCTTTGGAAATCCTAGCCACAGCATTAATCAGAGTTTGGGGTTAGGAACAGCAGTGATTGACTCAGAACTGGCTCCTCAACCCACCCTTAACGCAGACGGCGATGACCTCAACGGCACAACCCCCGACGACGAAGATGCCTTCACTACCCTACCCAACCTCAATGCTAACGCCAGCAGCTACAGCCTTGATGTTCCGGTGACCAATAGCATTGGGGCAGAAGCCACTCTTGTCGGATGGATAGACTTTAACGGAGACGGAGGTTTCACCGTAGAAGAAGCCGTCAGTACAAACGTCCCAGATGGCAGCACAAGTGCTACGCTGACCTGGGATGCCACAACTGCCCCCGGATTTGGCAATATTATCCCCGGACTCAGCTACACGCGATTCCGCATCTCCACCGACCCCAATTTAACAGCGACGAACGCCGCCCCTGATGGAGAAGTCGAAGACTACAGTCTCACGATTATTCAAGGCCCAACTGCTGTTGATGACAGTGCTATTACTCCAGTTAACGTTCCGGTCTATCTGAATATTCTCGAAGACGACTTCGACCCTGACGGCGACCCAGTCAGCCTGACTCGGATTATTCGAGACCCTAATAGCGGTACTGTTGAAATCAACGACAACGGCACACCCGAAGACCCCACAGACGACTTCGTTATTTACACCTCCAACCCGGACTTTACTGGGACAGATACCTTTGAATACGAAATCAGCAACCCGGAAGGACTCACAGACACCGCCCTGGTCACCATCTTTGTTCGTCCAAGCCGCAGCATTGTTGTAGACGACTTCGACAGCACCCCCATCGACACTCCCCGTGACATCCCCGTTCTCGACAACGACATTCAGCCCCCCGGAGGCGGACTGCGAATCATTGACTTCAGCACCCCCAGCGACAACGGTGGCACTATCGTCCTCGATGACAACGACACCCCCGACGACCCCAGTGACGACTTCCTCATCTACACTCCGCCCATTGGCTTCCAAGGCGAAGACACCTTCACCTACACTGTAGAAGACCCTAATGGCATACGAGAAATTGGCAACGTCACCGTCAACGTCAGTAATACAGACCCCCTAGCTGCCCCAGACCGCACCACCACCCTACCGTCAACTCCAGTCCCCATTGAGGTAATCCTCAACGACACAGACCCCAACAGCTCACCCCTACGGATTGTCGAATTCACCCGTCCCACCAGTGGCACAGCCAGCCAAATTGACGACAACGGCAACCCCAGTCCTACCGGAACTCGATTCCTGTATAGCCCCAACGATGGATTTACAGACACAGACACCTTCACCTACACCATCGAAAACGCCACAGGTCAGCGTTCACTCACCACTGTTAACATCACGATTATCTCGGACAATAACCCACCTGTTGCCGAAGACAACTCCTTCACCGGGGCGCGAAATACCACCCTATTTCTCAACCCCCTGGAAAATGACACAGACCCCGATGGCGACCCTCTGAGCATCGTCAACATCAACACCGACGGCACAGAAGGAATTGTCGAAACCAGTGGTATCGGACTGCGTTACATCCCCGCCCGTAACTTCATAGGAGTAGACACCTTCACCTATACCATCAGTGATGGACGAGGAGGAACAGATACCGCCACCGTCACCATCACCATCCCCAACGAAGACCCCATCAACAACCCACCCGTTGCCAACGACAACCAAGTCACAACTCAAATAGACCAAGTCATTACCATTGATGTACTCGCTAATGATAGCGACCCGGATGGTGACTCCATCAGCATCAGTGCTTTTGACCCCAACTCCAGCAACGGAGGTACAATCAGCCAAGAAAACAACCAGTTAATTTACACACCTCCGCAAGGGTTTATTGGTACAGATAGCTTCAACTACAGCATCAGTGATGGTAATGGTGGATTTGACACGGCAACGGTGACGATAATTGTTGAGGCTGTTATCGAACCCATACCCCAAGACTGTCCCGACTGCGAAGACCCACCCAGTCCTGACCCTATCAGCATCGCCATTCCGCCCGCCCCACCCGAAACCGTTCTGCCGTTGCGCCCGACATCGGAAACCAACACGATTACAGGGACTCCAGGCGATGATAATCTCCCAGGTACAGAAGATGCTGACCAAATCGACGCTTTAGCTGGAAATGATACCCTCGATGGTCTCGAAGAAAACGACACCCTGCTATCCGGAACAGGCAATGACGATGCCCTGGGTTCTGAAGGTGATGACCTCATTTATGGAGACCCCGGAGATGACTCCCTGAAAGGTGCTCAAGGGAACGATACCCTAATTGGGGGAATTACGGGAACACAAACCGATGAACTCGACCCCGACTTTGACTTTTTAGAAGGAGACGAAGGTAATGACCTCTTAGCTGGAAGCCGAGGGGATGATACTCTCAATGGCGGTCAAGGTAACGACCTCATCTTCTCCGGGACTGGCAATGATAATGGTCTGGGTGAACTCGGTAACGACACCTTAGCCGGAGAAGTTGGAGACGACTTCCTACTCGGAGGTACCAGCAATGCCCCGGGAGTGCCACGAGACACAGAAGGTCAGGACTTGCTGTTTGGAGGAGACGGAGACGATAGCCTGTTCGGAAACCAAAACAACGACACCTTAGTCGGAAATGACGGTAACGACGAACTGCATGGTGGTCAAGATAACGACCTTGTAGACGGAAATGAAGGCGATGACCTCATCTTCGGTGAAGTCGGTAACGATACCCTCGTGGGTGGACCCAGTGGTGATACTCCTCTCGGAGATAGTGGAGACCAAGATAATATCCTCGGAAACGAAGGGGATGACATTATATTGGGGAACTTAGGCAATGACACCCTCAATGGCGGTCAAGCGAATGATGATGTCCGAGGCGGTAAGGATGATGACCTGGTACTCGGAGAGTTGGGGAATGATACCCTCCTGGGTGAACAGGGTGATGATACTATCTTCGGCGGGACTTTGAATGACGCAGATGATGAGGTTCGTGATGTTAACGGTGAAGACCTGATATTTGGTGGCAGTGGCAATGACTTCATCGAAGCTAATGAAGGAGATGACCAAGTGATTGGCGGAGAGGGAGATGATGTCGCCTTTGGAGGTCAGGGTAATGACTTTGTTTGGGGGTCAGAAGGTAATGACTCACTCTTAGGAGATAACGGCAATGATACCCTCTGTGGCAATGAAGGTAATGATACTTTGCGGGGCGACCCCATTGATGATGGAGATTCTCCGGCAGTTGGGGATGACGGTCAACAGGATTTGATGTACGGAGGTACGGGTAATGATGTTCTGTTTGGCGATGAAGGCAACGACAGCCTCTGTGGAAATGAAGACAATGACACCCTGTTTGCAGGAAAGGATAATGATATTGCCTGGGGTGGCGAGGGTGATGATGTTCTGTTTGGCGATGAGGGTAATGATACTCTCGTTGGTGGTTTGGGTTCCGACACGATGACGGGGGGTGAAGGTAATGACCTGTTTGTGGTGTTTGGAAATGAAACCGCAAATGTGATTGAAGATTTCCAAGTCGGACAAGACCAAATTGTTCTAGGTGAAGGGGTAACGTTTGAACAGTTAACCTTCTCTGATGATGGGAATGGTAATACTGTTATTAGCTTGAATGACGAGTTATTAATGACTGTGAATGGAGTCGCGCCTGACACCCTCACTTCTGAACAGTTTCTGAGTTTTTAATAGGGCTTGAAACTGAGTCATTAACTCAACTTTTTGAGAGGGGTATCTAATTAGTTAGATATCCTTTTTTTGTATTACTAATTATTTAGACATGATATTACATACCTCTGATCAAGTTGTGAGCCAAGGGGTTGACAGATGAAATCAGCATGATATGATAGAATATCTATACAAAAATCAGGTAAAATAAACTTTACAGAAAAGCCTGACTTGCTGTTACGATGGAATTGAAAAAGTTTCTGAAAAAGGAATGGGTGCAGAACCAGGATATTGGATCTATCCTTCTCCTATTCTGGCAAAGCAATACTTTCGGATCAAGCTGCAAGTTTCTTCCGTAGCCGAATTTTAGGTAGACTATAGAATCAATCTCTCTTAGTCGAAGAAAAATCCGGAATCAATCTCTCTTGGTTGAAGAAGGATACTGAATCAATAAGCCTAGCTTACAAGGATACGGAATCAATAGGCTGGGCTTAAAAAAGCATACAGGGTGAATCAGCTATACCTGAAGGCGGCTTCAGGATGAACTCTTTACATTCTTTTAAATTGGAAAACTGAGTATGCGATTAACCCAAGTACAATCTAAGTGTTATCTTGATGCTTCTACGCCTTCCACATCTTCAGCGATTGGCTTGAAGCGTGATGCTACCGCGTCAATCATCTTTATTGACCGTCAAGTTCCAGACTTAAAACAGTTAATAACTGGTATTTTACCGGGAATCAAAGTTGTTTTACTGGATTCGGAGCAAGATGGCATTCAACAAATTACAAACGTTCTCAAAAATTTAACAAGTTTCTCTACTATTCATATTGCTTCTCACGGTAGACCGGGTTGCCTGTATTTGGGAAATTCACAGTTAAATTTAGAGACTCTGCATCGTTATACCAAACAACTCCAAAGTTGGTTTTCAAGTTCATCAAAGTATGAAGTTTCCGATCTAACCTCATTATCTAAGACCATGGAAGTGGGGAGTTTAGAAGGATTAACAGAAAACAAACTTCCAGTTGTGAAGACAGATTTAGGAAGAGCGAACCTACTCTTATATGGTTGTAATGTAGCTGCAGGAGATGCGGGAGTTGAATTTATTGAAAAACTGCATCAAGTCACGGGCGCAGAAATTGCCGCTTCTACAAGCCTCACGGGTCACAAAAGTCAAGGCGGAAACTGGAATTTAGATCTTAAAACGAGTCCCTTTAAACCTTCTATTGCCTTTACACCAGAAGTTCAACGTCAATGGAATCACGTTCTCACTTCTTTTGATGACCTCCTCGACTTTGGAGATGCACCGATTAGTTATGGAGATGCGAATCACCGTATTAATCAAACTATTGGTCTAGGAACGGCAACCATTGATGAAGAAAGCATGAGTCAACCCACGATTGATGCTGATGGTGATGATAATGATGGTAATGATGATGAGGATGCGTTGACAACTCTAAACCCTCTCGTTAATAACGTTACCTCCTACAGCCTCACTTTTCCCGTTACCAACAATACTGGAGACAGTGCGACCGTTTTAGGGTGGATAGACTTTGACAGAGATGGGGCGTTTGCCCCTTCAGAAGGGGTTTCTGTTGCCATTGCAGATGATGATAATACTGCGACTCTGACTTGGAATACCCCTAATTCACCCGGGTTCGCGAATCTCACACCCGGAAATAGCTACGCCCGCTTCCGAATTACTACCGATACTCTCACTAACGCTAATTCTACAGGAACAGCTACAGATGGAGAAGTAGAAGACTACACGCTAACGATTCTCGGTGTTCCTACTGTTGATCTCGATGGTAATAATTCCGGAACCGACTTGACAGCAAGCTTCAATGGTCTACCTGTCGCAATTGGCAACAATCTGCAAGTTACAGACCCGGATAGTTCTAATCTCTCTCAAGCGACTATTACCATCACAAACCCTATTGATGGTAACAATGAAACTCTCAATATTAACTCCGCAGACCTACCACCAGGAATTACCGTTCAAGGAAATGGAACATCAACTCTAATTCTGAGTGGCGCGGCATCTCCAGAAGATTATCAAATCGCGATCGCATCTGTGACCTACAATAACACGACTCTAAGTCCCAATCCGAACAATCGAAATATTACTCTTCAAGTCACCGATACCGATAATCTGACCAGTAATATTGCTGAAACAACGATTATTCTGGCTTCAACAGACTTTGGAGATGCACCCGTTAGTTATGGAGATGCGAGTCACAGTATTAATCAAAATATTGGTCTGGGAACAGCAACCATTGATGCAGAGACGGCTAGTCAACCGACAGCCAATGCTGATGGTGATAATAATGATGGTAATGATGATGAAGATGCGTTCACCACGTTAACTCCCCTCACAGATACTGCGACTTCCTACAGTCTCAACGTTCCCGTGACCAACACTACCGGGAAAAATGCAACAGTATTAGGATGGATTGACTTTAACGCAGATGGCACTTTTACAGACGATGAAGGCGTTACAGCAGCTATTGCTAACGGGGCGACGACTGCCTCTCTAACTTGGAATGCGGCTAATTCTGCTGGATTTAGTAATCTTACCTTCGGTACTAGCTACGCCCGCTTCCGAATTTCTAGCGATAATCTGATCACTGAAGATGCTACAGGTGTCGCCACAGATGGAGAAGTCGAAGACTATACTTTAGCCATTCTGGGTTTACCCACTGTTGATTTAGATTCCGATAACCCCGGAACCGACTTCACGATCGAGTTTAATAGTACGCCTGTTAGTATCAGTAATAATATTCAAGTTACAGACCCCGATAGTCAGAATTTATCAGGATCTGTAGTTACCATTAGTAACCCTCTAAATGGCAGTGATGAAAGCCTCAATATTGACCCGGCAGATATTCCTGATCAAATTACAGTAACAGGCAATGGCACTAACACCATTACCATTACGGGTAACGCATCCCCAGAAGACTATCAAGCCATCATTGAGGCTATCACCTATAACAATATTGCGGTCAGCCCCGATCTGAGTCCGCGAACGATTGAAGTTCAAGTCACAGACACCGATAACATCACTAATAATACCGCACAAACAACAATTACCCTCGCACCCACAGATTTTGGTGATGCCCCCGCCAGTTATGGAAATGCGAATCACGGGATTAATCAAAATATTAGTCTAGGAACTGGAACTATTGACGCTGAAATCGTTCCTCAACCCACGATTAATGCCGATGGTGATGATAATGATGACAATGATGATGAAGATGCGATCGCAAGTTTAGATCCTATTACTGATAATGTTGCCTCATACAGCCTCACCATTCCTATCACTAATAATACTGGGGAAAGTGCGATCGTTTTGGGATGGATTGACTTTGACGGAGATGGAACATTTGCAGCAAATGAAGGCGTTACAACCGCGATAGACGATGGTGATACCACCACAACTCTAACTTGGGATGTCGCTAATTCCCCAGGATTTGCCAATCTCACGCCGGGAAATAGCTATGCCCGCTTGCGTATTACAACTGAAGATCTGACTAACGCTGACTTTGAGGGGGCAGCCGCCGATGGAGAAGTCGAAGATTATCCCTTATCAATTTTAGGTGTTCCTAGCATCAATTTAGATGCAAATGATCAAGGAACTGACTTGAGAATTGGGTTCACAGGTACACCTGTAGCCGTGGCAAACAATATTCAAATCACAGATGCCGATAGTCCTAATCTTTCTGGATCTGCGATCACTCTCACCAATCCTCAAGATGGCAGTGATGAACAGTTAATTCCTCCCTTGAACTTACCGTCAGGGATTACGTTAGACTCAGCCAGTACAGCCAATCATATTATTCTCACGGGTGAGGCATCCCTAGCTGATTACCAAGCCGCGATCGCAGCCATTACTTACAACAATAGCGCTATTAGTCCCAATCCAACCCCTCGAACGGTTACAGTTGAACTGACTGACCCCGATAACCTCAGCAGTAATCTTGCCGAAACGACCATTTTTCTACCGCCCTTTGACTTTGGAGATGCGCCAAGTGGCTATGGAGATGCCAGCCACACGATTAATCAAAATATTGGTTTTGGAAATGGAATCATTGATAGTGATCCAACCAGTCAATCCACAGTCAACGCAGATGGTGATGATAATGATGGCAATGATGATGAGGATGGGTTTACAACTTTAGACCCCTTGGTAGATAACGCCAGTTCCTACAGCCTTTCTCTTCCGGTTACTAATACTACAGGTGAAAATGCGGTAGTTTTGGGATGGATCGACTTTAACGCAGACGGGGCTTTTGAGGCGAATGAAGGAGTCACAACTACTGTTGCGGATGGAGGTACAATTGCAACCCTGAATTGGAATGCTGCCAATTCCCCAGGATTGACAAATCTGATTGCTGGAAATACTTACGCACGTCTGCGAATTACAACAGACAGCTTGACAACTGAAGACTCTCAGGGCATTGCTGCTAATGGAGAAGTCGAAGACTATACGCTGTCAATTCTCGGTGTTCCAACCATTGATTTAGATTCCGATAATACCGGAACTGACTTCATCACTAATTTTAATGATCTACCCGTCAATATTGGCAACAACATTTCAATTACAGATTCCGAGAGTCCGAATTTATCAGGATCTGTTATCCGTATCACCAATCCTCAAGATGGCAGTGATGAAACCCTCAATATTGACCCTGCTAATATTCCCAATGGAATTACTGTAACAGGTAATAACAGCAGCGAAATTACCATCAGTGGTAACGCATCCCTCGCAGATTATCAAGCAATTATCAACGCCATTACCTACAACAACACCGCCGAGAATCGTGACTCCACACCCCGAACCATTACTGTTCAAGTCACAGACACAGACAACTTCAGCAGTAATATTGCCCAAACCACCATTGTTCTAGGGCCCTTCGACTTTGGAGATGCCCCCAACAGTTATGGAGATGCTAGCCATACCATCAATCAAAATATTGGTCTAGGGAGTACCACGATTGATGCTGAACTGGCGACTCCATTCTCAGTCAATGCAGACGGTGATAACAACAATGGAAATAATGATGAAGATGCGTTTACAAGCTTAGACTCGATCGCAGACAATACGACTTCCTATAGTTTGACCGTTCCTGTTACCAATAACACCGGTGAAAGTGCAAGGGTTTTGGGGTGGATAGACTTTAATGGTGATGGTACATTTGCGGCCAACGAAGGTGTTAGTGCTACCATTGCCAACGGTGAGACTTCTGCTAACTTGACGTGGAATGGGGCAAATTCTCTAGGATTCAACAATCTGATGCTTGGAGATAGCTATGCCCGTTTCCGAATTTCCACCGACAATCTCACCACTGCTGATGTTACAGGTATTGCAACCGATGGGGAAGTCGAAGATTACACTATTAGCATTATTGCTGGTAATAATCCCCCGATCGCAGAAGATGACTTGATCACAACCGACCCAAATATTATCCAGTTCATCACTCCCCTGGATAATGATAGTGACCCGAATAGTGACCCTCTAACGATTACTGACTTCAACACCGAAAATACTATTGGACAAGTTGAACCCAATGGAGAGGGATTCCGCTACACACCAGAGACAGACTTTACGGGTACGGATACTTTCACCTATACCATTAGTGATGGCAATGGCGGCATAGATACTGCAACTGTTGCGATTACGATTAACAATCTCCCCGTTACTCCTCCAACCAATCCTCCAACCAATCCTCCAACCAATTCTCCCAGTGACCCTCCCAGCAACAACCCACCTGTTGCCAATAATGATCAAGTTAGCACCATCGTAGACCAAGAAATTACGATTCCGGTTCTCGATAACGACTCTAACTCGTTGAGTATTAGTGAGTTTGATTCCAACTCTGTCAATGGAGGCACAATCACTGAAGACGACAATCAACTTATCTACACTCCACCATCCGGATTTATCGGCACAGACACCTTTACATATACCATCAACAATGATGATGGAGGATTTGATACTGCTACGGTAACAATTGAGATCGACGCTGTAATCGACTCTATTCCTCAAGAGTCTCCAGACTGTGAACAACCACCCCTCCCAGAAGCGATCGCAATTACCCTACCTCCGAGTTCATCAGCGACACCACCTTTTCCGCCGAACTCAAATCCTACAATTTTGGGAACAGAAGAACCAGATAACCTACAAGGAACCGAAGCCGCCGATCAAATTAATGCTTTTGAGGGTAATGATTCCATAATGGGTTTAGGAGGCAATGACACCCTGAATGCAGGTCAAAATGATGACTTAGTAGATGCAGGAGTTGGCGATGACCTGCTGTTTGGAGGAGAGGGTAATGATACTCTGATTGGTGGCGCTGGTGGTGAAACTCCCCTGGGAGACAATGGCGAACAAGATGTTATCCGGGGTAACGCAGGTGACGATCTGATCCTCGGTACTTTAGGTAATGATACCCTAAATGGTGGTCGAGATAATGACGATCTTCGCGGGGGTAAAGACAATGACCTGATCCTGGGAGAAGTCGGTAATGATACCCTCTTAGGTGAACAGGGCGATGATACTCTCTTCGGCGGAACTTTGAATATCTTAGAGAATGGGACAGAGAATGGGGTTGGTGATCTTGAGGGTCAAGATGTTCTGTTCGGAGGGAGTGGCAATGACTTCTTACTCGGAAATGAAGCTGATGACCAAGTGATTGGCGCAGAGGGAGATGATACTGCCTTTGGAGGTCAAGATAATGATTTTCTCTGGGGATCTGAAGGTAATGACGTTCTATACGGCGATCGCGGAGAGGATAGCCTCTGTGGAAACGCAGACAATGACACACTGTTTGGTGGTGTTGATGATGATATCGCCTGGGGTGGCGCCGGAGATGATGTTTTGTTTGGAGATGAGGGTGATGATACTCTGGTTGGCGGTCTAGGTTCTGATACCATGACAGGCGGTGAGGGTAACGATCTATTTGTCATCTTTGGAAATGAAGCGAATAACGTCATTGAGGATTTCCAAGTTGGACAAGATCAAATTGTTCTGGGTGATAGCTTAACCTTTGCACAGTTAGAACTCTCTGATGATGGTAATGGTAATACAAATATTACCCTCAACGAGCAGTTATTAATGACAGTTAATGGGGTAGCTGCCGATAGTCTCACTTCTGAACAGTTCCTCAGTTTCCAACAGGAACTCTCTAGCCGTTAATCGGATATAAGTTTTGGAGATTGTAGCTAATACTATTTTTACAGCTAGGATCTTCAGAACTTCCTCAAGTTTGTAGTTGCGCTTTAGCGGCGGTTCAATCTCGGATTTTGTGCTGAAGCACAACTACATTTTCTAGTATTTCTATCATTAAAACCGAACTTTATAGATTTGAAATAACTCTCCTTCTTTTTGTTTAACAATTTTTGCACCATTATTTTTAATCAATTTTTCCCAAGTTTCCAAAGATTCAAGAAAAACTTCCGTTCCTAAATACGTTTCTAAAATCGCCCAATCTTCAGCCCAGGGGACATCCGGGTTGAGAACATCAAAAATAAACTCCCCAGTGGGCTTGAGAACTCGTTTAACATCTGCGAGAACTTCAGCCCAATATTGGAGAGGATAATAACAACTAAATCCAGTGGCGATCGCCAAATCAAACTGATCGGCATCATAATCTAACAGATGAGCCGCCCCCATTTTCACACCTTTAAACAGTTTAGAATTCAACTGAGGGGCGCGTGTATTCAATGCTTCCATTGCCACCTGGCTAATCTCTTGCCCATAAAAAAAAGCATTCCAATCTCGCCAAGGATAAATCAAAAAACTCACCCCACAACCAATATCTAAACACTGCTGATTTTTCTGAATCTTAGTCATTTCCCAAAAATTGGAGGTAATTTTTGCACTGAGAGTTCCCGCAATGCGATCGCGAAAAATGGGCAAATTCTCCACTTCTTCAGGCAGTTCAAAAGCCTCTCCTTGATATTCTCGATTAAAACGGTAAGCCACCGTACTGGTTAGAGAATGCCATTGATCGGACAGATAAGCAGAAGAACTTGAACTTAAAGATTGGGAAGACCGTTCAGACTTTTTAGACATTGTTATTTTTTCAGAAGTGTTTTAACTAAACTTGGAATTTGTGAGGGAGAATCAGCCAGGGGAATCTTCGCTTTTTCAAAGGCTGCTATTTTACTCTCGATTGTCGGTGGACAGATCCTCAGAGCGACTAATTTAGAGGTGGCGATCGTACAGGATTGTCCCAGGGGTTGAGTTTCAGGTGAATGCAGTCCGGCAATATAGGCAACAACGGGTTTATCAATGGTTTCTGCGATATAAGATGCCGCTTCCTCTTCACCATTGCCACTCACGTCTCCCACTAATACAATGACATCAGTTTGATCGTCTTCATCCAAGAGTTGTAACCATTGAATAAAAGAAGAACCAATAATCAAGTCACTGCCAATACTGACACTAATGGACTGTCCGAGTTTGGCTTGAGTGAGTTGAAAGGCGATTTCATAAGTGAGTCGGCTACCTCGACCAATTAACCCAACCGAACCCGGAGTATAGAACTCGCGGGGATGAACTCCTAATAATAATTGATTGGGTACAATCACACCCGCACAACTTGGCCCGATGAGCAGAGTTTCTGAGATTTCAGCTTTACGAATCAGACGTACCATATCCAGAGGTGGTATGCCTTCACTGAGAATAATCAGTTGTTTGACCCCAGCTTCAATGGCTTCTAAGGCAGCATCTAAGACCTGATAGGGATGAACCCAAACAATACTGGTATCAATCGGACCTGTTTTAGTTTGTGCTTGTTCGACCAAATCAAAAATCGGAATATCTTGCATCAGATTTCCCGCTTGACCTGGAGTCACACAAGCAACAATATTCGTCCCGTAAGCCTTCATGTTGAGAACCGCATGAATCAAAGCTTGAGATGTTGTATTCCCCTGAATTAAAACTTTACTCTCTGGTGTTAAATTCATAATGGTTCATTGTAGACAGATGCAGCAATCTTATGTAAACTGTAGCCGAGTTCTCAACCCAACTCAGAGTTGTTAATCTAAACTGCACAAAATGGACAGTTTTTCTATTTTAATGATTGGGTTATTTTAAGCGTTTGCTTGCTGATTCGCGATTGACGCAGGCTGCGTCACGCTGAGTAGCCAATCGCTAACGATCCACCTAGAGTGACACCCAATATCCAATCTAGGATCAACCCATTGACTGACCCCTATTTCGCTAGAGAGACAGCCAATTTCACCGCTTCATCTAAGTTATTGGCGACTTGAACGGGTAATTGTGTGAGTTGATCGAGAATATCACGAGGCGGACTCATCGCCAGTCGCAGAACAAAATAGGGTACGTTTCCCATTGCAGCTTTTTTCTGAAGATATTCCGCAATTTCTGATAGGGTTTTCTCGGAAGTCACTACATGACTGAGCAGATTGACCAAAACCACTTTCACTTCCTGGGATTGACTCACTAAGTCTAAACCGTGATAGAGGCGATCGCGCCAAACCTCTGTCAATTCTGTGTAGTCTTCAGCCTCCAAATTGAGGAAATTTCCAGGTTTTCCCCGACTTTGAACAATCAAATCGACTGTTGCCATTGTCAGATCTGCACCATTGCACAAAACTCCAATATTACCCTCAAGTTTAATCATGTTGAGTTGAGGAGGTAAACTGACATCGAGTTCAGACGAAGGTGAAATCAAATCTAGATCGATTGGTAAGGTTGTTTGATGGGGATTTTGAATCAAAGTTACCAAGTCTGGATGGCGTCCAAGGGCATGATCATTGACGATCACCTTACCATCAAGAGCCATCACCTCACCACTAGGACTGATACCCAACGGATTAATTTCAATCAGATCGAGATCTTTTTCGATGAAAAGACAATACATCTTCTCGATGATGGCACTCACCGTTAAAATTAGCTCTTGAGGCAGTCCCATCTTCACACTTAAGCGACGAGCGTAGAACGAAGAGAACTCCCCATCAACGACAACATTCTGAATCTCTGAGAGCGCATCTTCGACAGCTATTCCACCTTGAGTTGAGCCGAGAATAACCGGACGGCGACTGAGCGGATCTAAGGTAATCGCGAGATAGAGTTCTCGATCCGAGTTATATTTAGCCTCAGCAAGTAATACTTGCGGATATTCATCACGAATAGGCAAATTAAAAATCGATTGAGCGACGGCAACCGCATCAATAGTATTTTCTACAAACCGAACACCTCCGGCTTTTCCCCGTCCACCTGAACGCACTTGTGACTTGAGAACGACCGGATAAGGAATAGTTAGTTCTTTCAAGTCTTGAACACTATCAATGCGCTGTGAGGGTAAGACCGGAATGTCCATTTCACGAAATAAAGCTTTAGCTTGATACTCTAGCAAATCCATTGCAGTTCCCTCATTTAAAAATAGCTCCTGGAGCTGGGACTGCCATTCTAGCAAGACCCATCCCCATTTGGATGTATACAACGGGTTATTTGGTGGGTTATTGAGTCAATCTATCGATGAAAAACCCCATTAATTAAGAGGCTTCTGATATGCCTTGATGAACAGTTTTTACCCACTTTAGACGCTTCGGACGAACTGAAATACGAAGCGAGGTACTCCCGATGACGATAAACCAGTGCAACATATATAGCGTACCTCGTAAACTCTGCAATGCTGTTTGAAGTGCAGCCATCACGGATTGAGATACAGGTTGAGTTTCGGTGAGGATTTTCTCACATTTCTGGGTGCGACGTAGCCCAATAAACATCCCGATCAGAGATAATGTCAGTGCGAGTAGTGACAGCGGACTGGTAATCGGGAAACGACGCAAAACAAGAGACATGAGACAGTCTGGGACAGCCGCAGTCGGAACCAGGTATTGGATCACTAAAAAGCCAAATAAGTCAAAGCTTTTGCGAGGGCCAAGACGATTGCTGAGTAGCGGTTTCCAGTAATCGAGATAGCGTTGATATCCTCCTTCAGCCCAACGGTTGCGTTGATGCCAGAGTGAGATCGCGTTAGTGACACCTTCTTCATACACTGGGGGAAAGGCTAAAAATTCAATATCCCAATGGTTCAAGTGCAATCTTAAGGTCAGGTCTAAATCGTCAGTAATCGTTTCTTCGTTCCAGCCACCACAGGTTTCGATCGCATCTCGACGAATAAATTGACCATTTCCTCGCAGTTCTCCAATTCCTCCTAATGCAATTCGTTGCTGTTGGAAAAAGGTATCCAGTGCCATTTCTGCGGCTTGGCTTTCTGTCCAGAAATTTAAGGGTGCATTAGAAATGGCTTTGCGAACCTGTACCGCCCCAATTTGATCGGGATCAAATAAAGGGACAACTTGCTGTAATAAATCAGAGGGAACTTGAGCATCTGCATCAAAAACCCCGATAATTTCACCTTGAGTTTGAGCTAAAACTTGATTGAGTGCGCCGGATTTTCCTCCGCTTCCATTACGGCGATGTAAAACATTAAGTTGTTCAAATTTTTCAGCCAGTTGGTCTAATAAAATGGGTGTGTTATCGGTGCTGTGATCGTCAATCACCCAAACTTCGTAACGTTCTGATGGATAGTCCAGATTACACAAATTTTTAACTAAATTGGGAATGACCGCTTCTTCATTTTTTGCCGCGACCAGTAAAGATACATAGGGCCAGTTATCGCGATCGCTGATTAAACTCTGATCTAATGGGTTTCGAGGTCGGATGAATAACACTCGCAACGCATGAAGGGAAAGTAACCCGGTTAAGCCGAGAACCAACCACGATCCCCAAGAAACCAGATGTAGACTGATGGTTCCTCCCCAAATCATACTGAGAACAACGGCGGCTTTTCGGCGTCGTCCTTGATAGAGGGTGGGAGAAATGTCCATCGGTTCAATTTGATGTTGAGAATGGGTGTGTTCTTCGGCTTGATGATCTAGGTTTAGGCTGGAGTTTTCTGGGGGATCGTTAGCGCGATCGCAGTAAGCTGGGTTGGGATTAGATGGATTTGTGGATGTCAATCGTCTCATGTCTGTATTCAACTTGTTGCTTGATCGTTTTTGTAGCCAAGGCTTTTTTGGCATAGATAGTCTAATTTAACCCTGAATTCTTACCTAAAATCATATTTGAACGTGGCACAACTCCCAACACTCAGTTGAATTATTTCCCTGATCGGAGGAATTTTTTTGCTATGGTCAGACTCCATACGGAGGTTAATAAACAGACCTTGCTGAATTTTGCCTTTGAGGGTGATAGGCATCAGGCAAATGTCGGCTAAATTGGAAATGATCGGTTTTTACAGGAAATTGGAGAATGTCAAACTCTGCTACAGTCATTACTCAACTTAAGCCAGCCGATAAGCGAGAGGTGATCGTTTATCAGCCCTATTATGATGATAAAAGCCGTCGATATTTACCCTTATCGATTAGCCTCTACAAAGAAAAAAGCATAGAAGGGGCTCGTAAAATTGATAGTGGAGAGGATATTCCCTTTGTTGCGACGTGGAATGTGTCTTCTCTACCTGCTGATATTACCCGGTGTCGAGTTCAGTTTGATGGGAATGCGGATCTCAGCTACGAAGTCACGATGTCCAACTATGAATTTATTCGCTTCTTGATCGATGTCTTGCAAAACTTTGGTCGTAATCGTACCATTGATTTTTCTCAAGAGTTCTACAAGCGTTTACTGCACTATCTCGAATAGTTTAGACGGAGATGGGCAGCGGGCGAACGAATGTTCATATCGTGCTATAGCGCTGCGCGCAGGTGTTAGGTGTTAGGTGTTAGGTGTTAGGGACTAAAAAACCCTGTTACATCTATAGTTTTCGCGATTATTGGTCACTTAGATCTGTAAACACACGAGCGCTCGTTGCTATAGGTGCTGCTGGTTTGATGAGAGGGTGCTAGGGAATATAGCTTGCCTAATCCCTAATCCCTAATCCCTATTTCTAATTGAGATACAGAGGTTTGGTGTTTCTACGGATCAAAGTTAAAAATTAATACATCGACCTTTTTTAAAGTTCAGTATTTCCCTCGTAGATTTTCTAGGTCAAAAGCATTTATTCTTAAAGAGACAAATAAAATTAATATTAGGTTAACACAGAAAAATATGAAGCTAGAAAATTATATTTTTATTGGTTTTTTAGGAGAAATGAGCCCAGGCAGAACCGAAGAAATGAGCAAGCAGGCCTCTTGGGTTGCTTGTCTGACGAATAAAAATATTGTTGCTAATATTCCCAAGCCAGAATCTATTGATTGTGTACAACAATGGCAGCAGGTCATAGAAAACGAAATTCTAAATTGTGAAAACTCAATTATTATCATCGATGAAGCTTGTCAATCTTTTGAGAAGAAATCTCTTCTAAATCTCCGACTCAAAGGGAATCGATTGTTTTGGTCGGCTCAAAATTTAGAGAGTACAGACCCCACAATTCAACGTCTCACTGAAGCTTTATGTTTTTGTGGAGAAGTTGACAAGCAGTTTGAAAAGTATTATCTCAGTAAAACAAAATGATCCAATGCGACACCTTCTCAAAAACTAAACAGCGAAAATTTGCTACAATAATAGATTATGCCGATGTGGCTCAGTGGTAGAGCGGCGCACTCGTAATGCGTAGGTCAGGGGTTCAAATCCCCTCATCGGCTGTAGCCTAAACACTATAACCCACAATGGAATTGTAGAGACGCTAACAAATAACGCCTCTACTTTTGATTAACCTAACTTACCGTTGAGGGTTGCTTGCTAAAGAAACTCGCCCGAATTTGTTCAGAAATTTGAGAACTGGTTAAGCCTAAATCGGCTTTAGATTCATCGGGTTTAGCATGATCAACTAGCTTGTCTGGCACTCCAAACCGCTTTAATGGAACTAAAACATTATTATCCATTAAGGCTTCTGCAACTGCTGAACCAAAACCACTCATTACACAACCTTCTTCTAGAGTAACAACTTTCCCAATCCGTTCGGCTAAAGGTAGAATTAACTCCGTATCTAAAGGCTTAACAAACCGAGCATTAATAACTGTGGATTCAATGCCATGTTCGCTCAAGATTTCTGCAACTTGCATCGCAGAATGAACCATCGAACCATAGCCCAAGAGTAACAGATCATCACCACTGCGAAGAATCTCTCCTTTACCAATTGGCAAAGGTTCCCAACCTTCTTCCATTAAAGGTACGCCATAGCCTGCGCCACGTGGATAACGCATAGCAATTGGCCCAGTGGTATGGTTAATTCCGGTGACAATCATTTGCTGTAATTCTGCTTCATCTTTGGGAGCCATAATTGTCAGATTCGGTAGGCAACGCAGATAGGCAATATCGTACATTCCTTGGTGAGTCGGACCATCTGCACCAACAATTCCAGCCCGATCTAAACAGAAGAATACAGGCAAGTTTTGGATACAAACATCGTGAATAATTTGATCGTAAGCCCGTTGTAAAAAGGTCGAATAAATAGCAACAACCGGACGCATTCCTTCACAGGCTAAACCGGCGGCGAGGGTAACGGCGTGTTGTTCGGCGATACCGACATCAATATACTGTTTGGGGAGTTTAGCTTGTAGTTGATCTAAGCCTGTTCCTGTTGCCATAGCTGCGGTAATTCCCAAGATTTTGGGGTTATTTTCAGCCAACTTAATTAAGGTATGGGCGAATACTTTAGAATAGCCGGGAGGTTTGGGTTTGCTGGAGGGAACACCTTTGCCCGTCGCGAGGTTAAAGGGTGACTGGGCATGATAGCCCACTTGATCTTTTTCGGCGATCGCATATCCTTTACCCTTAGTAGTCGCAACATGAACCATCACTGGCCCTTGAATCGTGTGGGCTTGTTTGAAGGTTTCGATCAATTCCTCTAAGTTATGACCATCTACTGGGCCAAGGTAGGTAAAGCCTAGTTCTTCGATGACCGCCCCAACTTTAGATACAGCCAAGCGTTTCATCCCATCTTTGAGACGTTCCATTTCTGGAGTCAAGGTTTCGCCCACAAAGGGAATTTGCTTGAACTGTTCGCGGAGGTTATCTTTGAGGAACTGAACAGGCGGGCTGAGGCGCATTTTGTTTAGATAGCGAGGAATCGCCCCAACGTTGGGAGAAATCGACATCTCGTTATCATTAAGAACGACTAAAAGCTTGGTATGAGGTAAATGTCCGGCGTGGTTAATGGCTTCGAGGGCCATGCCTCCGGTTAAAGCCCCATCTCCAATTACGGCTGCGACTTTAAAGTTTTCGCCCTGCTGATCCCGTGCTAAAGCCATGCCTAAAGCGGCAGAAATACTGGTGGAAGCGTGCCCTGCTCCAAAATGATCAAATTTGCTTTCGCAGCGTTTGAGGTAGCCTGCAACGCCGTCTTTTTGCCGTAGAGTATGGAAGTTGTTGTAGCGACCTGTGATCATCTTGTGGGGATAGGCTTGATGTCCCACATCCCAGACCACTTTATCTCGATCCAGGTCTAGGGTTTGATAGAGGGCTATAGTTAGTTCAACGACTCCTAAGCCGGGGCCTAAATGTCCGCCTGTTGCTGCGACTGTTTCTAAGTGTTTTTCACGAATTTGTCGAGCAATATCTTGCAATTCATGAATGGATAAACCGTGTAACTGATTCGGATGAGTAATTTCACTCAAATACATATTTTTAAATACCTGCGCTAGCCATTACTTAAGGTAATGTGTTAAGAACAAATCCGGATTGGTTCAGTCACCATCCGAGTTGATGCACAGATGTTATGGTAAAGCGTAAAGGCATCTGGGATCAAGGTTGCTATTATTTGTAATCGATAAGATCGGTGTTAGAACTGAGGGTTTCTGGGTCTAAACTGGCTCTGCCAAGGCTTTTTACTCGATAAATAGGCAGCAGCGATACATCTAATGGCACACTGCGCGATCGTGATCAGTGAGCAGAACTTGGCTTTGAGTTCTCAAATTAATCTGGGTTGCCTTATCAAATAGATAAAAATTTACGATATACTAAATTTCAGCAATTCTCGAGTTAATGGTATACCTGTTCAGGGTTGTAGTCCATTTAATTGAAAATATAATTACTTATTTCAAAAAAAGTTATTGAGTTTCTAAAGATGAGTATTGAAGAAAAAAGTTGGTTTAATTGGTTCAAGTTAGCAATCAGCTTCAGAAGTTCGGTCATTCGCTCAATTTGGCGACGAGTCTTAGGAGCGATGCTTTTTGCCGCACTGATTACATTTGTTCATGGTTTAGGATGGGGAGTCGATCAACCCATTCTTGCGGGTTTAATTCCGAGTGTTGTCTTAGGTTTACTCTTAGTTTTTCGGACCAATACAGCTTATGAGCGATACTGGGAAGGCCGTAAACTTTGGGGTGTGATGATTCATAATGGTCGAGTATTAGCGCGAAATATTTATTTTTTTATTTCTACTAAAACGATGCAAGAACTTGAAAAAAAACTCTATTATATGCAGCTAATCGGGGTCTGGGTCTGGCTCATTAAAGTTCATGTGAGAAAAGAAGACCTAGAATCGGAAATGGAGAATTTACTGACAGTTGAGCAGATTTCTGAACTGAAAAAAGTTCAACAAAGACCATTGAGAATGGCAAATTGGTTCGCTGAATATTTCCATATTATGTATGAAAAAAATCGGATAAACTATCGGTTATTTCTTGAGTTGAATCAATTAATAGACAAAATTTTAGAAGCGATGATTGCTTGCGATCGCATTACTTCAAGTCCTTTACCGAAAGCGTATTCAATTCATTTAAAACATTTACTCTTAATTTATTGCTCAAGTTTACCCTTTACCTTGGTTGATGAATTAAGTTGGTTAACGGTTCCTGCTGTCGGTGTGATTACCTTTGCATTACTCGGAATTGAAGAAATCGGGTTAGAAATTGAAAATCCCTTTGGACATGATCCGAATGATTTACCTTTAGAAAAGTTTTGTTCGATTCTTCAAGGTGATATTGCTGAGTTGATTGAGTATGAAAGTTATTCTAGTTATGATGAGGGGATGAAAATTCAGGATTATAATGACAACTAAACGATCACGAAAACAATTAAGAGAAAAACAAAGTTCATGGCTATTTAAACGGAAGCTAAGAATCCAAAGAATTTGGAAATTTTTACAGCAAGAAAACTTTGGTCAGATTGTTCTGATTATTGCAATTATCATTACCTTAAGTACAGTTGGACTCTATCTAGTAGAACCCGATATCTCTCTACTCGATAGTTTATGGTGGACGATTGTTACTTTAACGACCGTCGGTTATGGTGATATTACGCCTGTGACGACACTTGGTCGCTTGATTGCAGTCATTGATATGATTGTGGGGATTGGGATTCTTGCTATTTTTAGTGCAACACTCGCCAGTATTTTAGTTGATGAAAAAATTAAGGATGACTTAGGCATGAACTCTTATCAATTCGAGAAACATATTATTATTTGTGAATGGAATTATCGTGCTCAAACCATTATTAAAGAGTTACGTCTTGACCAAAAAACTCAGGAAAAACCGATTGTTTTGATTGCGGATATTGAACGGAAGCCTCTGGATGATCCTTACTTATTTTTTGTTAGAGGTCAAGTCTCAGATGAGACTTTAAATCGAGCGAATTTGCCAGAAGCTAAAACCGTTATTATTTTGGGTGATGATAGATTAGATTATAAAAATAGAGATGCGAAAGTCATATTAGCAACTTTAACGGTTGAAAGTATTAATCGAGATGCTTATACCATTGTAGAATTGGTCGATCAAGCTTATATTGCGACTTGTAAACGAGCTAATGCAGATGAAATTATTGTTACCAGTCGATTAAGTAGTCGATTAATATCTAAAGCGGCTCTCAATCATGGCATTAGTGAAGTCGTTTCGGATATTTTAAGTTATGAATATGGAAGTCAACTCTATAAAATATGTCTACCACAATCAGAGGTAGGCTGTAGTTTTATAGATGTTTTTATTCGGATGAAACAAAACTATCAAACGATTATTATTGGGATTCAAAAAGGAGAAGAAGGACGGGTCATTTCTAATCCTCCTTCTGAGTATAAATTGAGTGCAAATGATTATTTGATTGTGATTGCTGCTAGTGAAGCAAGCGGAGGATTGAGTAAGGTATTATTAGAGAGTTAAATATTTAAAGAGTGATCAGAACAAAAACAATGGTGTTACACCCATTTTTTTAGAGCTTGACTTTCTCTGCTTAACACTTAGCGATCACGAACAATTGGCAAATCTTATTCGACGAGAAATCGCTCTAATTTTAAATGCACAAAAATAGATTTAAACTGGAAAAATTAACAGGAATCGCTGCGATCACAATTTCTTTAATTGTTTTAGCGATCGCTCCGATTTTGATCAAATTAGTTGAAGATGAACTCAGTCCAAATGCTACAATCTTTAACCGTCTTTTTGGTGCTGCAATCTTCTTTGGAATGGGGAGCATACTTTCAAGATCGAAAAGTCAAAAATCAAATCATTCTGTGGTTAAAGAGACAACAAAAAAAGACTATCTACTTTTGTTTGCTGCTGGTTTTTGTTTTTGGGGTACTCAAGTTTCTTGGGCTTGGTCTCTGCCTCGAACTTCTGTCGCAATTTCCGAACTCTTACATAATTTTACGCCACTCTTTGTTATCTTAGGAAGTTGGCTAATTGCGAGACAACAATTCAATCTTAACTTTTTACTGGGAACCGGACTCTCCATTATCGGTTCTTGCCTGATTGGTATTGAACATTTATCTTATTCATCTGGTCAAATTCAAGGGGATACTGCTGCGATTCTATCGGCAACTTTTTTAGCAGCTTATCTGATTACTGTAGAAACGCTGTGTCAGAAGTTCTCAAAGTCTACCATTATGTTTTGGGTTTGTACCACTGGAAGTATTTTAAGTATTCCTGTTCTATTCATTGCTAGGATGCAGTGGTTTCCTTTCTCTTTTAAAGGATGGGTTTTTGCCCTTTCTTTGGTTCTAACAATGGTACTAGGCCAAGGATTATGCTTATATGCTATCGAACAGCTCGGAGCGAATTTGTTTGCTGTCCTTTTACTTCTCACTCCAGTGTTAGCTGCGATCGCCGCTTGGTTCATTTTTTCAGAAATCTTGAGTTATTTGGACTGGGGAGCAATGGCAATTGTTTTGGTTGGAGTTTATTTAGCCATTTCTAGTCGTTCCCATTCATCGGCCCTCGAATTAGCAGAAGATCAATCTAAAAAAAATATTAAAGATCAGAAAGAACAGCTCAGAATATGAGATTTTTGAAAAGTTAGCTAAAAAATCAATAATTCACATTTGTAAATAAAGGAATTATGCTTGAGCTCAAGCTTCTCAAAATTACAGCTAAAAATTAATTTCTAAATAGGATTAAATAATTTTAGAATAGTAAAATCAGTTGTATTTATTGTTGGGAAGCAAAGTGTGGTAGGCTTACAGTAACGCTAGCCCAATTGAATCGGAGTTAACACGGGTATGTTATCGTTAAAAGTTGGTGAAATTGTTCAGAAGCTTTATCTAGAATTGGATGGCTTCGGCAGTGGTATTGTTGAGGGTGGTGCTAGTAATTATCATGATCAACTGGGTCATGTAATCGCTTCAGTTTTTCTAACTAATTGGCCGCGAGAATACAGTTTCCTTTCTTCGCCTGTGGTTTTTAGCACGCAAACTCTCGTTGCTGAACAAATTTCAGAACTCGTTCAGCGGATGATCATTCGATGCTCTCCCGGAAGTGTAAGAAACCATAAACTGTTGTTCAGTGGATCGCTTGACCCAAAAAAAATCACTCAAATTCAAGATGATGTATGCTCTCAATTGAACGATAATCAATGCCAGATGAGCGTTCCATCTCCCAATGGGAATAAACTATCTAAGAATGAAGCATTGTCTTGGGTTTTCCTCTTTGCAATTGAAGATCTTCATGTCTTTGCGAAATATCAGATCGGACAGATCATTGACAGTCTCGATACTTCCCTCGCTAATCAATTGCAAATTCGAGAAAGGCTTTTTGATCATTCAACTTCGTTTAATAAATTTAAAGAACAAGTTGCACAATTGATGTACTATATGGCTGCCAATCCAGAAGTTTTGGAGGAGACCAAATATTATCGAAGATACCTCATGGAAAATTGTCTTTCTCTGATGAGTATTGAAGACTATAATTCTTGTATGAATTCAATCATCGGTAAATATTTGAGTGATGAGGAACTGTCTGATTTCTATGATACCTTCATTGAATATTTTGATGATTTAGATGAAAGAGGTATTTCTAACTTTGGCAAGCCCTTTTCTGCTATGACAATAGCAGAACTCGAAACCCTACCGATTAGCCATTTCTTGCCATCTGAAGAGGTTCCTTTTAAGCTGCTCTTTAAAGATGAGCTTCCCGAAGCAACAGACTATTTGCCTGAAGCAACAGACCATTGGGTTGGAATTGCTAAATATGAAGCTCGAAGAGATATTTACCTGATCGAGGATATTTTACCTCCTTCTTCTTTGAAGCGTCGAGGTCTTGTCAAAAAATTTGCCATTGAGTGCAAATAATTAATCAAAACTCTAGAGTGAATTATTAATCAAATGAATCTCGAAAATTTACCCATTTCAGCAAAAACATTCCTCGTCACAGGTGCAGGAACAGGAATCGGCTACTCAATTGCTGATCGCTTGATTACTTCAGGATCAAAGGTTATTCTACACTGCAATTCCCACATCGAGTCAGCCCAGGAATTAGCATCTAAGGCAAAAACGGATTGTGTCGTGATTCAAAAAGATTTATCTCAGCCCCAAGCTGGACAAGAATTGGTGGAGGAAACGATCAAGCTGGGGTATTCCATTGATGGTGTTGTTAATAACGCCGGAATCATGTCTGAACTGGGGTGGGATGATGAGCCCTCAGTCTGGGAAGAAAAATGGATCGAAACCCTTCAAGTTAACCTGATTGCTGTTAGTGCGATCGCTCGATGTGCTATCAAACATTTTCAATCGAAGGGAGGAGGAATTATTGTTAATATCTCCAGTCGTGCAGCGCATCGCGGCGACATCCCAGAGTGTATGCACTATGCAGCCTCAAAAGCAGCTCTGCTCAATCTGACAAAAAGTATTGCGCGATATTTTGCTGCGGACGGAATACTAGCTTATTCGATTTGTCCAGGCTTTGTGAATACAGAGATGACGATGGGTGCCCTCGAAACCTATCCCCTCGACTGTACCCTTAGATCCATCCTATCCTCAAGAGCGTTTGCAGTTCATGCTCGATGATACCCAGGTATCAGTATTGTTGACGCAACAGAAATTGGTCAGGGAAATTCCAGACTATCAAGGACATCTGCTTTGCTTGGATACAGATTGGCAGAAAATAGCTGTAGAACGTCAGACGAACCCAGTTTGTGAGATTGAGCCGGAAAATTTAGCTTATATTACCTATACCTCTGGTTCGACAGGAAAGCCCAAAGGGGTAATGATGCCCCATCGAGCGATTTGTCAAAGCTGGTACTGGCTGCAAGAGACTTTTCCCTATCAGAAGAGCGATCGCGTTTTGCACAAAACCTCTCTCAGTTTTGATGTTTCCAGTCGCTGGGAGTTATTGTGGCCGCTGATGGCTGGAGCGTCTGTTATTCTAGCCAAACCGGACGGTGAAAAAGAGAGTGCTTATCTTATTGATCTCATCGCCCAAAGACAAATTACCGTTGCTTATTTTGTCTCCTCAATGCTCTCAATTTTTCTCGAAGAGCCAAAGTTAAAAACTTGTCAGCATCTCAGACGAGTTTTTGTGGGTGGCGAGGCTTTTCCCTTTGCACTCAAACAACGCTGTTGGGAGCGTCTTCCAAATTGTGAAGCTATTGAAATCTATGGTTCTAGCGAAACGGTTATCGTCAGCTACCGCCACTGTCAACCGGAACCTGAACCTCACAACTTTTCTCGAACTCACCCAATTACGAAACTGCCAATTTATATTCTAGACCCACAAATGGAACCCGTTCCCATCGGCAAATCTGGGGAACTTTACGTTGGCGGAGAATATTTAGTTAGAGGGTATCTTAACCGCCCAGAATTAACCGCAGAAAAATTCATACCATACCCCTTTGATTGTTCAAAATCCAGTTATCTCTACAAAACTGGAGACTTAGCTCGTTATCTTGCTGATGGAAAGATTGAGTTACTGGGTCGTGGTGATCATCAGGTGAAAATTCGAGGCTTCCGCATTGAATTGGGGGAAATTGAAGGCGTACTGACTCAACATCCGATGGTCAGACAAGCTGTAGTCATTGCTAGGGAAGATATTCCAGGGGACAAACGTTTAGTTGCTTACGTTGTTAGCACTCTTGCTGAAGAACCTCAGATCAATATTGTGCCAGAACTAAGAGGCGTTCTTAAAGCAAAATTGCCAGAATACATGATGCCTTCAGTATTTGTAGTTTTAGATGAGTTGCCCTTAACGCCAAATGGTAAAATAGACAGGCGATCGCTTCCTAGCCCCAATACCGAAAGACCGATTTTAGATCAGGAGTTTGCGCCACCGACTACCTCAGTCGAAATCAAATTAGCCCAACTCTGGAATCAGGTTTTAGATATCCATCCTATTGGAGTACAAGATAACTTCTTTGAATTAGGCGGAAATTCTCTCCTCGCCATTCGGCTACTGTTCCAAGTCAGACAAGTTTTTGGAGTTGATTTAACCCTAAGCACCTTGTTAGAAGCACCCGATTTGGCTAGCATGGCTCTTGCAATTGAGACTTTTAGCAACTCAGAAGAATCTACAGGGATAGAAGGTATGACAGTGGAAGAGTTGCTTGCAGAAGTTGTTCTCGATCCAACTATCCAACCGAACTTTACCTCTGTTGGCTGTTATGCTGAACCTAATGCTATTTTCTTAACAGGAGCAACCGGATTTCTTGGTGCTTTTTTACTTGATGAACTCCTCAGACAAACCCAAGCCAGGATTTATTGCTTGGTTCGTGGCTGTAAGACGGATGCTGAAGCCAAGCAGAAAATTGTCAAAAACCTTGATCGCTATTTACTAGAAGATGACAGTTTCAACTCCCGAATTATTCCGGTGATCGGGGATTTATCCTCCTCACTTTTAGGACTGAACGAGCAACAATTTGAACAGTTAGCCCAAGAAATTGATATTATTTATCATGCTGCAACTTTCTTAAATTTAGCCTATCCCTACACAGCTATGCGAGCCGCCAACGTGGGGGGAACTCAGGAAATTCTGAGATTAGCGAGTCAAATTAAACTCAAGTCCGTCCATTTTGTCTCTTCATACGCTGTTTTTAAATCGACAGGATATTTCAACAAAACGTCAATTCTAGAAGATGATGATCTCGAAGATTGTGGAGTGGTTTATGGGGGTTATGCTCAAAGTAAATGGGTCGCAGAAAAATTATTGGAAACAGCTCTTTCGCGAGGGATTCCCGTCAGTATCTATCGACCCGGAACAATCACGGGTCACAGTCAAACCGGAGCCTATAATACGGATCAAATCTGGGGTCGCTTGCTTAAGAATTTTATTGAGCAAGGTATTGCTCCCGATCTTAATAAGTAGTCGGACAAAAGTAAACCGTACTGTATTAATTTTTGTAAAGGAGAGCGATCGCTATCAATAATTAAGATGAAAATTTCTGGAAAATTAATAAATTTTCTTCAAAGCAAGCTTCAAAAAAGAGGACAATTTAGTGAAGAAAAATCGGGCTTAACTCAAGACAATACATTTTCCTAAAACAGTAAAAATTAATAAGTAGGCATCATAAATAAGCGTTCAATCTGAAAACAGCGCATCCCTTAGAACAAGGAACTTACAGCATTTCGCATTGTTCGTTTAATTCAGCCTACCTACTTCTTGAATTTGCCGAGATTTTGGGGCTTTTAATTCATTCGTAATCTTTCCACTTTTAACCCATTTCTTTGTTGTCTTACTTCAATAGCTTCTATAACAGCTATAGCTAGTTCATACTCATCTTCAAACATTTGACCGCGGAAGGCGGTCACTCGCAAGCCCCGGATTTTAAATCCGGGGAACGAGTGACCAGCTAATTCATCTTCTTTTAGTCTTTGCCATTCATTTTCAATTCGATTTAATTCAGGTGAATAGCTAGGTAATAGAAAAATATAAAGTCCTTTCTTTTCCCAGTTTTTATAGTGACTTTTCGTTAATTTACTGATGTGAATCGAACCTTGATCTTGAACAACTACGTTGAATTTTGCGTACAGTTTTCTAACGTGAGAACGGACAG
>JBCBCI010000073.1:0-29361 GCA_038530755.1 Cyanobacteria bacterium J06592_8 | reverse complement strand
ATTTTAAAATAAAGTTATAACGTAGAACATAATTGAAATATGATGATATGAATACTCCAACAAGCCTAGTAAAGCTACAACTTTTTGATATTTCTGAACAAGGCTTTCATGTGAATTTAACTCGGTTGAAAAGTCAAGAAGACTTTGACTCGATTAATAGCTTCCTATCGGCTCCTCCTCCCGAACTCCAAACCTCATTTCAAAACTGGTATGAGTCCTATTGTCAGCTTGATAGTGTTAGACAAATGAGGATTACACCGAAATCGGTGGCGGTTCCGGGTTCTTGTGTTGAATACCGAGATGCCGTTAAAACTCATCTTAATCAATGGCTGAATAATAATGATAATCCCTGGCAATTTTTCCGAGAAGAATTAATTTATTTATTTAGTCAGCTTAAAAATTCCGGTGAAGAAATCGGGATTGTCCTTGATGTTGATAATATTCAACTCAGTCATTTTCCTTGGCAAGAGTGGCAGTTACTAGAATCTCGTTTTCCGAATACAGAAGTCGCGATCCGAGTCAAAGGTTTAGGTCAAATTAAACCGCCTTTTAAATCCAAAAAGGTAAAAATTTTAATGGTGATTGGAACTCGCGAGGGTTTGAATACCGATCAAGATTTACAAGCTATTCAAAAATTAGAAGATCAAGGCGCAGAAGTCAAAGTTTTAATCGAACCCAGTAAACAAGAACTCTCTGATGCTTGCTTGAAAGAGAACCGCTATCATATCTTTATTTTTTCCGGTCACAGCGGTAGTAATGCAGAAGGAAAAATTGGCTGGATACAGATTAATAATAGTCCGGAAGGTCGTCTGAGTATTAATGAATTTAGAAATAACTTCAGAGTTTTAATTGATCAAGGATTACAACTGGCAATTTTTAATTCCTGTGACGGGTTAGGCTTGGCTCATCAACTGGCAAAAATTAATTTGCCTCGCTCAATTGTAATGCGAGAACCCGTTCCGGATCATATCGCGATTCGATTTCTACAATACTTTTTTGATGAATTCACTCAAAATAAATCTCTGTTTAGCTGTGTCAATCGAGCCAAAAAATCCTTAGAATTCTTTGACGATCAAAAATGTCCAGGTGCAATGTGGCTCCCCACTTTGTGCGTGCGAGAGTCTGCCTTGTCAAAGCCTTTAACTTGGCAACAACTCATAAAATCTAAGCCTAAATTTGATTTTAAATCTATCAAGAAACCTGTATTAATAGGAGCAATCGGAGCAATTGGGGCTGCACTCCTAGCAATAGGTTTATGGATTACGAGTCAAAAAACATCGCAGCCAGAAAGAACTGAACCCGAAGTTACACCACCTCAAGCCGTAACAGAACCCTTAGAAACACCTTGTCCTCAAAGTATTGCTTCAGTTCAGCCGACTTTAGTGCAGCAAAATAGTAGCACAAAATCTAATCGCTGTTTGGCAGATCTTACGAATATCCCAGCCGGAATAATATGGCATGGCGGAAGCACAACATGGGCGCCCATTCGCAGAGTTATTCATTCTAGAATCAAAACAATTTTTCCGGAATTTAACTTAACCTATAAAGATCATCCAACTTTACCACCTGGGTCGAATACGGGAATCGAAATGTTAATCAATGGTCAATTAGTCTTTGCTCAATCTTCCCGTCCTTTGAAAAATGAAGAACTCCAAGAAGCAATTAGTCGAGGATTTAAACTGAAACAAATTCCAGTCGCAATTGATGCAATCGCCTTTGTCGTCCATCCCGATCTTGATATTCCGGGTTTAAGTCTCGAACAAATCCAAAAAATTTATTTAGGTGAGATTACAAACTGGATCGAAGTTGGAGGGCCATACTTAGAAATCTATCCTTATTCACGTTCAGACAGTGGGGGAACAACTGAGTTTTTTCAAGCCCAAATTCTCGGAAATCAAAGCTTTGGTTACACCGTAATCGAGATTCCCACAACCACTCAAGCTATTCGTAAAGTTGCTGAAAATCCAGGCGGAATTTATTATGCTTCTGCTCCAGAAGTTGTACCTCAATGTACAGTTAAACCAATTTCTATTCGTCAATCTACTGGAGGCTGGATCGCCCCCTATCAAGGTGTACTCGTGGCACCCGAAGATTGTCCAAACGAGCCAAATCAACTGAATCTAAACGCCTTTCAAACCAACCAATATCCTATTACTCGTAAGATCTTTGTGATTGTTAAACTTGATGGTTCCGTCGATCAAGAAGCAGGCGAAGCTTACACAAAATTACTCTTAACAGATGAAAGTCAGAAGTTAATTCAGTCTACGGGTTTTATTCCACTCAGAGATTTTTAAAAATCAACTTTTTGTCTTGATTATAAAGTCTGGATATATGGTAAAATTATCATATTAAACTTCAAGAATAATCTAGGTGCAATTTTATTAATACTGCAATTAAGTTACCCAACAGCTTAGGATCTAAATCCCATGAATATTCCAGAAAATTTACTCAAGCTCAAGATTCTTGACCGATCTGAATCTAGTTTTCATGTCAGTTTAACACTGTTGAATAGCTCATCCTTTGAGCCAGTAGATGCTTTTCTGACTGCGCCCCCGCCTGAACTGCTTGCAGCATTCAAAAATTGGCATGATACCTATTGTGGGCTGCCAATCGTTCGCCAGTGGAGACTTACACCTAAGTCTGTCTCTGCATCTGGTTCTTGCGATCAATATAAAGATGAAGTCAAGCATTTTCTGAATGAATGGCTCAATGATAGTAATGTTCAGTGGCTACGGTTCAGAGAAAAATTAATCTATCTGTCTGGTCAACTCAGACACTCACACCAAGAGGCGAGCATTTTACTCGATGCAGGAGAAAATCAGCTCAATCATTTTCCACTTCAAGAATGGCAATTCCTGAGAGAACACTTCCCCAATTCTGAGATTGGACTTCGAGTTAAATCAGAAGGAGAAAAGGAGATTCAACCTCCACCCCTTACACAGAAAATTAGAGTTCTGATCTTGATTGGAACAACAGAAGGGCTGAACACAAGTAAAGACTTAGAGATCGTTCAACGTTTAGAAACACAAGGAGCAGAAGTTAAAGTCTTAGTTACACCTACTTCAGAAGAACTTTTCAAGATTTTTAGAGAAGATGAAGGCTATGACATTTTTGTTTTCTCTGGTCACAGTAGAAGTGAAGAAGACAAACTTGGTTGGATCTATATTAATGATAATCCCGAAGGTTGTATACAAATTGATGATTTCAGAAATAATTTTAAATGTTTGATTGATAAGGGTTTACAACTCGCGATTTTCAACTCCTGTGATGGTCTGGGTCTTGCTCATCAATTAGCCAAGTTAAATTTGCCTCGGTGTATTGTGATGAGGGAACCCATTCCCGATCCGGTGGCGATCAGATTTATTGAAGAGTTCTTCAGAAATTTTACACAAAATTATCCTCTATTTAGATCGGTCAACTCAGCTAAAATATCTTTAGAAGAGTTCGATCAAGCGCGAAAATATCCAGGGGCGATGTGGCTACCTACCTTATGTGTTCGCCAATCGGCTTTATTACAGCCATTCACCTGGCAAAGCCTGAAACAGTCCAAGTCGCGTACTCAAACGACTAGCTTTATTAAGGATAAAAAATATTTAATTGCTGGCATTTTAGGTTGTGCTTTGATAGCCACAGCTTGGGGAATAATGCAAGCAAGTAAACCTGTAGCAGTGACTGAAGAAACCTGTCCGAAAACTTTGGCTATAGCTTCACAACATGGGAGTAACAAGTCTCGTTGTTTTGGTGATGTTCGTAACGTTCCTGAAGGGACAATTTGGCATGGCGCAAGTACCACCTGGGCGCCTATTCGCAAAGATGTTAACTCTCAGATTAAAGAAATTTTTCCTGAGTTCAATTTAACCTATAAAAGCCATCCCACCTTGGCGCCCGGTTCTCAAACCGGAATTCAAATGTTACTCAAAGGTCAGTTAGTTTTTGCGGAATCTTCTCGATCCCTGAAAGAAGATGAATTACAAGAAGCGCGACGTCGAGGTTTTCAACTCCGAGACATTGCGGTGGCGATTGATGCGATCGCCTTTGTTGTTCATCCTGACTTAGATATTCCAGGCTTGAGTATGAATCAACTCCGAAAAATTTATCTCGGTGAGGTGAAGAATTGGCAAGAAGTTGGAGGGCCGGACTTAGAAATTATACCCTATTCTCGTCCAGAAAGTGGAGGAACGACTGGGTTTTTCAAAGACAATATTCTCGACAATCAGAATTTTGGAGGTAATATTGTTGAGGTGCCAACGACCACACAAGCGATTCGCAAAGTGAGTGAAAATCCAGGCGGAATTTATTATGCTTCAGCACCTGAACTTGTTCCTCAATGTACCATCAAACCTGTTCCGATTTTACAGTCTAATGGAGAGTTCATCGCTCCCTATAAAGATCCATTAATCTCCCCAGAAGACTGTCCGG
Organism: Cyanobacteria bacterium J06592_8; assembly: GCA_038530755.1. Taxonomy (GTDB): domain Bacteria; phylum Cyanobacteriota; class Cyanobacteriia; order Cyanobacteriales; family Microcoleaceae; genus Capilliphycus. The sequence continues at coordinate 24,942 of JBCBCI010000073.1, read as the reverse complement.
AAAAGCGAAATCAGCTCAATATAGAAGTTTTTCAAAACAATCAGTATCGGATTACTCGTAAGATTTTCGTGATTGTTAAACTTGATGGATCTGTTGATGAACGTGCGGGAGAAGCCTATGCTGAACTGCTGTTAACAGATGAAGGACAAGACCTAATTCAAGAAGCAGGTTTTATCCCGCTGCGTTAGATTCTGTATCCGTTTTTCTCTAATTTTATTGTGCTGAAGCACAACTACTTTAATAGTGCCGGATCACAACTACGAACTTAGGAGAGCTTGTTTAAATTGAGTTTCAGCAATAGGTTGAACGAAGTTATTATTAGCCCGAACAAAGCAATTTACAGGAGTTCCGTCACTTTTTTCTTCAATAAAAATCCAAGGATTAAAGTTTTGATCGAATGTTGCGAGAAATCCTCCGTAGGTCAGTTCCGCTTTGAAAACTTCATTGGTTTGTAAGGTTGTTACCACTGACCAAGTGCCAATTTCCGGATATCCTGGATTATCAATATTCCAAACTTCTTGAATTGAAGATTCACCCATTCGGCAGTTTAAACCATTAGGATCGGGATCGACCACTTGCCAATATAAATGATTAATTTGACTGCGATAATCTCCCATTTCATCGGGTTTAGGTAAAGAATTTTCTGCGAATACAGGAGAACTGACCGAAAATAAAATTAATCCTAATACTAATATCATTAACGCTCGAATTGCTGAAATGAGATGAAACATAAGCCTTGTTAAAATTTTTACAATGAAGCTGTTTTATGACGGGCTTCCAGAAGCTATTACCCATTTAGATTCCTATGAGTAACAATCAATTCCCTGGCATAATTAAGTCATGTAATTCTTAAGTTATCACAAAATATCTACTATGAGTGAGCAATTTCCAAAAGATTTTATCTGGGGTGCTGCAACTGCATCTTATCAAATTGAAGGAGCGGTAACGACAGACGGACGCCAAGCAAGTGTTTGGGATACTTTTAGTAAAATACCCGGACGAGTCTTAAATGGGGATACTGGAGAAATCGCTTGCGATCATTATCATCGCTACGAAACGGATATTCAACTGATGGCAAAGTTGGGGATTAAACATTATCGATTTAGTATTGCTTGGTCCCGAATTATTCCGACTGGGCGAGGACAGGTGAATGAAGCTGGAATTGACTTTTATAAACGTTTAGTTGATTGTTTACATCAATATAAAATTACGCCTCACGCGACATTATTTCACTGGGATAGTCCTCAAGCTTTAGAAGATTTGTACGGGTCTTGGCGCAGTCGAGAAATCGCACAAGATTTTGCGGATTATGTTAGCGTTGTAGTGAGTCGATTAGGTGATCGCATTACAAACTGGATAACGATTAATGAAATCCCTTGTTTTACGCATTTGGGCTATGGTGTCAATTCTCTTCCTCCTCACGCACCCGGAACTCAAGTTAAAAGCTTAAAAGAGGTTTGGCAAACTTCGCATCATGCTTTACTGGCTCATGGTTTAGGAGTACAAGCCATTCGGGCAGCTTCCCCAGGAGTTTGTTCTGTTGCTTTGGTTGATAATTGGGCAGTCACTGTTCCGATTATTGAAACTCCAGAACATATTTTAGCAGCTCAGAAAGCTTTTCATTTTTGTGGTCAAAATGGTGGAATTATTGCTCCAGCCCTAACAGGAAATTATAGCCCAGAACTCTTAGAATATTTAGGGAAAAATGCTCCAGATATTCAAGCCGGAGATTTAGAAACGATTCATCAACCTTTAGACATATTAGGGTTTAATGTCTATTCAGCGACTTATGTACGAGCAGCAGAAAATCAACGAGGATTTGAATTTTTAGGCTTGCCGAAAGGTTATCCTCGGATGAATATGCCTTGGTTAAATTTAGTTCCTGAATCAATTTATTGGGGAATTCGCCATATTAGCGAGACATTAAATCGACCAGATTTACCGATTTTAATTACAGAAAATGGTTGTGCGACTCAAGACGAACTGAACGACAACGGAGAAATTATTGATAGCGATCGCATTCTCTACTTGCGTCAGCATTTTTGTTCAGCCCATCGAGCGATTTTAGAAGGACTACCCTTAAAGGGTTATTTTGTTTGGAGTTTGATGGATAATTTTGAATGGTCATGGGGTTACGATCGCCGATTTGGTTTAGTATATATTGACTATCCGACTCAACGCCGAATTCCGAAAATGAGCTTTCATTGGTATTCTGAATGTATCCGTCAAAATCGAGTTGTGTAGTCCAAATTTAGGAAGATTGGGCGAAATACCCTGAAGCGAGGTATAGTAAGGCGTTATTAAATGCAGTGATCTCTGAACTCGTAGATAGACAAGATGAAATTGAAGATAGCACTTTATTTGGGGGTAATTGGGTTTCTGACACTTTCTCCCGCCCAAGCAGCAGAAAACTGTAATTCCTCACGAGTTTATCTTTACCAACGTTGTCGCCAGACTTTACCTTTGAACAAACCTCAGAAAACAGCCCCGCGTTCTGCCTATACTGAGCAGGTGAGTATTGTTCCTGATGGTCGCTTTTATCGGTATAAAGCCGGACGAGGTATCTACCGAGTTCATTACAACTACACTGGACGCAACTGGACTCATGCAGATGTGGCAGCGATTGAGATTGATACCGATAAACCGATCGCAATTTTACCGATTCAGTATACCAGCAATGACTTACAGCCAGGAGCCGCTGTGAATGGGGTTCATATTGGTCGAGTTTGGAATACGATTACCACCATTGAGATGCAGCGACGGTTAGAAGCGTTAGGATTTTATGTGTTAACGCCCACGATTCAAATGTATGGTGAAAATCTGAATGGTTTTCAGGCTTTAGAACATTTTATTGCGGGGGTTCATAAGGGAAATGACAATGTTCAAACAATTGTGTTGACAGCGGATGCGAGTGTTCCCAACGTTGCGAATCCTCGTCCGGGCGCCCAAATGTTAGTTACAGGCTTGCATTCACGCGATTTATGGTGGGAATATCGGATTCAAACTCGAATTATGCCCTTTTATCAACAACAACGGTTGTACAATATTGGGCCGAGAGTTAGGGGCGGACGCAGTAACCGCGAAGGTCATTCTCAAGCTTGGCATCCCCTGATCGAACGGGCGGCAGAGTATAATCCGAGTGTTGCGATTATCGAGGTGGCACAGGCCGTTGAAATTGTTCAAAAAGCCGGATCGATCTCAGCAGGACGAACTTGGGCAGCTTCCTTATTTGATGCGATCGCTTGGGCAATGGCTGAACACGCTTGTGCTAATGGTGCCAATTTAGATAGTGTTTGTCAAGAACTAGCAGCTAATTGATTTATTAGGGATTGAAATCCCTGTCTCATACTTAAAGTCCCCTTAGCTGCCAGAGACTAAAGTCTCTGTCTAATACCTAAAGTCCTCTCAAGAGGACTAGATTTAATTTCCTGTAACCTGTTGCCTGTTGCCCATTGCCTATAGCAAGATTGCCTATTGCCTTTTCACTGTGTACTGTTTTTCCGTCGCCGACAGCGCTGGGAACAGTATTTAACTTCGTCCCAACAGTCCGCCCATTTTTTCCGCCATGTGAAGGGGCGATCGCAAACTGGACAGATTTTCGTGGGTAGATCGGATTTAGAACGCTGACGCGCCATGTTAGCTTAGAGAAATTGTAGGTATTCAAAACTACCATAGCATCCTGTAGGTTTAGATGGTGTCAGACGAACAAAGCGCGAATATTAGGATTATTTTAGTTGAGCCTGCCGGAGCATTAAACATCGGTTCTGTGGCTCGAATTCTCAAAAATATGGGACTACAGCAGTTAGTGTTGGTCAATCCTCAGTGTGATTTTCGAGGCGAGGAGGCTTATAGAATGGCGGTTCATGCTGCCGATCTGTTGGACAGTGCCATTGTTACCGCTAATTTGCCAGAGGCTCTATCGGGATGTCAACGGGCGATCGCAACCACAGCAAGAGAGCGATCGGGGCAAACACCTTTAGAAGATCCACGTCATGCTTTAGGATGGTTACTGGAAACACCCTCGGCTTTAATTTTTGGTCCAGAAGATCGGGGATTAAGCAATGAGGAACTTTACCATGCTCAACGATTTGTTCGCATTCCGTCGAGTTCTGCTTATCCGGCGTTAAACTTGGCTCAAGCTGTGGCAGTTTGTTGTTATGAACTGTTTCGGCTAGCGAGTCGAGAGGGTGTAACACAAAATTTGTCTGAGAGTGCTGTTCCGGCTCAGATTCCCTTAGAAGCATCGATCGAACGTCTCGAAGGATTTTACGAACATCTTGAGACCCTCTTACTTGATGTCGGTTATCTTTATCCCCATACTGCGGCGAGTCGCATGGAAAAATTTCGGCGTCTGTTTAATCGCGCTCATTTATCTCAAACTGAAGTGGATATGCTCAGAGGTATTCTCTCTCAAGTCCGATGGGCGTTAAATTCTGCTCAACAATCCCGGACAGTTAATGATACCCTGATAGCGTCGTCTGGTTCGGTTGTTGATCGCCTATCTGCCCAAGAGAACGAGCCGCAAAATGAAACTTGAGTTGAGTCTTGAGAGTCAAAAATTAAACACTGTCAAGTCTTCTGTGAACAAGATTTTGAGCCGACCTCTTGATCTGAGCAGGAAGATTGCCCAGAAACAGGTATTTTAATCTGTATCCGTTGTATTTTTATTTGATTGATCACAGTTTACCAGGTGTTTGGTGTGGCCCAGCGATCCCCCCGTCATTTATCGCTTATTTCTTCTGGCTCTCGTTCTCGGGAGTCCCCATCTCGCAATGGGTCTCAGCCGATGTCTCGTCGTCAACGTCGTCAGCGTCGCAAACCATCCTCTTCGCCATTTCGCCTCTTTAACGGCTTAATGAAGCCTTTTGGACGCAAATCTTCTCGATCTCAAAATTCACCGACACCTTTTTCGGGAAATGGTTCGCCTCCCCGAACTGCTGAGTCTTTAGAACCGCTCGTCTCCCAACTCCGTCAGCAACAACAAACCCGACTTCGACCACCCCAGCCCCCCAAAACCCCAACTCGTAGACGAAGCCGTACTCGCCGTTCAACACCCTTACCTCCGATACCTGTAGATCCGCGTCAGACCCCAAGTTTCACCTCTTCTGAGCCTGTTCGCCAAACTCGTCCTTTTACTCCTCCTGCTCCCACTTCTCCCGGTGTTTCTCGACCCAACCGAGTCTCTCGAAAACCTCGACGTCGATTTTCACCGATGATTTATCTGGTGCGTCTACTGATTTTAGGCGTGGGAATTGCGGTGCTTTCTGGAACGGTATTGTGGATTTTAAGTTCTTTAGGAAGCCTCGGAGAATCAACTGCGGCGACTTCCAGTGAAAGTATAACGCTGGAAACTGCAACTGAATCAAGCCAAAATCCGGGAAGGATAGAAGGGTTCCCGCTTGCAGTTCAACTCAGTCAAAGACTTCGAGGTCTTCAGCAAAAGATTGAGGCTCTAACGCCAGAAAATTCGGACTTGAGACCGGGTGTATTATTGGTCGATCTCGATACGGGAGGCTTCGTTGATATCGAGAGTGAAGAGCCTTTTCCCGCCGCAAGTACGATTAAAGTTCCGATTTTAGTTGCATTTTTCCAAGCTGTTGATAATGGACAAATTAGCCTGAATGAAGTCTTGACGATGGAAGATCGGCATATGGCGGGTGGTTCAGGAGATATGCAATATCAACCCTCTGGAAGTGAATATACGGCGTTAGAGACAGCGACGAAAATGATTGTGATTAGCGATAATACAGCAACGAATATGCTGATTGAACGCTTGGGCGGTGCAGAGGTTTTAAATCAAAAGTTTCTAGATTGGGGTTTGAAAAATAGTGTGATTCGAGATCTGCTTCCTGACTTGAGAGGGACAAATAAAACAACGCCTAAAGATTTAGTTAATTTACTGAGTCAACTCAATCAAGGGGGATTAGTTTCGATGAAATCTCGCGATCGCATTTTTAGAATCATGGAGCAAACCGAGAATGACTCTTTAATTCCTAGTGGCTTAGGTCGAGGTGCGGTCATCGCTCACAAAACGGGAAATTTAAAATCGGTTTCTGGCGATGTGGGTGTGATTGATTTGGCAAATGGAAAGCGATATTTATTAGCGGTTCTGATTGAACGCAGTGAGGGAAATTCTCAGGCTGAAACTCTGATTCAGAATATTTCCAGGACTATTTATGATGAGTTTACCCGAATTCCGAAAACTGAAGAGGAACTGACAGAAGATTCAGAAGACAGTGAAGATGAAGAATGATCTCAAAATTAGGAAGTATTTACGGGTTTCGGCTTGATTTTTTGAGTACCGATCGCTCAACATCCACCCCAAGCAAAAATGCTACCCTGAAAGATAGCGTTATGTACAAGTTAGAAGTGCGAAAGCCCAAAAGTCAGATATAGACGAAAACAGGCTTTGCTGCTTTTACTCATCTCCTAACTTAGTGTGCGTAGCGCAATATTAATGAATTTTCTGAACAATTTTCAGGAGAACCTCTATGATTACCGTTGCTCAATCTCGACCCAGTGAACGAGCTAAGTTTATTCAGCAAACGTATATACACTTAGCCGGAGCCGTTGGTTCATTTGTTTTAGTTGAAATTTTGCTTTTTCAAACTGGAATTGCCAAAGCACTGACAATGTTTGTATCGGGGAGTCGATTTAGCTGGTTTATGATTTTGGGAGCCTTTGCCCTATTAGGGTGGTTTTCTCGAAGTTTAACTGCTAAAGCTGATTCTGTAGAAACTCAGTACGCAGGCTTAGGAATTTATGTGCTAGCGGAGGCGTTAATTTTTGCCCCTATTCTCTATATAGCCGCCTATTTTTCCGATCCGACTGTTCTACCAACAGCAGCTATTTTAACGTCGCTATTATTTGCGGGTTTAACAGCGATCGCTCTCACTACGAAAACTGATTTTACTTTTTTGGGTGGTATTCTCAAAATTGGCGGTTTCGTCGCTCTGGGTTTAATCGTCTGTAGTATTTTATTTGGCTTTACCCTGGGTTTACTCTTCTCAGTTGTGATGGTGGTTTTCGCCTCCGCAGCGATTTTATATGATACTTCAAAAATCATGCGCCATTACTCGACTCAGCATTATGTCGCCGCTTCGCTGGAACTCTTTGCATCTGTGGCGTTGCTATTCTGGTACGTTTTACAGATTGTGATGTCGTTATCTCGACGTTAGAGATTTCTTTGTGAATGCAGTTTAATCAAAGGGTTTTTGTAACTTTTGGTGATTGTAGAAACTAAAAGAATATATCTAATGATTAAACTGTATTTTAGGCACTAAAAGGCTGAATAGTTAAGTCTTTGAGGGTAATCGTAAAACTCTTCATTTCTCCAGTTGTGATCAATGTAATAATTGATTCGCTTGCAACTGCAACCGCCAGTAAAACTAAATTTCGAGCCAGAGGATAATCACAGATATCATCATTCGCATCTGAAGGAACTCGATAGTCCGGGTTCCAAATTATTTCCGCGTAGTCTCCCGCCAGTCCGACATGAAGACAAGGACATTCAGTTTTGTCGCTGTAATCTTTAAGAATTTTCCGAGAAAGACTATTATCAAAAGTATCTAGAATCAAACTGGAATTGCTTAACAGTTTTTGAGCATTGTCTGCGGTTAATTCTTTAGCTTCAGGTACAATTTTAACTGCGATCGCTCGGTAAAGGCTATTCGCGAGAATTTTAGCCTTGAATGCTCCGATATCTGAGCGATAATAGGGTTGAGTAGACAGATTTCGTTCTTCGATGCGATTGCCTCACTACGTTCGCCATGCTACGCAAACGCGATCTATAATTTTAAGAGTTGCAAATCCAGATCGAGCTAGATTTTCTGTTAAATTCGCCCCTAATGCGCCTGCGCCACAAATCGTAATCGGGTAGTCACGGAATTTTTCTAAGCTTTTTTGTGACCTATAAAGTTGTTCGTGAAAAAAGATAGACATTGTTTAATTTCTAATTAGTTTAATTTCTAATTAGTTTAATTTCTAATTAGTTTAATTTCTAATTAGTTTAATTTCTAATTATAATCTTGTCCTTCTACGACCCCAACTAATGACTGTAAATCAAAATTGCGATCGTATCCACTCAAACAAATTCCCGCCCCCAAAACCGTTAAATCTGATTTTGCGATCGCGCTACTATGAAATTCTCCCTCCGCAGTCGTCCATTCTACCGTCCAATATTCACCACGATCCTGAAAGGTTTGAAGTTCGCCGCCACCTTGTTTGAGTGCTTTTTGTAAGCGTTTTTCATCTTTATATTCTTGCTTAAATTCTTGACTTTGTTGAGTCACTAAGCTGTATGTTGTTCGCATTTCTGGGGTGAGTCCAGTATAGCACAAGTCTTCTGGATCGATAATATTTTTTAAGGCATTTTGTAGATTTTCAATAATAGTTGGATCGTCTCGGCGATCGAGTTCTTCAAACCAACAATTATTCCCATCCCAACGCGCCATAATTTGACAAAAAGCGAGTCCTTCAGTGACTAAATGAACCACCACAGGTCTAACGTTTCCAAAACGCTGTTTAAAATCGCCCTCATTAATTGGATAAGCCAGCCAAGTTTGCGATTTAAGTTTATAAGCAAGCCGCAGACGACAGGATTTAAACTGCTGCAAATATTCATCAATTTCAGGTAAAATCGCCTCCTCTACCACTTCAACAGTTTTTGGGTCAATAGGTTTAAAAATTCCCCATCCTTCAAAATTCCGAGGTTGAGGTGTAAAGGTATATATTAAACCCGAAATCCGAGTTTTGACTTTTCCGCCTTGAACACAAGGGGCGATAAACTGAGTTGAGTAAAGTTGTTCCTCAGACTCCGAAAATTGATTAATTAATTTATAGATATCATCCATGTTTGATTTCTCCAAAACTAAATTTAATTAAATTTCATTAAACCGATACAGATTCCAATCACAAATCGGTTCATAGCCAATCTTTTTATAAATACGATTAGAGGTAGAATTGGCGAGATTGGTATATAAGTAGCAAGCAGAATAACCTCGATCCAGTAATAGCTGACTGAGACTCGCCACACAAGCACTCGCATATCCCTGATTTCGGTATTCTGGAGGGGTATAAACTGGCCCAATTCGACTGGAATTTGATGTCGCTTCACTCGCAAAAGCCATAGAAACAGGAACGATATTTTCCCAAAGATAGATATGGTTTTGAGACAGATGGTAGTTAACTGCTTTCTCAATATTTGTCGGTTCTGAGGGCGCAGCTTCTTGTATAAATTGACTGTACCAGTTTATCAAAAGATTGCGATCACTTTCTGTGGTTTGACGCAGAGAACCTTTCCCACCTAAAATCGGTTGAACTTGTTTGAGTTGATGAATTCTCAGATACATTTCGATTTCGTAGGGTTGATGGGTTAAATGATGCCATTTTTGTACGAAATATTCAGTTTCATCTGTTAAACCACTAACACCCGGTAAAGAGATTTTGTCTTGATAGAGATCTTGAATTAAAATATCAATTGCAGTAAAGTCTTCAACCTTTGATATCAGGAAGTTATAAGGAGGAGTTTGCATGGCGATCGCTTTTATTTTCCCCTCTTCCTCTACTATGATTAAATAGCTTTGATCTCCATATCGTTCTGGAGATCGAATCAAGGTTTGAGCAATTCCGAGTAATAGATTATGTTCAGCTTCGTAGCGCAGTAAATACTCTTGAGTCTGTTGGTAAAATGATTGCGGATCATCAAAGTAATTGACTTTCATTTTTAACTTAAAAATATCAGATATTATAACTTATGAATCCCTAAAATATAAGGCATTAACTTAGCAATATTACGAGTATCATCAATTCCTCGGTGATGGGTTCCCTCCAAAGGAAGACCCACAAGTTTCAACGCTTCCGCCATTCCATAACGTTTCTTCAAGCCTTGACTTTTGGTGAACATTTTTTTAAGATTAATATGAGGATAACCAAGGGGAAAAGGTAAGTGATGAAATTGGCTATCCTGTTCAAATTGTTTGCGATCGTAGTCTCCCCAAGATCCCCATATTATCTGAGAATCTGAATATTGAGATAGCCAAGCTGTGAAATTGTGAACGGCTTCTGGGTAAGCTGGGGCTTGATTAACTTGTTCTTGAGTAATTGAGGTTAATTCTTGACAGAATTCTGTTAAAATGGGATGGCGAACAGGTCGAATAAAAGTCTGAAACTCATTAACTGGAGTTAGGTTTTGAGTCTCCACTAAAACCGCCCCAATTTCAATAATCTCCATCTCATAACGCGGGATAGTATTACCGTTACAACAGGTCGCTTCTAAATCAATCACTAAGCAATAATTATAGGGTTTAATATTCATTCGCTAGGGAGAAGTTTCAAGTTCTTGAATGCGTTGTAGAGCGTCTTTGTAGGAAGCTTCTCGTCCGAGTTGGCGATACAATTGAGCGGCTTGTTTAAAATCTGCGATCGCCAAATCTAACTTTTTTAGCTCTATATAAGCCAACCCCCGATTATAATACGCATCAGCATAACCCGGATTTAAACGAATCGCATTAGTATAATCTTGAATCGGATTTGAACCGCGAACTCTCCCAATTTCTTCGGCGAGATTTGCGGCTAATTGAGTCCGTGCTAAACCTAAATTAAAATAGGCTTCTGGAAAGTTTGGTTCTCGTTTTAACGCTTGATTAAAATCTGCGATCGCTTCCCACGAATCTCCTTGATCAAGACGGGTCAAACCTCTAAAAAAAAACGTCTGAGCATCCTCCGGACTCTGCAAAGATAAGGTAGGTTCTATCGCTTCTGTAGAGGTATTCTCAATCTGAAGTTCTTCAAGTTTTAACGGGGTTTCTGATAGTTGTAAAATAAATAAATTAATCGGAACGGCTGCATTAAATCCGGTTTTAATGGGAGCGACATCACCGGAACTGGTTTGAGCAAAGCCAAATTCCCCTTGTCCGTGTAAACCCACGACTCGCGCTTCTCCATCGAAGACAGGCCCCCCACTCATCCCACTCCAAGTCACGGCTTGATAGCGTAAATTGTATCCTTCGGGGCGACTTTTGGGGCGACTTGTCACCAATCCAGGTGAGAGTTCGGGTTCTCGTTCAACTCCGGTTAATCCTCCGGTCGCGGGATACCCATACACGTAAATCTGGGCGCCAATGACCGCCAGTTCAGAGTCTCCTAATGTGGCGACGGGATAATCTAAATTACTCTCAAATTCAACAACGGCTAAATCGGGTTCTGTATTATCAGTTTGTAGACGAGTGACAGATGTAACTAAATGGTTTTCTCCATCATGGGTGCGAATACTGTAATCTGTACTTGCATCTTCAACAACATGATTCACGGTGAGAACGGTGTATTTCTGACCTGTTTTCGCAACGATTACACCCGAACCATCTCCTAATCTACTATTAATTTGTACGGTAATTAGAGCAGCAATTTCAGCCACATCTTGAGCTGATTTTGCGACAACAATGCTTTGCTGAGTGACAACGAGAGCCGCAACGGTTGCAGTTCCTAAAAATATTGAGTTTAAATGGTTTTGCTGAAATGGGTTAATATTCATGTTCTCGCCCCAAGGGATACTGTTTAATCTGATTAATCTGACCAATTACACTTAAAAATTTTGCAAAATAATTCAATATAAATTATAAGCTAAATGCCAGCCCTGGAGTTGATTTTACTTGCAACTTAAATCGCTCTTTTTCCTAGCTCCCAGTTAACAATGGCTTTTGTTAACCCCTCTAATGTATACTCTTTTGCCTCTAAATCCAACCGACCCAATAATTGCTGACAACTTTCCGAGGTTTGTGGCCCAATAGAAGCGATACAAACTCCTTCTAAGCCGTTGTTTTCGAGAAATTGAGTTAAATGAGCAAAATTCTGGACGGTTTTAGAACTGGCGAATGTGACTATATTAATTTTATGCGCTTTTAAAGCATTTGAGATCTCAGGGGCGATCGCATCTGGACAACGAGACTCGTAGGCTGGAACCTCGATGACTTCTGCACCCCGCTGGCTTAACTCCTGTACTAGCACTTCTCGCCCTCCGGTTTCAACTCTTGGAAACAGAATTCGCTTCCCGCTTAGAGACTCCGGAAAATGTGACACTAAAGAATCTGCCACAAAATCTGGCGGGATAAAGTCCGGTTCGAGTTGATATTTCTGCAAACTGGTGGCTGTTTTCTTCCCGACTACTGCGATTTTAGTGTGATGGAGTGTGGAAATGTCTTTTCCTTTGGCTTGCAGTCGTTCAAAAAAGAAATTAACGCCATTGGCTGAGGTGAGGATTAACCAATTAAAATAAGCAGTAGAAGTTGAGTTAAGTTGTGCGATCGCTTTATCTAGCGCAAACCAACTCGAAGGCGGACCAATGACTAAAGCAGGCATTTCCATCACCGTTGCACCTTCGGCGGTTAGGAGTTGAGTGAATTTACTGGACTGTCCCGCCGCACGGGTGACTAAAATCGTTTTTCCAGACAGGGGTTTTTCAGGGTTAGACATTATCTTCGCAAGTTTACCACTTCTCCCACCACAATTACGCAGGGAGAAAGGGAGAAATCGGCAGTTTTTTCTATAATATCGCTTAATGTTCCCACCCAAACCTGTTGTTGAGGTCGTCCACCTTCGCGAATAATGGCAATTGGCGTTTGAGGCGATCGCCCATTTTGTTGAAGATGTTGAATAATAATATTAAGATTTCGACTTCCCATTAAAATCACGAGGGTATCGAGTTGAGAAACATTTTTCCAGTCGATAGTTTCAGGTTCGTGACCTGTTAATACTGCAAAACAGCGACTCATGGTGACATCTGTGAGGGGAATTCCCGCCAATAATGGTGCGGCTAATGCAGAGGAAATACCCGGAACCAATTCAAAGCAACAATTCGCTGTAGTTAAGGCTTGAATTTCTCCAATCGTTCGCCCGAAAATAAACGGATCTCCGCCTTTAAGTCGCACAATTTGTTTTCCCTGCTGACAATATTCCACGAGAAGCTGATTAATTTTAGTTTGTGGGGTGCTGGGTTGTCCGCCTCGTTTTCCGACATCGATTTTGAGACAATTTTCTGGGGCGAGTTGCAAGATAGAATCATCAACCAAAGCATCATAAATTAGGACTTCTGCTTGGATTAAGAGTTGATGCGATCGCACAGTTAAGTAGTCGATATTTCCGAACCCTGCACCAACGATATAAACTTTTCCCCCGTTTAAATTTTTCATTATATCATATTTAGATCATGTTTTTGAAGCACAATGACAAAAGAAATTACAACAACAACTCATTGATAATTTTATCAATATTGCGAGCATAAACCTGTTGATTATATTCTTCCAACTCTGACTCTGATAAACGGTCTAACCCGGTTAAAGTTGTTTGTTGAACGAGGCTGAGAAGTGGACGGCGTAAACTTTCGTATTGATTGAAAGCTGATGCGATTGCGGACAGGTCATCCCACTGATTTTTTCGCGCAATTTCAGCCACTAATGCAGAGATTACCGCCGCATCTTCAAGTCCTTGGTTCGCGCCTTGTGCCGCAAATGGGGGCATTCCATGGGCTGCATCTCCAACTAATACAACTCGTCCCCTACTCCACTTTAAAGTGTCTGAAGGGGGAACCGTAACCCGATGAATATAATAAGGACGTTGCCTCATTTGAAGTGGGTCTGATTCTGCCACCAATTGCTGAATTATTTCTGGAAAGTTCGCTTTTTTTAATTCAGATACAGCAATATCAATTAAATCTTGTCCTGATTTTCCTGTTAAGAGTTCTAAAGGCAAAGGTGCGTAGGCTAAATAACCAAAATAACCCGGCTTTGGAGAATACAAGAGCATTCTACCGCCTTGATTATCTGAAGAATTACCGGGAACTTTATCGCCAACAATCGTTACAACTCGATTTCCCTGAAGGAACCGATCATTAATTTTTTGTGATAAGGTTTCGGGTATACAATTTAAGCCTCCACTGATCGATGTCAATCCAGAATATTTAGGTTTATCATAGAGATAATAGGGAGTATCTTTATAAACAACCTGACGAACAGTGGAGTTAATTCCATCAGCAGCAATCAGTAATTTAGCTCGAATTGATGTAGTTTCAGAGTCAAAATAATCAGGACTTAAAGTGCTATCTTGTTCTTCTTCAGGTGCTTCTTGCCAGTGAGAGTATGGATTTTCTTTTATCCTCAAGTCATGACTAAAATTAGCTCGAATACAGTTAAAATCCGGCTCATTAACGACGTTAACACAACGATGATTGATTTTAACGCGATCGCTGGGTAACAGTGTTCTGAGTTGAGTTTGTAAATTGAACCAAGCAATTGAAACTCGACCTTCTCCATATTTGTTAAACCAGTCATCATACCCCAAAGGAAATGAACGAATTTTTTGACCGTTGACATTTCGGGTTGTCCATTCTGACGAAGGTTGTTTTTTTTCAGAGGGAGTTTCGGTGTTGGCTTTCTCAACTGTTGCGGTAATATTTTCGTAAGCTTGAGTATGGGTATATTTCAGTGATTTTAAACCATTCGGTAACAGATCAACAGTTTGACCCACTTGACGAAAAGCACGAGTTTGATCGAGGACAATTACATTTTCAATTCCACGTTGATATAAACCCAAGGCTGTTGCTAATCCGACTGGCCCCGCACCGATAATTGCGATATCATAATCAACGTTTGAAATAGAATTTCCGAGTAAGGATGATTTTGTTTGTTCTCTTGTCATGTTAATTGATAATTCTATTAGATTGGGTAGGCAATGCCCACCCCATAACTTTTTTGTTTACTCTGATACTAATACAATTCGATAACGCGCTTTATTCGCCGCCACTTGATCCATCGCCTCATTCACCTGACTTAAAGGCATAATTTCCACCATCGGTTTAATTTTATTAAGAGCAGCAAAATTTAGCATTTCCTGCATAAAATATCGTCCGCCTACCACACTCCCAACTACAGATTTTTGACCAAAAATCAAAGGCAATAAAGGAATATTTAAAGTAGAAACAGGAAGTCCGACTAGACAGAGTTTGCCATTATTTCCTAATATAGCGATCGCAACATCCCAGTCTGTTTCCCCAGAGATTGTACACAGAATCAAATCAAAGGTTCCCATCACCGCCTGCATTTCTTCTGCTGTTCCCCACTGTTGGAAATGATGCGCCCCAAATTCCTTCGCTTGCGCCTCCTTAGAAGGAGAGGAAGAAAACGCCGTCACTTCCGCACCCATCGCACGAGCAAATTGTAGTCCTAAATGTCCTAAACCACCAATACCCATGACCCCAACTTTCATACCCGGATGGGTGATGTGAGTCCGAAGCGGCGTGTAGACGGTGATTCCAGCACAGAGGAGAGGCGCAGCACTTGCAGAATCGAGGGTATCGGGAATTTTGTAGGTGAAGTCAGCCGGAAGCCGCACCCGGTCTGCAAATCCTCCATGATTGCCCACAATTAAGCCCGTGTAGCCCTGGCGACAGATATTTTCTTCACCGCGCAAACAATGATCGCAAACGCGGCAGGAATTGCGAATCCAGCCCGCTCCCACGCGATCGCCAATCTGAAGACCTGTCACTTTTTCTCCCATTGCAGCCACTTCACCCACGACTTCATGGCCTGCTACTAAGGGGAACTGACTCACACTCCAGTCATTATCGCGCATATGTAAGTCAGTGTGACAAAGACCGTTGTGAGTGACTCGAATCTCAATATCTCCACTGTCTAGGGGTGCGGGTTCATAGTCCCAAGGTTGTAATTTTTCACGAGGATTGAGAACGGCATAAGCGTGGAATTTGGAGGATTGATTTGTTGTGGTTGTATTCATAAGCTTAATCTTTTCTAAGAAACAAACAAGAATACTAATGTCACTATCTCAGTGGGTCACAATAACATTTTTGTTGATTTTGGATGTTAAATGTACCACTCCCAGATCTGTCCTCTAGGGTATCATCCAATCGTTCAATTGTCACAAAATTGGCGGTGATGTCCCATTGGCTGGACATAATTGAATTATCAGAGTTTACGGGAGTTTGATGATGAAAAACTCAATTAATTTTGCAAGTTTTGGTGTGGGACTTTTATTATTGGTTCTGTTCTGCTTTGGCATTTTACAATGGTTGAATATTCCCACAGGTGACTTTTTAGATTGGGTGATTGGTGCCGCTACCTTTTGGTGGTTACTCTTAATTGTGACTGTGCCTTGGAATATTCATTTTGATGCGAAAGAGGTTTTAGCAGAGGCAGAAGATTCGGTTAAAAAAGAGATTACAATTGATGAAAAACAGCTCAAATATGTTCAACTTGTTGCTCGTCGTTCTTTATGGGTTGCGATTGGATTACATCTGATTTCTACTATTGGATTGTATGCTTTAGCAGTTGCGGGAATTAGTGTCGTGGGTTATATTGGGTCGGGTGCGGCATTACTCTTAACTGTTTTGCGTCCAGCTATTCGTGCTTATCAATATTTAGCCCGACGTTTAGCAATGGTACGGCGGGAGTTTTCCTATCCTCGTCAAGATATTGTCGAACTTCGCGATCGCTTTTATATTTTTGAAGAAAAGGTGAAAACTTTAGAAGCATTACTCGATCAAAATAATCCGCATTCATTTATTACTCAGCAAACCAAACGTTGGCAAGTTCAAGAGCAAGATTTAGACAAACTTTACGCCGATTTTAAAAATTTTAAGGCAACAAATACAGCCGAACATCAACAATTAGCAAGAGAGGCTGAAAATGCGATCGCTCAACTGACAACCGATAGCGAAGTCTTAAGTCATGTTCGAGAAATTATCCGATTTTTCAAAGAAGCGTAAATAGGGGACAGGTTACAGGGGACAGCCAACAGTAGACAGTGAATATTAAAATCTTAGTCCTCTTTTAGAGGACTTTATGTATTAGAGAGATTTCAATCTCTGGCTTTCTCAGCACACTGTTAACCGTTTATACTAATAGACAAAGGTTTATTCAAGCAGTATGGACGTTCAGTTTAATATTATTCGTCAAACTCAAGACAACAGCCCTCGTATTCAAAGCTATACATTAAATGTTGAGCCTGGAAATACGATACTTGAATGTCTAAATCGGATCAAATGGGAACTCGATGGAACTTTAGCTTTTCGTAAGAATTGTCGCAATACCATCTGTGGAAGTTGCGGAATGCGGATTAATGGTCGTTCGGCTTTGGCTTGTAAAGAAAATATTGGCAGTGAAGTCGCTCGCCTCGAAAAAATAGCCGCTTCAAGTTTGGCGACGCATTCATCCAACGACATTCCTGAAATTAGCATCGCCCCCATGGGAAATATGCCCGTGATTAAAGATTTAGTTGTGGATATGAAAGGCTTTTGGGGGAATTTACAGAAAGTAGAACCCTACGTGAGTACCCAAAGTCGGGCTATTCCAGAACGGGAATTTTTGCAGAGTCCGGAAGACCGGGCGAAACTCAATCAAATGGGGAACTGTATTCTTTGCGGGGCTTGTTACTCTGACTGTAACGCTTTGGAAGTGAACCCGGAATTTGCTGGCCCTCACGCCCTCGCCAAAGCCTATCGGATGGTGGCTGATAATCGTGACGATCGCACAGAAAACCGTTTAGAAGAATACAATCAAGGTACAGCCGGAGTTTGGGGATGTACGCGCTGCTACAATTGCAATAGCGTCTGTCCGATGGAAGTCGCACCCATGGATCAGATTAGCAAAATTAAGCACGAAATCCTCGAACGTAAAGAGGCTAGCGACAGTACACCCATTCGTCACCGAAAAGTGATGGTAGACTTGGTTAAACAAGGGGGTTGGGTCGATGAACGCAAGTTTGGTATTTTTGTCGTTGGAAACTATTTCCGGGATTTAAAAGGATTACTCGGTTTAGGGCCATTGGGGTTACGGATGCTGAGTCGGGGTAAGTTTCCTCTCAGCTTTGAACCCTCAGAAGGTACAAAAACGGTGCGATCGCTAATTGAATCTGTTCAACGTCTAGAGCAACAACCATGAGTTCTTCTACGCCTCCCTCTACTGACTCTAATTCCCTTCCCAACTCAACAGATGCTGAACCCGCTTTCGGCTGGACTCGCTATGCAGAGGTGATTAATGGTCGCTTTGCGATGGTTGGTTTTCTTCTGCTATTGGGATTAGAGTTTTTCACTCATCAGGATTTGTTCACCTGGTTGGGTTTGCGTTAATTTGCATTAACTTGCATTAACTTGCATTAACTTAGGAATGAGGCAATTGATCGAGACTCAATTGAATTCCTCATTCCCCTGTTTTTATTTAACCATGAGCTTGTATTTTCCCCGTCCTTTGTCGTCGTAGGAATTAACAATCACTCGATAGGTGCCGTCACTGGGTAACGTTACCGTAATTTCAGAATTAGAGTTGCTTTGATTTACATCATCATGTTCTTCGAGTAACTTATTATCGGGTGTAAAAATCGCTAAATAGGTATCAAATTCACTACTATCTAGCGAAATCGTTACTTCTTGTCCCTCTTTTCCGACAAAGGTGTATTCATCATACAAGCTGCCATCAGAAGCCAGTACAGAGTCACCTTCAGTCAGTTCACCCTGTTCTTCTAGAATTAACTCTGATGTCTCTGATGTCTCTTCTGTCTCTTCTGATGGCTCTGAGGTTTCAGAATCGGGTGATTCTGGTGTTTCCTCTGAACTGGGAGAGGCTTCCGGTTCTGGAGAGGCTTCCGGCTCTGGGGAAGCTTCCGGTTCTGGGGAAGTTTCAGGTTCCGGAGTCACTTCAGGTTCAGGTTCTGGAGAGGCTTCCGGTTCAGAAACAGCCTCGGGTTCAGGAGTCTCAGGTTCAGCTTCAGGTTCTGGTGTTTCCTGAGCAATCAGATTACTGAACTGAACTCCGTTGATTGCTTCAGAACCGAGGTGAGTTGAGGAACGACTCACTGCATGGGCAGGAAAGACAGCCAGTAAGCTCGCAATAACGACCCAAAATTGAATTTGATTCATAGATAATCTCTCGGAGATGGAAAACAAGGAAGTCAGTTTAACTCAATGACAAGATCAAACATTCACTTCAGATGAATGTTATCAAGATTGCTGATGGATGTTTATCGAACCGTGAGTAGATAATCTCCTTGACCTGTACTATCGTAGGCATTCACCACAACGCGATAACGGCCTGTTACGGGTAAAGTGAAAGTCAAGGCGGCATTTTTCTCTGACGAATTCGCATCGTCATTTTCTCCCACAAGCTGACCATTCGGACTAAAGACTGCTAAATAGGGATCAAAGTCAGAACTTTCCAGTCGAATGGTAACAGTTTGACCGGCTTCACCATCAAAGACATATTCATCGTAGCGACTTCCATCAGAAGGCAGAACCGGATCATTTGCATCTAAACTGCCTCGCTCTTCTAAGATTAACCGACTGGAACGATCTCTAGGGTTGAGACTGTCTTTCGCTATTCGTAGTCTTAATCGATAATCACCCGACTCTCCGGCTTCATAGGAATTTGCTAAAAAAGTATATTCTCCATCGGCGGGCAATGTGACTAAAATTTGAGCATTTTTATCGCCGCCACTATCATCATCTTGAGCCAGTTCACTGCCATCAGAATTTAACAAAATTAAATAGGGATCTAAATCCTGGCTGCTCATTTCGATCGCAATTTGTTGACCCGCTTCTCCCTCAAAAGAATAGATATCATAATAGCTATTATCAATCGGTAAAATACTATCACTATTATCTAAACGACCTCGAATTTCTGGCCCGTCAAGAATAATTTTTTCCGAAGGTTCGCCAGAAAAGGCTAAGGGTCTTTGAGACTGAGCAACTCTTGGTGCTGTTCCTTCCTCAACGGCTTGTAGAAAGGGCGGAACTTTATCCACTGCAATGGCAAACCCAATCCCAATATTACCCCCACTGCGACCGCGTGTAAAAATAGCGGTATTAACTCCAATTAATTCTCCATCACTATTGAGTAACGGACCGCCAGAATTTCCGGGATTAATCGCCGCATCGGTTTGAATTAAATTGCGATCGCCATCGATTCGACTGACAATTCCGATGGTAAATGTGCCTTGAAATTGACCAAAGGGATTCCCAATTGCGAAGGCTCGTTGACCGACTGCGATCGAACCCGGTGTTGCAATCGGAATTGTCGGTAAATTCCGGGCGTTGCGAATTTTCAGAGCGGCTAAATCTAACCCGTCTTCCCCAAAGGCAATCACATCGGCGATCATTTCTCGACCATCTGCCAATGTTACTGTTACTTCATCTCCTTGGGAAACAACATGAGCATTGGTTAGAACTAAGCCATCGGGAGTAATAATCGTACCGCTACCATTGGCTTTTTCGGTGTCAATCGAAACAACTGCCGGACTCGCTTGTTGATAAATCCGAATATTGGTTCGTTCTGTATCGTCTAAAGCCAAGAGTGGGTTAGACTGATTAATAAAAACATTGGAGCTAAAATTAGAGGCCTGAGAAGTTGGGGCTAAGTCTAAAAGGTTTTTAGAAGAAGAACGGGCGTCAGCAACATCAATACTGACTGTTGTTCCCATCGCCAAGAGTCCAGATGTTGCTAAACTCAGAAATTTTAGATTCATTGCTTATTCCCGCTGATTTGACCACCAAGGTTTAGATAGAGGGTGGATTGGAAAACGGGGCGGGTTTACCGCTTTCCGATGTACAAAGTTAGAAGCTACGTTTATTTATGGATTGGATTCCCTGACTCAATCTTAGCCTCTACATCATCGAGAGCATGAGTCCCAATCGCTGAAATACTCTTTATTATAAATCCACTCAGACGAGCCTATCTATCAGGAAGTTTGTCTTTATATCAATTGCGATTATATTTATTTTAAAGTTTACTGTTCGCTGACGCGATCAAATCCTTATTTTTTTTGAATTAACCTTCTCGATCTCCTTTCAGACAAACAGCAATAAGTTTATGTAATCTCTTGCCTGGCTTCTGTTCCGAACTTCCTATCAAAACCTTGATTTTACAAAACTTAACTCAAAAATTCTTCTCAATAAGCAACGAGCTTGCGTTCTTTCAGCCGTTATGGTATTGTGATATCAAAGAATAATTAAGGATAGGTGTACCTATAAGGTGTTTTAACGCTTCAAACCCTGATTATTCGGTAACTTCTCCCCTTGACAAACCCTAAAATCTCAACTCCCGAATCACCAATTTTTACTCCTCTCTTTTCAGGGGATTTGACAAAAAACTTAAACTGTGCATTGGTCAAAATTTAGATACTGTCAGTAATACTACTAAAATTAAACGCCTTGACTCGTACTCCGGGAACCACACTACTCCCATACCGCTCAACTTGGCTCAACCCATCCACCTCTGCAAACATTTCCGGTAAGCGTTGATTGAAGCGTAAATTTTTAATCGGATAGGCAATTTTTCCGTCTTCAATCCAGAAAGTACCATCCCGTGTCATCCCCGTCACTTCTAGAGTCCGAGGATTGACATAACGCACATACCAAGCGCGACTGACTAAAATTCCCCGTTCGGTTTGAGCAATCAAATCTGCCATACTTTGCTCTGAGCCTGACATCACCACGGGATACATGGCTCCGTTGGGTTGAACACCTTGTTGCTGCGCCCAATAACGACTGTAAGACAAAGTTTGAGGCACACCTTCAGTAATCACATCCAGAGAATCTTTTTTCAGCCCATCTGCAAAGAACGTCGAACCTCCAATTAAAGGATGAGCTGGATTACGCTGCACATTCACCATCGGACTAAACATCACTTCTCCGACGCGATTTCCACTGGGTTTGTTTTGTTCATCCATCCGCGACATAAAGCTTCGCCCTTCATCGGCAGCCCGTGCATCCATGTTAAACATCACCCACATCAACAACTCAGAAAATGCAGCGGCCTCAAAAATAACGGGATAAACACCGGGCTGAACATCTTGAGGATTACGGGCGGAGTAGGCGCGATTAATAATCGTTTCCGTTAAGGCTTCTATCGGTAAATCGGAGATGGCGATCGCAGTGCGTTCACTCCAGGCTGAACCATTGTCAATTTTAGCGGTAAAGCCAAAATCAGCACTGGTTAAACGGTTACACGCTCTCAACCCTCGTGAATTTCCCACCGCATAGAGTCGGGCTTCACTGCTGAGAGTTCCTGAACCTTCAACTTTGGCATCAATACTCATCTGACAGACTTTTTGAACTCGTTCTCCGCGTTGCAGAGGGGAAAAACAAGCTGTCGCTTCATCAAAAGCAGGTTGGCGATTATCGTAGGTTTGGGGTTCGAGTAGGGGAACCCATTCTGGATCTTCCGGCGCGATCGCAGCTAACTCTTCGGAACGTTTAATGGCGGCTTTAATTGCATCGGGGTCAAGTTCAGTGGTTGAGGCGGAGGCACTGCGTTTCCCGAAATAGCTGGTAATCGAGAGAGTAAATTTGGTACTACTGACGTTTTGGGTAATCTGATTTTCAGAGTAGCGGGTCAGGGCTTCTTCGCTGTTGCTAATGCTGACAAATACATCTTCTGCTTCTGATTGTTGAATGACGGTTTCAATCAGAGACAGGGTTTCATCTTCAGACAGGAGGTTAGGGGCGATCGCAACAGTCATAATTCAGTTAACAGTTCGACAGTAAGCAGTACACAGTGGTTGTGTTGTTAATCTCTTGTTCATAGTATATATGATTTGCCCGTTCATCAATTCCTGGTCTGAAACCCAAAGTCAGTTGAAATTGACTCAGTTACATCTAGTCCTTTTCAAAGGACTTGCAATTTTAGACAGAGATTTCAATCTCTGGCACTGGCTGGCAGCTTTTTCAGTGAGCAGTTCGACAGTTAACAATAATCAGTGGTTGTGTTATCTCCCCTCTTGTACAGACAAACAAGCTGAATATCTCACATATTATATATAGTATCGGAAAAATGGTTCTAGAGAAATCGGATGGCTGCGACTCAAACGCGAACTCTGGTCAGAGATACTGAACGTCTGGAAAGTCGGCTGAAGGAAATTCCCGCCAGTCCGGGTGTGTATTTAATGCGCGATCGCTGTGATCATATTCTCTATATTGGCAAGTCGAAGAAATTGCGATCGCGAGTTCGGTCTTATTTTCGAGACTCTAACCGCCACAGTCCTCGCATTGAAACGATGGTTCAGCAGGTCGCAGATATTGAGTTTATTGTTACTGATACGGAAGCTGAAGCCTTAGCCTTAGAAGCCAATTTAATCAAACAGCATCAGCCTTATTTTAATGTGCTGTTGAAAGATGACAAGAAATATCCCTATCTTTGTATTACCTGGTCGGAGGAGTATCCGCGAATTTTTATTACCCGCAAACGCCGTCTGGGGAAAGCGAAAGATCGTTATTATGGGCCTTATGTCGATACTCGACTGTTGCGGAGTACGTTGCATTTAGTCAAGCAGATTTTCCCGATGCGTCAACGCCCGAAGCCGCTATTTAAGGATCGTCCTTGTTTAAATTATGATATGGGTCGCTGTCCGGGTGTCTGTCAACAGTTAATTTCCACGGAAGAGTATCACCAGACGATGCAAAAAGTGGCGATGATTTTCCAAGGACGCACCGGAGAATTGATGAAATATTTAACCGAACAAATGGAAACGGCGGCGGAGAATTTGAATTTTGAAACGGCGGCGAGAATTCGAGACCAAATTCAAGGCTTACAGACTTTAAATGCCGATCAGAAAGTTTCCTTACCCGATGATAGAGTATCAAGAGATGCGATCGCTTTGGCGGCGAATGAAAAACGGGCTTGTATTCAATTATTTCAAATTCGGGCGGGTCAACTCGTCGGGCGTCTTGGGTTTCAGGTGGAGAATGTTGTAGCCGAGATCAAGACAGAAGCAGAAAAAAATGCAGAATTTGGGGCGATTTTACAACGAGTCCTCGAAAATCATTATCAGATGGTTGATTCTGTTGAAGTTCCGAGTGAAATTTTAGTTCAATATGAGTTACCGGATGAATCAATATTAGCGAATTGGTTGAGTGAATATAAGGGGCGAAAGGTGACAATTGTCAACCCCCAACGTCAAACCAAAGCGGAATTGATTGAGATGGTGGAACGGAATGCAGGCTATGAGTTAGAACGGGTACAAAAATTTAGCGATCGCAATTTACAAGCTTTACAAGATTTAGCCGAAATTCTCGATCTTCCGGACATTCCTCACCGCATCGAAGGTTACGATATTTCTCATATTCAAGGGTCGGATGCAGTCGCCTCCAGAGTTGTGTTTATTGATGGTTTACCTGCGAACCAATTGTACCGCCACTACAAAATTAGAAACCCGGAAGTTCGTTCTGGACGTTCGGATGATTTTGCGAGTTTAGCTGAAGTGATTGGGCGACGTTTTCGAGATTATTCCACATTATCGCCTGAAAAAATAGCAGCAGATAAGCCAGATTTAGTGATGATTGATGGCGGGAAAGGTCAACTTTCAGCCGTTGTAAAAGTCTTGTCAGAGTTGAACTTATTAGAAGAGTTGCGAGTGGTGAGTTTAGCGAAACAACGCGAAGAAATCTTCCTTCCGGGTGAGTCTTTCCCTTTAGAAACCGATGCAGAACAACCCGGCGTTCAACTGTTGCGAAGACTGCGAGATGAAGCCCATCGGTTTGCAGTTAGTTTTCATCGAGATAAACGGTCTCAACGGTTAAAGCGATCGCGTTTAGATGAGATTCCGGGTCTCGGACATCATCGCCAAAAACAACTCCTCGCCCATTTTAGATCAATTGATTATCTTCGTATTGCGACACCCGAACAAATTACTGAAGTCCCGGGAATTGGACTCAAATTAGCTCAACAAATTTATCACTATTTTCATCCGACATCAGGCGTAAAAGATGAAGCTGTAGATGAGTGAGAGGTTTGAGGGGGAAGTGCGATCGCCTTGTTAAGGAATCCTAATATCAGGTATATTTTTTCTGTTAAAATGTGACTAAAATGTGACAAAAAGGAAGTCTGATGTGGACCCAATATAATTTTTTGAAAAAACTTGAAATATTCTTAATTTTTTATGTATACTCAA
>JBCBCI010000072.1:0-30042 GCA_038530755.1 Cyanobacteria bacterium J06592_8 | reverse complement strand
GGATAAGTTGAAACTCCTCGATTGCAGAATCAATTACCCCGCCCACTACAGAAGCGGGGATTTTTGTTATTGAGATTACCTACTTTTCCCCACCGTCATCAGCCGTCAAACCTCGAATAATAGAGATAGTTCATCAGCTTGGTAGTTCAACTCAATCAAGAATTTTCCGATGTGGTTTTAACTTTCCCCCACCATAGCCCAATCGGTTTAGGGTTTTTTGTTGATTACTTGAAACCCCAAAGACCAATCACCCAAATTTTGACTGAACAAAACTGAAATTTTCCTGAACAAAACGGTATTTTTTCTGTAGTCAATCTAGATGACAATAGTATCAATAACGGAAATCAAAACACCTCTGACCACGTCAGCTTCAAGCCTAATGTAATCTAAGGAGACCCTAATCATGCCTGATTCTTCTCTCAAAAATGAGCCAGCCAATCCCCTCAAAAATAGTTCTCAGAAGGAGGAGAAAATCCCCCCAGACTCGGGCCAATATATGAGCAATAAATATCCGGGCAATAGTCAGGATAGAAACAATCTTTGGAGTGGCGATAACGACGAGCTTCTCAAAGGCTGGACAGGTTTATAATTTGAGCTTGAACAGGGCTGTCTGAGTTTCATCTAAAATTTCCCCACCTTTCCCCACCGTCATCCGCCGTCAAATCTTGAATAATAGAGATGGGAAACAAGCCATCTGGGTTGCCACCAACAACTGTCCGTTTAAATTCAAATTTATATAGTTTGTTCCTCGTTTGAATTTCGGGTTCCTCCTTTCAACTCTATCAAAAACCTCAGTTTGCAGTTAATTTTGACTGAAGCCCTAGCCGAATTGGTTAGGGTTATTTTTATGAATAGTTACCATTTCTAAAATCCGAATATTCCCTGATGGAGTAAGTTAGCAATCAGCTTAATGTGGAACTATGACTCGCGCTCAGGATATTCTCTGTTTATTTGGATCGGAGCGGTTTCCTGTTCTGCGGGAATTAGAAGAGAGTGACGGTTTTGATGTTGCTAGTTGAGCTGTTCCACTTGTTCTACGCCTTTGTATAGCAATGGAGAAATTTTGGTCGCTAGGGCTGAAAAGCTTACTGTATAAAAGTTCCAGCAACTATCTGAACTGTCCCACTTTTGTTCAAAGATGGGACAGTCAATATGGGGAAATTACGATTTCACGTTGATACAGCTTGTTTTCTACAAATTTTCCAAGCATCGACTAGGGGACAGTTGTTCTTAGTGACCATTTTTTCTCCGCTGCTATACAAAAGCCAAGTACGCATCAGCAGGGTTTGAGCGCGGGGCATTATGGATTGTAGATGCGGTTCGGGGGAAGCGTCCTTGGCCGGGAGAAAACGGAGAAGCAGATGCTTATTGGGAGAACGTAAATCGTATTAAGCCCTATGTTGAGCTTTGTTCTCGTTTGCACAGAGGCGTAGCGATTTTAGATCAGCGATCGCTACAAGAATATTGCGATCCTCGCCTATTGGTTGAGTGGGCGCGCAGTCAATCTAATTGTCTAAACATTACTTTGACTGTTCGCAGTCGGGCTTTAGAAGTCGGAGAACTAAAATATCCGGCGTTTGCTTACACACTAGGCTCAATTCCCTTACATCCTTTAGGCTCCCCAAAGTTTTCGGACAAAAATGTTTGGCAAAAATTAGCAGAAGCTGAACGAAAAAAACGTGAACTGTTGGGATTTCCTATGCCTTTAACGGAGTGGGGAGGACGCAACGAAGTGGGGGGATCTAGTTGGAATGATGCCGTTATTATGACTCCAGAAGACGTTATCGATTGTGTTATCGGGCAGCTTCTGTCTTAAGGAGTATTTCAAAGAAAATCCCCTTAGTTTATGCGGCGAACTAATGCTTCTGTGGGAATTTTTCGCCTAGGCATGAATCATTTCTCCCCTCACCTTGTGGATTTTTTTCGAGGGTGAATGTGTCGTCGTTCCATCCACTGATAGAGGGTTGAGGGAGAACATTCGACTAATTTGGCGATCGCACGTTTGCTGGTTGGGCGGTTTGAGTTAATAATTGTCCCACTGCTCTTGATTGCCATTTAATCCGTCATGAGGTGGCATCCTCAACAAATTTGAGAGAACCCAAGTTCTGAGTGTTGGCATACTCTAAAATGCCATGACGTTGGTTATCCAAGTCCTGGTGATCAGTGGAAACTCGCAAGTAAGCATAAGTGACCATCTCTTGTAATGCCCGGAGAAAACCCTGTGAGGGATTTAATCAAACAGATATTGTCTAGTTTAAACTCGGGAATCGAGTTGACCGCAAGCACCTGATTTTAAATCAGGTGAACGGTCAACCCAAAAGACTAAACATATGCGTTCGATTTTAAGGATGGTCTTAACTGGACACTTGTGGAGAGGTTGACGCTGTGGAAGTGACTGTAATAACCGTTGAATATAAATTACAGCCTATTTGCACTTAATGAGAGCATTAAATCTTGTTTGTGAGCAATTTGCAATAATGTGGGCTTATTTGCACAACAATCTGAGCATGAAGCCATTTATATTTGCATTTAATGTGAGCAGCAAATTGTTCTGTTTGCGAGCATGAGTGTTTCTGTTTGCAAGCAACTACACCTATAGTTCTTGTACAATATTTAACTCATAAGTACAAAAAGCCGGTTTATATTCTTCAATAATTTCTCGTACTAAGGGTTCATCAATCTGATTGGGAAACTCAACTCGCAAGCGAACAATAAAGTGATAAGCACGTCCACCTCCTAGCATGGAATCTTGATTAACATGAGTAGCTCCGAGAACAAATCCTCGATTAAAACCTTCCCAAAGACTAATATGTTTTTCCGCTTCGGGTAAGTCTTCATCTAGGGGTAAACCTGTAAACAAATGCAAATAAAAGCGTAAACCTTTACGAGTACCATGCCAACGATAAAGGGTAATTGCATTGCGAATCAGGCGACGCTGAACATCCAGAGGCCAGCGAGAATCCATTTTCCAACCCACCCATTGTGCGAGAAACGGAAGCAGTGCTTCGGGTGCGGTTAAAGGGTCAAGATAAGCCCATAAATTATCGGTCGTTTGAATAGCGGGATCGTAGGTTTCTTCAAGTATTTTCAAGAAACGACTGAGAAAATCGGTTTCACTATAAATAACAGGTAAAAAGTCCAGATATTCAATTCTAGGACGAGTTTTTATATCAAATACTTGATAACCAATTAAGCTATTATTGGGATGATTACGATAAACAAAAAGTTGAGCAAAATAATTAATTTCTAACTGAGATTTTTTTAAACTTAATGCTGTTTTTTCTTCAAAGAACGCTTGCGGAAATTCAAACTCGATTTCAACTTCTTGCTGTTGTTGAGGCTCAATCGTCAGTTGATAGCTGAACCCTTGAATATTTTGGGTGGGTGTGATGCCATTATTGATGTTTTGTTGATACCATTGACACCAATCTGGATTAATATTGGGTTCAATCTCAAGCTGTAAATTGAGTGTGAAGGATTCCTCCGACTGATTGTCTAATTGCAGGACAATTTCACTGGGTTCTCCTGGATAAATCCACAGCGTTGTTTTTCTTCTGTTCTCTTCAGTTTGACCACTAGATAAGGCGAACTTTTCTAAACTTCCATCATCAGGAAGTTGCATAGCGGTGAGTCGCAGGTGGAGGGTTGGACGAGAGTTGGCTTGAGTCATCCAATTTGAAAATTAAGTGAATTCAGAGTGCAAGAGTCTGACTTGCTTACATTCAACTGAGCAGAGCAAAAACAACTCTACTTCTGAAGTATTAATGATCAAGTCTTAATTATCAAGGATCAACTTAATCTCGTGAGCCGTTTTTCGTTCCTCATTTTCTTCTCGATTATCCCAAGAACAGACCACTCCAAATTCACTGGGATAAACAACAGGTTCGGGTATGGGGGCAACGATCCAGTTCTGATGCTCTTGTTGACGAATTCCTCTGAGTTCTAACGCCTTTAAATAACGAACATGAGGAATTTGCTGATAAAATTTTTGACAATAGGCGACAATATCGGAGGGATAAACCGGATGTCCTAAAGGCCAGCCTTGACCTTTTGTTCCGCCTGTAATCGGATTGAGAAACTGATATAAGAGTTGCAGAAATTGAGAACGAATATATTCTCGATCCGCATCCCGTCCAACCAAAACAGCCGCTTCAACTTTCACTCCAATATATTTAGGTTCTCGCAGCAAAATTTGCACTCCTAATGGTTTGCGATCGTCCAAATAATCTTTAATTTTCGTCGCCAGTTCATCATTAAGTCTTAATTCATTAGGGGATAAACCCTCGCTCAAATCCTCAATCTTTGGCTTTGGTATTGTTAAAATACAAATCTGACCTGGCTTAATCGCATCTGCTTCTATCCAACGTTTACCCATTTCCCAGTTCACATCCAAACAATGAGCGCGAGCCACATCAGCACCAGGAACTCGCATCACATGGTATTCAAAATCATCTCGAATAATCGCTCGTTGACTCGATCGCAATAATCCCGGTACGCGCAAAACGGCCTTTTCTAAAGACTCCGGTTCTGTTCCTCCGGTTGCGGCTTCGTAGTTAATCACTCCCTTAATATAAGGAATTGCCGATCGCAACACCGTTAACGTTTCCGCCTCAACATTTCCTCTCATTCCTCCCCCAGTGCGATAAGCTTTCATATAAATTTCCGATCCTGGTGGTGGAACTCGACCATACTGACGCTGTTGAGCTTTTCCTTCCGTCTCAACGTGAGTTGGAGCAAGGGCGTTCGCAGAAGCTTCTGTTCCGGTAAACTGGGTTTGGAGACGGTCTTGGGTTTGGAAACGAGTTCGGGCTTCGGTTTGCAACCTCAATTGACTGGGTTCTCGAATTAACGGCCCAAATTGAACTACACCCGTTTGAGAGTCGATTAAATAATGGGGATCGTTTCCCGTAGAATCAGCAAAATCAGGGACTTCCATCCAACGTTCGCGGGGTTTGCGATCGCCTGGGGGCTGAATTTCGATATATTCATGGCTTTGTCGTTCTAGAACGGGTTTCCCTTGTATTTCAAAAGCTTGACCTGCTTTACCGTTACTTACCCCTAACAGTTCATCGCGCACCCAAACACACTGAGTCGCCTCAACCGTTCCGCCAATGGCACGCATCGACAAACCAAAAATCAACGGAGAACTGCTATAACCATATTCTTGTAGGTCATCATCTTGCAAATATCGATAAATACAACGAATCCAACGACCTTGATATTGAGTTCCCAAGTCATCCTCTGGCCAGTCTGTAGGCAGATGCAAAATAATATCCGCTCCCTGTTCAGGATTCGGGCCTTGTTGAGTAATTTCTGCAAAACTAAATCCATCAGTGCGATCGTCGTCTTCCTGTCGCAAAACCGAAACCCATTCTCGACCATTCCAGGCTTCCCACTCTCTGGGCGGATTTCTCGGATCGATTCCGGTGGCGGTGGCGGCTTGTCCTTTAAACGTGATGGCTAGAATATTACCTTCAATACTATTTTCTTCACCGGTTGCTTTGGGTTCAATCACAAAATAGAAACAATTTCCCCGTTGCGGCGATTGATCAAAAATTGGGGTACGAATTGTACTCAGCCATTCTCCGTCTTCTTGACGACTCCAAAATGATCTTGTTCGCGGAAAAATCTCCTCTAAACTCTGATTACTCAGATTTTGACTATAGTCATATTCTGTAGCTTTCAGAAAACATTTAATTCGAGGAACTCCGATTAATAACTTGCGATCTGTGCTAAAAATAATGGCTTCTTCAGTTTCCGTGCGTTCAGTCGCGACTTCCGTTCCTGCCGGAATTGGAAAGGGTATAGTTTGAGCTTTTGTCAATTCAAATGTAATTTTTGTTCGCGCCGCTGCTGGAGGTTTTAGACGAATCCCCAACATCTCCAAAAATACAATATAATTTCGGAGTGGAACTTGATTAAACCGATACAACATCTGATCGGTTAGCCAGGAAAACAGTTCAATCATGGTAATCCCTGGATCGCTGGGATTATGGTTTGTCCACTCCGGACAATAGCGAGGAATTCGAAGCAAACATTCCTGCACTAAGTCTTCAAATTTGCGATCGTCAAGATTTGGTTTAGGTAAATGTGGCAGAAAATCAAAATTCACCATACTGCTAATTTTAGAGGTTAATACTAATTCCTGTTATTAAATCGTGGGTTACTGAACAGTTGGTTCTAGGTAAAAGGGATAAACCAAACTGCGAGTTTCAAAACTATTTTTGGGTTGATAGATAATTTCCAGTTCTACCATACCTCTAACTGGGTCGGGGTTAGTTCGTACTTCTCGCAAAATAATCCGAGGTTCCCACATTTCCAACGCTTCTTCGACGTAGAGACGCAGTAGCAAAAGGGTTTCCCGGTTGAGCGGCGCAAACACCAATTCTGACAAACGGCAACCAAAATCAGGTCGATAGACCCGTTCTCCGAGATCGGTACTCAAAATAATCCATATTGATTCCTCAATATTACGAGTTGATGAACTCAGCAGCACTCCTCCAGTGACGTTCGTTTGACTGGGAAATGCGATGCCCGATCCGATATAATCTGGAGGTTGATTGTTGTCTGCCAGTGCCATTTGAGTATTTAATCAGCTTTACTTTTTGCTGTTCGCATTGTTTATTATATTAAGCTAAGGTAACGATCGGCGATCGCTATATTGTGTTAATTTAACCTTAAGTTTCTGGGATCTGCTATGAATCCGATTGATAAATCGCAGCATTTTCACGCCATCTACAAGCGTACAGAGGAATTAATCGAACTCGGTGGCAGTCGTTTGTCTCAAGAAACGGTAGAGTCAATTTTATCAATCGCTCAGGTGATTACAGAAATTGGGAAAGATTGCGATCGCTTTCGGCTCGAAATTCAACAACAGTTAGAACCTCGTGCTAAAGCGGTTACTCAAACTGAAACCTTAGAGAAAGTTCAAGAACAATTGAACCGAATTATTGAAGTGTCTCAAGGTGGAGATCGACCCTCAAAAACGGTTCAAGACTTTGCTTCATCTGTGAGTAAATGGCGAGAAAATTTTGTAACTGTGCTGCATAAAATTGAAATCGCTGAACAAGAAGCACGGGTTAAGGAAAAACAGTTGAATCTTTCTCTGGAACTCAAGGAACTCCAAAATACCGTTCTCAATAGTTCCTACAATAATGCTCAGAAGTTAGAACGCTTAAAAGAGTTGTTGACACTAGAAAATCATCTCCAGTCTCTACAACACTCCTTTCAAGGAGCAGCGAATTGGAAAGATTTAGAACGAGAAATTAATCAATTAGCAGAACAAGTTGAAGATGTAAAAACTGAATTATAAACAAATTTTTCCTCTCAAATCTAACCTCGTGAATCATCTTAAAGTTATAGAATAGTACAATCAAATTGAGTTTTATTCGCTTTCAATTTTTGCGATCGCTTCAACGGCGGACAATTCTCCTGATAAAACGGCTAAAATCCCGGGTAAATATTCATCCATCATCATTACATTGGTATAAACTAACGGTTGAATCAAAGCCGAACTGAGAGCATCTCCTTCCACATCAATCGAAGTTTTGAAGCGAATTTCGCCATCGCTAAAGTCAAGTTCAAAATTCCCGATAATCGTGCCATAATTGGCTCTCGCGATAAATTCTGCGATCGCTTGTCGTTTGTCTTCGGGCGCATTAACCGAGCAAATCGAATAAAAAACAAACTGTTGTTGTGCTTCCCTGACTTTAGCGTAACAGTCCCATCTACCATTTTTTCCTTGAAATACCGAACGTAAAGCCAAATCTCCTTGAAGTTTAGTAAACGGCCAATCATCCTCAGTAAAAAAGTTGAGAACGGTCTGAAATAGAGAAGGATTCGGAGAAGATTTTGAGGTAATATCTTGAAAAAAGTTAGACAGTGTTCCGACGGTTTCATTAGTAAATTCTTGCATCGCACTATCCAAACTTCCCCCAACAACATCGGTGAAAAAGCGGGTAATATTTTCTGATAATTCTTCACTGGAAACAGAATCAGGATTTAAAGTTTGAGGGTTGACATAAGACCAAAACGTGCGATAACCTATTTCTCCCGAATTTTGCTGTTGTTTAACTGATAAAGCCAACCAATTTTCAGTTTCTAACAACGTGTAAGGATGGTCAGTTTCAAGGGGTCTATCGCTGTCTGGTGCTTGCTGTTGACTGAGGTTAGACAGATAAAAAGCCGCTTCTTCCGCATTAGTCGCCTGTTGGAGAAGCAGAGGAAGTCTATCGGGTTTGAGACTAGCTTCGATGTGGATATCGAGTTCGGGTTTAAACTGGCCATTCGTTAAAGGAGTCCGAACTTCGGGTTTGAGATTGAATAATGCGTCAGTATCGATGCGTTGGTAGAGTTCAGGAGTAACTGGAAAACTCAGGCGACACTCAATGATTTCGTTATCTTGTTTAGTGAGGGATAGGGAAGTTGTGCGAATGGTTAAGGGAAAGTGGGAGGAGTTCTTTAATCTTAACTCTTTGTCTAAGGGAAAGTTTTCAATCTGATTAGCCATGATTTTATCAATTATTTAGTAGGTTGGGTAGAACGAAAGTGAAACCCAATATTTACCTGATTTCCAATATTTACCTGATTTCCAATATTTACCTGATTTCCAACATTTACCTGATTTCCAACATTTACCTGATTTCCAATATTTACCTGATTTCCAACATTTACCTGATTTCCAACATTTACCTTAATTTTATTCATACCCAATTCCTTCAATCAAGTAAATCGCTTCATCTTTCCCCCAATTGGGTGTCAGTACAGCATTTTTTACATATCGATGAAAGCTAGAATATTCCCAGTCTTTAGGCGCATGAACCAAGCCATGTTTAACCGGATTGTAATGAATATAATCGATATGTTGCATCAAGTCTTTTTCATCTCGGATATAATGTTCCCAAAATCGCCGTTGCCAAATGGCTTGCTCATTTTTTCGTTGTCGGGATAATGAGGGTTGTTGTTTATATTTGGAATGACACCGACGGCTAAATTCGCTTTTAATCAGTCGCCAACGGGTTGAGAAGTCGTGATCGTTTTCGGGTAATGTCCAAATACAATGCAAATGATCGGGGAGAATTACAATAGCGTCAATTACAAACGGATGATTGACCATGACATAGCGAAAACTTTCCCGCAGAAGCGCTATGTTATCCGGTTCACAAAGGATTTTACGCCGTTGATGGGTAACAACGGTAAAAAAGTAGATTCCTCCATTGATTTTGGCACGACGATATTGCATATTTCTATCAATATTTAAATCGTAGGTTGGGTAGAACGAACGTGTATGTCTTGCAGACAGGCTTCGCCAACTGCGTAGCGTCTCCTACGGAGAAAACTCAACATCATATTAATTCATTCTTCCATAATTGAGTTGAATTGGTATAGGGGTTGTTTTTGTTGGGTTTCATGCTTCAACCCAACCTACAAGATTGCTGCGATGGCTATACAAAATTCTACAAGTTTGGTAACAGCTGATCAAGAATTTGTGAAAGTTACGGTTTTAACAGTGATTAATTGGTAGCGATCGCGAACTCCTCCTGTATTAAGAATGATCGCTGATCAAAAGTAGGTTGGGTTTCGTACCTCAACCCAACATTATTAGGTAATGCTAGGCGTGCGATACGGCTAACGCCACGCTACGCGAACGCGAACTTCCACTTTTTTAAGGATCTAAGTTCACCGTGTTGGGTTTCGCTTTGGTATTAAATTGATTGAGTTTTTAAAAACTATTGACTCACTCAACCCAACCTACAGGCAATCGCACTGATATCTACAATAATCCATCAATATCTACTTCAGGAAAAACTTTTTGCACTGCCTCTTTAATAAAAGTGTCATCTATTGGAGACTCGGACTCCTCAATAAATAAGTAAAGCCAGTTATCTAATCCCATAAGTACCAATAAAAAATCAATATATGAAATAAAAGATATCGGCACTATAAAGAACTCACCTCCTTCATCATTTAAGAAAATATCTAGAGACTTAGACTCAAAGTCTAGAGCTGAATATGCGCTAGTTCCAAACCACTCTTCAAGTGGTCTTAGTCGTTTGTAATAATCAATGTTATCACTTTCCTCATCAAACCAAGTTATCTCAAAGAAATCATCGGGTTGATACCACTCCTTTTTAAGAGCGCCATCTTTCCCTCCCATTATTCTTTCAATAGATCCAACATTGATACATCCGTGAACATCCTCCATGCTCCACTCATAGGTTACTCCATTCAATTGATAGAAAAAATTGATAAATTCTTCAGGAAGCTTCTTTCTCAAAGTTACTTGCGCTTTCACTAGAGATCCTACAGGCGCACCAGGCTGTAAAGCAAAGATTTCCCGGCTTGCTTTTCTATTTTGCTCAAAATTATGAACTTGTTCAGAAAATAAATTGTAATAGTTTTTGCTTTCGTTTATTAAGGGAAGATCAAAGCTTTTTTCTCTTAAAGCAACTAAATCAGCATCAGGAAGTAAAATCTGAGCATACTCAAAACACCTGTCATCGAGATCAAAAGCTGTTGGCTTGTACTCAGTACAGTAGTATCTTTGCCAAAGATAGATTCCTCCGTATTCAATTGTTTTTGCAATATACTCCTCAAAAGAAAAATTTAATTTGTAAAACTCACCAGAATGCATATAAAGATACAGTTCGGGTTGCTCTAAATCATTTTTAAATTCAAATATCACATAATTAGAGTATCCAATATCATCCAGTACGAAGAATTGTTTCAGCTTTTCTCGGTCTACAGATTGAATTTTATCAGACCAGAAATTTGCGTAAACTCCTCCCTTCTCAAAGGCGTTAACTTTCTTTTCAAAAAAAAGATTGCCACTTAAAATCCTGGATTCACCAGTAACTGTTTTTCCATCAATTATAGCTTTCCAATTAAAAGAAAAACCATTAGTTTTGCCGAAAAAATCCAGTATAACTTCGGGGATCTTTATTTGATGATTCTTTTCATTTTTTTTTTTGTTAAAAGATTTACTTGCTTTCTTAAGGCTGAAGAATGAATCATAAACATTTTTGTTTCTTTCTATGCAAGTCTTGAGTTCTTGAAAGCACTGATTGATATTTTCCATAAATTCCATACCTAAATTTACTCTAGCTTAACTTTTTGGCTTTGTTGAATTCCCTGAACAATTGTATCTACTGCTTCTTCGGGAACTTTAGTATTGGATCGAGCAGCAAATTCAGTTAACTTCTCCTCTAAATCTTCATAATCACTAAAGCTCCTCTTGTTCTTTATGAATGTTATAAGTGATTCGCCATATTCCCGATGTGTGAAGCAAGCGAGACCAGTGTTCTTCATTTCTGTTCCTGTACAGGTGTTTAAATTAATCGTACTCCGACTTGTCGCTTGAAAAAGAGGTTCTGGAACTTTAACTTTAGTTTCAACTTTAGATGGAGATTTCATACTCCAGTCATTATTATTTTTGGGAATATGTAAACCATATTTAAGAGTCATGGTGTCAACATAAGCATCTAAATTCACATCATTGCCGTTGTGATGCTTCGTTGTACCACTACGGTAGGAAATATCTGCTTCTATCCATACTACATTTTCTGGTTTCTTAATCAGCCTCTTAATTGAATCATCAAACCTTGGTTGTTTTAAGCCTCTGTTAACACTATGTGGACCGGGTACAAGGTTTCCAGGTATACCCTTGCCTCCAAGGTTTTCATTGATGATATGCATCTGAACCCACTTGTCAGAAACCTTAGTCAGACCCGAATCAAATATTAAATCCCAGCCAGTTGTTCCCGTACCTCTACCTTTGCCAGGTATAGATCCTGTTTCCTGATTATCTTTATGTAAGTAATCAACCGTAACTTTTGTTGGTTTGTTTTCACCATAGTTATATTCAGCTTCTTCAGGTTTTTGAGGGGTGTCCACTAGTTGGGCGAGTGCCTTGCTGATGTTAGTTAAGATTGCTTCAATGTCTTCTAGATCCTTTATTTCTTTATTTTTACCACCTGTAGTTCTTTTTTTTGTCCCTTGAATAACAACTTTAAGTTTTGTGTCGATTATTCGACGAGCTTCCCTAACTGCCTCCAACATTTTTGAATCTGATGCAATATTTGGATCTTTTTCTTTGTTATCTAAATATTGCTTAATAGCTTGGGGGTTATTGCTAGCAATCATTAACTTAGATTGACTATCTTTACCTTTAAAGAATAACTGATGTTTTTCTCCACCCGCATTTTTGAAGCTTTTTTTAGCTTTCCACCATTTAACTACCGCATCTAATTTTTCCTTTCCTTTTTTCGCTGTTTTCTTAAACAATCTTCTCGCCTTCTTCAACACCTTCTCGATCGCATCATCAATCCGCTTGCGAACCTTCTCAACAATATCCTGAACTTTCTTCGCCAACCCACCAATTCCCAACAGAGAAGCAAGGAAACCAATCACAACCGGGAGGGCTTTCACCAGGGCATTTTCGACCAACTTCGCCGCTCCACCAACAGCACCTTTGGCGATCGCAACCACCGCATCAATCACCGCATTCACCAGTTCAATCACCTGGCTACCCTGGTTCACGAAGAACATGATAATGTCATAAATTGCCATCGCCGCCTTCACAAAAGCAGAAGCCGGGTTCAGTAGCCCTAGAATCCACTTCACCCCAGCCTGAATCACCTGAACAATCAGCAGATTCTTGATCTCGCCCATCACCGATTCCTTGAGATCGCCGAAGTCACTTTGAACCTGTTCCCAGAGTCCGGTCGGCCCTTCATCCCGGAGAACCTGAACCATACCGACGCTTTCTTCCATTCCCGTAACAGTTTTCTCGCCGAACATCTTCGTCGCCTTACCTCGGATGGTGTTCCAGCTTAATCCCAGGATTTGAGTTGTCAGGCTAAAGATCCCTTTGAGACTGAAAATGTCTTCTGGAATTTCGATCCCCATAGAACCCATTGTTCCCGTCAACCAACCCACTAAACCGCTTTGCAGGTGATCGGTAATATTACCCAGGAAGTTCTCCAAGCCCTGACGCAAACCAGCAATCAAATTGTTCAAGAAGCCGATGGGGTCTTGGATAATCGCTTTAATCGCTTCTATCGCCTTGGAGAGAATACCCTCCAACATGGCTTTGATCTCTTGAATAGTTTTGATGACGCTTGCAATGGCATCTCTGGCTTTATCAATCAATCCCCGGTTTTCCGCCTTCATCTCCTCAATGCGATCGTCCACTTCCTGCAAGCGATCGCGATACCGTTCTGCTAGGGTATCAACAAGTTGATCGTATTTGTCCTGAACCTGTTGTTCAAGATCGTCAAACTTCGATTGAATATTGCTGGCTGCTTCTTGACCGATGTGTTGTAAATCCTCCGGCAAACTGACAACATATTCTTTAATTTCCTGGCGACCTTCAGTAATTTTCTGTTTGGCTTCGGTAAGGCGTTCGGAAACTGTGTTGGCAATTTCGCTCAGGGCAACATCCATTTTATCTAAATACAATTGTCGCCCGTCCTCAAAGAACTGGTTAATCTCATCAGGAAGTCCCACAACCCAATCTTTTATTGCCAAAAACCCTCCAATGACAGGTGTACCGTACCGTTCGTTTCGATAGTCAGCCAGCTTACCATCCACATAGTTTTCAAATTCTTGTTTGGCTTGATTTGCTGCTTCATCAAACTTACTAATCACATCCTGTTCTAAACTGCTGAGGCTACTGTCTACCTCTCCCTTCACCCGTTCGTAAATACCGTTAATATGATCGGCAATTTCTGTGCGTTTTTGTTCGTCGTTCTCTTTTGTCTGTCCCTGCAAACCTTCCACCTGAGACATGGAATCTTGTCGCTGAGCGTGCATCACCTCAGTTTGATTAGCTGCGGTGCTTTGGGCTTCAGACTTGGCTTGAGCGATGGTTTGCTGTTCTTTCTGGCGGTATTCCTTGGGAGCCTCAACTGCATCTGTCTGGGCTTTGTTCTTTTGATCTAAAGCTGTTTGAAATTGCGATTCGTTGGATTTTGCCAGTTGTTCATCGGTGATGTTTTCCGATGCCATTTGTTGATCAAGTTCCTGGCTATTGGCTGCTAAAGGTGCAGAAACCTCCGCCTCGCTTTTTGGTTTGGGTGCAGCTTTCTCAGCACTCACGTCTCCCGGAGCCGTTCCGGTATCGGGGGCTGACATGGGAGTGTCTTGTCTCGGTTCTATGCTGCTTGTATCGGGTTCTTCATCGGTTTTCTCCTCAATGGGAGCAGCAGCTTGTTCCTGTTCATCTCCCACCTGAGACGAAACAGAGTTCCGCACTTGATCAACTTGGTTATTTTCTTTGAACTTGTGGGCTTCTTCTTCGTTTTTGGGGGTGATTTCTTTCAGTTTGTCAAAAATTGCGCTTTTGAAGGCTTCCGGGTCAAATTCTTCAGGCTGCTGTTGTTCCATCTCGCCCACTTGTTGATCTTGGGCTTTACTTTCAACTTCGTTGCTGGGAGACTGGGCAGCGTTTTGGGCTTCCTGAGATTCATTGGGCGCAGGTTCGTGTTGTTGTTGATCTTCTGCAACTCCTTTGCTATTAGAAACAACTTGTTGAAATTGAGGGTCTGCTTCGGGAGCATTGGGAGCCGAACTTCCACCCCCAGAACTTGATGCGCCGCCCCCTTCACCTGGAGGAGTCGAACCATTACCACCTGGGGTTTGAGCAGAGGAGGCTGTCTCGCCTTTGGTTGCTTCTGGAGTATCGGATGTACCCCCCTCCCCGTTAGATGGTGTGGGAACGGCTGGAACGGCTGCTGATGGGTCTTCTCGTCTTTGAATCGTAGGTTCAGCCAACGGGGTCATGCTCGGCTTCATTTGGACTTTGTTGGCTTTGGAGGACTTTTTATTGTTTGATTTTGCTGTTTTTCCGCCTGTTTGTTGAACTGTATGAGTCAGTTCGTGGGCGAGTAGTTCCTTACCTTTGGCTGAACTTGGATCGTATTTTCCAGAGTTGAAATAAATATCGTTTCCGTGTGTAAAGGCTTGCGCTCCTAGTTCTTGGTTCATCTGGGCGGCTTGGGAGTCATCGTGAATTCGCACTTCACTAAAGTCTGCCCCAAAGCGTTTCTCCATGAAGGTTCGAGTCTCTTCGGGGAGAACACTTCCTCCTCCTTTTTGACTGGCTAACCGATTTTCTAAACTGGGTGCGGCTGCTTTTTTTCCGGCTTTATTATCCTGTACGGATTTGAGATTTACCTGACTGTCTAACCGTCTTTGAACTGAGGTGATTGATTGAGCGATGGGTTGTGTTTGAACGGTCGATTTTTCTTTTTCAATATCCTGAGACTGAGGTGAATTTTCCTCGGATTCTGTCTCTGGCATTGTCATTACTTTAGCAGCAACGTTATCTGCTTCTTTTTCGTATTGATCTCCAGGTTGACCAACAGTAAGTTTGGTTTGAACTTCGCTGTCTTTCTGTTCTTCGGGAGTTGATTGCTGTTGAAGAGTTTCTTCTTCTGATTTTTGTTCGGACTCTTGTTTTTGAACTTCAGTGTCTTTTTGTTCTGATTCGGGAGATGATTGCTGTTGAAGAGTTTCTTCTTCGGGTTTTTGTTCGGACTCTTGTTTTTGAACTTCGCTGTCTTTCTGTTCTTCGGGAGTGGCTTGCTGTTGAACTTTTGACTCGTCGGTTTCATTCTCCATTACTCCCTGACGCTGAACCTCTGGCTGATTTCCCCAAGCCATTTTTGCGGTTGGGTTGCCTGCCCGTTCTGCCCGTTGTAGAATCGTTTGCAGGTTAGACTGTTCCGCTTTTTGTTGAACGGGTTCAGCAAAGGGACGGTTAGCAAACCGACTTGTTTGCACGGGTGGGGAAGAAGTCGGAGATTGGCTCTGCCGCGAGATAAACTTATGAGTCATGGTTCGCTTCCCGATTGATGTCAGCCTTTTTAATAGTTTTGCATAATTTTACGCGATCGCCACAAAATCTTTACAGAAATTTGTCAGTTGTATTAAACATCAACTTAAAAGGCTTCTCTTTCTCCCTAAATCTGGAGGAATTGTCTCTGGAACATGGGTTCTAAGTTGATCAAAACCCCAGAGAAGTAACAATATTTATTGATACACTCGCAGAGCCAATCACGCCTGAAAAATTGAATTAACCCCCAATCAAAACAGTTTGACAACCGAGTGTAATTGTATTCACAGAAACGGTTTCTTGTATGATATCTCCTTGGCGACAAGCAGGTAAACCATTGATTAAAACCGTTGAACTACCATTAATCACCACACCATTAGCATGAGGTGGGGGAACAGGAGGAACTAACAGCATTTCACAAAAATGCTGATCGACAGAACCCATGATTTTGATAGCGTTAGAAATTCCTTTTTCCATATCTTTTAAAGCGTCAGCAGCAAGAGGAGCATTATTAGCACTTGTTGCGGTGGTAAACTCAGTAACAGATTCCATAATTTCTGTCATTTCTTTAGCGAGTTGAGCGGCGGCGGCTGGACTCAATCCACGCCATGCGGGTTTACCTCCAATCATCACATTAGGACTTCCTAAACCGGGTTTGAGAACAGTACCATGTGCTGTCATATCTCCCAACCGTGCCGCAGGTTTACCGACCATAAATCCTCCTTTTCTTTGCTATAAAAGCTGAAAACTACACCCAACCTTTAATTTCAGTTTCTGTCAGAGTTTGCTCTAGTTTAGCATATTCACTCTCTGTTGCTTTTAATAAATGTGTCATGGCAATTGCTTTTCCTTCATCGGCTGCTAAAAAGGCAGCATTGAGAGCAATATTACGAATATTTCCTCCTGATATATTCAATTTTGCAAGTTTCTTAATATTCAAGTCTTCTGTTGGGGTATCTTTAGGAAAAATCCGTCGCCAAATTTCAGCTCGTTGATGAATATCAGGTAAAGGAAACTTCACAACAAACCGAATCCGCCGCATAAAGGCTGTATCAATCGAATCTTTTAAATTTGTTGTTAAAATGGCTAATCCTTGATAAGCTTCCATGCGTTGTAAGAGATAACTTACTTCTAAATTCGCATAGCGATCGCGACTATCTTTGACTTCACTTCGTTTCCCGAATAATGAGTCTGCTTCATCAAAAAGTAAAATCACCCCTCCGGTTTCTGCAGCATCAAAAACCCGCCTTAAATTCTTCTCAGTTTCGCCAATATATTTGCTAACAACTGTACTTAAATCGATTTTATAGAGATCTAACTTTAATTCCTCAGCTAAAACTTCTGCCGCCATCGTTTTTCCGGTGCCACTTGCGCCTGCAAATAAAGCACTAATTCCTAATCCTCGTCCGCCTATTTTAGCAAATCCCCAACGTTCATAAACGGTCATTCGTTGTCGAACGTGGCTGGCAATAGTTTGAAGAATATATTGTTGAGTTTGGGGTAAAACTAAATTTTTCCAACTCGCACCTGCTTCTATTCTTTGTGCCAACTCATCTAATTTTGGTCGAGCTTGAATGCGGCAAATACTCCAAAGTTTATGTGGATTGATTGGAATATTATCTTCGGATTTCACTTGCAGACAAGCACCTTGAATATCAGTGAAACTGAGGTTAAATTGAGAAACTAATTGATCGACAACTCCATTTAAAGTGTTTGCAGATTTTCCTAGTGCTTGGGTCCAGAGTTCTCGCTGTTCGTTTGAAGTCGGTTTATTCACATCAAAAGTCATCATCGGGCGATGTTTGGGTGGTTGTCTATCCTGACAATTAATAATCAAAGGAGTAGAGATTTGTTCGATGATTAACGCGATCGCATTTTCTTGAGCGGCTTCTATTGTATCAGTTTGATCGGCATCTAATAATAAAACAGCTTGACTCAAAATTGCTTCTCGTTGCCAAAGTTCTATGAACTGATGTAAATCGTTTAAACTGGTAGGAATGGCATGAGTAGAAAGGCTAAAAAGAGTGAATCCTAACTGATGACAAACTTGAGTCGCGATAGATCGTTTTCCTACTCGTTCATTACCACAAAGTTGTAAAATTGGTAATTCTACATTTTGATTTTTGAGAGAGAATTGATCGATGTTTATCCAAGATTGAGTAATATTTTGAGCTAATGTTTGATGGGATTTGACTAAATTTTCAGTCTCAGAGAGTAACTTCACGATACCAACTAACCGTTTATCTAACTGATGAGTTCCGACAAGATAATGCAGAATTCGTTCATCAATTCTTAATGGACTATTTGTTAGGGAATTCCCTGCTCCCACTTCGATTAAATTCCATCGTCTGAGTGGAGATTCGGGTGCAATAGCTTTCCAGTTTGGGTTCTCAAAGATGGTTTGTGCTAAACTAAAAGTCGGATAACTTTGTTGCGAGTCAATTTGTGCTGTGGCGCATAATGATGACCAAGTTGGATCGAATTCCATTCCTAAACAGAGTAATAAAATTTCCCGTTCAAATTCGGATAAACTAAAATATTGACAAAGTTGATCGAGAGCGAAGGGTTTATCTAAACTTGGGGAATAAACTGACGGTTTTTGCTGAATGTTTGCTTCCTGAAAAGTTTGATTTTCGAGCTCAGAAATCTGACGTTTTAAAGCTTGACGCACTTGATTCAAGGCTGTCATTAAAGCTTGAATATTAGCAGTATACCAGTTGAAGGAGTTTAGAGAATTCATAAGACGTGTAGAATCGGACCTGAATATCTATTATTATCCACAGTTAAGATGCTTTCTGCACCATCAATTTGCACTCGAACTAGATAGTCTCCGAGTTTAACATTTTCAAGAGAAAACGTGAGAGTATGACTATTTCGATTTCGTCGTTTCGCCGGAAAAATATAGGAGAGGGAGTTTTGATCGGAAATTCCATTCAACAACAAAAATGCTCGTTGTTTGAATCCAACTCTCAAATCAACCTGAATTTGTATCTCACCCCAGTAAAAATCATCTTCAATTTCTTCTAAATCTATTTCTTGATGATTAATAGTAATTGTTGGACGTAAAATTAAAGGCATTACGTTAGATTCAAGGGTTTGATTTGAGTTGGTCATTAAACGATCTTGAATGAAATGTACTACTTGTAAACCCTGAACACCCGCTCTGAGACTGTTGAAGTGTTGAGAAGATAAAGCCGAAATTTGCAAGCTAA
Organism: Cyanobacteria bacterium J06592_8; assembly: GCA_038530755.1. GTDB lineage: Bacteria > Cyanobacteriota > Cyanobacteriia > Cyanobacteriales > Microcoleaceae > Capilliphycus. The sequence goes on along the minus strand of JBCBCI010000072.1, from coordinate 10,995 downwards.
TTTCAGTATCATCGATCTCTTGAGGAATGACTCTAGCTGCACCAATCTGAATCTGGGTTTGACCTCCAGAAAGTTGTTTTCCTCGAATCTTAAGCCTGCTGTTTGCTGTGATCGGTTGGTTGATTCCGTCTAGGGTTTCTATTTGTTCGATCAAGGGTTGATTTGGAACGACATAAAATTGAGGCAATCGCACAGGTAATGGAACTTTCCCCGGTTTTCTCCCCTCAATTAAAACGGCTGTTGCTTGAAAGCCAAAAGAAAGTGAGTAGGGAATTTGAAAAAAGATTGACCAAAGACGTGATAATTCTTCGGTAGTCATTGGAAGTGGAATAAACTGTACTAATTGTACTTGTTGATCTAAAGTTGAAGCAACCAGAAAAGGAAAAGAACTGCTATTAATCACTTGACTAATAATTTCGGGTGTAATGATGGGTTGATCGACAATGGTTTGCAGCGCACTTCCGAGTAAACGTTGCGGCTCTAGTTCTTGCTCGTTACCATAAAATGTTAAAATGTAATATAAATCCAGTCCAGCTTGAGCTTGTTTAATTAAATTATCTTTAGGACGGCGAGTGCGTAAATCAGCATTGCGCCAAGCTGGATTTGGAGAGGCTTGATAGAGAAAAATATTAATTCCCGTATCAGGAACCCCACTCCCCGCATTATCAGGACGAATCGTTGTGACTCTGGCTCCAGGTACATCATTGGCAATGCCTGCTTGTAACATTTGCTGCAAAATAGCAGTAACAGTCGCGATCGCCAGATAATTGCTCATAGGTTTTGCAGTTTGTACTCATATCTCACAAATTTTATCGAAAAATCAGTTTAGAGTTGGGGAAGTTTCAATCTAATTTGTTGACTAGATTTACAATCGTTTGTGTAAAAAAATGTAATTAAATTTCATCAAAGTTTATAGAATGAAAATGTCATTTTTTGATTGAGTTGATTTATTATTAACTATAATTAGGTCAGTTCAATCTTGAACTCTGATATTTAAGATAATCCTCCGTTGTCAAATCAGGGAGGATGTCAATTATAAAACATAAAGACTCGTTAAGGAGAGATCCTGATGGCTCGTCTAGATTACTTTGCACCAGGTGTATACGTTGAAGAAATCGAGCGAGGTAGTCGCCCCATTCAAGGGGTAACTATGAACGTTGCCGGATTTGTAGGCTTCACCGAAGATGTTCGTGGAGATGCCCAACTCTTTGAACCTCAACTGATCACGGACTGGAGTCAGTATCTAGAATACTTTGGCAAACCCGGTTCTGATGGATTTACAGATTTTGGAGCTTATCTGCCGTTTGCGGTGAGAGGATGGTTTGATAATGGAGGAGGTCGCTGTTGGGTTGTGAGTATTGGCACTCAACTTCCTCAAGCAAGCGTAAAGGAGACCTCGGTTGAGGAAAATCAAACCACAACAACCATCACAACCGTTAGTCAACGACCTTCCCTCGCTTTTCAGATGAAGCCAGAGCAAGTGGAAAACGGACGGATTAACGTCATCATCGAACCCGACGAACCCCAGCCCTCCGATGACCCAGAGGAAGAACCCTTTGATACAGGTGAATATTTCAAAGTTACCTTGAGACAAGGTGATGATATTCTTTCAAGTCACAGACACCTGTCAATGAGTCCAGAACCGGAAGCTGGAACATTTGTGGAGACAGCGTTTCAAGACTCTCCCTATTTAGAAATAGAAGTTCAAGCCACAAATGGACTGCCTTTGTCTCGTCGTCCGGCGAATGGAATTTATGAAATCAGTACACCTCCTGAAGTGTATCCCACCGATCAACTTTATCGTAAAACTTACGGCGGTCGTAATAATCGCACAGGGATTCAAGGTTTATTTGAAACCGATGAAGTTGCAATTATTGCCTGTCCAGATTTAATGTTAGCTTATCAGCGAGGTTTATTGAATTTAGAACAGGTTCACAGCCTGATGGAAATGATGATGACGAACTGTGAAAATTCAGCTCCGAGTCCTCCTTTTCGGATGGTTGTATTAGATCCACCTCCGGTTAAGGTGAGGAGAGGAAATAGTCCAGTTTCTCCAGACCAAAGTAAACCCCAGGATGTTGCTGAATGGCTAAATCATTTTGGTCGTCGTTCACAGTTTTCAGCGTTATATTATCCTTGGCTTAAAGTTCCTAATCCGCGAGATAATGGTAAGGGAATTTATGTTCCTCCCTGTGGTCACATGATGGGAATTTGGAGTCAAACTGATGAAAGCCGAGGTGTATATAAAGCTCCCGCAAATGTAACTCCTCGTGGCGTGATTGGTTTAGCTTATGATACCAACTTCCGCGAACAAGAATTACTGAACCCCAAAGGTATTAATTGTGTTCGCAAGTTTCCTAACCGAGGAATTCAAGTTTGGGGCGCTCGAACTTTGGTTGAACCGGACAACGTTCTATGGCGTTATATTAGCGTTCGTCGTCTGATGAGCTACGTCGAAAAATCGATTGAACTGGGAACCCAATGGGTTGTTTTTGAACCGAACGATGAAGATCTGTGGGCGCGAGTTCGACGAACGGTGAATAATTTCCTGGAACGAATTTGGCGAGAAGGAGCGTTGTTTGGAAGTTCTCCTGAAGAGGCATTTTATGTGAAATGTGATGGAGATTTAAATACAGAAGAAACGATGAGACTGGGAATGTTGTACATTGAAGTTGGGGTTCGTCCAGTTCGTCCGGCTGAGTTTGTTGTGTTCCGAGTCAGCCAGTGGGCACCCAATCAATAATTTCTCAAGTTTGTGGCTATTTATGTAGAAAAGCCAATTAAATATAGGTCAAGGATTGCTCACCCATAAATCATATTAAGGAGTAAAAAAGATGGCTGAACTTCTGACCGCTTGTAAGTTTTATTTCGAGGCTGATCAAGTGCAGGAGAAACAAATTTTAGAAGTTGCAGGTTTATCTGTTGAGTCTCCTGTCGCCGGAGATGCAGGGGTTTTAGGTTCATCAAAAGGAGGGACAAAAACTCGTCAAGCCACTCCCACCAGTGAAAAGTTTTCTAAAGTAACGGTGAAGCTTGTCGCAACAACAGATAAAGATCTTTATACCTGGTATAAAGACTGTAATACCAACGATGGGGGTGCTTCAAGTTGGAATAGTATGCGTCAAGGTGCCTCCGTTACAGCTTATGATCAAGCGGGTACTATGCAAGCTCGTTGGGAAATTAAGAATGCTTATCCCTGTAAGTATGAAGGCCCAAAATTCACCGCTGGCGATACAAATATGGCAAATGAAACGTTAGAATTAGTTCACGAAGGCATTACACGAGTGCAGTAGTTAAGAGAGCAGATTCACTAAACAACTATGCCTAAGTTTCCTGAACTGCTCACGGCTTCTCGATTTTACCTCGAACTGAAACTCGAAGGGAGTCAGGAGCCAGTTGATGCTACATTTCTAGAATGTCGAGGGTTTAAACGGACTCAGGAGGTAATCGAATTTTGTGAGGTCACTCCTCAACAATGGGGAAGTAAACCCGCTAAATTGGGTCGGGTTGTTCGGACAAAAATTCCAGGTAATTCTAAGGCGGAGAATATTATTTTACGACGAGGAATGACCAATTCGACAACGCTTTGGAAGTGGTTTAATGCTGTTGAGGAAGGGAATTGGGCGAAACAATTGCGCGATGGTTCTTTAGTCATCTATGATCAAGCGGGTCAAGAACAGGCTCGGTTTGAATTTAGAGGAGCATGGCCGACTCGTTATACTGCAATGGATGTTAGTGTTAGTAGTAGCGAGATCGAAATTGAGGAACTAGAATTAGCTGTTGAAACCTTGACGCGAAGCCGATAGAGCCTGATGTTACAAACTGAGTTTGAGTTTACATTACCGAAGGGATATTTAGATTCTGATGGCAATATTCATCGGATTGGAATAATGCGTTTAGCAAAGGCAATTGATGAAATTGTTCCCTTACGTGACCCCCGTGTTAAGTCGAATCCTGCCTATGCTACGGTGTTAATCTTATCAAGAGTTGTGACTCGTCTTGGTGCATTAGAGGAGGTAAATCCTGTTGTGATTGAAAACTTATATGCTTGTGACTTAGACTATCTAATTAAACTGTATCGTCAGATCAATGACTTAGAAGAAAACAATTAAACTCCTCAAAAATAACAATAAATATCACGAATTTGTAGACTTAATAATTAGGATTAATAAAAATCTAAAATTTGACATGACCAGTTCCAACTTACCCCCAACAGAATTTAACTTTACACTACCAAAAGGCTTAATTGACGACCAAGGACAAGTTCATCGCCAGGGTGTGATGCGGTTAGCAACTGCAAAAGATGAAATCTTTGTTCAGAAAAATCCTCGCGCTCAGGCTGAACAGGTGTACAGTGTTTTAGTCCGGTTATCAAGAGTGATTACTCATTTGGGAACTTTATCATCAGTGACTCCGGAAATCTTAGAAAATTTATTTACTCTCGATCTGGCTTACTTACGTGAGTTTTATAATCGGATTAATCAACAAAATCATGCCTATTTTGTGGTTAAATGCCCTCAATGTAATGATGAGTTTAGAGTGAATTTAGCACTGTCGGGGGAGTCCTAAGCTACCCCTCAGAACAACTTCGTGAGGAGGTAGCTTGTATTGCATTTCATTTTCACTGGTCTTTAGAAGATATTTTAAATTTAGAACATTCTAGTCGTCGAGAGTGGGTTACAGAAATTGAAAAACTCAACCCAAACTTTTAACTAAAAAGTAATGTCAGCCCCTTCTAATGGGACTTAAACGATAAGAAGAGTCAAAACCGAGTATAATCGTTACCAGACAGAAGTTTAACGTCGAGATCATCATTGGGCTATTCTGCGCTTTGTGTGGTTACGAAAATTGATTTAGCAATTCTTCTACCTGACCTATCAAAGTAATGAGTTCTTTTGAACGTTCAGCTAGGCGAAGCTTGGCATCAATGGGTGTTCCAGTTAAATTTACTACCTCATCTCGATACAACGACCACTCCTTTGATGGAATAAAATAGGTTTCCAGTTGGCTGAAACGACGGCTTTGAGTAATATAAATATCTCCCGAACGAAGCTGCTGTCGCAATAACCACAGAGCGGCTAGTTCGTAGTAGCGTCGGTTAACTCGGGAATCGAATTGACCGCAAGCTCTAGATGTGACATCCAGAGAACGGTCAACTTCTTTTTCCTCTAACAACGTGAGTTCGACAGAGTGCGATCGCTGAAAACTTATCGCGACAAGTTTATGGAAATCACGGATGTTATTCCTAACAATGAATAGATTGTTTGAGATCAAGCCGGAAAATTTAAAAGTAGTAAACAGGTTCTTCCCGGTCATATAGAGAGGGTTTTTCAGGATGATAGGTATAAGCAATTAGTCCAGCTACTAAATTCACCATAGTCATTAATAACTAAGTGTAACTTAAACCCAAAGTAAAATCCCATCGAACTTTTTCCCCATTTCGCCAGCCCCGCAAACACTTTATGGCTTGTCGCTCTATTTTTGTGACAGACTTTTAAAGCGGTTGAATCAATAAAACTCGTTCCAGTTACTTCCCCTTGACAGCAGAGCTCAAAGTAACAACATAATGCCACTAAAGCATAAGACATTAATTCCACAAATCGATTATAACTTACTAAATTTGGTATGGCTTTTGACCAATAAGCCATCACTTGTAATCGGTAATAATCTTTAAATGTTCTGTAACGAGACCCGTGAAACCCTATTAATATCGTCATAATCTCGCTTAATTTCAATTGCGTTTTCTGGGGGTTTTGACCGCTTACCTTGGGTAATAATAGTTGTTCTAATAACGGTTCAAACACTTGACAAAAATCATCAACGTTACAAAATATTTCTGTAATATCTAAATGGGATGATGCCGCAATCATAAACACCTCTAATAACTTTAATGTCTTTTCACTCAAATCTTTAGAAGATTTTTATTCTACTCAATTTTTAGTCGGGAATCGACTAATTCCCACGCACCTGATTTCAAACGCGGAAGGCGCAGTGCAGCGGACATTGGGATTTGAAATCGCCCTTCGGGTGAACGAGGAACCAATTCCGCAGTGTCAGGTGAACGAATTAGACTTAATGCTCCGTTCCTGGCTCAGTCGTTGAGATTTGTTTGCCATTAGTGGTTGAGCCATCTCACTTTTGAGATGCCATCCCGGCAAGCCCACGCAGGGAGCTAACACTTACCCATTCCTGGGTTGAGCTGCGATCGCACTCTATCGAACTCACGTGATTTTAAGGATGGTTTTAACTGGACAGTTTGGGGAGATTGACGCTCTGGAAGTGACTATAATGACTGTTGAGTATAGGTTACAGCCTATTTGCACTTAATGAGAGCATTAAATCTTGTTTGTGAGCAATTTGCAATAATGTGGGCTTATTTGCAGGCGGGATTTGAGCATAAAGCCATTTATATTTGCATTTAATGTGAGCAAAAAATTGTCTTGTTTGCGAGCATGACCATTCTTGTTTGCAAGCAACTACACCTAAGTCCTCGAATCACTCACAGAAAAAGGCGAAGAAAAAGATGCAGAAGCAAGCACGTCACCAAAATCGCTCCCGAAAAAAGTGAGCAGTATTTGAGACTCGAAACCCCAAAGTTGATGAAAACATAATGATTTTACTCTGGAAAATGACATTGATTGTAACTCGATTGGGGTTGACGCTGAACTCCGGTTTTTGTGGGATCATATCCGACTAATATAACTTCACCATCAGAATTGCGTATCCAACCTCTTGCCGGAACAATTGTGCGAGAGTCTACTGGATTATTCTCTCGATTATTGTCTCGGTTTCGAGTCCGTTGTTGAGGACGTGTTGATGAATTATTACTTTGAGGTGTAACAGGTTCAACGAGAAAAGATTCCCATTCAACTAATCCTTCAATTATCGTTAACTCTTCAGTTGGGTCAGGTACGAGTCCGCCTCGCCCAGTAATAATAAATGAACTATCTCGACCTTGTATACAGGGGTCTTGAGCAATTAATTCTGTTGGATCAATGACAACAACTGTAGAGACTTCAGGTGGGTCAAAATTTAGTGTCTCATCGATAGACAGTTCTCCGGCCGCATTGATGATACTATTTTGAGATTGTAAGACCGCTAATTTTTCTCCTTCTTGGGGAGAAATTCTAATATTACTTCCACCACGAGGGTTAAACGCATCTGTAACAATCTGACTATTTTCTAGCAAAATTAAAAGGTTAGTCCCGATATCAATATTACCCTCTAAGGTTTCTCCACTTGCGCTTCCCGTAGCGACAATTTCACTTTGACGACGAAGTAAAATCTCTGAAGCTTCTATGGTAATATTACCTCCACTTCCATTTTCTGAGGCGGCGTTGAGCGAGGCTTGATTATTGAGTACAATCTCCCCAGCTTGAATATTAATATTCCCAGGATTTCCGATGGGTTGTTCAGAACGGTTGAGCAAAAAAGTGAAAACTTCAGCCAATTCTAGAAGTTGAGCTTCATTAAAGTTAGACAACTCGTCTAACTCTTGAGAGCGCGATCGCACCGTAATACTCCCCTGATTTTCTAAGCTCAATTCTCCGAGATTGAGAGTAATATTACCCGCATCTCCTGCGGCAAAGGTTCCAGCAGTAATATCTCCTTCTCCTAAAATCTTTAGGCTATCTGCATTAATACTAATACTGCCAGCTTGCGCTTGCTCAACACTCAGTAATGAAGCCGCATTAATGGAGGTATTATTCCCCAAGGTTAACTGTTGAGTTTGAAGACGAATGGCTCCCGCATTTCCCCTACCCAGAAATGATAGGGTACTAATATCATTAAATTGTCTATTTAACTCATTGCTTAATTCGATAGATTCGGAAGCGACAATCTCAATATTACCTGCATTTCCCTGACTAAAAACACTACCGGTTAAAATTTGTCCCCCATTACGCATGGTCAGTGTTTGAGTTTCAATATTAATATTGCCAGCATGACCACCAATTAAATCAAAAGGTGGACTGAAATCATTCTGAGTATCGGTGCCAATTGATGTTTCAGCAAATAAACCGCTCACATTCCTTCCACTCGGTGAGACTCCCTCTATTTCAACCCCTTGCGAAGCGATAATGTTCAGGTCTCCAGCATCCCCGAAACTCTGAGTCGCTGCTCGAATACGGGCACCATCACGAAGTGTTAATTGTTGGGTTTCAATGGTAATATTCCCGGCATTTCCAGTGCCACCTAAAGCTGAAGCGGCTAAGGTGCTGACTGTAAGTTCATTTGGCGAAACACCATCTAATTCCACTGCTTCGGATGCCATCACGGTAATATTTCCGCCGTTACCATCGCTTTGAGTACCTGTCACTACAACAGCTCCATCCAAGACCCTCAACCATCCTGTTTCAATACGGACATTACCTGCCTCTCCTACTCCTTGAGTCCCAGCAACCAACCCTCCTAGATTACCACTAGAGGAAACGCCACTAAGGTTGACAAATTCTGAGGCGATAACGGTAAGATTTCCAGCGTTTCCACTACCTTGAGTTATAGTCCCAATAATTGCACCATCCTGCACGATTAACGTTTGGGTTTGAACGTGAACACTGCCTGCATTTCCGGAGTTTCCTAGAGAACTGGCTCCTAAGCCACTAGGATTTCCGTTGAAATCCCCCTTGAGTTCCACAAGATCTGAGGCGAGAATAGTAATATTTCCAGCATTTCCCTCTCCCCTGGTTACAGTTTCAATTGATGCTCCATCACGCAGTGTTAACGTTCCGGTTTCGAGACGTACATTTCCAGCATTGCCTGTTGCTCCTTGAGCAGTGCCTGTGGTTAGATTACTGAGAGCGCCGTTAGTGCTAATACCTTCGAGTACCACTGACTCAGAGGCAATCACCGTCACATCTCCTGCATTTCCATTACCCGCAGTCACCGTTCCAACAACAGCTCCATCACGAAGTGTTAACTGTTGGGTGTCAATGCGAACATTTCCAGCATCCCCTTCTATTCCTAAAGAACTTGCCCCTAAACCACTGGAGTCCCCAGTTGGAGAAATGCCTGTCAGTTCAACCCGCTCCCCAGCAATAATCATAATGTCTCCTGCATTTCCAAACCCTTGAGTTGTGGTTGCGATGAATGCTCCATCACGCAGTGTTAACGTTCCGGTTTCGAGACGCACATTTCCAGCATTGCCTGTTGCTCCTTGAACAGTACCCGTGAATAAACCACTCAGTTCACCGTTAATGCCAATACCTTCAAGTACCACTGACTCAGAAGCAATGACTGTTACATTCCCCGCATTGCCATTACCAACAGTTGCTGTTGCTAGAGTGGCACCATCACGAACGGTTAACTGTCGGGTTTCAATATGAACATTTCCAGCATCTCCACTGGTTTCTAATAAAGTTGCAGAGGCTAAAGTTGCCGAATTGCCATCGGATGAAATTCCTGTGAGTTCAACTTGCTCCGAAGCAATCACATTTACATTTCCGGCATTTCCTGAACCAATGCTAGCTGCTCCGACTTCAGCTCCATTACGAATAATTAACTGCGGGGTTTGAATCGTTGTATTTCCCCCAGGGCCTACTCCTTCTGCAATTGAGAGTAAAGCACTGGGAACTTGATCGGCATTGACATCAGAGACTTCTATTGTTTCTGAAGCATTAACGATGAGTTCTGCTTGACCACCGATTCCTAAGCTACGAGTTTCGATACGCGAAGCATCAGTGAGTTGAATGTGTCTTCCCTGTATTTGTACAGTACCCCCCTGATTTCCTCGTACATCAATACTAGCGGCTTGAGAGAGTTGAATGTCTCCAAATGTAGGTACACTGTCATAGTTGAGTTTCCAACCTGGAGGATTAGAAATGAGGTGAACTAAACCTGATTGTGCTACGCTGGCAAGTTCAATTCGTCCGTCTTCTACACTAAGGTTGCCACCTTCAATGAAGAGATTGCCACCAACAAAAGCTAAGGTTTGACCTAGAGGAACTTGTAAACCTAATGGTCTATTGTCTCGGATCACCAGTTCAGTTGTTGGATCTTTGAGATAATTATGACCCGACCCTTGAATCTCGATACTCCCTGGATTTTCTCGAATATTCAAACCCAAGGGTATATTAATCGTTAGTAATGGTGGTGCTTCGGGGTTACTGGCTGCAAATTCAACACCATTCTCAAATAATATTCCATCCGCAGTAGAGGCAAAAAATGAACCCCCTACATCTAATCGAGCATGAGGCCCAAATACAATCCCATTCGGATTCATTAAAAATAAATTGGCATTTCCTAAGACACCCAATGTTCCCAGGATTTCTGAAATATTCCCACCTGTAACACGAGTCAGAATATTGATAATATTATCGGGATTAGAAAAATAAGCTCCTCGTCCTTCATTTATGTTAAATTCTTGAAAGCTATGAAATAAGTTACTACCCCGAACTGCACCGCCGTCAATGCGATCACTTGGTATCCCTCGAATATTCTGATTGGGAATAACCACCGAGTTTTCTGAGCCTAAAGTGCGGTCGGGAATAATTTGTGCGGTAGCTGTCAGTGAAAGGGTTGAACTAATTGCTAACGTCAAAAAAGCTGCTAAACGAGGATACATTGGTTGATTAATTAAGCATTTTAGAGGAGTTAAGCCGTTTAAAGATTATAAACCCAAATTCTTTAAATGCCCCATCAAGTTCATTCACTTTTCACTTCATCGCTGTTTCTTCAACTTGAGAGGATTTTTGTTGTTGGGTTTGAGCGGGTTTGGGCTTGGTTGTTTAAGGTGAATTTTCAGTTTTTTCCTCCAGCTTTTGCTTCTTGGCTTCCTTGGCAGCTGCCATTGCTTCTGTCTTCAGTTTCTTAGAGGCTTTCAAGAAACCGGGAGCTTGATCATTCGCTGCTGCTAATTCTTCTACAAACCCAAACACATCTCGACCGGGTAGGAATTTATAGCGCTGCGCGCAGGTGTTAGGTGTTAGGGGTTAGGTGTTAGCTTGTTCCGGACTGATTCCGTTCATTCTCAATAATCTGGCAATTTTTCTGCGTCCT
>JBCBCI010000071.1:0-30273 GCA_038530755.1 Cyanobacteria bacterium J06592_8 | reverse complement strand
ACCTTCTGGCTACCACCCCATCACCCCATCACCCTATCAACCCCGGCAATTTTTAACTGAGAATGAAACAGCCCTGCCCTGTAACCTGTCTAAAATGGTGTGTAAGTAATTGAGAAATAAACCCCTGATTCTTGTAAGCTATCTTCATCGCGATCGTCAACTTCATTGAAGGGAATACCGTAATCTATGCGAGCGTTAAAGCGGTCTCCTAAACGCAATTGTAATCCCACTCCAATCCCCGCAATAGTTTCATTTTCTTGACTATCAATTTCTTCAACATTCCATCCGCGACCAATATCAAAAAAGGGAATCACTTGTACTACATTATCTTCACCTAAACGGATAATTGGAAATAGAGCTTCTGCGGAGAAAAAGACACCATTATCGGTGAGTAAAACATCCTGACGATAGCCGCGAACACTTTGATAGCCGCCTAGAGGAAACTGTTCTAGAGGCACTAACGCTCTTGTCGTTAACTGTAAATCTGAGCGAATAACGAGGAGCGTATCTGGGGCTAATAATCGGACATATTGACCTTGACCTCGCCATGAAAAAAATCGACTATCCGGCGGTTCATTATTAACTGTAGCATCGAAAGCACCCACACCTAAGCTAAATTGCGATCGCACAGCAAAGACCGATCTTGATGTTCTTTGGGTATATTCTTGAAATAAACGAATCGCTGAAATTCGAGTTTTTCCATCTTCTTCTGCCCCCGCAGATAGAGGTTCTTCTTCACCTAAAATGGTCGTGGCACTGTTTTCTCTAGATAAGGTTAAACCGACAGCAATATCTTGAGTGGGTGTTTGATAAACAGGTTGGCGAATCGTTAACCCAAACCGATCAGAATCTCCAGTAATATCGAGGCGATCAAAAGGAGATTCAATTACTTCTGAATCCGTGCCATAATAATCAAAACGAATCGTGCCATTGTAGGGATTAAACGGGAATGTGTAGTTAATGTCGTAGCGATCGCTTCCATCTGTATTAGTATAAGCGGCGTTGATGCGATCGCCAAACCCTAATAAATTTGCTTCTGTGACACTTAAACCGCGACGAAAAGTGCCAACACTGGGAATCCGACCATTATCCGCGATTAGTTGTAAACTAAAGCTATCCGCAGGAGAGACTGTAACGTTTAAAACACTCAATTCGGGGCGAGAACCTGCGGCGAGTTCAGCGGAAATGTTTTCAATTAAAGGATCGAGTTGTAGAAGTTGCAGAGCAGTCAGTAAGCGATTAACATTGAGAGGAGTTTTTGTGGCGACAGCGATCCGACTGCGAACATAACTCGGTCTCAGGCGTCCAGTTCCAGTCACAATAATCTCTTCTAAACCTCCTTCCAGAATTTGAATGGTGATGACTCCATCACTTAAGTTTTGACCAGCGGGAAGAATCGCTCCAGAGTTGACAAAACCAGATTCAACATAAAATTGAGTAATAGCCGATTCTGCTTGTAACAATTCTGCAAAGGTAATCTTACCCAAAAACTCAGCTGTGACCTCGGCTAACTCTTCATCACTATAAGCCGTATTCCCTTCAAACTCGAACCGTTCTACAGTAATAGTCTCTGGAGTCTCTGGAGTCTCCGGAACACCTGGGTCTATTCGGCTGGGGGGATCGACCTGCAAAGGCGGAGGTGGTAGAGGTTGAGGTATAGGAGTTGGGCGGGGAAGGGGTTCGGGAGGAGTGATGAGAGGAGGAACCTGAGCAAAAGCCCCTTGAGAACTTCCAATCAAAAAAATAAATAATGAGAACTTTAATCCCAGAGTAAGTTTGCCAAACTGCATGAACTAAAATATTTTATTAATTTCAGATCATAGAATAGGTCAAACTTTTCCCGAATGCAAGCGATATGATCGATTATAACTGAGTGAATTTGACAACTTATAATAGTAACTTTTTGTGAAAAATCTTGACATCAACTTAAGTCTCACCCTCAATTTTAAGTTGCCGATTTAGTCTATAGCTGTTCTCAATTAATTTTCTCGAATCGACTCTCGAATAACAGGCTTGGGAGGTCGCGGTAAAGGTCGGGTTTTATTTGTTTGTAGCTGCTTAATCGCCAGAATCAAACGCTTGAGATGAGGCTTGATAATCTCTTGATTTTCTTGAGAAAGTTGCTTAAGTTGAGCTTGAAGTTGTTTGAGATCAGTATTAGGCTGGAACGGCGGAATCGGTTGACCTTTTTGCAGACTAGCAATCGTGTTTTGAATATCGTGGACTTGTCCGTTGATCGCCTGCAAGTTCTCTTGGGTGGAAGTAATTTCTTGAGATAATTGTTGTCGCATCTCTTCTAAGGCGGTAGAAATGTTATCCTGCATCGAGGCAACATTATCCGCTAAAAGAGTCACCTGTTTAGAATGCTGGGAATGGGTAAGTGAGGCTTGAGTCGGGAGTTCTGCCTGTTTCTGTTGAAGTGTGGCAATCTCTTGAGTCAGTTGTTGTCGAATCAGCCAAATTGTTCGGACAGCATTGCTTTCGAGTTGGTTCATTGACTGTTGAACCTCGGTGACCTCTTGCTGAGATCGTTGAACTTGCTGTTCGAGTCGATAGCGATTGGCAACGTTAAATGATAGTGCTAGGGTAAGAGGGGCAACCCCGTAGATAGCCTGACCGGATAAGGCAACGACAAATGAACCAATTGCAGAACTGAATAGAGAAATATATTCTGCCAACTGTAACCAGTCTCGTTGTTTAAGTTTCTGCACAACTGCACCTGAAGAATGAGAATGAGAGGGAGATATGGCTGGGTTAGAGATGGAATGCGATCGCACTTGATCAGAGTGGGAGAGTTCAGGAAACATTGTCTGGATCTCGCTAGGTGAAGGACGAAAGACGAAAGGATAGAATTTTGAGAGGATGTATCTCTAACCTAGTTTAATGTGCTAAGAATGTCTATGTCCAAAATTGATAGGGAACTGATCCAGATTGTCTTGATTGGTTCGGGGAGAAAGGGTCAAGTCAGGTCTCTAGACTCAGATATTATAGCAATTCCAGAATCGAATCTCTACCGAGTGACGATCGCAGAAAGCTTTGAGTTTTAACGAATGCGCTTTGAGTTGCTATAGTGTAAGTGTTGAATCGAGTTATCTTTTAAGAATGAAGCCTGAAAATCCTAGCTTTTTCAATAAAATTAGATCGATTTTAAGTATATCAATATTTATTATTTTAGTAATCGGTGTCGGTTTTTTAAGTGTTAATTTGATCTTAGCATTAATTGCCAAATTCGCTTAGAGGTAGCCTCAGTGTAAGAACTTGCGAACTTGGTATTCATAACTATGTACAATCGGCATTCTCAAGTCTCCCATCTGTCGATCCAACTCATCTATTTCATCTTGAGGGACGGCTTTCCATTGTGTACGAGTTTCCCAATGAATGACCAGAATAATCTCTTCTTTCAATGGATCGATCCACGTTTCTTTACCTATAAAACCCGGATACCGTCTCAGCCCCGCTGTCCAAACTTCTTCGTCTCGCGCCAGAAATGCGTCCCACTTATCTTGAGGAACTTTAAACTGTAACCATTCAATAACCATTTCCATCTAAATTTTTTTTCAAGTCATTTTTTAAGCCATCCTCAAATCGTGACTTGAATATTAACTTTAGCCTGCATTTAACTTCTCAGAACTCCAGCACAATGATCTGAGCATTTAGAAACACCAAGCCGAGATCTAAAAGCTGAATGCAGTTTCCAGATTTTAACCTCTTAATTCTGTCTTTGAGAAGAGTTTTTGTACAATCAAAATTCTGATCATTACACTCGACCCTGCAAAAATTGCCCAGCTAATCTCAGGGCATCTGCTACATCCACATCACCATCTCGATCCGAATCTAAAAAGCTATTCAAGACCGAGTTAGAACCCCGTCGAGGATTGCGAGTAGAAGCCCCAGTGTTTAATAAATTTAACACCAAGGGAACCAAAATCGGAAGTAGGCTCTTAATCATACCCGCATTAATTCCGGTTCGGCGAGAGATAGCATCTGCAACATCAGCTTGCTGTTGGGTTGTAAACAGCGAATTAACGGCTTGAGGATTTGTACCTGTACCACTATACTCATTGACAAGAGCTTGTGCAGACTCATATCCTTCGTTCATCTGTTTTTCTTGCAATGCAGAACGGACATAACTGCCGAGAACAGATAACGTTTCCTCAGTGGTTTGAGAAGATGATCCCTGATTATTGGCAAGCTGCTGTACAGCACTGACAATCTCATTGAGCTGAGTTTGACTGGCTTCACGATTCGGATCGTTCAATGCGCCGACAACCTGATCGAATAGTTTCATGAAAAGCTCTCCGGGAGTTTGGAAACCGCCGACTTATAGTCGGTGGAGAAAAAACGACGCGACGCGGCTTTAGCCGCTTACCCCATTTGGGGGAGAGTTTTTAATGGTAGTAAGCCCAGGAACTCTCAAAACCTGTAACGCCCATTTCTGGGGTAAAGTTAGCCTCGCCAATGTTATCGGTCGGTACTTTCGACAACACACTGTTTTACCCCTCGTAGAACTGTTTAATGTTGTGGTTCTAGAGCATGGGACTGGCTACGCATCCCAAGGTAGGAACTTTAACACTTGCCGATAACGTAGTCCGCATAAAAACTCAGGCTGGTCAGCTATCTAAAGTTTTAGGGCTGGATGCCCCGTTTCTTCAGAGCGGGGTGCTGACAATATCGAAGAGGGCTTGGAGACAATTGGCAAACTAACGATAGTTTACCAGAAAAGAGCGGGCTTAAAGCTCTATCCTGAGTCTAGGTTGAGTTAACTTGCTAAAATCGACCTCATCCTCTGAGTGAATGCCTTTATTGATAAGTTTTATTCGTTTTGTGTCGTGGGGTTGTTCATTGATGCCGTTTCTCAGTACAATTCTCCCTATTATCGGTATATTCCTCCCAACTGACCGCAGCACGGGGTTATCGCAGGCTCCGCCGTAAAACGACGGAGTAACGATCACCTAAAATTGAGATACATCTTACTCGCTCATAGTAATCTCACGGATGTCTGTAAGTTCCAAAGTTCACAATTCGGCTGTTCATAGCCCAACTCCAGTGGGGCTGAAATTGTCGCTGTTTCATCGTCTCGGAATTCGGCAAAAAATTGGCTTGGGCTATGCACTGGTGATTGGAATTGCGATGCTCGGTGCAATCACGAGTTTTATTGTGGAAGGATATTATAAAGGCAAGCTCAAAGATCAGTTTCCGATTGATCAAGAAACCTCTCAAATTTTAGCAGAAATCAATAGTAATATTATTCAATTAAAATCAAACCAAAACCAATTAACCAACTCCATTAATCAATCCGCTTTATTAACCGATAGTATTTCTGAAATTCGTTCTGGAATTTTTGAAATTATTCGTCAAAGTCAGCAACTTGACCGCTTGCCTGTCATTGAAAATCGAGAAGTCAAAAATGATTATATCAAGGTTCAAGAGCTGTCCCAAAAATATGAAGAAAAGATTAAGATATACGAAGAAAAGTTAGAGATAATTTTACAGAAATTAGAGACAAGCAATCCCGACCCAAAAGCAAAACAAGCCATTCAAAATTCTTTAATTCAGTTTAGTCGTAGCCCAGAAGCTCAGAACTTATCCAATGTTTTAGAAGAATCAATTCGACTCAGTGCGAGTCTAGAAAATCGGGTCAGTCAAGGCTTAAATGCGAGTGAAAAAGCCGAACTCTTGGGCAATAAAATTATCTTTTCTAGCCTGTTAATTTCAGCCTTTTTGGGATTAATATTAGCGGTTTATATCAGTTGGGTAATCGCTTATCCAATCGAATCAATGATTAAAGTAGCCAATCAGGTTGGGGAAGAATCAGACTTTGCATTGCAAATTCCCGTGACAACAGAAGATGAGATTGGAGAACTGACAAAATCCATCAATTATCTGATCCAAAGAGTGGCAGAATACACAGAAGCACTCGAAAAAGCCAAAGTTGTCGCTGAGTCGGCGAACCGTTCTAAAAGTGTATTCCTCGCAAATATGAGTCACGAACTCCGCACACCTTTAAATGCGATTATTGGCTATAGTGAAATGCTTCACGATGAGTCAGACGATCTCGGCTACGAAGATTTTCTCCCCGATTTAGAAAAGATTCAAACAGCTGGAAAGCATCTACGAGATATGATTAGTGATATTCTTGATATTTCTAAAATAGAAGCAGGTCACGTTACCCTTTATCTCGAAGATTTTGACGTTGAACAGCAGTTACTTCAAGATGTTTTCACCACAACGAAACCCTTAGCCGAAAAGAATGACAATTTACTCAAAGTTGAGGCTAAAAATGAAATTGGTCGAATGTATGCAGATCTACCGAAAGTTCGGCAAATTTTGCTAAATTTATTGAGTAATGCTTGCAAGTTTACAAAGAAAGGAACAATCACCATTTCGGTTAAGCGAGTTAAATCAAAACCGACGACATCTCGCAGAACCTCGAACTCTTCTGGAAGCCGTTTTGGCGGAACTCAAATGCAGCAGTATCTAATTTTTCAAGTCAAAGATACTGGAATTGGGATGAGTGAAGAACAACAAAAACTCATTTTTAAAGCCTTTACTCAAGCAGACGCTTCAACCACAAAACGCTTCGGTGGAACAGGTCTAGGTCTTGCCATTAGTCAACGCTTGTGTGAAATTTTAGGTGGTGGTATTAGTGTAGACAGTGAAGTCGGAAAAGGATCAACTTTTACCGTTTGGCTTCCGGTTCATGTCAAACTTTAGCCTTGTTTTAATCTAATCTTATAATCTGATATTAACGATTATTTCTAATACCTTTCTCAAGATTTTTCTAAAATATCTGATGACGGCGATCCGTACCGAAAAGGAGGGAATATTGTACAAAATCCCCCTTCAAGGTAAGCTAAAGTTTAAGAGTTGTGAATCGATTTTATCAACCGGGGAAATACCGCCCCGTAAAATTTAACGCTATAGCCGAACGTCCTTAAACCAAACTCCAAACCTTCAAATAGGAGGAAAAATCAATGCAACCTACAGATCCAAGTAAATTTACCGAAAAATCCTGGGAAGCTTTAACTCGGACTCCAGACATCGTTAAACAATCAGAACAACAACGTCTCGAAAGCGAACATTTAATGAAATCGTTACTCGAACAAAATGGACTAGCGAGTAGCTTACTCACAAAAGCTGGGATTTCTATTCCTCAATTTCGAGAACAAGTTGATGCCTTTATTGATCGTCAGCCAAAAGTCAAAAGCAGTGACACCAACGTTTACATGGGTCGGAGTTTAGAAGTCTTACTCGATCATGCTGAACGCTATCGGCAAGACTACACCGATGAATACATTTCCATTGAACATCTACTACTCGCCTATAGCAAAGACGATCGCTGTGGCAAATCCCTCTATCAAGAATTTAAACTAGATGAAGCCAAACTTAAACAAACCATTGCCCAAGTCCGAGGAAACCAAAAAGTGACCGACCAAAACCCTGAAGGAAAATATCAATCCCTCGAAAAATATGGACGAGATCTAACAGAAGCCGCCCGCCAAGGTAAACTCGATCCCGTAATTGGACGAGATGATGAAATTCGCCGAACCATTCAAATCCTCAGTCGCCGAACTAAAAATAATCCTGTATTAATTGGTGAACCCGGAGTCGGAAAAACCGCGATTGCTGAAGGTCTCGCCCAACGAATTGTTGCCGGAGATGTACCGCAATCTCTTAAAGATCGTCAACTGATTGCATTAGATTTAGGGGCTTTAATTGCCGGGGCAAAATTTCGAGGAGAATTTGAAGAACGCCTGAAAGCGGTATTAAAAGAAGTCACTGAATCAGACGGCAAAATTATCCTGTTTATTGATGAAATTCATACCGTTGTTGGGGCAGGGGCAACTCAAGGGGCAATGGATGCGGGCAACTTATTGAAACCCATGTTAGCTAGAGGAGAATTACGCTGTATTGGGGCAACAACCCTCGATGAATATCGCAAATATATCGAAAAAGATGCAGCCCTAGAACGACGGTTTCAACAAGTTTATGTCGATCAGCCCAGTGTGGTCGATACGATCTCGATTTTACGCGGATTAAAAGAACGCTATGAAGTCCATCACGGGGTGAAAATTTCTGATAGTTCTTTAGTGGCAGCAGCAACTCTGTCTACTCGCTATATTAGCGATCGCTTCTTACCCGATAAAGCGATTGATTTAGTTGATGAAGCCGCCGCTAAACTGAAAATGGAGATTACCTCCAAACCGGAAGAACTCGACGAAATTGATCGGAAAATTCTCCAACTGGAAATGGAACGATTATCGCTGCAAAAAGAAAGCGATCCGGCTTCCCTAGAACGGTTGGAAAAACTTGAAAAAGATCTCGCCGATCTTAAAGAAGAACAACACGCCCTCAATGCCCAATGGGATGCTGAAAAAAATGTGATTAACAATATTCAGTCGATTAAAGAAGAAATTGATCGGGTGAATATTGAAGTCCAACAAGCCGAACGCAACTACGATCTGAATCGGGCGGCGGAGTTGAAATACGGCAAATTATCTGAGTTGCAAAAGCAATTACAGGTCGCAGAAACTCAACTCGAAACGACTCAAACCAGTGGGAAAACCCTACTGCGAGAAGAAGTCACCGAAGCTGATATCGCTGAAATTATTTCTAAATGGACCGGAATTCCAATTAGTAAATTAGTGGAGTCCGAAAAAGAAAAACTCCTCAACCTCGAAAACGAACTCCATCAACGGGTGGTGGGACAGGAAGAAGCGGTGACAGCCGTAGCAGAAGCTATTCAGCGATCGCGGGCAGGACTCGCCGACCCGAAGCGTCCCGTTGCCAGTTTCATCTTCTTGGGGCCAACCGGAGTCGGGAAAACCGAACTCGCCAAAGCCCTAGCCGCCTACTTATTTGATACCGAAGAAGCAATGGTTCGGATCGATATGTCCGAATACATGGAAAAACACGCCGTTTCTCGGTTATTGGGGGCACCTCCCGGATATGTGGGTTATGATGAGGGCGGTCAGTTAACAGAAGCCATTCGTCGGCGTCCTTATACTGTGATTCTGTTTGATGAAATTGAGAAAGCCCATCCCGATGTGTTTAATGTGATGTTACAAATTCTCGATGATGGTCGCGTCACAGATGCCCAAGGTCACACCGTTGATTTTAAAAATACGGTGATTATTATGACCAGTAATATCGGATCTCAATATATTCTAGATATTGCCGGAGATGATTCTCGCTACGAAGAAATGCGAAGTCGAGTCATGGATACAATGCAGACCAGTTTCCGACCCGAATTTCTAAATCGGATTGATGAGATTATTATCTTTCATCCTTTACAACGTCAACAACTGCGACAAATTGTTCAGCTACAAATTCAACATTTAGTCGAACGATTAGCTGATCGGAAAATGTCGTTGAAATTATCCGAAGGGGCGATTGACTTTTTAGCGGAAGTCGGGTTCGATCCGGTTTATGGGGCGCGTCCTCTGAAACGGGCAATTCAGCGAGAGTTAGAAACCCAAATTGCCAAGGGAATCCTGCGGGGAGAATTCAATGATGGGGATACGATCTTCGTTGATATTGAGAATGAAAGATTAACCTTTAAGCGGCTTCCGGCTGAGTTACTGGAAGTGTAGTCGTTTAACCGAACGTTTATCCAATTGATTTCAAAGCCCAGTTTCGTCGCGAAGCTGGGTTTCTCTTTTTTTTAGAGATCAATACAATATATTGCGAGTTTCGTCGATCAAAACCAACAAAGTTTACGATCTATTTATCAACTATAATATAAGATTCTTTACAGCCCAAAATATAACGAACTGGAAGAATTTTATCATACATAAACTGTTTTTTTTGTCAAGAGAGAATAGGACAGTTAATGAACTGCTATACGGGAAAACACGGAGAATCTTGTGGAGCGGTTATACCTGTAAGAGATCTGACTAAGGATCTTCAGCAATCTAGAGACAAAATTGATGAAAGTTATGGGAGTCTGCTTAAGGTAAGTAAGTTAGTGCTGTAGTATGGCAGTAGCATCACTGTTAACATACAGTCATTCTGAAAACCAAAAGAGGTAAGTACGACCTTTAACTTGAAATAATGGGTTCAGAAAGAGGGTTGAAAAATTGCAGGAACCTGGAAGGCTTTAGTCTTTTAAAAAGTATTTATAGCTGTCAATCTTGGTGTGCTTTCTCTATGCAAAATTAAGTTGATGAGGCTGATTCAATTATTGTAAAAATCTCGTTAAAAATCAGAGAGTTAGAGAAAAATAAAGTCTTCACTAAACTTCTCAGATTTTACGTGTTATCCTCTAGAGTTAAAGCCATAAAAAATTACTGATATTCAGTGTTCCGAGGGTAGACTAGAAAAAAGCTTGATGCTTTTAATAGTCCTTTATTTCTAGACTCCCATGATCTGAACTCAAGCTAGGATTGTCAGTCACTCTAGATTAAGAAAAAATAGATTCAGCTTAAACTAACCTTAATCTAGGTTTTACAGAGGTTTCTGTAACTTGAAGCTGTATCCACCTCTGACTCAAACTTGTTGTCGCTTTCTGACCTTGGGAATTTAAAAAAAAATGTCCCAGTCATTTTAAATGCGATCGCCTGAAACATTTCAGTCAGATCGTCAGTCTTTTATGTAGTTTTCCCTTAATTAACTGAAATGATGTTTTCCGATCTAAGCACAGTTAAAACTATCTATCATACCACTACTCTTCCCCGTCAGGAAAGTCCGGAATCTTTTCTCAATATTTCAGAAATTGATGCTTCAACCTCAATCAATGAGGGAAGCAATATTCTCGTTGTTATTGATGCCCAAGTAGAAGACTCCGAAAATCTACGCAAAGGCGTGATACCGGGTGCTAAAGTCATTCTGCTCAACTCCTCAGAAGATGGGGTCAGACAAATTACCCAAGCCCTCCAGGAAAACCCAGAGATTTCGGAACTGCATCTGATTTCTCACGGTCGTCCCGGTAGTCTACAGCTTGGCAACACTGAGCTCAGTCTCGATACACTACAACATTACGCCAGCGAACTCCGCAACTGGCCTGTAAGTCGCCTAATTCTTTATGGCTGTAACGTTGCAGCAGGCGACGCGGGAACAGAATTTATCGAAAAACTCCATCAACTCACCCAAGCAGAAATCGCCGCTTCCACGACACGAACAGGTGATGCAGCCCTCGGTGGAGACTGGAAGCTCGACGTAAAAACCAGTGACTTTGATGTAGTCTTGGCGTTGAGCAAAGAGACACAAGCCAATTATCATTCGGTGTTCACCTCTGCTGGCGAGTCAATTCAACTTCGTTTCTTTAGTAATGATGGCGAGATTGAAAATGATGATGTCGTTGGTGAACCACCCACCAATATCACAGACCCAGTCGTTGGGGAAGATGAAAATGGCAACGAGCTAATATTTAACTTTGGAGAGGGTCAAAATCTGTTTATTCAAAGCTTCCAGACTCAGGATCAGAGTGATGGAACTGAGGATGGGCGGTTTATAGCTGGTGATGTGGAAACCCTTAATAACTTTCAGTTAAGGCGAGTTAATAATGACAATCCAGACGGGCCAATCGAAGGCAGACTACAACTGGTTTGGTTTGAAGGAGAGAATCCGCAAGGTGGAGAGATCGATCTTAGCCCTCAATTTCCGCCAACAGAGCAAGAGACGTTAATGCAGCAAGTCTTATCTGGAGACATCATTAACCGAGGTACAGATAACGTCTTCTCCAATACCGGAAATAGTCAGGGAATTAACAATAATATTGAGCGAATTGACTATTTTGCCAGTGGAGGCTTAACGGTCCCTGCTAACCCAGAGAATTTTGGTTTTCTGATTTTAGAACGGGGAGGAAACGACCCCTTTCAAATTGCTGCGATTACTGATCTAGATAATGTCGATGAAGATGGTAATCCAGATCCGAATGGTGCTTTTCAAGGTCCAAGTGAGTACGGCTCTTTGCTGTCATTCACAGAAGAAGATGACTGGGGTATATCTACAGATCCTCAACTCAATCTTCAAACGCAGGTTGTAGAAGAAGAAGCCGGAAGTCAGGTATTAATAAATACCGCTAGTCCTGATGGAGAAATTGCTGGAATATTTGTCAGCTACGCAGATTTGGACTTAGAACAAGGCGATACTTTCTTTGGGTATTCTCTGTTCCCGGCAGATATCGAAGACGAAAGAAATCCTCTTGATCCTGCGATTGTTGATGTGAACCTGGTTGATTTTGCCTCTTTTCCAACGGACACACCAGATGATGATAGCGATCAGAGTGGAGGCTTAGACTTAATTGCTGGTGGGATTGTTTTCAATCTTGTAGGCGAGAACCAACTTCCAATTGCCAACCCTGATGATGTCAGCACGCCTGTAAATACCCCAATTAATATCGAGGTTCTTGTTGACAATGGTTTTGGCGCAGACATTGACCCAGATAGCAGTCCCGAGCCGATCGCCATTGTTCCAGGTAGTATTATCGATCCAGTAAATGGTAGTGTAGTTCTAAATAATGACGGGACTATTACCTACACCCCCGATCCTGGGTTCGATGGTGGTCAAGATACTTTCCAGTACACAATTACAGATGGTGAGGATGAATCCTCTCCCGCAACCGTAACGGTTACAGTCACAGCACCTCCGACAACCGTTAGTGGAACAGTCTTCACAGACTCTGATGGCTCAGATGTTCTCGATCAAGGTGAACCGGGAATTCCTCAAATTACAGTTCGACTTCTCGATAGTACAGGTGAACCCATTCCTGAGATCCCTGAGGTAGAAACCGATACTGATGGTAATTACCAGTTTGCAAACGTTCCCAGTGGTGAATACACTGTTCAAGTCGATGCTGCTGATGCTGACTTAAACGGAGCGGCAATTGGTACACCCAATGACCCAACGATTACCGTTGCCGGAGTGCCTGTCGCTGATATTGATTTTGGCTTCGACCGCGATCAGATCCCAACAACTACAACCATCAGTGGAACAGTCTTCAGAGACAGCGATGGCTCCGAAGTTCTTGACCCAGGTGAACCAGGAATTGAGGGGGTTGAAGTTCGACTTCGTGATCGCAACAACGATAATCAACAAATCGACCAGACGAACACAAATGCCGACGGTGAATATACCTTTGAGAATGTTGCTGCGGGTGACTACGATGTACGAGTGGTTGTCAACGACCCGGACTTAGACGGGCTAGAATTGACTACAGGCAACAACCTAGTGATTAATGTTGGAGAAGAACTTGTTCCTGATATTAACTTTGGCTTTGAACCCGTCACTCCACCCACAGGTCAACCCGTCACAGGTACAGTGTTTCTGGATAATGATGGAGATGACGCTGACTCCGACGAGGAACCGGGAATCGCGGGTATTACAGTCCGACTTCTCGATGTCAACCAAGCCGAGGTTGCTACTGCCACAACTGATGCTGATGGTAACTACGAGTTTCCAAATATTGATGATGGTAGCTACACCGTTCAAGTTGAGACTACCGACACAGACTTAAACGGGGCAACATTAGGTACAAACAATGATGTAGCGATTAACGTTGCGGGAGAACCTGTCACCAATATTAACTTCGGCTTCGACCCTTTCATTAACACTCTTCCGGATGCAGTAGATGATACCCAAACAACTGAACCCGGCGCAGCAGTCACCATTAACGTTCTGGCTAATGACACAGACCCGGAAAATGATGACTTAACGATTGAGAGTTTCGATCAAACCTCACCCAACGGTGGAACGATTACTCAAGAGGGTCAGAACTTAGTTTATACTCCCGCAGATGGATTTACAGGGCCAGACACCTTTGAGTACACCATCAACGATGGCAACGGAAATACAGATACAGCCACAGTCACGATAACAGTTAACCCGATAAATACTCAGCCGGATGCAGTTGAGGATACACAGATAACTCAACAGGATACACCCGTTACTGTTAATATTCTCGAGAACGATACTGACCCGGAAAATGATCTGTTAGTTATTGAGAGTTTTGATAGTATTTCAGAAAATAATGGAACGATTACTCTCTCAGAAGATGGTCAATCTTTTGTCTATCTTCCCGCTGAGGAATTTGTGGGAGTTGATACATTTAACTATACGATTAATGATGGAAATGGAGGAACTGATACTGCTGCTGTCACGATTAACATCCTTGCCAATAGTTTGATTGTTGACACGATTGTTGATGAAATTGATGGTGATTTAAGTTTAGGAGATGTCTCTCTACGAGAAGCGATCGCATTTACCAATGACGGCGGAACTGTCACCTTTGCTAACAGCATTATTAATCAAACTATTACGCTAACTTTAGGTGAACTTGTTGTTGATAAATCTCTCACCATTGATGCCGATATTGATGGCGATTCAGAGACTCGAAATATTACCTTAGATGGGGCTGGAGCTTCCCGTGTATTCAATATTAATGATGGAAATAGTGAAGAATTTAAAACAGTTAATCTCTCTGGATTAACGATTACAGGAGGAAGCGAAATCTCTGATGGAGGCGGTATCAATAATCAAGAGAATTTATCGATCAATAATAGTACCATTAGTGGTAATAGTTCTGCAGCTAACGCTGGAGGCTTCAAGAATCTTGGCGGTACAGCTAGCATTAGTAATAGCATCATCAGTAATAATAGTTCAGTTTTAAGGGGTGGAGGCATCGAAAACTACTATGGTGAGTTCAATATTAGCAATACTACGATTAGTGGTAATAGTTCAGGTTTGAGCGGTGGAGGCATCAATAACCGTTTAAGTAGTATAATTAGTATTAGCAATAGCACGATTAGTGAAAATATATCGAATGGTGATGGTGGAGGCATAAATAGCTATAGTACAGTTAGTATTAGCAATAGCACAATTAGTAATAATAGCTCGAATAGTAATGGTGGTGGCATTAACAACTCAGGCGAAATCAATCTTAATAACAACACAATTACTGGTAATAGTTCATTTTTTAGTGGTGGAGGTGTCGATAACGGTTCCTTGGGTGAAGCCAGCATTTTTAGTACAATTGTAGCGGCGAATATTGGAAGGACAATTTCTGATGTTCAAGGAACATTTACAGACAATGGTAATAACTTAATTGGAAATGCAACAGGTAGCGAAGACTTTACCGTTAGTAATCTGGTGGGAGACTTAACGAACCCAATTGACCCGTTACTTCTACCTCTGGCTGATAATGGCGGTTCAACTTTGACCCAAGCATTACTAATCGGAAGTCCGGCTATTGATACAGGTAGTAATCTCAATGAACTAACGACTGACCAACGGGGAGAAGGATTTGTTCGAGAATTTGGCGAGGGTGTTGATATTGGCGCCATTGAGTTTCAAAATCAACCGCCTGTTGCGATAGAAGATGAAAACTTCACTACCGATGAAGATACTGCTTTTACAACTGCGAATGTTCTGGCGAATGATATTGACCCCGATGATAACTTACCTCTCAGCGTGACAGGTTTTGATGTCACCACAACTCTGGGAACCGTTACGAATAACGAGGATGGAACCTTTAACTATGACCCCAATAGTCAGTTTGAATCTCTCGCGGAAGGGGATAGCGCTACCGATACCTTTACTTACACGATTGCGGATAATGTTGATAATCCCAGTCTAGAACCAGGAACAGTCACGATTACCATTCTCGGTGTTAATGATACTCCGATTCTCGTTAACGAAATTGACAGCCAGACGGGTACCGAAGGTCTCGGTTTTGTCTTCACAGTTCCCGATAATACCTTCGATGATATTGATACAGGCGATATTCTGACGCTGACGGCTTCTAATTTACCCAGTTGGTTGACCTTTGACGTTGAAACCCGAACTTTTGTTGGAACTCCGGGTCGCGTTGATGCGGGAACTGTCAATATTACGGTAACGGCGACGGACTTGCAGGGGGCGACAGTTAGTGATAGCTTTGACCTTAGTATTAATGATCTTCCAATCCCTACGACTCCGGTTGCGAATAATCCTCCGGTTGCGAATGATGATACCTTTACTACTAACGAAGACACAAATATTACGGCGGTAGTTCTCGCCAACGATACAGACTCAGAGAACGATATTCTCAGTATTGCAGGTTTTGAGATTAGCGAAACTTCAGGAACAGTTACAGATAATGGGGATGGAACTTTTAACTATAATCCCAATAGTCAGTTTCAGGCTTTAGCTGAGGGAGAGACAGCGACTGATACTTTTACTTACACGATTGTTGATAGCGCTGGAAATCTAGCGACTGAACTGGGGACGGTCACGCTTACTATTCAAGGAGTGAATGATGTTCCCACTTTAGCGAACGAGATTCGCGATCGCAGTATAACACCCGGTGAGTTGATCTTCACGATTCCTGACAACACGTTTAACGATGTTGATGCTGGGGATATTCTAACGCTGAGTGTTGCTGATTTACCGAGTTGGTTAACGTTTGACTCGGTTACAGGAACATTTACCGGAACTCCCACGGAGGAAAATTTAGGAACAGTTAGTATTACAGTCACAGCGACAGACTCATTCGGTGAGAGTGTTAGCGATACTTTTGAGATTACCGTCATTCTAGACGACCCAAGCAACCTTCCTCCCATTGCGAACAATGATGGCTTTACCACAAATGAAGACACACCTTTTATTACCGCCAATATTCTCACCAACGATATTGACCCAGAAAATGACCCCATCAGTCTTGTCGGTTTTGATGTCAGTGGAAGCCGAGGAATTTTCACGAACAATGGCGACGGGACATTTAGCTACAACCCCAATAGTCAGTTCGAGTTCCTCAAAGCTGGAGAAACAACCACTGATAGCTTCACCTACACTATTCAAGATACAGCAGGAAATCAGAGTTCAGCCACAGTTTCGATTACGCTTGAGGGTGTCAACGATATTCCCGATGCTGTTGATGACACAGTAATTGTTCCATTCAATCAATTCACAGCTATTAACGTTCTCGCCAATGATTTAGACCCCGATAACGACCCTCTTTCCGTTACCCTCTCAACATTACCAACAAACGGAACCGCCACACTTACCGACAATATCTTCACCTACACACCCAATCCAGGATTTATCGGGTCTGATTCCTTCCTCTACAATATTAATGATGGGAATGGTGGGATAGATACAGCCACCGTCATCCTAAATATTGTCTCTCCAGGTTCACCGATTGCAGTCGATGATAACGCCTCAACCTCCGTCAATCAACCCGTTGAGATTAATGTTCTCCTAAACGACTCTGACCCAGACGGAGACCCACTGACGATTAATACATTTGACCTCAACTCCGACAATGGCGGAATAATTACTGAAAATAATGGTGTTTTGGTCTACACTCCCGCATCCGGATTTATCGGAGATGATCGGTTTACCTATACTATCACAGACGGAATTAACCA
The DNA here is from genome assembly GCA_038530755.1 of Cyanobacteria bacterium J06592_8. GTDB lineage: Bacteria > Cyanobacteriota > Cyanobacteriia > Cyanobacteriales > Microcoleaceae > Capilliphycus. The sequence goes on along the minus strand of JBCBCI010000071.1, from coordinate 12,928 downwards.
AGACACTGCAACCGTTACTGTTTCTGTAGAAGCGGAAACTGATGAACCTAATGATACCTTCCCAGACGCCATTGAAACAGGATTAAATACAAACAACTCGAATTCCTATTTCTTTAACAGTATTATCGGGAATAATTTTAATCTTTCTTCCCTGGTCAATGATGTAGACTTATTCAAGTTACAACTGAATGCTGGCGACTGGCTGACCGTTGACCTCGATACTGTCAGTTTGAATTCAGGCTTAGATTCGGTATTGAGGCTATTTGATGAAGCGGGGAATCAACTCGCCATCAGTGATGATAATTTCGCACCCAATGAAGCGAATGTTCTAGAATCCTATTTAGGGTTTAGTGCGATCGCATCTGGAACGTATTATGTTGGAGTCAGTAGCTTCGGAAATAGTGAGTACAGTCCGGAAGTTGCAGATACAGATTTAGGAAGTAGTACCGGAACCTATAATATAGAGATTGACGTTACGCCTCTATTTGATAATCTTAATGGTAGCTTTGAGACCGGAGATTTACGAGGATGGCAAAGTATTGGTGATACCTTCATTACCACAGAAGAGTTTGGAATTCGTCCGAATAATGGCAACTTCCATACAGTTTTGACAAATCGCTTCGGTTCTGTCAATACTCAAGAACTTGAGAACTTTTTGAACTTAACGCCGGGAAGATTAGACCGTATCACCGGAAGTATTGAGGGTTCTGCTATCCAGCAAACCGTAACGGCTACCGCCGGAACACAACTGAGTTTTAACTGGCAATTTCTCACCAATGAACTCCTCTCATCTAATGATATTGGCTTTGTTTCTGTGAAGTCAGAAATGCAGGAAGAAATTTTTATCTTAGAGAATATTTCCCCCAATCTTTCGCTTTCACCGACTCCCTATGGCTTTGAAAGTTTATCTGGAAATTATACTTTTACCTTTCCTACATCTGGAACCTATACAGTTGGTATTGGAGTAGTGGATGTATCCGATCAAATATTAGATTCCGCACTTCTGATTGATAATGTTTCAGTGGTTTAATCATCATTTAATCCCTCCGCCTGGGGCACCTCCCGAAGATCGGGAGGTTTGGGAGGAACTCGAATTTTACAGCCTCCTTTGGCTGGGGAATTAAATCAGGCTAAAAGCATCCTCCGGTAAAGCTGTAACATCGTTAAGTGTGGCAAGAGTTTCATCTCCAACAGCGATGATTGTGTTATTACCTTGAGTCGAAATTGACAACATTTCAACGGTTAAGCCGTCTGCTAAACCAATTAAGTCAACCCCAACTTCAAAGTCAACAATGGTGTCTGTTCCTTCACCAACCGCCAAGACAAAGGTATCGCTACCTTCACCGCCAGAGAAATCATCTCCAACGAGGATATCGTTACCTAAGCCGCCACGAATGAGGTCATCACCATCATCACCCCAAATTTGATCGTCGCCTTCATCGCCAAACAGTTGATCGTTTCCGGCTTTTCCGCCAATGCGGTCATTACCTGCGCCACCCGAAATCGTATCATTCCCACCAACGAGGTTTACTTGAGGCTGACGGCTATCGAGATCTCCGCGTAGAATATCATCGTCTTCTTCCCCGAAGATTTCGTCATCGCCTAAACCGCCTGCAACAGTATCATTACCCGCACGGGCGAAGATCCGATCATCTGTTTCTTCTCCCACTAAGCGATCGCTTTCGGTCGTTCCTTCGATAATATTACCAAACAGATCTAAACCCACAATAACGGGGTCATGATCGGAAGATCGGAAGGGGTCAGGGGCGTATAAAGAAGGATCGGGGTTAATACTCTCAAAGCGATCGTCAGGATTATCGTCGATAATATCGTTGTAATCGAGTGTCCGAGGTTCGTCTGCGTTAATATACCATGCCGCCGCCCCGGTCACTTGAGAACTTAAACTGGGAGTGGATAAGGCATGATCGAGATATCCAGCTTCTCCGAAGAACACGAAAGAGTAGGGATCTTCGACAAAGCGGTCTAATTCATCCACTAACCCTTCGCTACGCAGTAAATCAATTGGATCTTCTTGACCGTAGGCGTTGAGATCTCCGAGAACTAAAATATCATTATCTCCGGTTTCAGCTTGTAACTCCTCAACGAAGTCCGCCACGGCTTGGGCTTGGGCTTTACGAGTGGCATTAAAGTCGCCTTGACCATCGTTTTGGTCTGCATCTTCGCCTTCACCGTTACCGCCTTTTGATTTAAAATGATTCACCATTACGGTAAATTGTTCGCCATCCGCCTCAAAGGTTTGGGCAACGGGGGCGCGTCCGCCGGGAGGGAAAGCAAAGGCTTCGCTATCGGTTGTTTTCGCTTCACCAACGGGAGTTACCGCATCCGGTTTATAGATCATTCCAACTTTAATAGCATCGGTACTTCCCGCAACTTCATTAAAGTTAGGTGGATCGGAAATAAAGTCGTAAGTTTCCGCCCCATACTCAGCATTTAAGGCATCAACTAAGTTACTAATGGCTTCGTCACCATTATTTTCGATTTCAACTAAACCGACCACATCTGCATCAATTTCAACTAACGCTGAAACAATTTTTGCTTGTTGACGTTCAAATTCGGCTTCACTATCAGCCCCACGCGGACTTGAGTTGCTGGGTCCAGTTGTATTCTCACCGTTATCAATAGTAGTGAAATAGTTGAGGACGTTAAAACTAGCAACTGTCAGTTCACCGCCAACTTCCGGAACTTCGGGTCGTTCTGCGTAGTCGAACTCTAACGGAAATTCCTCATTTAAAACATCTGTTGGGTCGTAGGGGTTGCGTTGAACTCGATAACGACCAAAGCTAAAATCAAGAACTCCAGTTAAATTCTCAACAGTTGTTCCTCGGCGGATGGTTGTGGCTTCGCCTTCTGTGCGGTTAATGTAGGGAACAGGTGTGGTGCCAAATTCTCCACCTAACGGATCTTCGAGATCGTTTGCATCGGCTTGGCTACCATCATTGAGGATAATTTGACTGCGGGCGTTAAGGTCTTCCTGGGCGAGAACTGCTTCAACGTTGCTGTCTCCTTCAAAGTTCGTTCCACTGGCGGGGTCATCGTTGGGGTCAATGCTATCAGTTGGTGTCGATAATGCTTCGGGAACTGAAAGGGTGATTTCGCCAAAACGACCCAGGTTGAAGCTGTCTGTCACGGTTAAAGTGTCCGCGAAGCTGACTAACATTCCCTCAAAGGCTTCTAAGTTGTCGATGTCGCTAACAGGTAGGTCAACCGTCGCGGCTGTGACTTCATCCAGAACGCCCATTTCAACAACATTCAAGTCGCTAATATTGGTAAGTTCGGTTTTATTAAAGAACTCCTCAACTTCACCTGTAACTTGAATGCGATCGCCAATTTCTACATCTTCTAAGAAATTCGGATCGAAGACAAAAAGACCTTCAGAAGTTGCCGGATCGTCATCGGTATCCGAGTCTTCTTCTTGAACAAAAAAGCCTGTTGTTCCCAAACTTTCTTGGAAATCACCGACAACAACCGCTTCAATTGTGACGGTTTCACCAACCAGTGGACTTTCAGAACCGCTACCTTGAATTTCACTAATTAAAGTAAAGTCTCCAGTTTCAACACCTTCTAAAACCGTATCTTCACGGAAAGATAGATTTTGAATGCGAGTATCTTCAGCAATGGGAACATCTTCTTCTGTGTATTCAGGAGTTTCCGGGTTGTCATCCGCCGGGAAAGTTTCTAGTAAATACTCAGCTAAAGCATCCTGTTCGCTTCCATCTTCCGCGAAGGTTTCCAAGCTAGTTTCAGGGGCGGGTTCTTCAACTAAGTCAACCCGATTTTCTGCGAGTAAGGGGTAGGGATAACCATCACCGCCTCCGGCTAAAAATCCAAGTGTAACTAACCGAAATTCCCGACTCGGATCGCCCACAACTTCGCCATTTTCAACGATCACTTCTGTGACTTCGCCTGCTTCATCTAAAAGGGCTACACTCTGAACTCGTTCTCCTTCTGTCGCAACTCCTGTCGCAATTTGGTTTTCATCGCGTTCAAATTCAATGGCTTGACGAGTTGGATCGTAGGAAAAAGCAATTCCCCCAACTTGTGGAAACTGTCCGGCGGTTACGCCTGGGGCGACTTCGGCAATACCATGTTCTAGAACTTGTTTGAGTCCTTCTGCGGTCACGGTTAATACCGATAAATCATTATTAAACCGGAGGGCATTTTCGATATCAAGCTGAGAAATATTTCCTTCTTCTTTTAAGCCCGGAACCGCTTGAGGAGGTAATGTAACGAGGTCATCATTGACACCGCCAGGAGGAACAAATGCTACCCCAATATTGTCTCGAGTTGAACCACCATTTTTAAGTGAAATTACCACATCAGAATCGTATTCTTTGGCGATCGCTAAATTTGCATCAGCAGTTAAATTTCCTAAATTGGTTTCTTCAGTCCGAACATTGCTACGAGTTCCATTTAGGAAAACTTCTGTTTGACCAAAAACATTTCCATCTTTGGTCGCAACCACTTCACCAATTGCATTTGCAACTTCTACCACAGTCGGGTCAGCAAAATCAGCCGGGTTAACATCTTCGCCATAAACCCGATCAACTCCCGCATCATCTGTCGCAAAAGCACCGCTTGCGTCTAAAATCTCAGTAATGATGCCATTTTCATCAAAATCTGCCACCAGTTGTCCGACATATCGATAGTTTCCGTCTGTGTTGATCACATAAACGGGTTCATCGGTTGGAGATTGTTTCAAAATAGGATAGGGGCCAGCAGGTTCATCACCACTGCGGAGAATATCATCTTCATTGGCGAGAATGGTATTTGAACCGCCCGCCATGATAATATCAACGTCAGTCAGCAACTCAGCCAATTCTTCTTCGACGCTAATTTGCTGCATATGCGCCAGCAAAATAATTTTATCAATCCCCTGTTCGGTTAAGACATCAACAGTTGGTTGAATTTCTGCTGCTAAACCCGCAATATCATTAGCATCACCCGGAGACAGGGTAATATCGCCAATACTCGCAATAGCCGGAAGTTGAGGTGTCGTCGCCCCAACCACCCCAATGGGTTCTCCATTCACCTCGATAATCACGCTATCAGCGATAGTATTAGGTAAGGGCGCGTTCGCCGGGTCAACCACTAACTCCGCTAAACCCGCTTCTCCGCTAAAATCCATATTCGTGGAAAGATAGGGAAATGCAGTCCCTGGATATCCCCCTTCACCAATTCCCGGACCTGTAATTTCTGGGTTCGGTCGAATTAAATCTTCAAAGGTTTCAGGACCGAGGTCAAATTCATGGTTTCCAACTGCGATCGCTTCAAAACCAAGGGCATTGTTAATTAAAATATCTGCAATTCCCGGATCGCCATAAATCTCTCGACTGGTATTTAAAAACGGCCCCGCAATGAAAATATCACCCGAAGAAAGTTTGAGTGTATTTTCAAAATCATCCTCTAACGCATTGAGAACGGCTGAGAAATTGACGGAATCTTGAACGGCTGGAATCCCAGCTTCTTGATCAGCCGTGTGGAGAAGTTGTAGGGTAAAGTTTGCCATGATAGATGTTTAATTGGAGTAGTATGACATTCAATTGTGATGTCAGATTTTTGGGTTGAATCAAAACGCACCAAATATTATCCAAACGGGTATTGAGTTAAATTCAGTGTAGTTAATCTCTATTTTTGTCTTAATAGAACGCTAGATTGAGAGATTGTTTTCACTGAGATTAAACTGAAAAAATGAATTCAGTTCTACCCGCTTTATTCTTGATTTCAGCACCCAATTTATTTTGATTCACTCAATCTTTTTGAGGCAAAATACAAGTCAGCAAGAACGCTATATAGGTAACGTTACAGAATATTAGTCTAAAATAAGCAGGTTAATAAAAGGTTATCTTTTGATTAAAAAATGAAGAATTATCCTAAGTTTTACAGAATCTTTAAATTTGCTTTATTTAAGTGTGGCTAGTTACAAATAAAAAGCCCTAGAATTACTTGAGGTTTCCCGATGTGCAAAAAAACTGAAATCTCTTACCTTGCATAGCTTGTGTCTTTTTGTCAAGGGGAAGTTTAGTCTTAAAGTTTTCGCGATCGCTTGATCACGATTAGCTGTTTTAAGAAGTTTAGGAATTGGCGATCGAATCAGATTTTTTAGAGATCAGACTTTTCAGACAACTGATTCACGAAGTTTTGATGGTCTGAAGAATTGATTCCCGCCTGTAAAGTTACTAAAACTTGAGCCAAATCTCCAATCAGTAAAGCATTTTTATCCAACCATAAACCGGGAAAATATTCACTACAAATTATCCCATTTTGATTAGGTTCAAGCTGAATATACTTACCTTCTTTCAACCGAAACCAATCAAATTCATCATCATAAACACGCCAGACCAAATATTCTTGGACTTGATTACGTCGATAGGCTTTTAATTTATCATGTAAATCAATCGAAGCCGTGCTAGCCGCAATTTCCACAATTAATTCTGGCGCACCTTCTACATAGCCATCCTCACTAATGCTTGATTGTCCATTCACCATAATTCTAAGCAAAGCATCCGGTTGCGGTTCATTCTCAGCATCGAGACGAACTGTACAATTATCTCCGAGTTGAAGGTTAGGAGTAGAAGCTTTATAAAACCCTAGCCATGTCATTATTGAAGCATGAGGTTCTCCATGTTGGGTGATTCTTAGAGGTGATGCCATATAAACGATTCCTTCGATTAATTCAGCTTTCTTGACATGAGGCATCTGCTGATAACGCTGTTCAAACTCAAAGCGCGTTAATTGATCTCCGTTCTCAAGAGGTAGGATTATTTTGATTGACGTTAGAGTGGGTTGAGACATGGCGATCGCATTTTACAGAAAATTTTGACTTTTCCAGGCTTTGTTTGAAGGTAGATGGCAGAAGGGCGGGTAAGGTTTCAATCCCTAATAGGGATTATAGGTGATTTCGAGGATTATTTTACTCGTAATGGTGAGTATAAATTCGTTTCAATCCCTAATAGGGATTATAGGTGATTTCGAGAATTCTTGATCCACTAACACTAGATGAGGAAATGGTTTCAATCCCTAATAGGGATTATAGGTGATTTCGAGGCTAACGGTAAATGCGATCGCATCAACTTCACCATCACAGGTTTCAATCCCTAATAGGGATTATAGGTGATTTCGAGGATTTAGACCAACAATTTGAGGAAATTAAGAATGTTTCAATCCCTAATAGGGATTATAGGTGATTTCGAGCCCGGATCTAGGCGAGGTAGTCGGCGCAATAACCGGTTTCAATCCCTAATAGGGATTATAGGTGATTTCGAGACCCGATAAAAGAATCTTCACATTCCGAGGGAGGTTTCAATCCCTAATAGGGATTATAGGTGATTTCGAGGAATTGACTACACCCGTGATGCTTACGAAGGCAGTTTCAATCCCTAATAGGGATTATAGGTGATTTCGAGTCGATCTTAAGCAGGTCATGGTACCATTCCCCGAGTTTCAATCCCTAATAGGGATTATAGGTGATTTCGAGTTCAGAGTTTGAGCTTGATGATGGAAATCTTAAAATTCTTGTTTCAATCCCTAATAGGGATTATAGGTGATTTCGAGTAGAAATTTAGATTGATATAAGCTTAATTCTTTTCTGTTTCAATCCCTAATAGGGATTATAGGTGATTTCGAGGCGGCACAAATAAGCGGTCTGATGGAGTGGGGGAGTTTCAATCCCTAATAGGGATTATAGGTGATTTCGAGAATAACTTTCTGAGTCCCCGTTTCCCACTGCAAAGTTTCAATCCCTAATAGGGATTATAGGTGATTTCGAGAATTCTTTCAGCAACCCAATACCGTCCTTTCGCGATCGCTCGTTTCAATCCCTAATAGGGATTATAGGTGATTTCGAGGTTCCTGGGGGTTTGGGGAAATTGATCGGGGGAGTTTCAATCCCTAATAGGGATTATAGGTGATTTCGAGAGCGGTATTCTGAGATCCTCAATATATTTGGTTTTCAAGGTACGTTTGCGCCGACTGGCTTAATTACGACCATACCACATCGAAAAATTTTAGTCAAAAACGCGCTATACCCTTACATAGTCGGGTGCGCCCACCTCTCGACGGACTCATACGCTTCAAATCTAGACAACATAACAGTTACAGCCATTTTGTCGCTTCACCCAATTTCAACACCTACTCGTGGGCGCATTTTTGGAAAAAATTAGCTGATCGTATTAATTTTGACAATATCAGTTCAGGGTGATTGTCCTTCGCAGAGGCTACGCGATCGCATAGATCCCAAATCGGTTCTATCTTTCTGATTGTAGTGCTAAATCTGGCACTTGACAGAGTTCGGGTTTCATTTCCTCATCAGAGGGTTGAGTTTTCGCGGGTTGACTGTCAGCAACAGCATCTGAAAAATTCCCGGTTTGATAGGCTGCAATTTGTTCGGGTGTTAGCATATCCATAAAATCTGCGAGTTCGCTATAGGTAATACATTGAACTTCGGGTTGACCACACACTTCTTCTGCAAATCGAAATAAAGCATCCCAATAAGCCCCATTATTCCAAGGTGAAAAGTGATGTCCGATGTGAATGGGGGCGCGATTTCCTTTGTAGTTCTTCTCGAAATATTGCATATAGGTTTGGAACGTATCTTCGGCGTACCGTTTAGCATTACTGGGATTAGGTTTTGCTCTAGAATGAGCATAATAAAAGTTATAATCCATCGATAATACCTGTTTTTTTGTGATCGCTGTTCTCAAACTTGCGAGGGGAAAGTTCCAAACGCCGTTCTTTTTCTGAGGCCAATAATCAGGCTGATTAATACGAGTTGTATCATAGCGAAATTTCTCTTTTTCTAAGACACGAAATAACCCCGGACTCGCCCCTAATTCGGGTGCGCGAAAGCCTTGAATGGCACTCCTGTCAAAGGCTAGACGACCTGTTAAACCATTGATTTTATAGGCATTGAAAATAAATTGATCGAAATAGTCAAATTCTTTCTTCCAGTCGGCTTCACTCCAGTTACTACCATTAAAATGACCGACAGCATGGGAGGCAACTTCATGTCCTTCTTGATAGACTAAATTTAACTGATCAAGACGTTTTTTCACATCTTCAGATTTACCGCCCCAACCAATCGCTGAACGTCCTACACCTTTTCCGGCGGGTGCATTATAGAGTTTACGGTTCTCTCGATTAACGAAATAAACTGCACTAATAAAATAAGTAAAGCGGAGATCGATTCCCTTTTCTGCCATCTCTTTCGTAAAGTTTCGCGAGTTATTCCAAGCATCAAGGGAATAAGATCCATCAAAGGCTAATAGCACAAATTGAGGAGGAACTTTCGGGGCGGTTATAAATCCTTCATCGCGCAAAAGTTTATAGACTAAAGCACTATCCCAGCGTTGAGATTGACAGGATTTTCCGCCATTTGCATTTTGACAAGCGGTGATTAATGTTTGCGGAAAAGGACCGATTGTATTTCGACCTTCTACACAGTAACCTGTTATAGAATTGAAGCGAGAACCATCCGGACAGCGTTGATCTCCGTAGGCTTTTAGGAATAATGTTTCCGACCATTGAGTTTTATTGCAGGAACTTCCACCACCCCAGTCGGTACATTTTTCGATCATTCTTTGGGTAATGGGTCCGAAGGCTGTTTCACCATTAGAACAATAATATCCGCCTTGATTATTGACCTGTTTGGCTTCAAATTTAGATGAATTTGCAACATTTTCTATCGGAACCGATCCTTGGGTTTCTGTGAGTTCAGAAGAATCCAATGATGAGGAACTACAAGCTGAGGTTAGTAATAATAAACCGAAGAAAAAACTCCGATGCAGTTGCTTAAATGTAAATTGCTTAAATGTAAATTTAAAGTTAGAATTAAGATTAGATTGAGAGTTTGTGTTTAACTTGAAGTTAAAGATTAAGTTTCTCAGCACGTTGAACCCCGTAGATAAAAGATTTTGATGATCCAGCGGAAATCCTTTTTAACGCTGAATACTCGAACAAGATTGGTCACTTGTCTGTAGCAAGAAGTTAGAATGGGACAATCTTAGAAAGCTTGCTGTGAAGCGTCTTGCTTATACCTGCATTCACAAATTCTTTACTATTGCTAGACAAGCGTTAACTTTTGATGAGTATTCTAGGCTTGAACTGGAGTTTCAGTCAAGAGGATCTAGCTAAAATTTTTCTGAAATTTGTTCAGACTTTACTCTTTAAGAGGATAACTTATATTCTAAGGGTTCACAAAATTGACTAATCCCTGTTTTCGTTGCATAAATGACCACCGGAGTCACGAGTAGTTGTGGACAAACATTCTGTTCAATTAAATGTCCAACTATCTGACTAATATTACCTTGTAACAGTTCCTCTCGATAGGTTTGATCGCAAATTTGGACTCGATATCGTTTCGCCACACCTGCTAACCAGTTATCAGAGGTTGTCGGGGTTTGTCCCACTTGAATCGCCAGAGAAATGGCTGCATCTTCGATATCTCCTTCACAGTCTTCGATAGTATCTAACGCCTCTAATGCGGGTGCATATTCTGAAAGTTGAGAACGAAATTGAGCAATTTCTTGAGAAGTTAAAATAATCATTTATGTTTTTATTTTATCTTAAGTGTATCTTGAGTTCTTCATTCTAGTTTAGATTATTATTTAAGATTTGGGGACAATTTCATCATCAAACCAAGCCGTTAAAGCCACCGCCAAAGCATCAGCCGCATCATCAGGTTTCGGAATTTTATCGAGGTCTAACTCACGAGCAACCGCATTTTGAACTTCAACTTTATCCGCATTCCCGTAGCCTGTTAAAGCTTGTTTAATTTGAGGCGGTGCAAACTCAAAGAGAGGAATTTTTTCTTGAGCTAAAACTAAGATTAAAATCCCTCTGGCTTGAGCAAGCGAGATCGTATTTCCCATGCGATAAAAAAACAATTTTTCCGCTACTGCTAAATCGGGTTTAAACTGTTTAATTAACGTGTGTAAATCGTCATAAATTGTACAAAGACGCTGACCCATTTCTTGACGAGCGGGTGTTTTAATTACACCAAAATCAATCAAAGAAACAGAATAACGACTCTCCTGTTCCATTTGATCTTCACAATTAATTACACCAAAGCCCAAGGTAGCCAGTCCTGGATCAAATCCAATAATACGTCTTTGCATCAGTTGGGAACGTTTTGAGGCTAAATCTGATAATATCTAACCCTTAAATCTTCTCAATTAATTCGCTTCCTCCGGTTCCGGTAAACCAAAAACTTGACGGAAGACTTTCTGCACTTTCGAGCCAGAATCAATTGACTCTAAGGGATCTTTCCGCAGACGATGACGCAAACACAGGGTAATCACACGGCCAATATCCTCAACAGTCACCTCAGTTCGACCTTCAAAAGCCGCTAACGCTTTCGCCGCCCGATTTGTAACAATATCTCCTCGCAGTCCATCTACATCCAGTTCAGCACAAACTTGGGAAATTTGTACTCGAAAATCGTAACTAAGATTGACAGAAGATAATCGTTCTTGAGCTTCAATAATCGTCTGTTGCAGCTTCTCTTGATCGCTAATATATTGAGAGAGAAAATCATTCGGGTTGCGGTCAAAATCAGTCCGTTGCTCAACAATTTTAACGCGCAAATTGGGTTCTTTAACCGTGCGAATTTCGGCGTGCATTCCAAAGCGGTCTAAAAGTTGCGGACGCAGTTCTCCTTCTTCGGGGTTCCCAGAACCGACCAGCACAAACCTCGCAGGGTGACGGATCGAAATTCCTTCCCGTTCGACGGTATTCCAACCACTGGCGGCGGAGTCTAGCAATACATCAACCAAGTGATCGTCCAATAGATTCACCTCATCAACGTAAAGGATACCGCGATTCGCTTTCGCCAACAATCCCGGTTCAAAGGCTTTCACCCCTTCGGCTAAGGCTTTTTCAATATCAATGGTGCCACAAACCCGATCTTCAGTTGCGCCCAGAGGTAAGTCAACCATCGGAACTTTCTTCTGCGCCAGAGAAACCGACTGTTGGTTGGAAACTTGCTCCCGAACCTGATCGCTCATCATTTCTGGGTCATTGGGGTCGCTGTTGAAGGGATCATCTGCAACGACATCAATTTCGGGTAACAAGTCCGCTAATGCTCGTATTGTCGTGGATTTACCCGTTCCGCGATCGCCCATAATCATCACACCCCCGATTTTAGGGTCGATCACATTCAGCAGTAACGCCAGTTTCATTTCTTCCTGACCGACAATCGCGGTGAAGGGAAAGACAGCACGACGAGCGACGCTGGCGATTGATTTATTATTCTCAGTCGTGACGACGGTTGAACTCACAGCTTTTCAATTCTCTATTCCGATGTACCGTCCTATATTGTCTCATATTTTTGTAGGGACAGATTTATCAATTCGACGGAGTCGCCAACAACTTACGGAAAACAATCTTGTCATCGCCTATATCATAGAAATCCGGAATTCGACCCACTTGTTCGTAGCCGCACTTCCGATAGAATTCCCGTGCGGGTTGGAAGCCTTCTAAACTGGATGTTTCCACCAGGAGTAGACGTTCGCCTCGTGTCATTAACGTTTGTTCAACGTGGCGCAGCAATGCTTTACCGCGTCCTTGTCGGTGATAATCAGGTCGAACCGCGATCAAGAGTAAGTTCCAGGTACGGTTAGTCATCGGTTCTGGTACACAATATGCAACCCCAACCAACCCCCGATCATCATCAGTCACACAGAAGTGGTCATTATCTGTATTACTGTCAAAGTAGTCAGAAAACATGGCGTCGAGTTGCTGAAGTTCGTCCAGTTCAAAGCCAATTTCCTTCGCGATCGCAATTAATCCAGGTGTATCATCAGGCGTAATTGGTCGAATCATAACCACCTCTTTTTCTATCTAAAATGGAGCAAGAGGACGGACGTTATAACGCGGAGCGTTTAGCGGGAGACGGGGCTTATAAACGGAGCGA
>JBCBCI010000070.1:0-31544 GCA_038530755.1 Cyanobacteria bacterium J06592_8 | reverse complement strand
CAAAAACAAGGGTGATGCTATTATCCCAATTTAAATGCTGAACAGCTTAAGCTGAAGAAAATACCCAGAGAAATTAGGTGAAAAATCACTAAACTCCAGAGTGTTTGTTGGTGTTCTGGGGTAAATACAAACCAAGCTGGAAAACCTAAATAGAGAATAATTTGAGACATTGCGGCGAGTAAAAATCCAGCAATTCCCCAGGTTGTTTTTAGCCATAACCCAACAGCAGTAATCGGATCTAAAACGCCATAGAAGATATCACCCAATTTCCAACTTAAAGGCATTTCTCTCCAGGAGAGTTCTCCAAATCCTAAAAGGTTCGCAAAGTGAACCACTGCGCCATAGAGATACACCAGGGATAAAACACGCAAATAAATTCCCATTTCTAATTTTTGTCGAGATTCAAAAATGTGCTTAATCATATCTTTTCTGTTTAATCTCAAGATTCAATTTCAGCTAATTCTAACCATCGTTCTGTGGCTTGATCGATTTCTGCAGCTAATTCTTCAACCTTTTGATGTAGTTCTTGAACTTGACTGACTTTCCCGGGCGGAACGTTGTACAGTTCAGCTTCTAACTCTGCTTTTTCTGTTTCTAATTTGGCGATTTTCTTTTCAAGAGTCTGATACTCTCGTTTTTCTTTCGAGGAGAGTTTGCGATTTCCGTCTTTATCCCAAGAATAACGTTGAGATTTTTGGGCTTTCTGAGATTCGGGTGTCTTTTGTTCAACTTTTTGGGTTTGGGCGGCTTCGAGTTCTTCTCTGGCTTTATAGTCCAAATAGACTGAATAATTCCCCGGATATTGACGTAAATTTCCAGGTGACTCAAAGGCAAAAATCATGTTCACAGTTCGATCTAGAAAATAGCGATCGTGAGAAACCACAATTACACAACCATTAAACTCCTCTAAATATTCCTCTAAAACCGATAATGTCTGAACATCTAAATCATTTGTCGGTTCATCTAATATTAATACATTCGGCGCACTCATCAACACTCGCAATAAAAATAATCGCCGTTTTTCACCACCCGATAATTTATGAATAGGTGCATATTGTTGATTGGGAGGAAACAGAAATCGTTCTAACATTTGAGACGCAGAAATCTGGGTTCCATCTGCCGTTTTCACATATTCAGCGACTTCTTTGAGATATTCAATGACTCGCTGTTCTTGATTTAAAGCTTGGGCTAAATCTTCAGAATGCTGATCGAAATAGCCAATATGAATCGTCGTTCCAATGTCTACAATTCCCGAATCCGCTTGAATTCGCCCGGTAATGAGATTTAATAGGGTTGATTTTCCTGCCCCATTTTTACCAATAATTCCAACACGATCATCAGGTTCAAAGGTATAGGTAAAGTCTTGAATAATCGTTTTATCTTGGTAGGATTTAGAAATATTTTTTAATTCAATTACTTTTTTGCCAATTCGCCGCCCTGCTGTTGAAATCTCAACCTTTCCCTGGGCTTGCTTAAATTCTGTTCCTTGCATTTCATCAATGCGTTGAATTCTGGCTTTTTGTTTGGTACTTCTGGCTTTTGGCCCCCGCTTTAACCATTCTAATTCTCGCCGCAATACCCCTTGATGTTTGCGTTGTTGACTGACGGCGACTTCTTCAGATTCGGCTTTTTTTTCTAGGAAATAAGAATAGTTTCCGGTGTAGGTATATAAATCTCCGCGATCAAGTTCTAAAATTCGATTGGTAACTCGATCTAAAAAATAGCGATCGTGGGTAATTAATAATAATGCGCCTTGATAGCTATTCAAATAGCTTTGCAACCATTCCACTAAATCTGCATCTAAATGGTTTGTCGGTTCATCCATTAATAATACATCAGGATTAGAAAGTAAAGCCGAAGCTAGGGCGATTCGCTTACGATATCCTCCCGATAAACTCTTGACTTTCGTTTCTAAATCTACAATCCCTAATTGAGTTAAAATAATTTTGGCTTGGGTTTCGAGTTCCCAGGCATTCGCCGCATCAATCGCTTGAGTAACGGTTGATAAACGAGTAATGAGTTGAGTATTTTCTGGGTCTTTAGCAATTTGGATAGAGAGTTCTTCATACTCCCGAATCGACTTCATTTGTTCGCCACTCTTGGCAAAAACCTGTTCAATAACCGTACTATCTTCGTCTAAGTCTGGATCTTGGGAGAGATAAACAATTTTAACTTTAGAATTAACGAGGACTTGACCACTATCAATCGGTTCTAAGCCTGCAATAATTTTTAATAAAGTTGACTTTCCAGAACCATTGGTGCCGATTAAACCGATTTTATCCGTAGCATCAAGGCTGAGATTTGCGTCTCTGAGGATTTCCTTGATTCCAAAGTCTTTCTTGACCGATTGCAGTGTGAAGATACTCATTCAGCGTTTAGGGGTATTTGGGGTCGAAAAATTAAGCGCGTTAAAAGTCGAGCCGATTTCCAATTTTGAAGAATAGATCCTATTTTATCATTAAGGTTCCGCTTTGAACAATTTTTTGAAGAATATCATTTCATCCTTGAAAGCGTTTAAAGGTTAAACTGTTTCTTTACAATATTACTCAGTGCGATCGCTTGGAAAAAAGAATTAATGCGTCTATAATGAGTGCAAGTCCATCAGAGCATCTTAACTTATGTCCCAGGCTGAGATTGAAGAACTCTTGAGAGAATACTATCGCCAAGTCGCCAGTTTAAATGCTGAAGGTTGGCTGGCAGCTTTTAGCGATGATGCACTTGTTTATGACCCAGTGGGAAAACCACCCATTAACGTTAAACAAGATGCCGACAAGTTTTTTGAAATTCTATCAAAATTTTATCAGAAATTTGAGGTCGTCCCCGATCAAATATTTGTTGCAGGAAATGGGGCAGCGGTCAAGTGGACAATGGATGTTACCGCTCGAAATAGTCGGACCGCAACCGCAGAAGGAATTGCTATTTTCGAGTTGAATGAAGCGGGAAAAATTCAAAAATTACAATCCTACTGGGACGAAGCTGCAATGAAGGCGAAACTGATGGGCTAAGTCAATGAATTCTAAAATTCTTTTTTAAGATAAATTTAAGTATTCTCAAGCAAAATTAGCTTTTCAGCCTTTTCCTGTATCCGGTAACTGATGTCAATCTACACCCATAAATATACTCATCTTGAGCATATTTTGACAAAAAAAAGACTGCTTCGGTAATACCCTAACCTTAGCAGCCTCAGCTTTCCTAGAACGTAGGACTCTTCCTAAGCTCTAGAAATTGACTTACACCACCCAAACTATATCATTCGATCAAGCCGATATTTCCATTTCAGAAATCTTAAGAATCGTTGGTACGACTGAATCTGGATTCAAACTGATCGAATCTATTCCTAATTTCACCAAAAATTCAGCAAACTCCGGATAATCACTGGGTGCTTGACCACAAATTCCAATTTTACGTCCTTGGCGTTTAACGGTTTGGATTGTCATTTGAATCATGCGGCGGACAGCGCTGTTGCGTTCATCGAATAAATGGGCGACCAAACCCGAATCTCGATCCAAACCTAACGTCAATTGCGTCAAATCATTCGATCCGATTGAAAAACCATCAAACACTGAACAGAATTCGTCCGCAAGTAACACATTACTCGGCAATTCACACATCACATAAACTTGCAACCCATTTTGACCTCGAACTAATCGATATTTTGCCATCTCTGCTAATACTCGTCGTCCTTCTTCGGGGGTGCGACAAAATGGAATCATCGGAATCACATTTGCTAATCCCATTTCATCTCGAACCCGTCGCATTGCGATACACTCTAATCCAAATGCTTCTCGATATTTCGGGTCAGTATAACGGGATGCACCTCGCCATCCCATCATCGGATTTTCTTCATCGGGTTCAAACTGTTGACCGCCGAGTAAATTAGCATATTCATTACTCTTGAGATCGCTCATCCGCACAATTACAGGGTTAGGATAAAAAGCGGCTGCAATTGTACTGATTCCATGCGTTAGCTTATCCACAAAATAATCAGGTTTATGGTCATACTGAGCCGTTAATTTCTCAATTTTATTCCTGATGGTTTCATCCTGCAACTGATTAAAATGAATCAAAGCTAAGGGATGCACTTTAATTTGATTGGCAATGATAAACTCTAAACGTGCTAATCCTACACCGTCAACAGGCATTGCTGCTAACCGAAATGCTTCTTGAGGATTGCCAACATTCATCAACATTTTTGTGCGTGTTTTGGGCAAATGATCTAAGACTGTTTCTTCGACTTCAAAAGGCAATAATCCCTCATAAACGTGACCTTCTTCTCCTTCCGCGCAAGAAACAGTTACCGCTTGACCTGTTTGTAAAACGGTTGTTGCATCACCACACCCAACCACGGCGGGAATTCCTAACTCTCTGGCAATAATGGCAGCATGACAGGTTCTTCCTCCTAAATTTGTAACAATGGCACTGGCTTTTTTAAGAATCGGTTCCCAGTCTGGATCGGTTTTATTCGTAACTAATATTTCTCCAGGTTTGAATTGATCCATCTGGTTAATATCAAGAATTACTCGCGCTGGCCCCTGACCAATGCGATCGCCAACTGCCCGACCCGTGACTAATTGTTTGCCTTTTTCTTGTAATTTATACTGCTGAAGAACTTGACTATTTTTTTGTGATTGTACTGTTTCTGGACGGGCTTGAACAATAAATAATTCTCCACTGATACCATCTTTTGCCCACTCAATATCCATCGGCGTGTAACGTTGCTGAACTTGGGAATAATGATCCTCAATTAAGATTGCCCAATGGGCTAACTGTAAAATCTCATCATCATTTAAAGCAAATTGCTGTTGTTGAACGGAAGAAACTTTAATATTTTTAGTCGTTCCTTTCGCATCATAAATCATTTTTAGGGTTTTTGTTCCCAAACGTTTATCTAAAATGGCTTTAAACCCTTCTCGTAATGTAGGTTTAAAGACTAAATATTCATCAGGATTCACCGCCCCTTGTACCACATTTTCTCCTAAACCGTAAGCCGCTGTAATTAATGCTGCATTTTTAAATCCGGTTTCAGTGTCAATGGAAAACATTACTCCAGAAGCGGCTAAATCTGAACGCACCATCTTTTGAATCCCAACTGATAAGGCAACATCAAAGTGATTAAATCCTTTCAGGGTTCTATAGGAAATCGCCCGATCTGTAAACAGAGAGGCAAAGCATTTGTGAGTCGCAGAAATCACTGCTTTACAGCCTTGAATATTCAAGAACGTGTCCTGCTGTCCTGCAAAACTAGCATCGGGTAAATCTTCAGCCGTCGCACTCGAACGAACCGCTACATCAACTTTTTGTCCATAAAGATCGGATAATTTTAAATAGGCTTGAGCGATCGCACTTTCTAAGTCTACCGGAAAACGAGTATTCATTAATAAATGTCTCGCCTGTTTCGCACGAATTTGTAGGTTAGAGAGATCGTCGATATCTAAATCGGCTAATAATTCCCGTAATTTAACATCTAAACCTGTCGATTTGAGAAAGTAATAATAAGCGTAGGTAGTAATCGCAAATCCTTGGGGAACGTTGACACCTTTGGGGGTGAGTTGGCGGATCATTTCACCGAGAGAGGCATTTTTGCCGCCGACTAAGCCGATATCTGCCATTCCTACCTGATTGAACCACAAAACCAGTGCTTGTTCTTTGGCTTCAGAAGGACGTTGTAGGCTAATCGTTTTTAACATTAGTAAATTCACTCCGAGTTTAAAGGATGATTGGCTGCAAACCTTTTATTTGCAAATAGGGTTGATTGTAGTTGTTGCTAAACGGTATAAGAGGTTTGCTGTTGTTTAAATCTTTATAAAACAAGTTGTTAACATAGAAAATCGTTGATCCCCAAAGCTTATTTGCCAAATATTAAGGCTTTTTAACGAAAGACTAGGAGGACAGTCGAGTCTCTATCTGTTTCGATTCACTCTACTTTCATCCTATTGTTTTCTCAGAAAATTGCCATCCTCCTACCTCGATTCCTCATAGTTACAAAACGAAAAAAATGGCGTGGGCAAGGATTTGTCGGTTATTATTAAAAAAGATGAAGTTTATGAAAATGGTTCGATGAAGGTTAAAGCAGACGATTCGACCCCGATGTTGCTGAATGTCCCTCAGTGTCTAGACATCACCTCTCCCATCGAATTTGTTTTGGATCGGGTCGGGAGTAAATGGTCGCTTCAGATTCTCAGAGAACTGTTTCGAGGGAGTCGCAGAACCCATGAACTGGTGGAGGCGTTACCGGGAATTAGCACCAAAACCCTGACCCTGAGACTCCGACAACTCGAAGAATATGGTTTAGTTAAACGCACAGTATATGCAGAGATTCCGCCTCGCGTTGAGTATTCTCTGACTGAAAAGGGTCACGAACTTCAACCTGTGATTGAAGCGTTGCAACAAGTTGGACAACAATGGCTTCAGCAGCAGTCTTATGTCTGTCCTTTAGACTTAAGGGGATAAATAGTTTAGATCGGGAATTTTCAGATATAATTTGAACTCGTAGGGGCGTTCTTGTTTGCGTCCTGAACTTGTGCCTTGAACTCCAGCATTTTTTAATATGAATTTAGAGATTTTTTTTGAGATTCATCAAGGTTTACCCCGTGAAGGGCCAGGAAATTTTGAATCGACTCAGAAGGCCTATTCTCTGCTAAAAGATTTACCATCCCAGCCACTGATTTTAGATTTAGGTTGTGGGCCAGGAATGCAAACCCTTGATTTGCTTAAACTCTCAAACGGAACCGTTATTGCAGTTGATAATCATCAGCCTTTTCTCGATCAACTCCAAACTGAAGCCGAGAAACAAGGAGTTCTAGATCGAGTCCAAATTGTGAATGCAGATATGTCTGCTTTAGAGTTTGAAGAGAATCATTTTGATGTAATATGGGCAGAAGGTTCAGCCTATAGTATTGGGTTTGAAAATGCACTATCGAGTTGGAAACCTTTGTTAAAACAAGGAGGTTATTTAGCAGTTACAGAAGTTTCTTGGCTTGCACCTAATCCGCCTCAAAAAGCACAGCAGTTTTGGGACGCAGAATATCCTCAAATGCAAGATGTTGAATCCAATCGCGCCAAAATTCAGCAAGCCGGATATAAAGAAATTGGCTATTTTGTGCTTCCAGAGTCAACTTGGTGGACTTATTATTACACACCGCTCGAACCCAAGTTAAAAACTCTATCTCAAAAGTATAAAGATAATCCTGAAAAATTAGAAGTGATCGAACTTCATCAGCTCGAAATTGATATCTACCGCCAATATTCAGATTATTATGGGTATGTTTTTTATATTATGCAAAGAAACTAAAAATTAAGTATCGTATATCTATTTATAATTCTGTAGAAGTTTTGATTTCATCTCGTTCAATTCGAGGAATTTTAAAGAGTATCCCAGCAAAAAACCAGTAATAAACAGCAACTGGATCAGTATCGAGAGGATACCAGTACGAGTTATAACTAACCAGAAAAACGAACACCCAGAAAACGACACTATAACCACGCAAGCTCGAATCTTCAACTTGGTGATAGGCTCGAAACCCTTGAACAGTTAGAGTTGTAACGACCGCCAAAAAAGCAATCACTCCCAATGGCCCGATTTCATACAGTAACTTCGGGTAATAGGTTTCAATTAATCTTGTATCTCCAAATGCACGCGCTGAGTTCGTCGCTCGTCCTAAACCATTACCAATAAATCCATCATGTTTTTTCGCTGACCATTGCGCTTGTTCAGCCACAAATTCAGTTGGAGGAGAAGCATTCCAACGACTGACAAAACTCTCTATACGTTGAGAGATGACACTCGGAAAAACCAAGTATGTTCCGCCAATAAATAAGAACACTCCTAATAAGATAATAGCAATACGTTTGAGTTGAGTAAGATGACTGGTTGCAATCACTAAAACGATTGTAATGATCGGAACTCCGAGTAAAGCTGTGCGCTGACCACAGAGAATTGCATTGAGAACAACAAGAGAAAGAGATAACCAACCCGCTGTTCGCCAATGAAATTTCGGGTCACTAAATGCAGTTGCAAAGCTGAAGAAACTACTGGAAATCAGGAACCAAGCCCAGTGCCAAGGTGCAACAAATGTACCCGGTAAACGAATGAAGTTATTAGCGGGATAGTAACCTAATGCTCCCCCAACTAAACATTTTCGCTGGAGATTTGCTCGCAGCAGTAAATGTTCAGGAAGACCTGTATTATCTGGACATCGACCTGTTACGACTAACCAATATTGGATCAGACCTAAAACACAACAAATAATTGCTAATATAACTTGTAAGCGAGTCAGGAAATGTAATTCTTTTCGATTCCGAATTAAAACATAAGCACAGAGAATCAGGGGAATATATCCCATTAAAACCTTGAAGCCAAAAAGCCCAATTAAAATGGCTTGTCCACCTGGATTATCGCTCAACTGTTGCTTACCATTTTCATAAAGTAGGGTTAAAATAGAAATTCCCAATAAGCTGAACAGTGGAATTTTTAAGGATTTGGGAATAATCAGTGGGAGATGTTGTTGTCGAGCGGTTTGAACTGTCGCAATTAATGCCGGAATGTAAAAACCATCTTTAGCAATATGAAAAACTGGATGATCGTTACCAATCCAGTAAGCGACTGTGCCAGCAAAGGGTGTATAAATCAGGAAAAACCAGAGAGCTTGACGAGGATATCGGTAGGAGAGTGAGAGACTAAAAATTGCAGCGATCGCGAACAAGATATGATTGAGGGGTTGAGCGTTCCCAAACATCAAGCAGGCAACGATAAAAGTGATTCCCAAAATCCAGAGGATAAAAGGAATATTTCCTGAACTTTTAGCCGTTTCTTCCTCTATTTCATCTTCATGCTCATTCTCATAGTTATTCTCAAAATTATGCTGAAAATTATCTCCGTTATCTCCGTTATCTTCTTTTGCAGAGTTGAAAACGTTCTGCGGCTCAGGGGTTGGGGGTTGACCTGGGGAGTTTGACATAGAAGCACTCTGGTATCGCTAATATAGATTGGATTTTAGCTCTCCTTGCCAAATTTTTTGGACTTTCATTTGTTGATCGAATGTTAGCTGATGATAAGCTTGCAAAATTTCTTGATGAGTGTAATCAATAATTAACGCATTAAGTTGAGCAGTGGTTTTAGCCTTTGACAGTAAATGCTTGATAATTTTCAGGTCAGTTGCCATTTTTATCTATTTTTTTCGGAACCTCTAACTCGGTGGAATCAGAGGTTTTTTCTCTTAAATTTTCGGATACATTTTCAGAACTTTTCTCCTGTTTTTGTTGCCAGTCTAACAACTGTTGATACATTTTTTCACTCACTTTAAAAACAGGTTGGTCTGGAGAATTCTGATTAGACATTTTTAACACCTTATTTCAAGAAAAAATAGATAACGGCTAAGAACGAGAGTTAAGTTTTTAGCGGCAAATGCTGACCGATTTAGATCGAGTTGGCGACAAGCAATATTCTAACTAAACAAAGGACTGAACTAAAGGAGAAAGAATCCCGACCAATGCTCCGCCTAATAAAGCTAAAATGCTGAAACTACCGATCGCAAAACCAATCAGTCTTTTTTCTGCGGCTTGATAGTAACCCCAAGCATAAACAATCCGTCCAATAATCCAAACTGCCCCAATACTCGCGCCCCAAATCGGACTAATAAACTCGGAGAAGATCCACAACGCCGGTATAAATAAGATCAGTTGCTCTACGGTATTGAGTTGAACTCGCAGAACCCGCTCAAAATTGGGATCGCCACTCATTTGGGGTGGCATAACTTTATACTTGGCTCGGGCTCGGCCTACATTTGCGGATAAGACAAAATAGACCAGTAGAGCAATGATGGTAACAAGACTTGGCCAGGGTGACATCAAAACCCCCTTGTTGAATTGCAGTTTTCTCTCCCTATGCTAACCTTTGACAGCAGTCTTGGAGAAAGAATTTTGACCCTTAATCACAAGGAGGTTCAAGCTTAACTGCGAGTTTCGCTCAGTTGTTTTTCAGGGAGAGCCGTATATTCAGAAACAATCTTGCGAAATTCATCCCCTTCGATCGTTTCCTGTTCAAGTAGTAAGTCAACGAGCTGATCGATTAACGTCCGATGTCCTTGAACGATTTTGCAAGCTCTGTGGTAGCAATCAAAGGCGATTTCACGAACTTTGTGATCGATTTTTGTCGCAACTTGTTCAGAATATTCCGACTGAGAGGGAAGTCCACGACCCAGAAATACCTCTCCATTGGGACTTTCCAAGGAAATTGGCCCCAGATCAGACATTCCATAACGAGTCACCATTTCCCGTGCTAAGTTCGTGACTCGTTGGATATCGTTACTCGCACCGACGGTCACTTCTGCATCTCCAAAGATGACATCTTCCGAAGCCCGTCCTCCCAAAGCAATGGTGATCTGATCGAGTAACCAGGCTCTCGTATACAAACCACTATCGACCATTTCTTCATTGAACATTTGTTGAGCAAAACCCCCCACTCCGCCCGATCGCGGAATAATCGTCACTTTATTGAGGGGATCGGAATTTTCGAGCAACGTCATCAACAGCGCGTGTCCGATTTCATGGTAAGCAATCAGCCGTTTTTTCTTGCTATCGAGTAAGGGTGCTAGAGTCAAGCCAATCGTAATCCGATCCACCGCATCATCAATCTCTAACATGGTGATTGCATCCTTGCGGCGACGAGCGGTGAGAATAGCAGCTTCATTGAGGAGGTTGGCGAGATCCGCCCCAGAAAAGCCAGGAGTCCGACGAGCGATCGCTTCTAGGGAAACTTCATCATCCAATTTTTTATTACGAGCATGAACCTTTAAAATTCCCAAACGACCGTTATAGCTCGGTAAATCTACAATCACCTGGCGGTCAAAACGACCCGGACGCAATAGAGCCGTATCGAGGACATCCGGGCGGTTGGTGGCGGCGATGATAATAATACCTGTATTGCCTTCAAAGCCATCCATTTCAGTCAAGAGTTGGTTGAGGGTTTGTTCTCGTTCATCGTTTCCGCCCCCAATTCCAGCCCCCCGCTGACGACCGACTGCGTCAATTTCATCAATAAAAACGATACAGGGAGAATTTTCTTTGGCTTTGCGGAACAAATCTCGAACGCGGGATGCACCGACCCCAACGAACATTTCCACAAATTCTGAACCCGAAATACTAAAGAAGGGAACACCCGCTTCTCCCGCGATCGCTTTAGCGAGGAGAGTTTTTCCCGTTCCTGGTGGCCCAACTAACAGCACACCCTTGGGAATTTTTGCACCAATAGCGGTAAAGCGTTCCGGCTGTTTCAAGAAAGTCACAACTTCCTGCAACTCTTCCTTAGCTTCTTCAATTCCGGCGACATCATCAAACAAAATTCCCGTTTTGGCTTCCATTTGAAATTTTGCCCTTGATTTGCCAAAATTCATCGCTTGTCCAGAGGCTTGAGTAGAACGGCGAAGAATCATCACCAAAAAAGCCAAGACCACTAAAACCACAAGAATATTGACAATTACCCCCATCGCCGCACTATTATCAGCTGAGGGTTTAACCTCATAGTCTACATTGCTGGCGCGGGCCGATCGTAAGAGTTCAGGGTTTTGCTCCAATAACTCAACCACATAAGGAGAATCTGCTTCTTCATCTCCTTTCAATGTGACTTTAGCAATTTGTCGGACTGGATCTTCTTCTATCCGTTCCACTTCCCCGGCTTTGATTTTTTGCAAGAGTTCTCCATACTCTAGGGGTTTGGGGCTATTATTGGCGAGAGCCGGAGTTCCCAAGAGTATCCCTTGAGCGATCGCCCAACTTCCTAGTATTCGCCATAGGTGTTTGTTTGTCATGGATCGAACAGTGAAAGCACCCGTTGTCAGCCGTTCTTTCCATACTTGTCTCCAGGGACTCTTCATATCTTGTGTGCCTTTTTTCCTATTGCTGTTAATCATCATTAGTGCAGGTCTAGCTACCAGTGTAACGTTCTTTGGCGGTCAGAGGTTTGCCTCACCTGATTTGTTTTAAGAATTTTTGAGCCGGGAATAGATCGCCCGCGAAATGCCATCTCTTGATTTTCTCTGTTAAATTGAAGTGAGGCTAGCTTCTCAACGTGATTTCCTGTACATTAGCGACCCAGCCTCTTATAATTCTTTTAGTTCACTTTCTGGAATTATCTACATGAATAGGACTTTCTATTATCATCAACAATCAAACTTCTCTCGAAAAATTCGCATTTTCATAGCTGAGAACAAGTTACAATGAAGATTGGCTTTGGCAATACAAGAACTTAAAAAGCTGGTTTACTAGATTGCATGAGCATGAATCAGTCCAGTCAACTGTTCCGATCTCTTATTCTACCTAATCATTTTTAAAGATAATTTTTAATGGCTTTAAAGATCGAATCAGGGATAGCGTGTTCAGCTTCATAAACTTGGTTATACTTTTCTTCCAGTTCTCGCCAATTAATCGCAGAATTAGATAAAACGTCTTGAGAAAACATATCAATCGCCTGACCCGTCAATCCTTTTTCTAAACATTTTTTCATCGCCAAACGACTCTCATCAATCTCACCAATACATTCAAAGGGTGTGTGTTCAGTCAGTCCTAACATTTGTCGAAAAATGGGAAGTAAATCTGGATCGTCAAATAAATTCTTCTCAAACACAGCATCTACCAGTAATGGTTCAAAATTTGCCATTAACCCTAACCAAACATAAGCACATTTTGGACATTTTTTACACCAAGGTTTCTGAATATTACAAGAGTGAAGACTCGGCAACACTTCAGGATATCGACTAATATTCTTAAAAATGCGGTAATCATAAATCGGTTGTAAAATACTAAAATAATTAAAGTTTTCTAGGAGGTTATCTTGAATAAATTGATTGATTATTTTTTCTGCATCATATCCCTTTCCCCATTGATGGTTAACCTCTTGACCCAATTTTTCTGAATATAAATTACCTGTATTTGCACTTTTTTCATGGGCTAAACTTAAAGATTGATAGTCAAAATTTAACATTAAAATCAAAGACTCAAAAATTGACACAGGAGTTTCAGGAACAGTAATTCCAGAGAGATGAGGAAAATACAGGTCTAGAAAAGGATAGTCAACAAAAGTCTCATAAATTGAGAGCTTATGAGTTTGAACGGGCTGAACGTGTTTTAAAACATTCTGAATGAGTTGATGTTGTAGATCGGCTTTTCCATAAACACTGTGAGAATATTGCATCGAAGCAAAGGGGAGATGAGATTCTTCTAACAGTTTCATCGCCAAAAAGCTATCTTTACCTCCTCCACATCCGGCTAATATCGTTGGGTTTTCCCCCTGAATTTTTGTCGGTTGTTTTGGGGTTAAATCGTGAGGGTAAACTAGAACCGCCCCAGAATAATCCAGTCTGTTATTTTCATACAAATTTTGAGCAAATACACCCCGATAAATTTTCTCAAAGAATTGAGGAGTTTGTGGGGAAAGTTCAGAGGCGATCGCCGAAATATCAAAAAATTTAGGATAGAGAGAATAAAACTTCATTCCCTCAAACAAGGCAATATAAGCGACAATGCGATGAATGATATCCTCAGAATATCGCTGCTTCAGAGAACTGAAAGAAACATCATGGTAAAAAATCTGGGTTGAAAACTGAAAATCATCAACACCATATCCAATCTCTAAATGATGTTCTTGGACTTTAACCGAAAGAATTTTAATCGTTTCAACTGGCATGATTAAAATTAGGGTTTGTACTCAAACCGTTGTAGACTACGGAAATAGAATATCATGCCCAAGGTTAAACCCTAGACATTAAACTTCAGGTATAATTTGAAAACAACAACAATCTAGAAAACCTTAAGCTAAACATTTACTGAAATGAGACCTCAACGAATTACCCCTCAACCGGGTCAAGAGTCGGTTTGGGACTATCCCCGTCCAGCCATTTGGGAAGATGTCGCTCAACCAATCAAAGTTATTTTCAATGGTGAAGTTATCGCTGAAACTCAACAGGCCAAGCGAGTTTTAGAAACCAGTCATCCTCCAACCTACTATATACCTGCAGAAGATATTAAGCTAGAGTGTTTGATTGAAACACCGCGAGTAACTTTGTGTGAGTGGAAAGGACGTTGTGTTTACTATGAGGTGAAGTTAGGCGAGAAAAAAGTCTATCCGGGTGCGTGGCGATATTTTGATCCGACCCCTAATTTTACAGCGATTAAAGACTGTTATAGCTTTTATGCTAATGTGATGGATGCTTGTTATGTTGGTGATGAACTGGTTCAAGCCCAAGCTGGAGATTATTATGGCGGTTGGGTAACAAAAAATATTGTCGGGCCGTTTAAAGGTGGGCCAGGAACAATGGGCTGGTAAGTCAAACTGTTATCTGTTATTTCTACATCCGAATTTCTACATCTGAGAAGTCTATGAAGATAGACAAAGCGATCGCACTGTTAATTACAACGACTCATTTATTTGCCTGTGGCCTGGTGGCTAATACCACTGGGCGCCAAGTCCTAGAAGTCGTTACATATCTCACAGGTGTCATGGATACTAGCACTCAGGCGGAAGCTGTTCCGGGAATGCCCAGTGTTCGCATGACGACTTGTGTCGTGAAAGTTCAAGATGCGGAGGAAATGACTCAACGTTCTCCATCGATTTTTCTGTATCAAGAACAGGCGATAACAAAAACGCTAAATCTACCCTATCGTCAGCGTTTTTTGCAGATTTCTCCGAGTGCAGATGGTCAGAAGGTAGAGTCAGCGACCTTTGTTCCTCGTAACAAACAGGCTTGGGTGGGGTTTTGTCGTCAACCTCTGTCGGAACGCCTCGTCAACGTTGAAGATTTAGGAGATTATCGCTGTAGTGTTTTCCTTGAACCTACGGGTTCTCAATATATTGGTCAGACTCAAACCGAAGGATGTCCAGCCAACTATAAAGGGATCGTCACGGTTACGAATAAGATTATTTTGAATGCGGATGGTATGGAGACTTTTGATCGAGGATACGATCAGAAGGGAAATCAGATTTGGGGGTCTGAAAATCACCCTTATCGATATCAACGAGTTGAGTCTGAGTAATTGATTGCTCTTTCTTGCTGAGGAATTTCGGTTCTGCGTTCACCAAGCTCTGCCAATCGCCATCCTGCGAGCATTAATACTGTAAATTTAAAAGCACTCTATACTAGCAGATCGCAATCAATTTAACAATACTTTATTTTGATCCCAGAACAAGGCAAGCTAGATTGTGCAGTAAATCAGTGCAGAAAAAGCTATGATGCTCAAAGCCAAAGATGTTATGACAACCGATGTTGTCACGATTCGGGGTTCAGCAACTGTCGCTGAAGCAGTCAAAAAAATGAATGAAAACAATCGGCGTGCTTTAATTGTGGAGCGTCGCCACGAGCAAGACGCTTACGGTATTATCACAGAAACCGACATCATCTATAAAGTGACTGCGTTCGGAAAAGACCCCAAACGGATGCGAGTCTACGAAATAATGACAAAACCCTGCATCGTCGTCAACCCTGACTTGGGTGTTGAATACGTGGCGCGGTTATTTGCTCAGACTCATATTCATCTAGCTCCCGTGATTCAAGATACGTTGATGGGGGTCATTTCTATTCGTGATATTCTCAGCAAAGGTGATTTTGTCGAGAAGCCGAAAAGCATTTTACTCGAAGAACGCATCGAAGAAGCAGTCAAAGAAGCTCGCGCCACCTGTGCAGAAAAAGGTCCAACTTCCAAAGAATGTGCTGCGGCTTGGGATATTGTAGAAGAGTTGCAAGCAGAAGCCGCTCACCAAAAAGCTGAACGAATTGAAAAGACAGCCTTTGATGAGTATTGTGAAGAAAATCCAAGTGCTGCTGAAGCACGAATTTATGATAATTAATCCTTTTTCAAGGCTGCAATTTTAACCGAGTGGATCTATTTGGATAGAATTTGCTCTCTATCTCCAAATAGATCCATTTTTTTATTTAAGTTTAATATGAATACGTGTAAACCTCGTTTACAAAAATTTAGAGTTTTATTTGGGGAGAAAAGCAGTAGGATACGGAGATGAACTTGAGATTTAACCCTAAGACTCTTCTCATCTTCTGAAACTTTTTCTCCCTCTCAATCGACAAGTCA
This sequence comes from Cyanobacteria bacterium J06592_8, assembly GCA_038530755.1. Taxonomy (GTDB): domain Bacteria; phylum Cyanobacteriota; class Cyanobacteriia; order Cyanobacteriales; family Microcoleaceae; genus Capilliphycus. The sequence continues at coordinate 15,470 of JBCBCI010000070.1, read as the reverse complement.
ATATGATAAAATCTCGACGTATCCGAAAAACCGGATCGACATTAATTGAGGAATATCAAATGAAACCTAAACTTTTAGCAATAATCGGGTTACTGATTCCCCTAGTTGTTATAGCTCCGAGTTTCGCTCAGTTAAATACCAACGACCCTGATGTATTTCTCAGTGGACAAGCCCGCTCCTGTCAAGGATGCGATCTCGAAGGTGCAGACCTCAGCAATACCCGACGTGTTAATGCTCAACTTCGACAGGCTAATTTAAGCGGAGCCGATCTCAGTGACGGTTATTTTGAAGGCTCCTATTTTACTTGTGCAAATCTCAGCGGAGCGGATTTAAAAAACGCTGAATTTCCCTACGCAAATTTTGTTGATGCTAACCTCAGTGGTGCTGATTTAAGTGGTGCGGATTTGAGTAAAACTGACCTGAGTGGCGCAATTATCGACAGCACAACGAACCTGAATGGTGCGAACCTAGATGGTGCAAAACTCTGGGATGCAAAAACCCTTTATCAACCCGGAACAAACCTATCAGACATCCCTCGCAACGAGGATGTAGAAAAGCAACGAGTTAAATGTAACAATAACTAGACTAAGCTAAAAAGGTTTAATCTTTTCTAAATGCCCTCTTTTTAATTAAGAAAGGAGGGTTTTTAAGGCTAAAAACTATTCTTGATTCTCTTCTAATTCTAATAGGTGTTGATAGTCTTGAGGTGTATCAATATCCATTAAACCCAAAGGAAAGGGAACCGTAGTTACTCGATCAATATGCGTCTGAATTACTTTTTTTGCTCCCTTATTTCCGCTTAAGCGAATCAGTTCAGGAAAAAGTTTCCGATCAAATAAAGCTGGTACACCTAGAGTTTCACCATACTGACAAGCTACAATCCGTTTTTGAGGGAATTGTTTAAATTGATTAAATGCTGCTATTATTTGATGGATTAATTCAACTGAAATTAACGGTTGATCGCACAACAAAATTATCACCGCACTCAAAGTATGCTCTATTTTTAGGATAGTTTTAATTCCAGTTTGAATAGATGCTCCCATTCCAATTTTCCAATCTGAGTTATAAACGGGATAGACAGGGAAAGAGTCAATTTCGGACTGAATTTGCTGAGAATTTGCGCCTAAAACAACAACAATCGGTTGATCACCTGATGCGATCGCAATTTCTAAGGTATGATGCAAGAGACTCCGCCCTTTGTAGGGTAATAACTGTTTAGGTTGACCCATGCGAGAAGAGCTTCCGGCGGCGAGAATAATGATTCCAATTCTTACTTTCTCAATCACGACTAAAAAGATGAATGAATTGATCCTTTGCGAGTTCTTAAAAATGTACCACTGCGCTGGGCTAAAACCGCCTGAATTTCAGCTACAATTGAAAGCGCGATCGCTTCGGGTGTATCTCCACCTATATCTAATCCAATCGGACTATAGAACCGTTCTAATTGAGCAGATGTTGGGATAAATCCTTCTTCTTTTAAGTCTTTTAACAGGTTTTCTGTTCGTTGTCTAGGGCCGAGAATACCGAGATAAGCGATAGGTGAAGACAACAGTAACTTCAGCCATTGGCGATCTTCCCAATAATTATGAGTCATAATCACAGCAACAGTTTGTTCATCAAAATTGCTCGCATCTAAACCCTTTTCTGCCGCAGTTACTATGACTCGATCAGCAGTTGGAAACCGTTCAAGCATCCCATAGTCCGAACGCCGATCAACGACCGTTACTTGCCAACCCAAAGACTTCGCAAATTGCGCCACAGGAATTGCATCATCACCCGCCCCAAATACAAGTAATGGAGTCGGCGGTTTAATCGATTCTATTAAGACTGTTACTTCACCTTCAGAAAGTTGATAAGTTAGAGTTTGAGGTGATTTTTGAGAAGAAGAATTAGAAAGATTAACTAAATCGGCTGTGACGAATTCAATTAACTGAGAATCACTGAAATTATGGTTAATCATTTCTGTTGACCAGAGCAAACTTTCGCCTAATTTAGCTTGCATTTGATCGCGGGTTTGAATAACCGTTGCTAACAGTGCTGACTGTCGGTGTTTAAAGCATTGAGCAATTCCAGTAATCGGATTCCAACTCTGAGGAAAAATCGGTTGAATCAAAATCTCAACGGCACCATTACAACCGAGTCCTAATCCCCACAGTAGAGCCTCATTGCTAATCGCATCATAACTCACCAAAGTCGGCTGATGGGTTGAAATCACTTCCAACGCTTGCAGACTGACCTCATTTTCCAGACAGCCTCCACTAATCAAGCCAACCCGTTCACCTGTTGACAGCACTAACATTCGCGCCCCAGGACGCCGATAGGTTGATCCTCTCACCCCGACAACGGTTGCTAGTGCAGCCTGCTGGTTTGAGGTTTGCAGGTGTTCCCAAGTTGCAATAATATTTTGAAGTTCTTGCATGAACGGCTTGAAATCTGGCTTAACTGAACCGTATTGACCCATAATGTGGTCTCAAAATTCCGATGATTGTGCGTCGAGGGATTTATAGTGCGTAGTGCTATAGTGATACTTTCAAAGCCTCTATGTTAGGGTTAACTTAGTAATATGTCACATTTTTTCTGAGATTTGCTTAATTTATTTAAGTAATTCTCGGAGTTTTTTGTATCAGGCGTGCAGTTTCACTGCTATAGCACTACGCTCTATAGGAATGGAATTTGGGGCTGATTTAGCTGAGGAATCAATAAGAATTAATTCAAGAAATCACCTGATCGAGAGTAATCGGTAGATCTCGAATCCGTTTACCTGTGGCATGATAAACAGCATTCGCAACAGCCGCCGCTACTCCGGTAATCCCAATTTCACCAATTCCTTTAGTACCAATCGGATTAACATGAGGATCTTCCTCATCGATAATACAAATTTCAATGGCGGGAATATCCGCATTCACCGGAACATGATACTCAGCCAGGTTCGGATTAACAATTCGCCCTAGATTCGGATCAAGCAAGGTTTCCTCCTCTAGTGCCATACCAATTCCCATAATAATACCGCCCATCAATTGCGATCGCGATGTTTTACGATTAAGAATCCGTCCCGCCGCAAATCATAAATCGTCAGATTTTCTCCTTCCCAAACTGCAATGCTGGCATGAGGTTCCATTGGATTATGATTTTCCATTGGAGTGGTGTAGGTTTGGTCGATCTGAACCTCTGCCTCGGTAAAAGCGGCTTCCGGGTTGCCACGAGTAACGGTTGCGGGCTGGCCAAAAATACTTTGAGGGGCGAAGGCTTGATGTTTTTCGCGTTCGAGTTGGGCGGCGCTTTGATCGACAGCGTAGGTGAATTTAACTAAATTTGCCGCTTGGGTGGCTCGTTCTAGGGTTTCTGCGATCGCAATGCCAATATATTGACCGCCGTAGTGAATTGTTGAATCTTTAAGCGGCATAAATGCTTCCCCGCTAAAACCTCCCCCAAAAAACGTGGGCACTGATTCTAACTTCGGTGCATTTTGATGGGTTAATATTGCTAGAACACCGGGGAGAGATTCGGCAGCTTCTGTGTCAACGGCGGTGATTTTACCTTTGGAAATAGTGCTGGTAATCATCACCGCATGAACAACGCCTTCGACGGGGAACTCTGCCGCATAATGAGCGCCACCTGTAACTTTGAGACGACCATCAACCCGGTTTAAAGGCTGACCTGTAATGGATTGAGACTGAGTTGATGTCATGCGATACCTCCTGCGGTTGCGGTTTCTAAGGCGCGGACAATGGCACGTTGGGCGAGTTCGACTTTAAAGGCGTTATGAGGATAGGGGCGAGCATTCTGGAGGGCGAGTGCTGCGGCTTGCTGAAATTGTTCAGTTTCAGGGGACTGATTAACGAGCATTTCCTCAACTTCGACGGTTCGCCAGGGTTTATGGGCGACTCCTCCTAACGCAATTCGGGCGAATTTGATTTTGTTTTCTTCGAGTTCTAAGGCTGCGGCGACGGAAACAATTGCAAAGGCATAGGAAGCGCGATCGCGTACTTTTAGATAATAGGAATGAGCCGCTAATGTAGATGCAGGTAAATCGACGGCGGTAATTAACTCATCCGGCTGTAAATTTGTATCTTGCTGGGGCGTATCTTCGGGTAAACGATGAAACTCAGTAACGGGAATTTCTCGTTCTCCACTTGACCCCTGAACTTGTACAACCGCATCTAAAGCAGCCAATGCGACGCACATATCAGAAGGATGAGTGGCGATGCAATGTTCACTGGCTCCGAGAATAGCATGAATGCGATTAAAGCCTTCAATGGCAGCACATCCAGACCCCATTTCCCGTTTATTGCAGGGCATGGTTGGATCGTAGAAATAGTAACAGCGAGTCCGCTGCATTAAGTTCCCTCCAACGGTTGCCATATTTCTCAACTGAGCCGTTGCACCGGATAATAAAGCTTGAGACAATAACGGATAGCGCTGACGAATTAGAGGATGATTGGCGGTTTCACTGTTACGAACCATTGCCCCAATGCGAACTCCACCGTCAGATAATTCTGTAATCTCGGCTAAGGGTAAGCGAGTCACATCAACCAGTTTTTGGGGATGTTCGACACCGGACTTCATCAAATCAATTAAATTTGTCCCGCCCCCTAAAAATTTAGTTGGTATTTCCGAACCTATTGCGGTGACTGCATCTGCGGTCGTTGTGGCGCGAGTGTAGTTAAAGGGTTGCATGATAATTTTTGTTCAGAAATTGCGTCTCAAACCGTTCTGAAAAACCAGAAATTAAGCACCTTGACGATGGGCTTCGCGAATGGCTGTCACAATATTGACGTAAGCCCCACAGCGACAGAGATTTCCACTCATCCGTTCTTGAATTTCTTGATCGGTGACTTCTACAGAGGTTTCTAAGTCACTAATCTGGGAACTAACCGCACTAATTTCCCCGTCTGCCAACTCGTTTAACAGAGCAACCGCAGAACAGATTTGACCCGGCGTGCAGTAGCCACATTGAAAGCCGTCATGGTTGAGGAATGCAGCTTGGACTGGATGTAATTCGTTATCGGTGGCGAGTCCTTCTATTGTCGTGATTTCTGAACCGTCGTACTGTACGGCTAGAGCGAGACAAGAATTAATCCGGCGACCCTCGACCAGAACAGTACAGGCTCCACACTGGCCATGATTGCAGCCTTTTTTGGTTCCAGTTAGTCCGATATTTTCTCGCAGAAGATCCAGGAGTGTCACCCAAGGTTCGATTTTGTAGGTGTGTTCAGTGCCGTTAATCTTCAGGCGAATTGAAATTTCATCAGGGGTTTGGAGAGAATGAGGGATTCCTCCAGATGAACGAGTCAAGTTGTCAATTGCTGTCATAGTAAGTGTAAGGTAAGAGCGATCGCTGTAGAGTGTACAGGAATTTTGAGGACGAGGCTAAAGTTCAACTCAAGCTTAACTACGATATTTATAATAGTAGAGATTAACAGATTCCTATAAACTAAACTTTTGATAGATTTAATGATAAATTTGGTAACATTAAGCTACAAATTGGTAAAAAATGTCCAATTCCAGGCTATAGCACTTGACTTTCCTCTCGAGCAATCATTCATAGTAATGGGATAAAATTTTTGGGTTAGAAGTGCTATCCATAGCTAATTAAATAGTTGATAGTTTTTCTCAAGTCTTAGAAACAACAAATCTTATAAACGATGACAACCCCACAACCTTCACCCCAACTAACGCCCGAACAATATCAAGCTCAAGTCGAAACGGTGATCGCCATTCTCAAAAACGACCTACCGACCCTATTTGAGAAAGATATTTCCTACGATATCTATACTTCAGATATTTACTTCAAAGATCCCGTCAATACCTTTAAATGGAAATTTAACTACCGAATTATCTTCTGGACACTGCGATTTCATGCCGGTTTATTTTTTAGTGAAATTTACTTTGATTTACACCAAGTTCAACAAACCGCAGTTGATTTGATTACCGCTGACTGGACAGTCCGAGGAACCTTGCGACTTCCCTGGAAACCGCAGATTTTCTTTAACGGTTCCTCTGCGTATAAACTCACAAAACAAGCCAAAATCTACCACCATGAAGATACTTGGGATCGTTCTCCTCAAACGATTTTAAAGCAATTCATTCAACGTCCTTCAGCCTCGAAACCAGAAGAAAATTAAAAGTCGCAACATCCACCATAATAGTTCGGTTTTACTCACTAGAACTCAATTTCGTGAAGCAGTTACAGTTATAATACACGTGAGCCTGATATTATACAAAAAATACGAAGGAATTAAAAATGCAAGAGCGAAATCTACCGAATCGAATTTCTGAATTTTTAAATAACAGTTCCTCTGACGGCAATCAGCTCCTACAATACCTTCAGTCACTAAATCCAGAAACGATCACGCAACTGTCTAAGCCCGATCCGGAAGTCGCTCAGATTATGGAACATCACCTAACACAACTTTTGGGCGGTTTACCTTCGGAACAGTTCGATATTAATATTACAACAGATCGTCAACATTTAGGTCGTCTCTTGGCGTCTGCAATGAAGAATGGTTACTTTCTTTATAACGCCAAGCAACGCATGGAATTTGAAAAAGCTATTTCTGAGGATCAGACTGAATCGTAATGATGGATAATGCTTTCATTGTTTCGGCTTCTGAATTGGCGAGTCAACTTGACGATCCGAATGTTGTTGTAGTTGACTGTCGTTTTTCCCTCGCAGATGCGGAACTCGGACAACGTCAATATCAAGAAAGTCATATTTCAGGTGCCTATTATCTCGATCTAAATCGCGATCTTTCCAGTCCAGTTGCTGAACATGGGGGTCGTCATCCTCTCCCTAATTTTACAAATCTGGCTCAAACATTCGGTCAAATCGGTATTCATTCAGATAGTTTGGTTGTTGCTTATGATGATTCTCGGTTTGCATTTGCGGCTCGGTTGTGGTGGCTTTTACGATACATGGGACATGACAAAGTCGCCCTTTTAGATGGCGGATTTAGCGGTTGGAAAGCTCAAGAATATCCGACTGATAATGCTCAACCTGAACTCAGATTTGCCGAATTTATCCCCAATTTTCATCCAGAATGGGTTGTCAATATTGAGACGGTTAAAGTCAGAAAAGAACAGCCACAAGTGACTTTAGTTGATTCTCGCGATCGCGATCGTTATCTTGGAAAAGTTGAACCGATCGATCCAGTCGCTGGACATATTCCCGGTGCGGTTAATTATCCCTGGAAACAGCTTTCTGATCAAACCGGATATCTACAACAAGACCACCAAATTCAACGCTGGAATGAGATTAAAGATGCAGAAGAAATTATCGTTTACTGTGGGTCTGGAGTAACAGCTTGTGTGAATTTATGGTCACTCGCAATGGCGGGAATTAATCAGGGGAAACTGTACGCCGGAAGTTGGAGTGATTGGTGTTCCTATTTGTAGTAGTACGCACAGACACAAAGGTTGAAAGTGCTACTTTAATAAATTGATGAAAATGATTCTTTTGAATGTGGGTAGGCATTGCCTACCCTGTTAATCTAGTGTTTTAGGTGAGACAGTTTACTAGACAATATTAAAGTCGTTTGCACTCAGAGTTGGGCTACCATCAAGAGTTAGGAACAGCATCGCTGCTTCAGACCCATTACCATCAATATCAAACAACACATTGCCGCTGTCACTATCATACAAGAAGCGATCGTTACTATCTGCGGCTTCAGTTCCCAGAACAAATTGATCCGAAGCTACGGTTCCAACAGTTAAGCTACCACCAAAGCCAGAGGCAGAAATTTCCAACTGATCACCTTGAGACGAATCAAAGTCTCTAATTATATCCACACCTTCTGTGGGTTGCTGGTAAACGAAAGTATCCGCCCCTGCATTACCAGTGAGTTCATCGCTACCGTTACCTCCCTCAATGCGATTATTCGCAGCGTTTCCAGTCAAAACATCATCAAAGTTTGACCCGATGAGGTTATTAACTTGGCTGAGGTCATCTTGGCTACCGAGAGCATCAAGTAATCCCTCATACCAGAGTTCAGCCATTAAATTATAAGTAGTTTGAGTTGGATGCAGACCGTTATCCCCAGTTTCGACGGGTGCTAAGTCATCAACAGTAACTGCATTTCCAATATCTACAAACGCATCGAGATCATAGGTGGCATTACCCACAATATTATCCCGAATCAGTTGGTTGTAATCTTCGACGTTTTGAGCGCGAATTTCAGTTTGTCGATCAGCGTCAACGGGAGTAATACTTGCCAGAACCAATTCAGCCCCTTCACCATTGTTGTAGGTGGGGTCCTCATCTGTCAAATCGTTAATCTGCTTGACCAATCTTTCAATTTGATTGAACATATTGGTACTGACATCTCTCGTGTTGTTGGCATCATTTGCCCCACTCATTAATAAAATCGCATCGGGTTCATACTCAGGTAGCCAAACTTCAACACCACTTGTCTCTTCAGTATAACCATCTCGGTTAACTCCAAAACGAAGATAACTGGTTCGCCAACCGGGATGTCCTTCGTGGTCTGTATCGCTCAGTTCGTCTGGCCCGTTGGAGAGAGAACCGACAAAGTCAACCTCTACACCCAAATCTTCTAGCAAGTTCGAGAGTTCGGTACGATAGCCGCCTTGTTCTGCTGTCGGAGTAACGCCGGGAAATCCTTGTTCTCCATCCACTCCAAAGGTAATCGAATCCCCTAGAGCCATAATTTTAACGGCATCATCAATGGCTTCGTCTGGAACAAAACCAACACCTTGTTCAAGGTTGACAAAGATACCTTGATTAGCGTTTGCGTAGCTTTGGCTTGGTTCTGGAGTTGGGTCGGGAGTTGGGTCGGGAGTTGATTCCGGTTCTACAACTGCTGGAACAAATTCTAGATAATCAACAGCGGCGACTTCCCCTGCGTCGAAAACTCCGCGAATTGAAAATTGATCTCCCGCTGCAATACTTAAGTCAGTTGCGACTGTTCGTTCAACAAAAGTTGTCGCATTGGGTTGACTTCCTGTTGAAGCTTGGTTGAGTGTCCATTCGTCTAAAACTTCGTTACCTTTTTGAACAGACAGTTGTGCTTCTCCGTCATTTTCTTCAAAGTAACCAATCACAACATCATACACACCCGGTGAGAGGGTGTTCTGATCTGGAGTAAATATAGCTTCTCCAGTAGACGCATTCAGTCGAATGTAGGCATCTCCAGACGCAAAATCTCCTAGAGGTTCTTGAATTGTATAGTTTGTTAATGTTGTAGCGGTTTCAGCTTCAATCCGAATCGTTGTCGGTTCAGGTTCAGTCGGTTCAGGTTCAGTTGGTTCAGGCTCAGTTGGTTCAGGCTCAGTCGGTTCAGGTTCAGTTGGTTCAGGTTCAGTTGGTTCAGGTTCAGTCGGTTCAGGTTCAGTCGGTTCTACGAAGGTAAAGACATCGTCAGCTAATGAGACTTCAGTAGTAGAATAATCTAGGAGAATTCCCACCAACTCTCGACTATTTTGACCATTGGTGTAGAAGATATTAGCCTGACGGCTGCGCTGGACTAACACATAATCATCGGCACTGCCATGAAGTTGAATTTGATCTTCTGAAAGATCTAAGCCTGAAATTTTGGCATTATCACCCCAACCGGACCTGTCAATATCGCCATCAGTGTAATAGGGGGTAATGGCATCTCCGAGAATAAACAGGTCGGGTTCATCCGTTCCAACCAGTGTATCCTTTTCATCGATCCCAGGGACGACATCATTGGGATTAACGTCAATGATTTCATTGAACTCAGTATTGTCATTATTGCCGTTATCGGGAGGTTCAGTCGGTGAACTGACTCCGTTGATAGTGACGCTCACAGTGGCTGTATCGGTACCCCCTTGACCATCGTTAATCATGTAGGTAAAGCTGTCAGTTGCGGTTTCACCTGCTTCGAGGCTCTGGAACTGAGCGTTGGGGTCATAGCTGATTGTACCGTCGTTGTTGATACTGACTGCACCTTGAGTGTTTGTATCATCAACTAAACTAACATTGAGGCTGTCGCCATCGGGGTCTGTATCGTTAGCCAGGACATCGATGCTGATTGCTGTATTTTCATCGGTACTGGCCCCATCATTTGTGGCTGTGGGAGTTTGGTTAGCAGCAGGTGGGTTTGGTACTGTTCCAGAAGCCAATGTAATCACCCGCAACGGGTCAACTGCAGAGCGACTGGTAAATTCAACTTCTAAGATGTTATCATTTGGGCCGGAGATTTTGACGGTATCTTCAGGAAGCCCACTATTTGGTCCTTCTAATGTATTGCCATCCTGTAATACCCGGGCCCGATAACCAACCAGTTCATCGTTACCATTTAAAGTTTGTCGGGTCTCAGCATTACCAAACAACTCATCATCAGCCATAAAGCCAAGAATGGGGCCGTCAAAAGTAAAAATACCTGTGAATGATTCCCGTTCCATTCCAGGTTCTTGTTTCAGATAGATAAAATGACTGTCAACAACAGTACCCGCTTCAATTGTTCCTAAGTTATCCAAATCATCCCAGTCCAGAGGGTTACTAATTTGGATATCTTGTGAGAGTGTGACATTTTGAGCTTCATCAAAATACCGTAAGTTACTGCCTCTGGGTGCAGACCAACTTGAATACAGAGGGTTAATGCTATCTATAGAATCATCAAACCAAAAATCCGTAACATCAATTTCTATTCCTTGTCCACTAAAATTCAGAATTGCCATTAAAAGCTCCTTAAAATTTCGATAGTATTAATCCGGAAAAACACAATATTGATTATTTTAAATCTAATTTAACATTACTTCTCCGTGAAAATACAGAGTCTTGTGTAAAGATTGAGTCAAAAATATGTAAAGTTTTTGTTAACGGGAGTTGATTTAAAATCTTGTGTTTTCTTTCTGATAAAATCCGGTTTTGAGCTATCTGTTCCTGTATAAAATCCGGTTAATGAGACTTTAGCAAAATTCAAGCCCAAACGTAACCTAAACTTGCTTTATACCTGACAAATACGTCCCGATTCTCCAGGACCCAAGAGACCAAATGGCAAGACATGGCACTGGGGAATGCCTCTGAAAGTTTTAAAACATTGTGGGTTTGGGTTGAGAAATTTTGACAATTTTAAGATCATCGCATTATTATTTGGGCATTGAGGTAATGATCAAGCATAACAAGTACCGAAGACCCGGAATTTCGGGTCTTTTTTTCCTTGAGGTAATGAGTCTCCATGTTGATATAACTCAATATCCAATGGCAAGCTCTTTCTACTATCATACAGATGAGTTGTTACCACAACTATCCCTGATATAGGCAAAAATTAAGGGTTTTGACCCCAGGAACTGACACGATAGAGATCGGAAGGAACCTACCCCACTTTTGAGTCGTTCTAAATAGAAACAAATTGACCGGAAAGTTCGGCTGCTGTTGTATTTTGAACGAGTCCTAATACTGTACCTTCTAACAAATTTCGGATTAAAGTTCCGCGAGTTCCGAGGAGTTCAAAGGATTCTAAACTTAAATTCTCCGCGCTTAATCCCTCCGTCAGTGCAATGCGATCGCCTATACTAAAGTCTGTAATCAGATCAGCTTGTTCTGGGTCGTTAACAGCAGTTGCAGTCGGTAAAATAAATAAATCTTCTCCATTTCCGCCTGTTAAAATATCGCGTCCGTGATCGCCACTCAAGGTATCTTCACCGTCACCGCCATTGAGAACATCATCTTCTTGACCCCCAAACAGATTATCATTTCCACTTCCGCCTATGAGATTATCACTTCCTCGATTTCCATAGAGAAAGTCATCCCCATTTCCACCTTCTAGGGTATCATTATCTCGACCACCAAATAGGGTATCTTCTCCATTTAAGCCTTGAATGGTATCATTGCCTTGATTGCCATTTAACCAATCATTCAGAGGACTTCCTTGAATTAAATCTCCTCCACTATTAGATAATGCAATTGTTTCTTCAATCCAAGTTGCATACCTTGCAACTCTCGTATCACTAAAAAACTCTCCAAAACTGGTATCATTCTCATCTGTAACGTCAATCGTTAGATCGACAGGACTTTGACCAAAAGAACTCAAGCCTGCAATTTTCCCATCAATAAAAGCAGGTGCGCCAGAATCTGCGCTACTAATTCCAATTTCTTCTGAACCTAATCCTAAATCAATCACTCCGTATTCTACACCGAAAGCATCATTTTCAAACAAACCATTATCAAAGTCATAAGCGAGTTGAGTTTCAGGTAAAATATTACTGAGCGGATCATCATTAAAAATACTGCTATCTGCATCGTAGCGATTTCTTCCTCTGCGCTTGACTAAAATATCGTCATCAAAATTCTCTCCTGTCCATCCGGTTCCACTCACACCATACCCAACCTTTTCAAAGACTTGACCTACTTCATTAGATCCAGTATAAATCTGATAGCGGTCTGCTTCTAACGGGGCTGACTGAGAAAGTTCAATGATCGCAATATCCCAATTATTATCGTAGCCTCCATCCCAATTGGGATGAACAAAAATATCTTGGGCGGGAATTGAAATTCGTCCAGTGGGTAAATCAAAAAAGACAGTATAAAGGCTAGGATCTGGATTGTTATTCGGGGTATCATTCGGATTGTTAAAACAGTGAGCGACTGTGAGAATATGACGTCCGGTATAAAGTAGCGATCCAGTACAGTCAATTTCTCCATTCATTCCCCAGGCGACAACTCCATCAAACCCAGTTCCCGGTGCGACTAGAGATCGAGGTTCATTCGGATTATTACTCGCCACAGCAATTCGAGAACGACGCTGTCTTTTAGGTAGTGAAGAAGATTCGGAAGAAGCTTCGAGAGTAGCGTTGAAAAAATTTGACATTTAGACCTGGAATAGAGAAGGTATAATTCTTACACATTTGAAAAACCAGATGACCCAAAAGACTAAGTGATGAGATTAAATACATGAATATCAATTCTGGCAAATCTATTCAGAAACGACAAGGGGATACAGAGTCATAATCGAGTCAGAAGAAGTTAGACGATTGAACTCATCTAAGATTTTTAAAGCCGTTTTAAATAATATGTAAAAAATTTTAAATTGAATGAATGGCGAAATCGAGAACAGCGAGAGTGTAGATCGGATTGGTGAAAATTAGTGTACTCTTTTGTCAGAAAGTGCTTGATCTTGGAGAGGGCAATCCTCCACAACTTCTTGAACTTGTGATAAAAATGAGTCAAACCCCCTATCCTGCTTGCTGAACGCCCGGTATGACATCAACGAAGCCTCCACAGCAGCCGAAAACCCTTCTGGGTGCGATTACTCAAGTTGTTCAAACCCTTCATGCAAGGGTTAATTTTACTCGGTTAATACTCAAGCCGAATGCCAAAGTCCCTGAACTGTGGGTACAGAATGCAGATGCTGATACTGCGGATGTTTATCCTTTGCTTGGCGATCGCTATATCTTAGGACGTTCCTCACGGTCTTGTGATATTGTGGTGCGAAATCCCGTTGTCAGTCAAGTTCATCTGTGTCTGGTTCGTCAGGGCGGATCGAAATCGCGACAATTTTTGATTCAAGACGAAGATTCGACCAACGGTATCTATCTCAAACGCCGTCGTGTTCGTGAACTTCCCCTGCGTCATGGAGATCTAATGACCTTGGGGCCACCAGAATTAGCCAATGGCGTTCGGCTGCAATATGTCGATCCACCCCCTTGGTACAGTCGGCTATTTTGGTATAGCTTTTTGACAATTTGTGGAATGACTGGGGCGGCGACAATGTTGGTGTTAGTCGAATGGCAAAAGTTTTCGGTTAAACCCCTTCCCAAAACGGTTACTGGACCTGTTGTTGTTCTTTCAGAAGATAACCAGCCTTTGCGTCAATCCACGAATAATGCCCATCTAGAAATTGACCAAATCTCTGATGTGTCTCGATATCTTCCTGAAGCAATTATTGCCTCTGAGGATAGTCGGTTTTATTGGCATTTAGGGATTGATCCAATTGGGATTACTCGTGCATTTTTGACGAATATTCAAGGGGGAACGATTCGAGAAGGGGGAAGCACGATTTCTCAGCAATTGGCGAGGAGTTTATTTCGGGATTATGTCGGAACAGAAGATTCGACGGGTCGGAAACTTCGTGAAGCGATGGTGGCTTTAAAGTTAGAAACGGTTTACAGTAAAGAAAAGCTGCTTTTGACTTATATTAATCGGGTTTATTTGGGTTTAGATTTATATGGGTTTGAAGATGCTGCTCAGTTTTATTTTGATAAATCGTCAAAAGAGTTAACCCTATCAGAAGCCGCGACTCTGGCTGGGATTTTGCCTGCCCCTAATAGTTTTAATCCGATTCAAAATTATCAACTCGCTGTACAATATCGCGATCGCGTCATTAGTCGGATGTTAGAATTAGGGATGATTCGTGAAGAAGAAGCTGATCGAGCTAGGCGATCGCGCATTGAAATTAATCCAGAAGCGAAAGAACTCCTCCAAAGTACGATTTCTCCCTATTTTTACGATTACGTTTTTACTGAAATTCAAGAACTTTTGGGAGAACAACTCGCCCGTGAAGGTAATTTTATTGTAGAAACGGCTTTAAACCGTCAGTTACAAAATCAAGCTGAACTTACCCTTCGCAATGCAATTAATACAACAGGTACAGCCGCAAATTTTTCTCAAGGCGCAATTGTAACTATAAATTCGCAGACTGGGGAAGTCTTAGCAATGGTGGGCGGACTCGACTATCAACAAAGTCAATTTAACCGTGCAACCCAAGCCCTTCGTCAACCTGGATCGACTTTTAAAATTTTTGCTTATGCGGCGGCTTTAGATCGAGATATTCCGCCGGGAACTCGCTACTCCTGCGCCCCCTTGACTTGGCGGGGTCAAAGCTTTCGAGGATGCGATCGCTCACAGGGTAGTATTGATATGTATCGAGGGATGGCACTCTCTGAAAATGTGACTGCATTGAGAGTGGCTCAACAAGTGGGCTTAGATCGGGTTATTAATATGGCACGGCGTTTAGGGGTTCGGTCGGAACTCGAAGCCGTTCCGGGGTTAATCTTGGGTCAGAGTGAAGTGACTGTGTTAGAGATGACGGGGGCGTTTGCTGCGATCGCAGATGGAGGTGCCTTTCATCGACCTCACGCTGTTCTCCGCATTTTAGATAGTAGTGATTGTGATGATTTTAATGATATTAGTAGTTGTCGGGTGATTTATGCTTACGATCGCGAAAATCCCGTTCCGCCTCAAACTTTACCGCCTTTGGTTGCGAGTACCATGACTCGATTATTGCAAGGCGTGGTGAGAAATGGAACAGGTCAAAATGCGTTTTTAGGAGTGGGAGAAGCCGGAAAAACAGGGACTACAGATGACAATGTAGATTTATGGTTTATTGGGTTTGCGCCCGATGCTAATTTTACAACCGGAGTTTGGTTGGGAAATGATGATAACTCTCCCACGAATGGGAGTAGTGGAAATGCCGCTCAATTATGGAAAGATTATATGAGTCAGATCCTCGGAATTCAGTAACAGTTCAACTCATTCACTAACTTCT
>JBCBCI010000069.1:0-32050 GCA_038530755.1 Cyanobacteria bacterium J06592_8 | reverse complement strand
CGGAATGGGTTGAACCCGATTCTGAACTAGCACTCAATAAATCGAAAAATGAGTTAGAAATAAACTCAGACATTACACTCGATTCCATAGAAGCAGAACAAACAGAACCCACCTCAATCAACTCAGAAGTCAGTGTAGTTGCAGCTTCCACTCAAACCCAATCTAGTCAGTTAGGAGAAGCCTTACAACAGGACTCATTTAAACTCGCTCAAGAAACTCCAGAACAAGAAACTCCAGAACAAGAAACTCCAGAAGCAGAAACTGAGACAGAAGAAACTTCACCAGAAATCGATCCCGACGACGTTCCAGAACCCATTCCAAGTCCACCCGAACTTCAACTTCCTACTTCTCCATCTCAAACCCCAGTACCGCCTCAAGAAACTCAAGCTGAACCTCAAGTTTTAGTCGCTGAAGTTGTCGTCGAAGGAACCGATAACGAACTTTTAATCGAAGAAGTTTACGAAGCCATTTCAACAGTACCGGGACGAACAACAACCCGTTCTCAACTGCAACAAGATATTAACGCGGTATTTGCATTAGGCTTCTTTAGGAACGTTCGCGCCACGCCACAAGATACCCCTCTTGGTGTCCGAATTACCTTTGAAGTTGAGCCAAATCCACCTTTACAAGCCATTATTATTGAAGGGGATGAAGTCTTACCGCCAGACGTTGTAGAAAGAAGCTTTGAGGGGCAGTTTAATGAAATTATTAACCTGAATGAAATTGAGGAATCCATTCAAGAAATTAATACTTGGTATCAAGAAAATGGCTATGTCTTAGCTCAAATTATCGAAGCACCAGAAGTCACCCCAGATGGAACCATAACCCTCATCGTCGCGGAAGGGGAAATCGAAGATATTCGAGTCCGATTTTCTGATAGTGATGGAGATCAAGTAGACGAAGACGGAAACCCAATTGAAGGGAAAACTCAAGACTACATTATTCTGCGGGAAATTCAGCTACAACCGGGTGATGTTTTTAACCAAAGACTTGCTCAACGGGATTTATCTCGTGTGTTTGGTTTAGGTATTTTTGAAGATGTTCGACTTCAGCTTGAACCGGGAGAGGATGATCCCCGAAAAGCGGTGATGATTGTTGATATTGTTGAGCGGAGTACAGGTTCTCTCGTTCTTGGGGGTGGGGTTAGTTCTGCAACAGGTTTATTTGGTACCGTCAGTTATCAAGAACAGAATATTAATGGACGCAATCAACGGCTAGGGTCAGAAGTTCAGCTTGGTGAACGGATTCTATTACTCGATATTAGCTTTACCGATCCTTGGATTGGCGGCGATCCCTATCGAACCTCCTACACTGCAAATATTTTCCGACGTCAGGCGATTTCCGTGATTTTCGAGCAAGACGACGATGATGAAAATGTACGACTTCCCAACGGCGATCGCCCTCGTGTGGTTCGTACAGGTGGCGGAATTACCTTTACTCGTCCTTTCGCAGAAGATGTTTTCAGCCAACCGAACTGGGTGGCTTCGTTGGGTTTTCAGTATCAGCACGTTCAAATTGCAGACAGAGACCTAGAGACAACACCGCGTGATGACGCCGGAAAACTCCTGAGTGAAAGCGAGTCAGGTGAGGATGATCTCTTTACCTTACAATTCGGAATTGCTAGAGATCGCCGCAACAATGCTCAATTTCCCACATCAGGTTATGCGTTTCGATTCGGAACTGAACAGGCGATTCCTATTGGGTCGGGAAGGATTTCCTATAATCGTTTGCGAGCGACTTACAGCTATTATCTCCCAGTGAGATTATTGGACTTCGTCCCCGGTGCGCCTCAAACTATCGCGTTTAACTTCCAGGGGGGAACCCTAATCGGTGATTTTCCGCCCTATGAAGCCTTTGCCTTGGGAGGATCAAATACGGTTCGAGGATGGCAAGAAGGTCATTTGGGTGCGGCTCGAAGCTTTGTTTTAGGATCGGTGGAGTACCGTTTCCCTGTATTCGCGGCGGGTAATTTTCTGATTGGGGGAGCTTTATTTATTGACGGGGCGAGTGCGCTGGGAACTCAGAGTACCGTTCCTGGAAACCCGGGTGGGATTCGGGGTAAGCCGGGTAGTGGTTTAGGGGTTGGAGCAGGTTTGAGGATTCAGTCTCCATTAGGGCCGATTCGGATTGACTACGGGGTCAATGATGAAGGTGAAGGACGGATTCACTTTGGGGTGGGTGAGCGCTTCTAAGTTCTAAGTTCTAAGTTCTAACTTCTCAGATATCAATGTTGAATTGGTTATAAAATTTCCAGAAATTAATAGAGGGAAACAAGCCTACGATCTGGGGTGAAGTTCAAATCTTTTTGAGCTTCGTCTAATGGTAGGTGTTCATAATTTTAATATTTTGGCTTGAATTCTTATATGAAAACCATGGCTCTGTACTTAGATCAAAACTAATTAATGGTCTAATATTTATTGTTGATTTTGGCAGAAACAAACCTTTTTTGACTAACAATTAACGAGTTGTTAGTGATCGGCTATTAACTTGATTTCACTCAAATTTAATAGGTCTTCGGTTTCAGAATAGATTCAGGCTGTAAGCCCAGCCCTTGCGAAGAAAGTATACCCTGACACCTGCAAAACGGTATCCTGTCAAGCCTGATGGCTGTAAAAGACTAAATTCTATGCTAAAGTTAACAATTGTAAAGAAATATAAGATTTCGATTATCCTTCGGTTAACAAAATCCTTTACTGTAAACAAATTAAACCTTGACAAGAGATCCCATGAAACAGACGTGGCTTCGTAGACTCCTGGTTTCCATAGCGGCTTGTTGTCTGAGCTTCTCCACTTGGATGGTTGCTCCAGTTGCTCAAGCTTACGACAACCCAGAATTACTTCCAGATATTCAAACACCGATTATTGACTTAGCGAACGTTCTCACAGATACTCAAGAAACAATGCTCGTTTCTCAGATTCAGCAGTTTGAGTCGGAGACAGGCTGGAAACTGAGAGTTCTGACTCAATTTGATCGCACGCCGGGTCGCGCCGTCAAGAATTATTGGGGCTTAGATGAGAAAAGCGTTTTGCTTGTCGCAGACCAACGAGGCGGAAATATTCTTAACTTTAATGTGGGTCGTGACCTCTATGCCTTTCTTTCCCGGACATTTTGGGTTGAACTGCAAACCCGCTATGGTAATCAATTCTTCGTCCGAGAAAATGGTGAGGATCAATCGATTATTCAGTCTCTAAATGCGGTTAAAACTTGTTTAACTCAAGGCGGTTGTCGAGTTGTTCCCGGACTACCTCGAGAACAGTGGATTTTAACACTGATTACCTCAGCCTTGGGCGGTGTAATTTGTGGAATTGCGGCTATTCCTCGTAAACCCGGACAAGCCATCGCTTGGCAATGGGCATTAATCTTCTCTCCGTTGTGGGGAATCTTGTTTATTGCCTTTGGTATTGGCCCGGTCATTTCTCGGACTTCGGACTGGATACCCTTAGTTCGGAATATCGCCGCATTTTTAATTGGAGTATTAGCGGCTTATCTGACTCCTGCATTCAACCAAACTTCAACATCCGAAAGTTAATTTTCTGTTACAGGATTGGGAATGAATTCAGCTCTCGATCCTGTTAAATGTTTAAGTTAAATGTTTGAGGGCAACTAAACTTAACTGAGCGGGAGGAGACATGGTTAACCCGCGACGAACAGGTTTATAAGCTTTATGATCTGGGAGTTTAAATTGCCAGTCTGATAAAATTGTTGCCAGAACCAACTTCATTTCTAAGGTTGCCATTGCACTCCCAATACAGCGACGATGACCGCCACCAAACGGGAAAAATTCATAGGGAGAAAACTGTCGTTGTAAAAATCGTTCGGGCTTAAATTTTTTGGGTTCGGGGTAAACGTCTTCTCGTTGATGAACTAAATAGGTACAAGGAAAAAATACGGTTCCAGGATTAAAGGAATATTTGCCAATTTCTAACGGTTTTCTCAAGACCCGTACACCCGATGTTAAGGTAATCGGATAAATGCGGAGTGTTTCATTACAAACGGCGGTCAAGTAAGGAAGTTTAATAATTTCTCCTAGATCGGGATTTTCGCCTAAACTTGACAGTTCAAATCTCAATTTATCTTGAACTTCTGGGAGATAATGTACCCAATATAACGCCCAAGTTAACGCCGAAGCTGTTGTCTCATGTCCTGCAATTAAAAGAGTCATTAATTCATCTCGAAGTTCTTGTTCACTCATCGGTTCTCCGGCTTCATCTCGCGCCGACATTAATAGGGTTAAAATATCATCACCGTCAAGCTTCTGATTGTGTTTGCGGTCATAAATTTCTGCATAAATCATCTGGTCTGCTTGCTGCTTGTAGCGCAGAAAACGTCCCCAAGGACTCCAATTTCCCCAGTCTTGACGTAAAATCGGAAAGAAGACTAAAGTAGCAGCCAAAGGAGAACCAATCGACTCCATCATCGAACTCAAAAGATATCGGAGTTTTTCATATCGTTCTCCTTCAGTGAGTCCAAAAACGGCTTTTAAAATCACTCGCAATGTGATATCTTGTATTAAAGAGCGAACTCGAAAGCGTTGACCGATTTCAAGCTGCGACATTACCTGTTTTGTAATCTCACAAATAAGCTGATTATAGGTTCGCAAGCGATCGCCATGAAACGGAGGCATTAGCAATTTACGCTGACGTTGATGACGTTCTCCATCTAGCATCAAAACCGAATTTTCTCCCAGCAAGGTCAGTAATACGCCGCCAGCACTTCCGGTTTTAAACTGTTCAGAACTCGCTGTAAAAATCTTTTCAATTGCATCAGGACTATTCACATAAACCAAGGGAGTTTCTGACTTCCCAATCCGGATAAAGTCGCCATAACGCTGATAATAATCCTCCAAATAGCTTAAGGGAGTCGCCGTTAATCTCATCATTCTAATCAGTCGAGGCGTTTTGGGTCCGTTTGGTAAAGTCATCTTTATTCTCCCGGTTAGATTCTGTTATGATTAATTATGACAAATTCTTGAGATTTTTACGGGCTGGGTTGAATACAATCGGCTGTGTCGTGTTTCGGACTATTAACAGTGGTTTTCACCGGATAGTAGCTTAAACTCGGTTGAGAGGTTAATAAAGGTAAAATGTCTTGCGGTTTGGTTAAGTTTGGATCAAGCCATTGCGAATAAATTGCTTTAGGAACAATAATCGGTTGACGATGATGAATAGAACACATTTCGCCTGTAGCTTCTGTTGTTAATATTGTACAAGAAATAATGTCTTCATTTTCAGGGGATTTCCACTGTTCCCAAATTCCCGCAAAGGCAAAGGGTTGATGAGAGTCTTGCTGAAAATAATAGGGTTGTTTGCGATCTTCTTGTTTTTTCCATTCATAAAATCCATCTGCTAAAATCAGACAGCGTCTTTGACGAATTGCATTACGAAATGAGGGTTTTTCGGTAATGGTTTCAACTCTAGCATTAATTAATTTTGCTGCCATTTTTGTATCTTTCGACCAAGACGGAATCAATCCCCATCGCATCCAGTTTAACTCTCGTTTTTCGGATTGAGAATCAATTTTAACTGTGGCAATCAACTGAGTCGGTGCGATATTATAACGAGGGGTGAAATCATGGATTTCAGATAATTCAAAGGTTGCAGAAAGCTGTTCGGCTGAACAAGTTAAACTAAATCGTCCACACATAAACTCAAAAACTCTAAACTCAAAAAGAAAGAAGGGACTCTCTCTATTATTATAGAGAATTTGTGATAATTTGTGACTCACATTGTTTGAATATATAATTAATTGCTGCAAAGAGTCGTTCTAAATCTTGAATCGTGTAAAACGTTTTATTGCGAGTAAACTGATCTTGCTGAAGTTGACCAAATTGCCAGATTTTACCATTTGAGACGATGCCAAATATTGTTTGTTCAAGGTCATTATTTATTTTTTGAACAGCCACTAATTCAGCCAAACACTGACCCCAACCTTCCTCAAATTTATCTTGTTTGGCTTCGACAATCAGAAAGTAAGGTTGATCAAAGACAAGAGTTCCTAACTCACTGCGTTTAGCCACAATATAATCAGGCTGTCCTGATAATTTTTCATCATAAACTAGGGTTTCGTGACTCCAAAGTGTCAATTTTTTGCGGTAAGGCTTCCAAATCTCTTTTAAAATTGGATAAATTAAATTCTCACAAATTGCTGCTTCTGAATTATCAACAACTCCATCACTCAGTAATAATTCTAATTCTTCTTGAAAGCTAGCAGGTACAGGGAATGTAGATTCTATAATAAAATCTAAGAGAATATATTTGATTTGAAATTCTTTAGCGACTGAGCTAATATTCTTATAGCTACTAAAAGGCATAAACACAAGTCTCCATTTTTGTTTTTTAGAATAAGAGATTAAGCTGATTTCGCTTTTATTCGGGTATTAGTACCTATTAAATTCACTGAAAGACGATTCGATTAAAAAATTAAAGGTTAGTTTTATCCTAAAATAAGACTGACAAGTTTAATCTAAATGTTGGCAATGTCTTATTATATCTCTCCTCGGTTTCTTGACAAATTAGCCATTCATATCACCAAAAATTTCTTAAATCTCCCTAGCTTGCGAGTTCCCCTAATTTTAGGAATTCATGGACGCAAAGGAGAAGGAAAAACCTTTCAGTGTGAACTGGTGTTTGAAAAATTAGGATTTGAACCTGTAACGATTTCTGGAGGTGAATTAGAAAGTCCAGATGCAGGAGATCCGTCTCGGTTAATTCGGCTGCGGTATCGAGAAGCCTCAGAACAAAGCCGAGTTCGCGGACAAATGTGTGCAGTATTTATTAATGATATTGATGCAGGGGCGGGACGATTTGACTCTGGAACTCAATACACCGTTAATACTCAGCTTGTGAACGCCACATTAATGAATATTGCGGATAATCCCACGAATGTTCAGCTACCCGGAAGTTATGATGAAACCCCTCTCCAACGGATTCCAATTATTATGACAGGAAATGATTTTTCGACGCTGTACGCGCCGTTAATTCGAGATGGACGGATGGAAAAGTTCTATTGGGAACCGACAGCAGAAGAACGTTTAGGAATAGTCGAGGGTATTTTTCAAAACGAACTGCAAAAACCAGATATTGTTAAATTAGTTGGGGAATTTCCAGAACAGTCTATTGATTTCTTTAGTGCATTGCGATCGCGCATTTATGATGAACAAATTCAAAAGTTCATTCAGAATATAGGAATTGAAAAAATTTCTAAGCGAATTGTCAATAGTACAGAAAAGCCGCCCGAATTTAAAAATTTGAATTTTTCTTTGTCTCATTTGCTAGAAATGGGTCGAATGATGGTAGCTGAACAGCAACGGATTCAAGAGTTAAAATTAGTTGAAGAATATAATCAATACCGGACTTTTTCTCCGGAAGCCGCTTCATCCCAAACCGTTAAAACTCCAGTTCAACAAAAACCGATTTCTCATATTCCGTATAACCCAGTTATGCCGCCTCATGCAATTAATAGTCCCGGA
Organism: Cyanobacteria bacterium J06592_8; assembly: GCA_038530755.1. Classification (GTDB taxonomy): domain Bacteria; phylum Cyanobacteriota; class Cyanobacteriia; order Cyanobacteriales; family Microcoleaceae; genus Capilliphycus. The sequence continues at coordinate 24,581 of JBCBCI010000069.1, read as the reverse complement.
CCCGTTGTGATGCAAGGAGATAGTAAAGGATCGACCTTTATCAGTGAAGGTCAAGCTGTGACAACTCAACTCAGTTTAGAAATTCTTGAAAAAATTGAACAGGTATTAGCAGGCGGATATCGAATTGGTTTAGAATATGCCGATTCACGCCGTTTTAAAACCGGATCTTGGAAAACCTGTTCAATTGTAGATAGTTCTCATCAAGCTGAAATTATGGCAGCAATTGAGAATTGTTTATCAGACCATCCCAATGATTATGTGCGTTTAATCGGGATTGATCCTCATGCAAAACGCCGGGTAATTGAGACTATAATCCAACGACCCAATTCTTAAATAGTGATTAAAAAACAACTAGTCTCCATTGAGATCAAGGAAAACTTGTCTTTTTCGTAGCAACGATTGTCGCTAATCGCAGTAATATGAGTAGAGGATCACGCGCAAACATGGATAACCCTGTTGTATTCACCCGCCTAAACATTCAAACTTAAGCCGGATGTCTCAAGGCCAACGATCCTCGAAAGTATTCAGGTATTTCTTACAGTCACAATTGCATTTATTATGCCATTTCCCAGATCTAGCGGTATTTTGCTTCACCCGACCTCATTACCGGGTCGATATGGAATCGGAGATATTGGTCCGGTTGCTCATCAATTTGTTGATTTTTTGAGAGATAGTGGACAACAACTTTGGCAAATCTTGCCGTTTGGCCCGACAGGATTTGGGAATTCTCCCTATTTATCCTATTCCGCAATGGCCGGAAATCCTCTGTTAATCAGTCCAGATTTGTTGTTAGAGGAGGAATTACTAACTCCTGAAGATTTAGCGACTATCCCGCAGTTTCCTATCGAAAAGGTGGATTTTGATGCGGTCAGAACTTTCAAATGGAAGTTGTTTAAAATCGCCTGTAAAAACTTCAAAGAAGCCCTCGAAGATGAGGAAAACGACTCGAAGGAATTTGAAGAATTTTGTCGGAATAAATCCTATTGGTTAGATGATTACGCGCTGTTCATGGCAGTCAAAGAAGCCAATCAGGACGAAAGTTGGCATCAATGGGACGATGATATCGCTCGCCGTAAACAGGAAGCCCTGCACAAATGGGGTGAAAAACTCGCTGGCGAAATTTTCTTTCATAAATTCCTACAATTTCAGTTTTTCCATCAGTGGTCGCAACTAAAAACCTACGCCAATGAGCAAGGAATTCAAATTTTTGGAGATGTGGCAATTTATGTTGCTCACGATAGCGCCGATGTTTGGTCTCATCCGGAAATCTTTTGCTTAGATGGAGAAACAGGTGAAGCGTCATTAATGGCTGGAGTCCCACCCGATTACTTTAGTGCAACAGGTCAACTGTGGGGAAATCCAGTTTATAACTGGGAGCGCATACAACAAAACGGCTTTAACTGGTGGGTACAACGGATGCAGTCGATTTTAGATTGCGTCGATATTATCAGAATTGACCACTTCCGAGGTTTGCAAGCATTTTGGGCAGTTCCCAGAGGCGAAACAACCGCAGTGAATGGTCGCTGGATTGAAGCACCTGGAGAGGCGTTCTTTCATATACTCAATGAAAGGTTAGGTCGATTACCGATTATTGCCGAAGATTTAGGTCTGATTACCCCAGAAGTAGAAGCCCTTCGAGATAAGTTTGAACTTCCGGGAATGAAGATTTTGCATTTTGCCTTTGATTCGGGGCCTGATAATCCCTATCTTCCTTTCAACTACAACAATTCCAATTGGGTGGCTTACACGGGTACCCATGATAATGACACCACAGTGGGTTGGTTTAACGATCGCTCAATACAAGGCCAAGCCAGAGTGATGAGTTATATTGGTGGAACGATGGGTCACGGGATTCACTGGGATTTAACCCGTGTGGCTTTAGCATCAGTCGCCAATCAAGCGATTATTCCTCTACAGGATCTTCTGGGTTTGGGAAGCGAAGCCATTATGAATAAACCGAGTACATCGGAAGGAAATTGGTCTTGGCGGTTTAAACCCGGAGCCATCACGGACGAAATACGCGATCGCTTAAGAGCCTTGACGGACATTTACGGTCGTTTACCTAGATAATTACCCAGAGACAGATCTGGGGTTGTGTGAGGAGGAGTGAGTTACTCAGGATAATGAGTATTAGCTGTTGATCAGTGCAACAGAGTAGCTGTTTTAGATCTTAGGATTGGGGAGTTTGAGATTTGGGGTTATCTGCTTTAAAGACAACCTCCTCAACCATTCCTGGCTCCCCTAAACGTCGGCTTTCACCGTTATTCACCGTGATAATCACACCGCCTGCATTTCCGGCGACAACCACTAACTCCTGTTTCGCCTTCCAAGTTCGCTTTGTACCATCGGATAAGATCCCCTGAAATTCGGTTTGACCATCAATTTCGATTAAGACCCAGGATTCCTCTTTAACGGTGATTCCCACTTCAACCGTTTGTGGAACCGGAGCCGGTTTAGCGGGAGTAGCAGGAGTTGGGGTTGTTTGGGCGGCGGGAACAGCGACAGGTTGTTGAGCTGGAGTAGAAGTTTGAGCTGCACTACCTAAAGACTGAGCAGTACCCGTTACAGGTGCTTCAGCAATCGTTGTATCGGGTAAAATTTGCACTTGGGGAGAGGATTTAATCAAATACACTAAACCGTGCATTGTCCCCAAAATTAACAGAATATAGGTCAAGTAAAGATGAGTGGGTCGTAACTGTGGAACGGGTGAGAACCAGCTTGACTGACCAGAAGATATCGGTTCGGGAAGGAAATATTCTGCGAGTTCTTTACCATCTAATCCGAGAGCATTCGCATATTGTCGAATCAAACCTTGAATGTAAACGGGCTCAGGTAGACTTTCTATTTTCCCCTCTTCGAGAGCTTGTAAGATATGGCGGCGAATCCGTGTATAAGCCGCGACCATATCCAATGAGAACGAATGACGTTCGCGAGTTTGACGTAGTTTTTCGCCAATCTCAATTAACCTTTGAGTGGGTTCAACAGCTATTTTGGCATGATTTTCGGGACCCATATCTTTTCCAATGACTGAAAACGGTAGACTGACTTTCATATTTACAACTCCTTAGTACATATATAAGTGATTGAGAAGATTTTTGGCATATTGATTTTAGAGATTGACCTGAGTTTGTAAGCTTTTAATTTCAGATGGTGTTAATCGTCGGTAGTGACCCAAAGCTAATTCAGGTTTTCCCGGAGAATTGAGCGGAATTGAACTAATGGCAATGCGGTGCAGTTTAACCACCGGATAACCAAGTTGTTCTGCGACTTTACGAATTTGCCGATTTCTCCCCTCAAACAAAATCACTTCTAAAAGTGTGTGAGCATCCATTTTTGGCTGGAGCCGCTTGACACGAGCAGGTAATGTTTTTCGACCCTCTAAAATCACTCCATGACGCCATGTTTGTAACACAGATTCGGGAGGATGACCGAGTACCCAAACTTGATAGGTTTTCGGTACATGATGACGAGGATGAGTCAGGCGAAAGGTGAGTTCACCATCATTCGTGAGTAACAACGCTCCTGTTGAGTCTACATCTAAACGTCCAACAGGGTGAACCCCCTGCCCCACCCGCAGTCGTCGAGGTAATAAGTCTAGTACGCTTTTCTGTCCACTTTGACTCGCACAACTTGAAACAACCCCAGTTGGCTTATTCAATAACAGATAAGTTGGCAAGGGTCGATGAGAGGGTTTGATTGGCTTCCCATCTACTTCTATACAATCGTATGACGGATTGGCTTTTTGTCCTAAATGAGCAACGTTACCATTGACACGCACTCGTCTAGCTCGAATCATCTCTTCGGCTTGGCGACGAGAGGCTATCCCCCAAGTCGCAATTATTTTCTGTAGCCTTTCATCCATATCGGTCGGGATTACGTGGACATCTTTGCTAGAGACTTATAACCACGCTAAATTTTGGCACAGTTTAGTAAACCATGTACAAATATTACAGCAATCAGTCATTTTTGCTACAGGATTGCTGGAAACATTTGTTCAGTCTCAGGACAGAGTTTGAGTTGAGCAGTAGAATGGACACTGCCCATTCAAATAGATGTGCCGATTGCGTTAACAAAATTAGACGATTAAGTGGCTATGCCTGTCTCGTAAACAAGAGTGGACGATTTAGATTCAATCATAATTTCTAGCTAATTTCCGGATTGACTCCACAAAAGGCCTAATAAGTCTAAACTTAAGTTCGGATCGGTTGATTCAAAATCTGAGCTGTTTGGGTTCTGATCAAATGGATATAGGCACTTTTAATGATGTCTAAAAATCTCAACTTCTCAGTATATGAGAAACTGCTCCCGATAAATCTAGAGAATATAATACATTAAATCTATGAGTTCCACTCAAACCCCTTCTAAACCGATTGTTGGTAAGGTTTTATCCCAAGCCATTAAGTTGTGGCTGCGATCGCAAGCTGAACAGATAGATCAACTGGAAATCAGTATTCTCGGTAACAATCGCTCTATTCTTACGGGTCACATTCCCCAAGTAACCGTTCAAGCAAACTCTGCGGTTTATCGAGAACTACATCTCAGCGAGATTGATTTGTCTGCATCTGATATTAAAATTAATATTGGTCAAGTTCTTAAGGGTAAACCCCTACGCTTGCTGAAAGCTTTTCCGATTGACTGTCATGTTTGTCTGTTGTCTGAGGATCTCAATACCTCCTCGCACTCGACTTTACTTAATAGCGCGATCGCACAACACCTTCTTCCCCTAATTCAATCGCAAGTGGTAGAGAGCGGTGCGACCCCGCACCAAGAGAACCGCAATTTTTCTTTCCCAACTGACATCGAAAGTTTGCAGAATCTCCAAATTGACCTGGCGACAGATCAACTAACACTCAGCGCCGAAATGATCTCAACTGACGATGAACAAATACCCTTTAGCTTTCATACTGAATTATACCTTGCTAGCCCCAAGCAACTCTTACTCGCCTCACCTTACCTCAGCCTTTCTCAACAACACTATCAGTTAGAAAATATGACTCTTGATTTAGGAACAGATGTCAGCCTTGAATCCCTTAATATTAGTTCGGAAAAATTGGAAATGAAAGGAGAAATTAAAGTCAATCCTTGAATCTTATTTTCTCGATTATCAGGCAAAGCAATCCCATCTGATTCAGGAATATGCAGCTCATTAACCTGGGTCGTTTTTTTTTAATTCAGAAAAATCAGCACACAGCGATCTTATTGTTCCAAGCTAAAATATTCAGGTTATCGGTACTGTTCAGTTGAACAGTGGAGCCTGCGATCGCTGTCTTCCGCAGTCACTTCTTTCGAGATTTAACCCGATCAAGAGAGTATATTTTGAGAAAAATTTACAAAATTTCATATATTAACCTAGAACGATAATGTTAATATTGATTTTGATCGAAACTAAAGATATTGGGATTCATCTCATCAATCCAGGTTAATGCTTCCTTGAATTTCAGAGTAGAAAGCAGAATATTTAACAGAGGAAAATATGGGAATATTTTTTTGAATCTACTCACCTAATACTGATTTAATTTGCACCAAATTGAGACGACAGAACCCATTATATTAATAATAAGGAGAAGTCAATCGTGGAACAACAAGTTGTTAAATATGAAGACACCTTTTACCTTAAACACGAAAAGGGACAATACCTAATTCCTGCTGAGAGTGGGCGACATGACTGGCCTAAATTAGGTAATACAGGAAAAGTCAGGGGAAGGCGTTTAACTAACTCAATAGATCTTCAAAATATTCGAGAAAGTAAGGGCAATAATAGGGTAATAAAATAGTAAACTAAAGGAGCGGTAAAAACATAACTATCAGCTCGATCCAAAATTCCACCATGACCCGGAATTAACTTTCCAGAATCCTTGACTCCCGCATCTCGTTTCATCATCGACTCAGTTAAATCTCCGAGAAGACTGGCAATTCCAATTAATAGACCCAAGGCTGAACCCGACCAAGGAAAGCCCGGCCATTGTAAATACCAAGCCCCTAAAATTGCGACACCCACACTTCCCAATACCCCAAAAACAGCCCCTTCTACTGTCTTTTTCGGACTAATCTCAGACAGACGAATGCGACCAAAAAACTTCCCAACAATATAAGCTCCAATATCTGCTGCCCAAATACACAAAAACGCCAGTAAGGTTGCGGTTAATCCGATGGGCAGATTGCGAGGATTCAGCCAGAGTTCCGGCCAATCAAAATTAAGCTGAGGATTTGTAATCGCACTGCTAATTAAAAGAGAAGGATGTTCAATCCCCACCCGTAATCTAATCCAATAACTGGGGAGATATCCTCCATAAAATAGCCCTAAAATAGACGAAGCAATATCAGCAATAGTAGAGAGTTTGGGCTGAAAGAGTAAGTAGAAACAAATCAGCGTTCCCGCCAACGCAAACATCGCATCCACTAAAGTTGGCGCAAAAGCGGCTGTAATCAGCAAAGCTTGACTCACGGCTAAAGTTGTTTTCGCCGCAGGTTCAATTCCTGTCGCTCGAACAAGCTGAAAATACTCAAGTTGACCCAGGTAGATAATAATCCCCAAACCCAGGGTAAAGTACCATCCTCCCCAAAGAATCATTCCCAGGGCGACAGCGATCGCAATAATTCCACTAAAGACGCGAGACCAAGACATAAGACAGATAATAAGCGAGATGCTACTAGGTTGAACAGTTTAACAACTCAACCCCCTTCTTTAAAGTATGACTGTATTTCGTAAACAAATTCCAGTTTTCGCTAATCAAGTTTTTCGCCACTGAGAATGAATATCGGATTAATCGCTTCAAAGGATTGACTCCCTCCTCGACGTTCTAGGCGGTTAATCGAAGATTGAACCACCTCTACATGACGCACTTGCAACTCGGCGAACCCTTCGGATATGGCATAGAGGCTTTCTAAATTGGAAGCGGTTGCGACAATTCGACCTCCAACTTGTAAGTATTTCCACGCTTCAATTAAAATTGCCTTGACATCTCGTCCCCCTTCTAAACAAATTCGACGGGGAGGAGGAGATAAATCCTGCAAACACTCTGGCGCACTTCCTTCTACAACTTGTACATTTGTGACTTCAAAGCGATCGCAATTTCGACGAATGAGACTAGCCACTTCCTCATCACGTTCGACCGCAATAATACGACCTTGAGGACAGAGTAACCCAATTTCTATGGGAATGGTTCCTGTTCCTGCGCCAATATCCCAAACCACAGAGTCGGGTTTGAGTTGGAGGTGAGAGATTAACAAGATCCGAACTTCTCGTTTACTCATCGGAATTCCCGGTAAACGTTCAAATAACTCGTCTAGAATACCAGGAGTAATGTAAGGCCACAGTTGGGAGGGCATAGAGTACAGTCCTACGCGCAGGGAGTGATGGGGTCGGGAGATTCTGCCTCTGTAGCATTAGGCTTAGAGGATAGTCAGAACATTATTGTACAAGCTTAAAGCCTTGTTTATTGTGCAGGTTTATTGTGTAGGTCATCTACAGATTTTCAAGGTTTGAAGTGTGGGGTCACTACATCCAGTTAGGGTTGCACCTACAGCTAAAACCCTTTGTAGGTAAGCGATCGCTTCTGCGGTAATCTCCTCTCCAGGCATCAAAATCGGAATTCCAGGCGGATAGGGACAAATCATTTCCGCACTCACACACCCAACACTCTCAGAAATATTCTGCATCTCAGAAGCTGCCTTATAAGCTTGACGGGGTGACAATCTCATTTTAGAAGAAATCAGAGGGGGAAGTGGAATCTCCTGGCTATGGGCTTCAGAATTGCTCTGAGCAGCCAGTTGTGTGAATCCTTGCACTAATTCCTGAATATCGGCGGCTGTATTTCCCAAACTGATAATAAACGTTAAATGCTTTAAGTTGGGTAACTCGGCTGTCACTCCATATTTTTGATGCAAAATCTCATCGGCTTGATAACCTGTTATTCCTAAATTAGACACATTCACACTTAGACGAGTTTGGTCTAAATCGGTAAAAGCATCAAATGGAGGATTGGGAGAATTGAGAATAGAAATTCTGGGAATTTTCTCTAATAATATTCGGGCTTTTTGTGCGAGATCTATGGTTTGATTCATCAAGTTTTTGCCTTGAGTTGCCATCTGGTGACGAGCTGCATCTAGAGAGGCGAGTAATAGATAGCTCGGACTACTCGATTGAATCATTTGTAAGGCTTGATTTAAGCGATTTATGTCAATGCGATCGCCTTGAATATGAAGCATAGAAGCTTGAGTCATTGCTCCCAAAACTTTATGGGTAGATTGCACGACTAAATCTGCACCGACGCTTAAAGCAGTAATCGGTAAATTCGGATGAAACTGAAAGTGAGGCCCGTGTGCTTCATCAACGATTAAGGGTAAATTATATTGATGAGTAATCGCAGCAATTTTTTCAATATTTCCACAAATTCCCTGATAGGTCGGATAAACAACTAAAACCGCTTTAATTTTTGAATCTTGTTGTAATTCCGTTTCAATTGCTTCTGGGGTAATACTGTAGGCTAAATCCCAATATAAGTTATATTCAGGCTGGATAAAAACAGGGATTGCGCCTGATAAAACCAATCCAGAAATAATTGACTGATGAACATTGCGCGGCACAATAATTTTATCACCTGTTCCGCAGACTGCCAAAATTGCAGCAAGAATTCCTCCAGTTGAACCATTGACTAAAAATCGAGTTTCTTCTGCGCCAAAGGCATCAGCAGCTAGGCGTTGTGCTTCAGCGATTACGCCTTCCGGGGCAAATAAATTATCGAGTTCGGGTAACTCGGGCAAGTCCGCTTGAAATGCTTGTAAACCGATTAAATTTTGTAAGCATGAATTAATCCCTTTTCCTTGTTTATGTCCGGGAGCATAAAAGGCAGCATGAGGCTGATTTGCAAGGGTTTTCAATTGATGAAGTAAAGGAACTTTTGTTTGATCTAATCTCATCTTTTTCAGTACACAGTCAACACAAAAAATAGCAAGTTAAACTGAGTCCTCTTAAGAGGACTTTAGCTTTTAGACCGGGATTTTAATCCCGGGTTCTGGTTCATACTAGCTGAATACTTTTTAATTAAAACGGAGCGTGGTTTCTATCTGATCTAGATGAGATACATCTCCATAAAGTTCAACAAACCAGTCATTATTCTGACGAACTAATTTCACGAGACAACATAAAGACGCTTTAATATCTTTTTCAGTTAAAGTCGGAACTAAACCCATCGCCGTACCCAAAACTGAAGCCCCATGACCTACAAATAGGAGATCGTCATTAGGAAAAGCGGCAACAAGATTTTGAGCGGTTTTTGCGGTACGATTTAGACAGTCTTGCCAGGTTTCAGGGTAACGCGCTTCTCCAATAGGGTAAGATAAATCAATTCTAGGGAACTGCTCGGCTAAGGCTGCGGGTGTTAATGTTTCAGGATCGGTTGACATCCACTCCGGATTTAACCATTCGCCCAAACCCCACTGAAGTTTCAAGGGTAAATTCAGGGTTTCAGCAACTAGATTTGCAGTTTGTACGGTTCGTAGGAAGGGAGAGGAGAAAATATGAGTAATTCCTTCTCCGACGAGACGATTCGCCAACTGCTGGGCTTGGACAAAACCATCATCGGATAAATGAGGATCATAGCGGCGTTCTGCGGTGTTGAACCATTCGGGGTTGACAAAATCAATCCGGTTTCCGTGTCTTGCGATCCAAACAGTTTGAGTCATGGGAGGAGTTTAATCAGCGTTTCCTCTCATAAGATAGATGGTTTTAGCTAAAAATGAGCCAGTAATATGGACAGAGTTCTCTCTATAATTTGATGAGAGGAATTTTTGAGGCTTAATGATTTGCACTTAGGCTAATTTGTTCAATTTTAGATTAATTCATAGGTAAACAATGGAAATTTCTGATCGCGATCGCCGTAAAATTCGCTTTCTTATTGAGTGTCAACTCGAAGCATTTCAACGAGATGATGCAGTTGCGGCTTTTGCTTTAGCTAGTTCTGAGATCAAGGCAAAATTCGGCGATCCTAAACAGTTTATACAGATGGTCAAAACTGCATATCCTGCTGTTTATCAGCCTCGTTCTGTTATTTTTGAAGAGACTATTTTTGTGCAAGGCGTTCCAACTCAACCTGTTCTGTTACTCTCTCCGGATGGAACTCCTGTGCGAGCCGTTTATATGATGAAGCGAGATTTCGATGGGATTTGGCGAATTGATGGCTGTTATCTAGTTTCGGTAGAAAGCAAACTGATGTAAGCTTAGATTTAGATTTTACAATAAAATGTATTCTGACTATTCTCGATTTTTTATCCCAAAAACAATGAGAAAACACCTCAAAAAATACTCAAAAATATTTCGGCGAAAATATCGTTTTTTGTTTTCCCCATCTCAAGGCTTAATCGCTTTGTTTTCTCTAGTTTTTATTGTAATTTTTAGCAGTATATTATGGTTGCATCCGGTCTCAGCTCAGGATAGTAAAACACAGATTTTTAAGCAAGGCCATGCTCCTATTACTATTGATGGTCGGCAGTTATTTAAGGTTAATAGTTCTGGAGATTTTGCGGCTCAAGATCGAGCCGATATTATTAATTCTAAATTACAGGAAGTTGTTTCCTCTCCACAACCGATTGAACTCGAAATTATAATTCGCAATGATTTACCAACAATTTGGCTCAATGACAACTATTTACTCACGGTAACAAAGCAAGATACTAAACTGGAAAATACTCAGCAACAACAAGCTGAAATTTGGCAACGGGAGCTAGAAACTGCTTTAAAACAGGCTCAAGAAGAGCGTAGTCAACAGTTTTTACAAGATGCGTTAATTCGGTCTATATTTATTTTAATCTTTGCTGGATTATGTCATTGGATTTTAGGAAAAGTTTGGGAGCGTTATCTCCGAAGAGTTGTCAAAAAAATCCTTCCAGAATCACAAGATCAAGAAACAGAACACTCGAAACAACAAAGTAGTTTTGATCTGCTGCTTTCTCTAGCTTTAACCAGTGTTCGAGTTGGAATTTGGACAGCTACAATTTTATACATTGCTAATCAGTTTCCTTTCACTCGGCAACTCAGCTTTGAGGTGAGAAGTGCCTTACTTTCAACTTTTACCGCTGATATTGTTAGCATAGCAAATCAATCCTATTCAATTCCAGATCTCTTAATTTTATGTGGATTAATCTGGACATTAATTGTGTTTGCGAAAGTGATTAGTGATGTTTTACAGTCTAGAATTTTACACGTTACAGGTATTAATCGCAGCGCTCAACAAGTCATTGCTATTATTGTTCGATATAGCTTAATCTGTATTGGCTTGATTGTGGTATTACAAGTTTGGGGGCTAGATTTAAGTTCATTAACGATTTTTGCTAGTGCATTAAGTGTGGGGATTGGATTTGGATTTCAAGATATTGCTAAGAACTTTGGGAGTGGTATTGTTCTTCTATTTGAACGCCCAATTAAAGTCGGAGATTTTATTGAAATTGGAGAATATCAAGGAATTGTTGAACGAGTCGGCGCTCGCAGTACCGTGATTAAAACCCTAGACATGATTTCAATTGTTGTCCCTAATTCTCGTTTTCTAGAAAGGGAGGTTATTAACTGGGATTACGATCATCCTGTTTCGGGTTTAAGGCTTCCTGTTGGTGTCGCTTATGGCTCCAATATTGATAAGGTTCGTCAGTCTTTACTGGATGTTGCCAAAGCAAATCCTGATATTTTGGGGATGCCTTCTCCGCAAGTTTTATTTAAAGGATTTGGGGATAGTTCCCTTGATTTTGATCTGCGAGTTTGGATTTCTCAACCCAGTCGTCATGTGATTATCCGCAGTAATTTGTACTATCAAATTGACGCTATTTTCCGACAACGCCATATTGAAATTCCCTTTCCTCAACGAGATTTACATCTTCGGGGAAATCTTCCTTTGGAGTTATCGGCTGAACTGAAAGACTTAATCCTCCAAATCTCTCAACAACAAAAAAATGGCAGTCATGCGCTTGATTTGAATAAACAAGATATAGAACCGCATCAACAACAATTTCCCGAAAACTGAAAAATAATATCAGGGCGCAAGTATGTATGAGAGTTCAAGCCTTACGCCCATACAAATTATTACAAACTATTGTGGACGACGAGAAATATCTTGAGGATCGGAATAGAAGCCTTGAGGGGGAAAAAGTTCTAAACGACGAGAACTTTCAAAGGGGCAAGTTTGAGCATTCCAGTCACATTGATACAGATATTTCTTTTGCCAACTTAAGGGGATTTCCAGTAAATCTCGCGCCCCGGTCATTCCTTGGGCAAAAAACAAAACTAAGGCAATACAATTTAAAACAGTATGGGCAATTCGCCACTTTTTATCCTTATAAATTTCGGGGACAACAGCTAAGGAAATTACCATTAAAACTGCCGCTCCCATGCCAAAATAATAGTGAGAAACATACCATTCATCGCCTCGCCTAAATACACCATCTTGAGAGCCTAAAATAATTAATCCCATTGAGGTTAAAGTGGCAAAAACACCTCGCCAGATATTTTGAGCGGGTTTAGCTTTATACAGGAAAACAAAAGAAGCAATTGTCGCGGCTAAAATTAAAACAATAAAAATGGCTTGGGGTGTTTTTTCGGGTGTCAACTCTTTGAACACTCCTTTAAAATAAATAGAATAGGTGATCGCAATTAGGGTAATTCCGACAACCCCTCCCGTCAGCCAACGCCCGATTTGCACGTGTTCTCGCCCAACCGTCGGTGGAATGGTAATTTTTTGCTTATTTTCTGGATTTTCCTTGTTCTGTTGGGTTTGTAGGCGTCGTTGACGAGTTTGTAGCGCCCGACTCACCGCAATTCCGATAATGGGAAAAACCACACTAACAGCAAGGGCGGGATGCACCAATGCTAGCAGATCGACTGAGTTCATAGATCTCTCCTCTCTAGGATATTTACTCCATAGTTTAAAGAAAAATGAGTCAATCTGAACTGATTTTTGGCTGAGAAACTCAACAGGTTCTGTTCAGTTGATTTTTATCAAGTTAAGCATTCTTCCCGAAATTTTGTTTCGATGCGATCGCTTTCGTTCTACAATAAGGGAAACTTAATTTTCAATTCAAGTGGTAGATTAATTTTTTAAATGAATCTGATTTCAACGCCCGATCAAAGCCAATCCTCACCGTTAAGCCCAGAGCATCATCGCCAACTCGCAGCAATTGTTGGTGCTGAAGGAATTTACGCCTGTAGTGAAATAGATCCCGTCGCTCAACATCGTATTTTTCGCAGCATCACACCCGAAACTCAGATTAATTCTATCATTTATCCGAATACTCAAGCTGAACTTTCGGCGGTTATTGCTTACGCCCAACAGCATCATCTCGGTATTCTCCCCTGTGGAAGTGGTAGTAAATTGCATTGGTCCGGCTTGGTTAAAGATGTGAATTTAGTTGTTAGTACGAAGCGTTTAAATCAACTGATTGAACACGCGGTTGGAGACTTAACAGTTACCGTTGAAGCCGGAATGTCTGTTGCCAAATTACAAAATATTTTAACCGAAACTGGGCAATTTTTAGCCTTCGATTCCGCTTATTTTGAACAAGCGACTATTGGGGGAATTGTGGCGACTGCGGATACAGGTTCACTCCGACAACGCTATCGAGGAGTTCGCGATCAAATCTTAGGAATTTCCTTTGTTCGAGCGGATGGTAAAATTAGTAAAGCTGGAGGTCGAGTCGTTAAGAATGTCGCTGGATATGACCTGATGAAACTCTTAACCGGATCTTACGGAACTTTAGGAATGATTTCTCAGGTAACGTTGCGCGTTTATCCCGTTTCTCCTGCGTCTCAAACGGTACTTTTAACCGGAAAAAAAGAGGCGATCGCCACAGCGACTCAAACTTTATTATCCTCGGCTTTGACACCCGTTGCAGTTGATTTACTCTCGTCTCAATTAATGGCAAAACTCGATAAAGGTAGTGAAATCGGATTAATGGTTCGTTTTCAAAGTTTGCCTGAAAGTGTGAATCAGCAAACGATGCGTGTTTTAGAAATGGGAGAAAAATTAGGATTAATGGGAGAGTGCTATACAGAAAATGACGAAAACTTATGGCAGCAATTAAAACAAATAATTTGGGAATCGAGTCAAACCCCTCAAATTCTCTGTAAAATTGGAGTCAAGCCCACAGAAGCGGTTGCAACTTTAGATCGTTCTCAAACCTTGGGTTTAATTCATGCTGGAGTGGGTTTGGGTGTCTTAAAGTGGGAAACAGATGAACCAAAATCAATTTCTAAAACCCTGCTAGAAATGCGAAATGGGTGTAATAATAAAGGGGGTTTCTTGTCAATCTTAGAGGCTCCAACTGAGATTAAACAAGAGTTGGAGGTTTGGGGCTATAACGGCAATGCTCTGGATTTAATGCGTCGGCTTAAACAGCAGTTCGACCCTGAAAATCTATTCAGTTCTCATCGTTTTGTGGGAAACATCTAAAAATTAAATATCTTAATAAAAGAATCTTTTTAAACCCATTGAAATCTAGAAAATTCAACAAATTAACTTAAAAAATTAACCATGCAAACTTCAGAACAACCCTTAGAAAAAATTCCAGCGAAAGATAGCAACTTCCTCGCTCAAAATCCCCATCTGAACTCGACAGAAGGAATCCCCGGCTTTGATGCGAAAAATCCTCCCGATCCGAATTTAATTAATAGCTGCGTTCACTGTGGATTTTGTTTAGCGACTTGTCCGAGTTATCGAGTGATTGGAAAGGAAATGGATTCTCCGCGAGGACGAATTTATTTGATGGATGCGATCAATAATTCCGAAGCCCCACTCGCCCCCACAACCGCCCAACATTTTGATACCTGTTTGGGATGTTTAGCCTGCGTTAGCACTTGTCCATCTGGTGTTCAATATGGTCAATTAATCGCCGCAACTCGCCCCCAAGTTGAACGAAATATTTCTCGCAATTTGGGTGATCACATCATTCGTTCTCTGATTTTTCATCTATTTCCCTATCCTAATCGTCTCCGTCCGTTACTTGCTCCTTTATTAATCTATCAAAAACTAGGCGTTCAAAAGTTGGTTCGTTCAACCGGATTATTACCGAAAATATTCCCTCGTTTGGCGGCAATGGAATCAATTTTACCAGAAATTGGCTTGAATGCGTTTCAAGATAACCTCCCAACTATTATTCCCGCCCAAGGTGAAAAACGCTATCGAGTCGGCATGATTTTAGGCTGCGTTCAACGGTTATTTTTCTCATCCGTTAATGAAGCGACTGTGCGAGTTTTAAGTGCGAATGGTTGCGAAATTGTGATTCCGAAAAGTCAAGGCTGTTGTGCGGCTTTACCCGAACACCAAGGACAAACGAATCAAGCCCAAACCCTAGCCAAACAAATGATTGATAGCTTTGCAGAAACAGGGGTTGATGCCGTCATTATTAATGCCGCAGGTTGTGGTCATACCCTCAAAGAATACGATCATATTTTACAGGACGATCCAGAATATGCTGAGAAAGCCAAAGCATTTTCAGCACAAGTTAAAGATGTACAAGAATTTTTAGCAGAAATCGGTTTAACCGCATCTTTATCTCCGGTGACAGATGAAGAATTAACCCTCGTTTATCAAGATGCTTGTCACCTCTTACACGGACAAAAAATTAGCCAACAACCGCGTCAACTGCTGCAACAAATTCCAGGTGTGAAACTTCGAGAACCGATTGATGCGGCTTTATGTTGTGGAAGTGCCGGAGTTTATAATATGTTGCAACCGGAAGTCGCCGACGAACTCGGACAACAAAAGGCTGAGAATTTATTAAATACAGGAGCGAAATTGATTGCATCTGCGAATCCGGGCTGTTCTCTGCAAATCGTGAAACATTTAAAATTAAAAGGTGAATCAATGCCCCTAATGCACCCGATGGAATTATTAGATTGTTCAATTCGCGGCGAAAAAATTAACCTCTAGAAGTCTTCTGTAAGGCAACCTACAGTAACAGTGAGTTTGCCTGATTATCTACTTGAGTCTGTTAAGAATTATTAGCACCTTCACAAAATTCTAGGCAATTGATGCGATCGCATCGTCAAAGCGAGGATACGCGATCGCCTTTTTTATTAGCTTTCATTGGCAAAAAAACCGCAACGGATCTAGAAGACGATCATAAAATTGCAGTTATTGAGTCTAAATTATGGCGGTTGTTATTTGTCCGGGTATCCATGCTCCAGCCTTAACAGAATCCTTTCTCAGCAATATTTACAGCGATTGGCAAAGTCTTTGTCAGTCTGGAAGTCTATTCATTTTCCCCGCCCAAGATTACCCAGCCTATTCAGGGATTGATATCTTTAACTATCTATGTAGCCGACTTACAGTAGCGGATTCTAGGCAAAATTCAACTCAAAATTCAACAAAATTACCGATTCTCTTCATTAGTTTTAGCGCAGGGGTTGTGGGCGCGATCGCAGCCGCTTGGATGTGGCAACAGTCTGGCGGAGAAGTCAAAGCCTTGATTGCCTTAGACGGTTGGGGAGTGCCTCTAGCCGGGAATTTTCCCCTTTACCGCATCAGCCATGACGATTTTACCCATTGGAGTTCAGGCTTGTTGGGTGGCGGTATCGAAAGCTTTTATGCCACTCCGTCTGTAGACCATTTAGATTTGTGGAGAGTCCCGCAAACGGCGAGAGGATGGTGGCTGCATCGAACCTCAACAGGAGTTGAAACCGCTTCTCCCGCAACCGCGACAACCGTAATATCGGATTGGTTAACTCGTCACAACGAATCACAAAATCTTAAGAATTTAGTCGTTCGATAAAATTAAAGTTGAGTCTAAAATTCTGTAAAACGAAAAAAGATTTTAAATGGAAGCAACCCCAAAACCGAGAGTGAAAATTTGCTGTATTAGCAGTCGTGAAGAAGCAAAAATGGCAATTCAGGCAGGGGCTTCGGCATTAGGACTGGTTTCAGCAATGCCTTCGGGTCCTGGAGTCATTTCGGAGGAATTAATCGCGGAAATTGCCGCCACAATACCACCTGGAGTCGCTTCTTTTCTGCTAACCAGTCAGTCAGATGCTTCTGCTATCATCGATCAACAAAAACGCTGTCGGGTTAATACCATTCAGATTTGTGATGCTTTACCGATGGAGAGTTATCCCGTGTTGCGAGATGCAATGCCCGGAGTCGCTTTGGTACAAGTGATTCATGTCACCGGAGAAGCCGCAATTGAGGAAGCCGTCAAGGTTGCCCCCTTTGTAAATGCAGTTTTACTGGATTCAGGAAATCCAACCTTAAGTGTGAAACAGTTGGGAGGAACTGGGCGAGTGCATGATTGGAAAGTTAGCCGTAAAATCCGGGAATTACTGAATATTCCTGTATTTCTAGCTGGAGGGTTGAATCCTGATCATGTCGCTGAAGCGGTTCATAATGTTGCGCCGTTTGGGTTAGATGTTTGTAGTGGTGTCAGAACAGAGGGTCGATTAGATGAAGAAAAATTAGCTCAGTTCTGTAATCAAATTTAAAAAATTGTTGGCAACCATAAAAATCTATTATACTCTAGAAAAAATTTTAAACCGTTGTAGGGGTGAATTAATCAAATGCAGTTGGATTTACAAACTTCATATCTCAATATTAAAGGTATTCAACACTATTATGAATGGATTAAAACACCGAGTCAAGATCGGACAAAACCTGTAATGGTGTTTTTGCATGGTTGGGGAGGTTCCAGCCGTTATTGGATGAGTACAGCCCAGGCATTATCGGATCAATTTGATTGTTTGATTTACGATTTACGAGGGTTTGGTCGTTCAGAAGCAAAAGCAATTGAGGGGTCAGATTTTCCCCCGTTGAGCTATGAATTAGTGGATTATGCTCACGAACTAAAGGAAGTATTGGATGCTCTCAACTTAGATAAAGTTTATCTCAACGCTCATTCAATGGGTGGATCGATAGCGGCTCTATTTCTCAATCTTTATCCCGAACGAGTAGAACGAGCCATATTAACGTGTAGTGGAATTTTTGAATATGATGAAAAGACTTTTACGACCTTTCATAAGTTTAGTCGGTATGTCGTTTTATTCCGACCAAAATGGCTAGCGAAAATTCCATTTATGGATAAAATTTTTATGGCAAGATTTTTACATCGTTCTTTGCCGAGTCAAATCAGTCAAGCCTTTTTAGAAGATTTCTTGCTGGCGGACTTTGATGCAGCTTATGGTACGGTACTAACTTCGGTGAGTAAAGAAGCAACCGAATGGCTTCCGCAACAATTTTCAAAATTGACCGTTCCGACACTCCTAGTCGCCGGAGAATACGATCAAATTATTCCGGCTGAAATGGGACGACAAGCCGCTCAATTAAACGATAATATTGAACTGGCGATTTTAGAAAAAACAGCTCATTTCCCCATGCTAGAAGATGCCCCAACCTACCTCAAGCGAGTTCGTGAATTTGTCAGTCCATGATAATTCGTCAATGATAATTTTTTAATCACAAATAGCCTTGTGTTTTAGGAAATAGAGATGACTTTTAAAATCAACTCCGAACTCACTCACATTCCCTCAACTCTAAAATTTAGGCAGATGATTTAAACACTGCAAACAGGTAGAAATCTGATGACAATTCCTCCTTATCTTTATCCTCTAGCGGCTCCTCTTTTAATCCCAGTTGCTCGTCAATTAGGTAGACAGTTAATGTCTGTAATGAATGGTTCGCGATCGCTTCAATCTTCAGAACCCGATCTCCCGTCCATTCCCGAACAAGTGAAAAAAGATCCGCGATATGTTGGGGCTTTGGTTGAATATTCACAACGGAAAGAAATTCGCCTCGAAGAATTTCATTCTTTAGAAGTAACTCAAGCCGAACGCCGCCTGCAAATTCGTCAACAAGAAATTTGCGATCGCAAAGAAATTAGTCGTCTCCAACGGGAACTCATTCGAGAATTACAAGCCAATGAAATTCAGCTCAAACTCCATGAACTCGATGCAATTTGGAACCGCGAGAAATGGTTTTCTAATCTCAGTCGTCAGGAAACCGAACGAATTTTATTAGAAGGACAAGAACAACATCGACTGCTGATGTTTATGGCACCGCCAGACATTAGCGAAGATTGTCCCCAGCCGATGCAAAGACACCTCAAAAAAGATATTGGAAATGGTTTAAGACGGTTTCTGAACGAACATTATCCCCAAAATAGCCAGAAGCGTCCCGTTGAGTTTTACGCCGATTATTTTACTCGACCTTTGGGTGATATTGAAGTGCGAAAATTGCAAATGGTTTTATCGCCTGTGCCCACTTTTATATTATACAGTGATATTAATGATTATGAGGTGCATTTTCATGTCGGATTTTGGGGATTACACAATCAAAATGTATCTCTAATTCCCATTCAACCTTGGAACTGGGAAAAAGCACTTGAAGAACTCACCAAACAAGGATTAAGTCAGCCGATCGCCATTCGCCAAGTTCGACAATTAATTGTGACAATTCATCAGCTTTTAGCTACATTTTTAGTCGATTGGTATTATCTGAGTATCGATCCGCACTATCAACCCTATCTCTACAAACTCAATTCAGAATTTCCGCGAATGTGGGTAAAACCCTATCTCGCAGTTCTCGAAGATTTACAGCAGCAACGTCGAAATATATATCGTCAAGAACTCCAAATTATTGTCAAACAAGATCGGGAACAACAACAGATCAAAACAAAACAGAACCCTCAAAATTGGAGTGCGGTTCTCACGTTAACGGGACATTCTGATGTTGTTAATGTTATTGCAGTCAGTCCAGATGGTCAGTTTATTGTCAGTGGCGGTTGGGATAACAATATCAAAATTTGGTCTGTGGAAACCGGACAACTCCTGCGAACCTGTATAGGTCATTCTAACTCAATTACGGCTTTAACGATTACCCCGGATGCACAACAAATTGTCAGTGGAAGTGTAGATAGTACAGTTAAAGTATGGTCAGTGCAAACTGGACAGTTATTGTATACTTTAAGCGATCATTCTTACTCAGTCAGTGCGATCGCTGTGAGTCCAGATTTTCAATTTATTGTCAGTGGAAGTTGGGATAATACGATTAAAATTTGGTCACTGGCGACGGGAGAACTGCTAAGAACCTTGACTGGACATACTAATTCTGTGAATGCAATCACAATTGATGCAGATAGTGAGCTTGTTTACAGTGGCAGTATTGATAATAGCACTAAAGTTTGGTCGATTAAAACCGGAAAACTTGAACATACTTTTGAACCCTTTCAAAGCTATAAAACGGTTAAAATTAGTTCAGATGCACGATTTATGGTGAGTGGAAGTTGGGATAATACAATTGAAGTTTGGTCGCTTAAAGATGGACAGCTTGTGTATACTTTACCCGGACACGATCAAGAACTTTTAGATTTAGCAGTTAGTCCGAACTCTCAATTTATTGCGAGTGGAAGTTCGGATCAAACGATTAAGATTTGGTCGCTAGAAACGGGATATTTACTGCGGACATTATCCGGTCACTTTAATAGTGTTAATACCCTCAGTTTTAGTTCAGATGGATTATTTTTAGCCAGTGGGAGTAATAATGGTGTAATTATGGTTTGGCGATGTCATTGAGTCAGAAAATTATGAATAATGATTCATTTAACTGAATAAATCCAGCGGAAAATGTCCATAAGTTCCATTCACTCCTGTCTCATCTGTGGATTGACAAGAGACTAATACGCCTCGATATTGTTCAGTGTAGGGACTCGCGTAGTAAGACTGACTCAGACCATTATATTTAAGATAAACAGAACCTTCAATTGTTTCTATGGCACTCCGATCTATAGTAATATTATAGTCAAGTCCTTGTAAATATTGTTCGAGGGCTGTCCAGGCTATCTCTAAAGAATCAGCACAAATTCCTAACATTTGATAGTCTGAATTTTGGACTAAACGTTTCAGAGCTGAACAAATGCCTTCGCGATTTTCGATTTGACTCACCGACTGTATCTCTGCACAAGTAAAGGCTTCTAAAAGCTGTTGAGCTGCTTCTACAGATAGATCAGACGGTTGTGAAGATGACATCATTAATTTAAGATTACCCGATTAAAACTGAAGCCATTGTAAAGGATTGAGGAGAATCACTTCAAGGGTAAAGTAATAATTAAAATTAATTAAAATTAATCTGAAGTTAGGGTTTTTGTGGTGTGGAGAAGATGTTCAACCCCAATCAAGAGAAATTAGAGGAAATTTAAAAGGGCGGCTAATCACCGCCCCACAGCCTATGAACTTCAAGCAAGGGTTAACTCTCCTGAACGCTCGGCATGATTGGAATAGAAGGATTTTGAGGTTTTCTCATTTCGCCTTCTTTGAGATGTAGAACCTTTGGTGAGTTCGACTTCCGCTTTTGTAACTAACATTGAGTCTGTAGAGCGAATAACCATCTCACCTTGAGATAACGCTACACGCCATTGACGTCCTATTTTCCAGGCATGAAACTTGACTGCATTCCAACGGGGGTTAACCGGATATCCAGCAAATCCGGAACGTAATGCGGGAATACAAACATCATCGAAGGTTGTCAGCACCAATACACCTTCGGCTAATTGAACTGTCTTGAACTTACCTTGCTGTTGCTTCAACACAGACGTCACCTCCTTTAAGTTTTGTATCGATTCTTGTTACTATACAGTCTAGCCTCGTATTCTACAAGTGACCAGCCTATTTACCACCCAGCTAGCAGAACTCTTCTACTTGTCTCTACCTAAGTATTTTCAGCCTTATCCGGAATATTCCCACAAATCCCTAAGCAGTTGCCTGTAAAATTTCCTGTTTCCGTTGTTGCCAGAATTTCATCACCGTTTCACTTTCCGGTAAGTCCTCAAATTCTTGAGTTTGCGCTTTAATTTCGGATGCTAACTGTTCGAGGGACTCTAGACTACGACAATAGCGCAGAACTTGTTGCCAACCTTCTTGCCATTGTTGACAGGCTTGCTGATGTTCACGTAGAGGCTTGAGTCGTTCCTCGTCTATTCTCAGTTGCTTGGCCTTCTGACTCCAAGCTAAACGCCATTCTTCAACGGCTACGGGTTTGTAATGGGGTTCATAGCGTTTGACTTCCTGGCTGAAGATTTCTCCGAGTTGGTTGAGACAATCGCGATCGCTACATTCAGAAATCGCCTCTAAACCTTGCTCTATCCACAATGGCAAGCAACGATAACTCACAAAAATCGCTCCAGCTCCGATAATCTTAACCCAGATTTGATGGGGCCATAATTCTAGATGTTCAATTTGTCGGGGGGCAATACCCAGCCAAGCAGCGACTTCTAACCAAACTCGCGCCAAGGGCCATTGAGCCGGAATAATAATTCCCGCTGTAATTAAGTTCTTAGACATAATAGATTACACCTAGATTCTGGACTTTATTATATTGTCCCGAAGGCTCTACATATAGTGTTTTCGGGGATAGTTCGTTTATCTTAACTCTACCTATAGCGTTTCGTCTAGTGAATTTTGAACTTTTCGTCAGAGTGGGTGAGTTTGGAACAGTGAGTCAGTTTGACAGCGATCAGTGATTGAAGCTTCTGCTGCTTTTGTATTTTTTAGTAAATAATTATTATAGCACGTTTAGCCATTTTTTCAAGTCAAAGACAAGCATAAATTATGATGTTAGCCTAGACAGGGAACAGTTTTAACAGTGACCCGTGAAGAATTTGATCAAACTGAAAAAACGGATAACTGTAAACTGTAAAAGCTGTAATCTATATTCTAAATTTTGACTTATGAAACCCAGTCGAATTCATCATGTGGCGATTATTTGTTCTGATTATGAAAAATCCAAGGATTTCTATGTGAATATTTTAGGATTTTCGATTATTGAAGAAACCTTTAGAAAGGCAAGAAATTCCTATAAATTAGATTTGAGAGTAGGCGATCGCGATCAAATCGAATTATTTTCTTTTGAAAACCCGCCCCAACGTCCGAGCCGTCCAGAAGCTTGCGGTTTAAGACATTTAGCCTTTGAGGTAGAAAGTTTAGATGAATCTGTTGCTCAACTGCAATCAAAAGGCGTTGAAACTGAACCGATTAGAACTGATGAAATTACCGGAAAACGATTTACATTCTTCAAAGATCCTGATGATTTACCCTTAGAAATTTATGAATATTAACTACTGATACTCCGTTCGGTAAAACACCTAAAATTTTGGGATCGTAGTTGTGCTTAAGAACAAAACACTATATTAAATTAGTGCGATCGCGCTCGGCGTGACTCCTAACCCAAGTCTTGTCAATTAAATAGAATCTGTTGTCGGTCAGGACATAAGCTTCCTGATTTTTTTTGTGCATATTTTTAAATTATTGATCTCAGTATAAACACTGAAATTGACAATCTAAAAAGAATATTTTTCCGAAAAAGCACTGATGACGCTCCTCTTTTTAACAGGCAATAATGGAACCAAAGAAGCAAGCTTATTCCGAAAAAATTTCAAGTCAATATTGCTTCTTGACTCAAATATATTACTCTTAAAATTAGGAGAAATCAATGAAATTGAAGCAAGTATTATTTACAATTACCACTGCTGTTACTTTATGTGCGGCGACTGCATTACCTGGATTGGCGGCTTCTGCTCGTTTAAGAGCAAATGATCCGGGTGCTTATATTAATGTGCGGACTGATGCTACAATTAAATCTTCCGCTCCTCATTATGGTTTACCCGGAGATTGGGTAGATGTATTAGATTATTCTACTGGAGAAGATGGATATGTTTGGTATTATGTTAAATTTTATGAGTCCGAGGTGACAGGCTGGGTACGTGAAGATTTTCTGTCTTTTCAATAATTAAATATCATCATTACTTTGACCTCACTTTTTTACCCTCCCTGATTCAGAGAGGGATTTTTCTTGTAAATCTATAACATAAAACTGAATTATAAACTGTCTATTATTTTATTTAAAACTTCCTGTAAATTATTTTTTACATCTTGATTTGTTACTCGCAATATCTTTAACCCTTTAGCTGATAAAATTTGATCTCGTTCTTGATCAGATTCAAGCTGTTGATTGTGAACCTCACCATCTACTTCTATTACTAATCTAGCTTGATGACAGTAAAAATCTACAATAAAACCGTCAATAATTTGCTGACGACGAAAGTGTAATCCATTTATATTATTCCTTCTTAGCTTTTCCCAGAGTATTCTTTCTTCTGGAGTCATTTGTTGACGAAGCTGTTTTGAACGCTGATATTTTTCCGGAGTTATTTTTTGTCCAATAATGATGTTTTTGGGTTTCATTTTGACCTCTCCCCCAACCCCTCTCCTGCAAGGTCAGAGGAGTTAGATTGCTACTTCTATTCTAATTGAGTTATGACCTCTCCCCCAACCCCTCTCCTACGAGGCGAGGGGAGTCAGATCATTGCCTTGATTCTATGTTATCTGATTATTTTATTATTTCCCCATTTCTTCGTAGGGAAGGGGGGCTAGGGAGGTTAGGTTAATGCTGATTTCCCAATTTGACTGCAATTGAGTTATGACCTCTGCCCCAACCCCTCTCCTAGAAGGCGAGGGGAGTCAGGTTATTGCCTTGATTCTATGTTATCTGATTATTTCATTATTTATTCCCCCATTCCCTCGTAGGGAAGGGGGGCTAGGGGGGTTAGGTTAATGCTGGTTTCCC
>JBCBCI010000068.1:0-32777 GCA_038530755.1 Cyanobacteria bacterium J06592_8 | reverse complement strand
TCTGTGCTTCTATGGCAGAAGCAGGGGGATTTGTATCATCCATTGCAGTAAAATCATGACTCCTGAGTATTGACTCTAATGGCTTTTGCTTGCCTTTAAGAGACTTTCTCGTTCTTTTCCATCTATAGTTTTTTTTTGAGAATTCGTCTCAAATGACGCTCACTCAGACTAATTTTTCTTTCACTTTCTAGCAATTGACATAGCTGATGACTATTATAAGTTCGTTGTTCTGTTTCTAATTTTCTCTCAATTTCTGCCAAGTCTTCCGGCATCCATTTCCTTTTTCTTCCACGGGGAGCATCCCATAACCCCATCAATCCTTGATTTTTCCATCGATGTATTGCTTCTCTAACTGTCTGCTTTGACCATTTCAAATAAACAGCTATTTTTTCAACTTTCCATCCCATCGATGACAGCCTAAGTGCTGAAGCTCTGTCTGAAGTTCTTTTGGGAACTTGTTGTGAGCGGCTTAATTCAAATAAAGTTTTTTCTTGATTTTTAGTTAAAAATACTCTTAAAGGAGGAGATGACATTCATCACAAACCTAAAATTTATTTCCTCATTCTATCACACTTTGCTTTCAGAAAATCCTTTAAAAAGAGAAACCATAGTGTTGATTTTATTCTCTAATCAATACTCATGTTCTGTTCAAGTTCGCCGCGTTCGCGGAGCGTAGCGGTAGCCCTATCGCCGTCTTAGTTAAGTGGTATAGCCCCACTCTCTCCCGCGATACCTCTGCTTCCGTTACAAAAGTTAATACAGTAGGGTTTACTTTTGTCCGACTACTTATCGAGTTCGATCTGACACCCGTAGACTATGTTAGTCAAGCTATTGTTTATCTATCACAGCAAAAAGAATACCCAGGAAAAACCTTCAACTTAGTTAATCCTGAGTGTTTAAAGATTGGAGAACTTGTCAATCTGATCTGTTCTCTCGGCTACCCCATTGAGCTAATAGATTATGCGAAGTGGGAATTGAAGATGCAGAATATTATCTTAAGTTCCCCAGAAGATGTTTTAAGTCCCATCTTCCCCTTTTTAACCCTAAAAATTCCGGGAACCCCGCTCACCTATTTAGAAGCATCCTCCTTTACATCAAAGTTGGATTGTCAGAATACTATTAAAGGACTTGCTAATACTTCTATTAGTTGTCCGAGCGCAGACAGTCATTTGCTGCGTACCTATTTGTCTGACTTCACCTTCTCCACTGAAAACTTCGCGATCGCACAAACTATTACTTAGCTAAATAAGATTGTCTGAGTTGCGAAATTACCTCTCGATAGAGTTCATTTTTGACTCGATTTCCCCGTTCGCAGTGTTCGAGCTTAATATCATCAACAAAAAACTTGACGACAAAGATTTTGTTAGGGTCTGACCCCCCGGAGAGTTGAATTTCTTGCATCCAAATTTTCGGATTTTGCCATTCGATTCGGGAGCGTTTAAATCGTTCTTGTAACCATAGAATCATCTCCTGAAGAAGATCATCAAATCGTGTATCATCAATGGAGAGATTATTCGCTCTCAGCAATACTTTTCCTCCTAAAGTTGCTAAACCTTCTAACAATCTGTTCATTTCAATTCAATCAAGTTTTAACCTATCTTTTAGTATTAGATCCGAATTTTTTCAGAACAGTCCAATCCTCAGCCATTACCACCGCACTCGTCATCCCCAATTGACATTTGAATTTTTCTGACTATAAAGATTTTTATCAAACTTTTTACTAATTTTAAGCAAATACTTAAACCTTTCAAACTACTCATCAACTTGATTCCACCCGCTTGATGTCAACTAAGAGGTTTTCAAGCCTAGTGCTAAAGCCGTGGGGATTGTTGACTTGTGACGGTGGAGTTAATCTGCAATTCTTTCAATAAATATAGTCCTGAGTGAAATAATACTTAAATTCAACTACATTATTCGAGGGGTCGAGCAGTGCAACGGTCAAATGTTTTTCGGGTCGTTCCGCAAACCGCATTGATGGTTCTTCTAAGAAACGAATACCATATTTTTTAGCAGATTCTACTGCTCGATCAAAGCTTGATTGTTCAAGAAATGTCCGTCCAAAATGACGAGGATACATCTTCGGATTTTGCTCTATTTCATCGGGGGCGAGATGACAAACCAGTTGATCTCCAAAAAAATCTAAAGTGATGCGATCGTGATATTCTCTAGCCAAGCGACAGCCCAAAACTTCGATATAAAAATATTTAGCTGCGTTCAAATCATGGGTCGGAATTGCTAAATGAAAAATACTGTTGCTCTGATTGCTCAACGTCATTAAATTCACTCCTCTATCTAACTAAACATCGACTCGTTTTGACTATTTTTATGAAAAGTTTCAAGTGTATCACTTCGCAAACCCAGTCTCAAAGTTTCCAAAGAGATTACATCATTGACTGCGATATTGCCTAAATTTACTGAATGACCGAACTTGTCAATTAACCAGACTTGCTGTGCTTTTTTAGGAGTCTCAAAGATGAGATCGTTAAAGTCTATTTGAGTGATAATTTCATCAATGAGTCCGAAGCGAATTTCTCCATCCTTGCGATAAATTCCTGCGGTACCACTTTCACGAGCTTCAGCAATGATTTTCCAGGCTCCAGCGGCAAGTTCTGCTTGAATATTTTTGATCCAGATATAAGGTGGCATAATCTGATTTGGATCTTTGCTGCCCACTTCCGATAAAACAACAAAGTCTTTAGCCAGTTCTTCAATATACCAACATTTTTTGTCGAGAGGAATATGTACAGAACCGACGGAGACTTCAACGTACTTCATGTTGAATTTCTGGAGGTATTTCCGAAACTGATCAAACTTATTTTGAAGCACCGCTACCTCGAACAATGTTCCACCGAAGCAAAGCTGAATGCCAAAGCTTTGATACAAGCTAACTTTCTCCGGTAGATTTTGAGTTACGTAACTGGTTCCCCATCCCAGTTTGATGAAGTCAATAAAATTAGCCGCCGTTTCTAGCAAATCCTCTGCTTGTCGTAAACCAATTCCGCGATCTATCACATGAGTAATCCCACTGTTTCTGGGTTTACGGGTACGCTCAGGCAGTTCTAGAAAAGTCGGTAGATTGACAGTCGCAATTTCTTGATTTATCTTAGCTGTGGAAGCCATAATCTTTATCTTTATAACAATGGTTGAGGAACTACTTTTCTGCTTAATTATATTTATTGCCGGCTTAGTGCGAGGGGTTTCTGGATTTGCACTCGGACTATTGGGAACTTCTCTGTTGATCAGTTTGATTGATTTTCATACAGCGATCGCACTCATAGCTTTACTACAACCGATCGCCACCTCTATCTTACTTCTCTACTACAGAAAAAGTTGTGATATCAAAGCCGTAATTCCGATTGCAATCTGTTCTTTTATAGCAGTTCCTTTTGGAGTTATAGCATCTGATCGGATTGATGGTCAAGTCGTGTTAGACCTTTTAGGTGCGGTCATTATTGTCTATGTTGCCTACTCCTGGTTTACACCACGCTTACCTGAAGTTAAAGCTTCAGGATGGGGATATTTTGCAGGTCTAACATCGGGTTTCTTCTCCGGTGCTTACAACTCCTGTGGCCCACCACTAATTATATATGCCAATTCTTGTCAATGGAATCCAGAAGAATTTAAAAGCAACATCCAAGGAGTCCGAATTTGTAGCATGATTTTGGCTGTGATTACTCATGGATTGAATCACGATTTAACCCCGGAAGTTTGGAAGCTGTTTCTTCTCGGAGTTCCCAGTGTTTGTTTAGGAATTGGTATGGGTATTCTTTTATCAAACTACCTAAATCCTGTGATTTTTCAGAAAATCGTTCTAATTTTGTTGCTGCTTACAGGAGTCAAGCTCTTCTTTTGAAAAGATTACTGAGGCTAATACCTAAAAACCTGCTTTCTCAGCTTGACCCTCTATAATTATACCCTGATTTTAGCAATCCAAATTTTCTAACAATGATAGAGTTAAAATTTTATTCTATCTCAACATCTTTAGTTTTCCTGAAAAAATTGGCCATTTATTCTTCAGCTTCTTCACTCTCTTTGTCACGTTCAGGTTTAGCATTCAAATCAGAAGGCGGAATTCTTTGTATTCCAATTAAGCCTTCCATGACAGATTTTACAATGGGTGCTGCAACCTTCCCACCACTCGCTCCTCTAATTCCCGGTTCATCAATCACCGCCACAACAACATAACGAGGATTATTAACGCTTAAAATCCCGACAAAACTGGTAATTTTAGCTTTCTCTAAATAACCGCCTCCCGCCGAAGCTTTTTGAGCGGTGCCTGTTTTTCCAGCGACTCGATAGCCTGCTATTTTCGCTCTTCCTCCTGTACCATCATCGGCTGCAACCACAGATTCCATCATTTCTAATACGGCTGTAGTGGTTTCTGAGGAGAAGACTTGCCGTGCTTCTGGTAATGAAACTTCCCAAGAAAGTTGCCCTTTACTATTGTATAATCCTTTAACAACATGAGGAGTCACTAACTTACCGCCATTGGCTAACGTGGCATTTAATTGAGCCAGTTTGAGTGGTGTAATGGAAAGTCCTTGACCAAATGCAGCCGTGGCTGATTCAACGGGAACATTCATAAATTGGTGGCGTGTTTTTAATGTACTTTCTACTTCAAAGGGTAAATCAACCCCACTCAAATCTCCAAGTCCTAAGCGTCTAAGTCCATCGTAAAAAATTTCGGGTTTGAGTTGCTGCATGATCCGAACCATGCCAATATTGCTAGAATATTTAACAATATTACCAATACTGATAGAACCCCGTGGTCCTACATAATCATAGTCAGCATTTTGAATCGTCCATCGACCCATTTTAATCCGACCTTCATCATAAACCACTGTATTGGGTTGAATGGCTCCTGCTTCTAAGGCAATAGCAACATTAATAGGTTTAAAGGTAGAACCGGGTTCATAGAGGTCAGATAATGCCCAATTTTTAAAGTTTTCAACATCTGATTTCCAATACTCATTGGGATTGTAAGATGGCTCATTCACGAGGGTTAAAATCTCTCCATTACTCGCATCCATCACAATTACAGTCCCTCGTTTCGCATCATTTTTCTTGACGTGTTTTTTGAGGATATTGCGAGCTATTCTTTGCAGACGAGTATCAATGGTGAGTCGGAGTTCTAAGTCATCAACTTGAATAAATCCGGATGCGAGTTGACTGGGAACCCAATTTCCATTCACTGAACGTTGAAACTCTAGTGGAGGCATCTTTCGTTCGAGGTGTTTCTGTTGACTATGTTCGACTCCGGCTTGACCTTTTCCTTCTCCGTCAACATAACCAATAATATCAGAAGCTACTCCTTCTTGGGGGTAGAAACGTTGTCGTTGTTCAATAAGTTCTAATCCATCTATTCTTAAATTTTTAATATTCTTCCCAACTTCTTCGCTAATTCCTTCTGCAACTTTTATACCGCTGCCACTCTCCTGAAATTTTTCAAGAAGTTCCGTTGATGTGGGATTTTTTAAATTATTTAGCACCAACACAGAAGATAATTGTTCAGCAATTTCTGCTGGGAATTTTTTAAAAAGTTCAGGATGAGCATAGAGCGTGTAAACAATCTGATCTATTGCTAAAATATGACCATTAATATCACTGATCGGACGGCGAGGAATAAAGGGCAGATCCTGTTGACTGTTTTGAAATTTTGCTTGCTCTTTCAGCATTGGCCCCATCACAATTTGGAGGCGAAATAAATTCACAGATAGCCCTAATAATCCCCCTAATAACAGCAGCCAGACCATCTGTAAACGAGAGTTTTTACATCTGTGAGGTCTCAGAGGATGAGAAGGTTTCAGTTGGCGAGGAGAAACAGGTTTCATCCCTTGTCGAGAACGGGGAGAAACAGATGGAGATGGTTTCAAACGGGATTTATAAGGAGCCATGTTACAGTTAACAGTCAAACAGTCAGCAGTTGCCAGTTACAGTACACTGTGTACTGTCTAATATCCTAATGGTTTGTCAGAGTTGGAAGAGGGTATATCAACTTCGAGGGGGAGAACTTCTGGTGAAACTTCGGGACGAGGAGGTGCAGGACGTAGAAAGATCATGTCTAGCGGTTCTCTTTCTACAAGTCCAGTGTTAGATTTTTGGGCATCTTGGGCAATTTGATGCTTGAGGGCCTCGTTGAAGGTCCGAAGTTGGTGTTCTTGGGTACGATACCGTTCTAGGACTTGATATTCTTTCGTCCAAGCGGATTCTCGGTAAGCGGTTAAGCTATAAACGCTGAGGGTGACTCCGACAATTACTCCCGTAATCACGGAAGAGACTCTTTGTAGGGTAACAAGCGATCGCAACCAGAGGGGATGATCGGGTTCAGTCGGTAAAACTTCGACGACATCCAACTCAATCACGTCTGGAGTTGATTTTGATGATCGTTGCGTGAGTGGCGGAGTTCGCTGTTTCCGTTTGAGTTGTGCGGGTTGGACGGGAATGATGTTCCCCGGTGTTGTCGGTGTTGTTAGAGGTTGAGACAGGCGGTTTCGAGTTGAACGGGTGGGTCGGAAAGCAACAGTCATAGGAACACTAGAGCGATCGCCAGTAAGGTAAACAGTCAAAATGTTGAAGCTGAAGTCAGCCCAAACTCAGGTCAAGAATTTCACTTTCATCCTACCACTAGCTTATTGGAGAATCAAAGCTGAATTGATAGTATTTTAAAGTGATGCTGCTTTTGCTCGAATTCCTCAAGCTTCAACTCAATTTTAACTATCTATTCTTATGCTGTTACTGCAATTCAGTACATCTCATTATTGTCGGAAAGCTCGTTTGGCTTTGAGTTATAAACAGCTACCCTACCAAGTTGAAAATTTAACACCTGGACTACACATTTTCAAACTGAAGCCACTAACGGGTTTAACGACGGTTCCGGTATTAGTTCCTCAATTGGACAATCAACCCCAAGCGATCCCTGATTCCAGTCAAATTTTTCGCTTTTTAGACTCTTATTGTCCCACTCCACCTCTATATTTTGATGATCCCCAACTGCAAACCCAAACTTTGATGCTCGAAGATTGGCTGGATGAAAGTATTGGCACCGCGACACGATTTGTATATTATCAATTTCGCGCGG
This sequence comes from Cyanobacteria bacterium J06592_8, assembly GCA_038530755.1. Classification (GTDB taxonomy): domain Bacteria; phylum Cyanobacteriota; class Cyanobacteriia; order Cyanobacteriales; family Microcoleaceae; genus Capilliphycus. The sequence continues at coordinate 25,699 of JBCBCI010000068.1, read as the reverse complement.
GTTCCGGAAAACAGATCGATCCGTCTTTATCGTCTCAACTGGTGATTCAGGTGGTGCGTCGCCAATATGGGATCGATGAACCGACTGTTGAGTTAGCGACTCAACGCTTGAAAATTGCCTTTGAGGTGTTAGCGATTTGGCGAGAACGTCCCTACCTAGTGGGCGATCGCCTGAGTGCAGCGGATCTTGCAGCCGCAGCCTTGCTGAGTCCTTTGGCATTGATCCCTAGTTACCGAAAAGATTATCCTTGGCTGTTTGAGAATATTACCCGCATTCACCAAATCTGCGGGGAAGCCTTACCCCCAGGCTTATAGCCCAAGTCAAAAGTTAATTCCCTGTCCCCTATCACCTGTCCCCTATTACCTGTCCCCTATGCCTATCATCTTTATTACAAAATGTTAACGTTTTGTGGGATAATAGCGAATGGCTTCTGTGTGATTATCCGTATCTTGAAAAAAAGTATGCGATAAACGACTACAAGAAGTCAACTGATTTGTATACTTGTGTTAAAGCATTTTTGAATTTAAAAGCTTGATCCCTGATAGATCTAGCTGATTTTAAAAGAATCAAACTCGGGAAAGATCACAAATTTCCCGAACTCTTTCAAAAATGTAAAGTAATATAACTTGCCCGTTTGAGATTAATCTGTTTGTAGTAGTAGCGTGTGAGACCCATGACCACTATCGCACATGATCAAATTGACCGAATTGTTTGGAACCATCATCATGATCCCTTTGAAGTTCTCGGCCCCCATCAAATTGAGCAGGAGGGCAAAACCGTCTGGGTAGTGCGAGCCTACCTTCCCGATGCTGAAGCGGCGTGGGTCATTTTGCCGGAACAACGAGAAGAATACGCGATGCAGTCGGTGCATCATCCCCACTTCTTTGAATGTATGCTGGATCTCGATACCCCCAAACTCGCCAATTATCAAATTCGCTCCAAGCAAGGAGACCATGAGCAGGTTGTCTACGACCCTTATGCTTTTCGCTCTCCGAAACTCACAGACTTTGATGTCCACCTGTTTTGCGAAGGCAACCACCATCGCATTTATGAAAAACTCGGTGCTCACCTAGCCACTGTTGATGGAGTGAATGGTGTTTACTTTGCGGTTTGGGCACCCAACGCTCGTAACGTTTCTGTGATGGGTGACTTTAACTTCTGGGATGGTCGCCAACATCAAATGCGGAAGTTTGGAAACGGGATCTGGGAACTGTTTATCCCGGAAATCGGGACTGGCACTCACTATAAATACGAGATCAAAAACTGGGAAGGACACATTTACGAGAAATCCGATCCCTACGGTTTTCAGCAGGAAATCCGACCCAAAACTGCTTCCATTGTTACCGATCTCGATAGCTACCAATGGAATGATGCTCAATGGATGGAAGAGCGTCGCCATACCGAACCCCTGACACAGCCCATTTCTGTCTATGAATGCCATGTTGGGTCCTGGAACCGGGCGCCGATGTCCGAACCCCACACTTTACCTGATGGCACCGTTGAACCCGCTGTGCAAGCCATTGAACTCGATCCGGGTGGTCGCTTTTTAACCTACCGGGAAATGGCTGAAAAACTGGTGCCCTACGTGAAGGAACTGGGCTACACCCACATCGAAATCCTTCCCGTTGCGGAACACCCCTTCGATGGGTCCTGGGGATATCAGGTGACAGGCTACTACGCCGCGACTTCTCGCTTTGGTACGCCTCAAGACTTCATGTACTTTGTTGATCAGTGTCATGCCAACGGTATTGGGGTGATTGTAGACTGGGTACCGGGACACTTCCCCAAAGATGGACATGGTTTAGCGTTCTTTGATGGAACTCACCTCTACGAACATGGAGATCCTCGTATCGGAGAACACAAAGGTTGGGGAACGCTCGTTTTCAACTATGGTCGTAACGAAGTTCGCAACTTCCTGGTCGCGAATGCGCTGTTCTGGTTTGAGAAATTCCACATTGATGGAATGCGGGTTGATGCGGTTGCTTCGATGCTCTATCTCAACTATTGTCGTGAAGATGGGGAATGGGTCGCCAATAAATACGGCGGTTGCGAAAATATCGAAGCGGCTGACTTTATTCGTCAAACCAATCACGTCCTCTTCGGCTATTATCCCGGTGTCTTGATGATTGCTGAAGAATCTACTGCATGGCCGATGGTATCCTGGCCGACTTATGTGGGCGGTTTAGGATATAACCTCAAGTGGAACATGGGCTGGATGCACGATATGTTGGATTATTTCCAGATGGACCCTTGGTTCCGTCAGTTCCATCAAAATAACGTGACCTTTAGTATTTGGTATCATCATACCGAAAACTTCATGTTAGCCCTGTCTCACGATGAAGTGGTACATGGTAAGAGTAATATGCTCGGTAAAATGCCGGGAGATGATTGGCAAAAGTTTGCTAATGTCCGGTGTGTATTTACCTATATGTTTACTCACCCCGGTAAGAAAACCATGTTCATGGGGATGGAATTCGCTCAGTGGAAAGAGTGGAACGCCTGGGGAACTCTGGAATGGGAGATGCTGCAATTCGAGGCTCATCAGGGAATTCATCAATTCTTCAAGGATTTAAACGCACTCTATCGTTCTGAACCCGCACTCTATGAACAAGACTTTGCAGAGGAAGGGTTCCAATGGATCGATTGTACTGACAATCGTCACAGTGTGGTGTCGTTCATTCGACGCGCTAAGGATACAGGCGATTTCATTGTGACGGTATGTAACTTCACGCCTCAACCTCATAGCCACTATCGGATTGGTGTTCCTGAAGCGGGCTTCTACACCGAGTTATTCAATAGTGATGCTCGTCAATATGGCGGTAGCAATATGGGGAACCTGGGCGGTAAATGGACTGAAGAATGGTGGTTCCACAATTATCCCCAATCCTTGGATCTGTGCATACCTCCTTTGGGTGTCTTGATGCTGAAGTTAGATCGAGAACAAACGGCTGCGGCTTATGCAGAAGGTTAAAATTCCTAAAACTCAGTCGGTTTATCAAAAATTATCAGCCTTTGCTTAGGACAATGACCCAGTTTCTTCAAGAGACTGGGTTTTTTTGTAAAACATTTACCAGAATAATCGTAGTTGTGCTTTAGCACAAAGCTCTATATCACTATCAGTAAAATATCAAACTCTCTTTTTTCATTTTTTATCCTCTCTTTATTGATTTATCACCTTTAATATCAATATGAATTAAGCAGCTAAACACACGGCGCCATCCCAGCCGACTGTTGTTAATTGATAATGATCGTTACGGGTATCAAATATCGTGAATTGCTCTAGATTTCCAGAAGAGGGCTTAAACTGATTATGTTCTGTCAATACCTGTTGAATGAATTGGCGATATTGGTTCAGTGTTTCCATACTAAAATTTCCTCCTGTTCTGGATCGAAAATCAGTCACACTTAACTGAGCCAGTTCTCCAGAAAAAAAGTTTCGATAGACTTTAACTGGAACTGCTAAATAGTATAATAGCTCCTGTAGAGTCCATAGATGAAAAGTCTATTCTAATGTCAGTTTTATCCCTAATTATCTGGATTTGATATCGCCCATCGCTTGACCTGCTAACCAACCTGTTGTCCAAGCACTTTGAAAGTTAAACCCTCCTGTCACCCCATCAATATCTAAAATTTCACCTGCAAAATAAAGATCAGGACAACAACGACTTTCCATTGTTTGAAAATTCACTTCTTTTAAACTCACACCGCCACAGGTGACAAATTCTTCTTTGAAAACTCCTTTTCCCGTCACTTGATATTCGCCTTGAGTTAATTCTTTGACTAATTGATTGACAACTTTATTCGACAACTCCGCCCATCGTTTTTGTTCATCAATACCAACAATTTGGGTTAACTGCTTCCAGAGTCTACGAGGAATCATCACCGGACAACTCCCCGTAACTAATCGTTGCGGTAACTGAGATTTAACAGCTAATAATTCCTCTCGCAAAACTTCTGGATTTGATTGCGGTAGCCAGTTAATAATTAAGGGCGTTTGATAGCGACAATCTTGTAAAAATCTTGCGCCCCAAGCCGATAACTTTAAAACAGCCGGCCCACTTAATCCCCAATGGGTAATTAGTAATGGCCCCGTTTGTTCGAGTTTGGCTTTTGGGAGTTTAATTTTAGCTGAATTCACTGAAATTCCGGCTAAATCTTTGAATCGTTCATCGCGAATATTAAAGGTGAATAAAGAAGGAACTGGGCGGATAATTTTATGACCGAGTTTCTGGGTGAAGCGATAACCGGAAGGATTGCTACCTGTTGCTAATAATAGGCGATCGCAGAATAATTTCTCTCCTGAACTTAACAGAATTTCAAAAGTGCTATAATTCTCTTTTGAGTTGGCTTTAATTTCAGTAACTCTCGCTTTGGTTTTGATTTTTACTCCCGCAGCTTTTGCGGTTTGAATTAAACAATTAACAATGGTTTCTGAATTGTCTGTCGTGGGAAACATTCGTCCATCATCTTCAATTTTTAAGCTGACACCCTGTTCAGTAAACCATGCAACCGTATCTTTAGCTTGAAACCGACTAAAAGCCCCTCGTAACGCTTTCCCACCGCGTGGATAATTCTGTACAAATTGGGCGGGATCGAAACAAGCATGAGTGACGTTACATCGCCCACCACCAGAGATGCGAACTTTAGCGAGTAATTGGTGTCCGGCTTCGAGTAAAATAACATCAGTATGGGGATGACTATTCGCACAAGCGATCGCCCCGAAAAATCCCGCCGCCCCTCCTCCAATGACAACAACTTTGATTGGCTTAATTTCAGACAAGGTAATTTCCACCCCGTTAATATAATCTCTTTTTCAGTCTCTTCTTTAGATTATACTGAAAATATATTCTACTGAAAATCTTGAATTCTTAAATCGCGATCGCTGTCAGCATTTTTGTGAGTTACCCGTTACAATATCTGTGTAATAGCCTGGGTTAAACTTTATATAAAGAATAGATTAAAAATTAATTCTATGCAACTTGCCCCGATCTATCCAATTGTACATCAAATCTTAAAAACAACCTTTCCGAACTGTTTATGGAGAGGGAAAATTACCCAAACTGAAATCGCTTTAAGTTTTGATGACGGCCCGCATCCGGTATATACTTTAGATCTACTAGAGGTTTTAGATGAATATCAAGTTAAAGCAAGTTTTTTCTGGTTAGGCTGTTGGGTCAAACAGTATCCTGAAATCGCCCAAGCTGTTTTTCAGCGCGGTCATTGGATTGCTTTGCATGGATACAATCACCAAATGTTTCATCAAATGACTGACGAACAACTTAAACAAGATCTCGAACAAACCAAGCAAGAAATTCTCAATATTTGTGATATTCATCCGAATAGTTTGTGGGATGTTCGTCCGCCGAACGGAGTTTTCACGCCCAAAACCTTAACCCTTTTGAAACAATGGGGTTATCGTCCAGTCATGTGGACAGTTGTTCCAGAAGATTGGGTTTGTCCGGGAATTGATTGTGTCACCAATCGCGTGATTCAACAAACTCAAAATGGTTCTATTATTGTATTGCATGATGGCAAATATGGCGGTCAGGATGTGGCAGCTTCAACCCGAAAAATTATTCCTCAACTTTTGGAAAAGGGTTACAAATTTGTGACCATAGATCGACTGTGGCAACAATAGTCAGCGATGATGTAGAAGAATGGCTCCATAATAGAGGATTAACCGAAATCTTTATCCCATTGAATGAGTCATCGCAGAAGCTAACTGTTGTGGTAAATTTGATCTTCTCTTTTAATGAAAACTTGAGCTAAAATCTGGTAAGCTTCTTTCCAAGCTGCCATGATTTCCTCAGTTACAACGTCACCTAACACATCTTGCATTGCTTGTAATAGACTCTCTCCCACAATAGGATATTGTTCTGGTGTGACATGAGTTTGTACATGGCGGTGAGCAATTTTATCCACCATCGACTTTAAACTCTCTAAATCATCAATATGAGTCGCATAACTATAAATGGCGTTAGCTAGCCGCGCCGGTTGAGATCCATCTGCTTGATCGGTCATATTAAACTGTTGTTTGATCTCAGGATGATTACCAAACATAATTTCATACATCCGAGTTGTAACTTTTTGACCATGTTTTTTCAGGAGTGGAGCCGTGGATCTAATCAGATCGATTGTTTCTTGACTTACCTGATTTTGGGCTTGATTTGACATGATTTCAACCTCAATTTCTCTGAGTTAGATCCTTTTGTGACTTTGACAGAGATTTTGACTCTCGTCTGTGAGGTAGCTCATCTAGCACAAAGCACCAGTCAAATGTGGCATCAGCAGGTTTAAGCGATCAAATTGAAATAATTCAAGGTGATATTTTCCCTCTCGAACGCCTCATAGAACAGTTTGACTATATGTTAGCAGAAGCTATTCTCACTATGCAGTCACCTTATGGTCAGGCTAAAATTTTAGCAGGAATTGGCGATCGCCTTAAAGCTAATGGTCAGTTTCTAAGTTATGAATTGGAAAATTAATCTTAATTGAACAAAGAAAGAGAGCGATAGTTAATCAATGAATTGACATGAAACATTGACTTTCCTCTGGCTGGATAGCACAATTTGAACTAGAGACTTGATGCTAAATGCGATCGCATGACTCCGCCGTTTTCTCTCTAACTCCAGAATTTCCGAACAAGAATCTAGTAGACTAGGTTGAGGCAACGAAAACCAACGCGCTTGAACCGATGGTATTAAGACCGGAAACTGACCCTGAAACTGGAGAACTTCGTTTAGTCGGAACAGATCTTCCTGAGAATATCACCTTTCTTCCCGGAGAATTGGGAGTCTTTACGCAAGGTGTATTTTTTCGGGGAGGAGATGATACTGTTCAAGGGTCTTCCGATCCTGAATTAATTCGCGGAAATCAAGATAACGATCTGATCCGAGGTGCAGGTGGAAATGATATCCTGTTTGGAGGTCAAGGACGCGATAGCATTATTGGAGAAGGGGAAAATGACTCCCTTTTTGGTGAAAGAGATGACGATATTATATTTGGAAATGCAGGTGAAGATACCCTATTCGGTGGGCCTGGAAATGATGAAGTCAGTGGCGGTGAAGGGAATGATATTTTCTTTGGCGGTGAGGGAGTTGATACGTTAAATGGTAACGAAGGTGAAGACTTAATTCAAGGGGATCAAGGCAGTGATATTTTAGTCGGTGGACTGGGAAACGATCAAATTTTAGGCGGTTTAGATGCGGATCGAATTAGTGGAGAAGCTGGAGATGATGTTCTTCGCGGAGACCAAGCCAGTGATTTTATAGAAGGCGGAGAAGGAAATGATTTAATCTTTGGAGGTCAAGGAGACGATCGCATTTTAGCTGACGCCGGAGACGATCGCATCTATGGCGATAAAGGACGAGATACTTTAATTGGCGGAGAAGGAAACGATATCTTTTTTATCGAAGCGGGAACAGGTGGATTGATTCCCGAAGATGCTAACTTTTTATTCGACTATGAACCTGGAATTGATACCATCGCTTTACTGGGAGATTTTCCGTTTGAGAGTCTGAATATTACGGTCGATCCGCGCAACTCGAATAATACTCTAATACAAGCCGCAACAGGTGAATATTTAGCGGTTATTCAACGAGTTCAACCCGATCAACTGACTCGTTCTGACTTTTTTATTCCCGGTTCTATTGCTTTTAATTCTACACAATATATTGTCAGTGAAAATGGCACTCCGATTAACCCAATTACCGTAACTCGTAGCATCGGAGAAGATGGAGTCGCTAGAGTGACATTAATTCCTACTCCCGTTGGGATTCTAAATCCTGGAGAAGTCGATACTACACCTCTTCCGGTTATTTTTGCCAATGGTGATACAACCCCAAAAACTATTACTTTAGAGATTCGAGATGATAATGTTGTTGACTATTCTCGAGAACTTCAACTCTCTTTAGAAAATCCCACAGGTTCAGCCTCTATCGGTATTCCCGCCTTCGCTACCTTAGAAATACTCGATGATGAACCGAAAATTGAACCACTACGAACGTTACCGCATTTCTTCCCGGAAGCCAATGCTAATTTTGGATTTGCTGTCGAACAAGTTACAACCAATATATTAGTCGGCGCCCCCGGACAAAATAATAATCAAGGTTCAGGTTATTTATATGATGCAGTTACAGGTCAACCCCTGCAAATTTTTAATCATCCCTTCCCGACAACCGCAGGAAACGCCCAACTTGGTAGAAGTGTGGCTGCTTATGGGGCAGATGTGGTTTTAGGTGCGCCGACTGATAGTACAATAGTTCCACAAGCCGGGGCAGTTTATCTGTTTAGCAGTTCTACCGGAGTCGCCTATCAACGCTTGAATGACCCGACCCCCGAATCCTTTGAAAACTTTGGCTTTGCGATCGATACGATTGGGAATACAATTATTGTTGGTGCGCCCACTGATAATACTCTCGCCCCTCGTTCGGGTATTGTTCATATATTTGATGGAAATAGCGGACAACTGCTGCAAACTTTTAATAACCCAGAACCCGAAGCAGATTCCTATTTTGGGGCTTCTGTTGCTGCTGTCGGAGATAAAGTTCTCATTGGCGCCCCTGGAAGTTTAACCGGAGTCGGCGCTAATAAGCCTGGAGTTGCCTATTTATTTGATAGTTTGACAGGTGAACTCTTGCAAACCTTCCGCAACCCCAACCCCGGAATTGATGACTTTGGACGCAGTTTAGCCTGGACTAATATTGGTCGTGATGTTTTAATTGGCGCGCCCGGAGACGACACCAGAGGAACGGATACTGGGGCGGCGTTTCTGTTTGATGGCATTACCGGAAGCATCCTACAAAGCTACAGTTATCCTCAGCCTCGACCCTTTGACCGTTTCGGAGAAGACATAGATATCGTCAATACTAGCGTGATTGTCGGAACTCCGGGTTATGGTTCTCTCCCATCTGGGGCGGTTTTTCGCTTTCAACTCCGAACCGGAGAACTCCTCGACACCTATATTAATACGATTCCTGATAATGGTGATGAGGTCTTAAATTTTGGGGCTTCCGTCGCCGCTGTTGGTGATACTTGGGTTACAGGTGTACCCGGTTATGATATCGGTAATATTAATGTCGGGCAAGTGTATCAGTTTGGATAAAATATCAGGCTTATATTATGGAGTTGACTCGTCGAAAATAGGGTGAACCTTGCCCGCTACAAGTTGATCGGAGATGAAAATTCAATCTCGCGATCTTTTGGATGCAAGCAAGAATACCCCGATTGTATTAATTGTGTATTCCTTTCTTCTCGCATTTAATCGAGGTTTGCAGTCCATTTGAATGGACTTCAGTTATCAGCCCGGAAATTGATGGACGGAGGATGTCAATGTGCTGTTTTGGCAAGGCTTAAGAAGGATGGTTACAGCTTAGGCAGAAAGGGGCTGAGAATAGGTTGAGAAGATAGATTCTAACTCATCAAAGATTTCAAAGGCTCTATCGAGTTGGGTAATCTCCAAAATCATCTTAACGGTTGCAGAGGGATGACAAAGGACAAGGCGACATCCACGTTGGCGAGCTAATTTGAGAGCTGTGACCAAAGCACCTAACCCGGAACTGTCAATAAATTCAACCTTGGCTAAATCCAGAATCCAGAGTTTGGGTTCATTGGCTGATATGGCTTGGACTTCTTCTTTGAGAACGTGACCGCCTTTCAAGTCCAAGCAAGATTGAGGCTGAAGGATAATATGCTGTTGACATTCTGCTAATTTCATGGTTATAACTCCCCAGGGATGATTATTTATTTCCAATTCACCTTACCTTGTTTTTGACCAGGTAATTTTGAGAAAAGTTTCAAATCCTGAAAATGAACTTAACCTCAACACTCAGGTTTACGGTGAAATGGGTTTAGGAAGACAGATTATTCTGATCAAGATAATATAGAAGTATAAAGCTTTGCAAAAAAATATGAAGGCAGCATTGAATGTCTTTTGAAATTGTATCATTGGAAACAATTCAGGAAATTGCTCATCAATATGGCTATTGGGCTGTCTTCCTCGGAATTGCCTTAGAAAATGCTGGAGTTCCACTTCCGGGAGAAACAATTACACTTGTCGGAGGTTTCCTGGCGGGGAGTGGAGAACTAAATTATTGGTTTGTCCTCAGTTGTGCAATGGTTGGGGCAATACTGGGCGATAACTGCGGATATTGGATTGGTCGTTGGCAGGGTTGGCTGTTTTTAGTACGAGTGGGCAAACTCTTTCGGGTTCCGGAGACGAAATTGGCAGAAGTTAGAAGTCAGTTTAGTCGTAATGCTGCCAAAGCAGTATTTTTAGGTCGATTTGTGGCGTTGTTGCGAATTTTTGCCGGGCCACTGGCTGGGATAGCCCGAATGCCCTACTGGAAGTTCTTACTTTGTAATGCGGCAGGTGCGGCGACTTGGGCTTCTGTTATGGTAAGTTTATCGTTTTTTGTCGGTCAAGTGGTCCCCCTTGAACAGTTGGTGGCTTGGGTGGCACAATTTGCGATTGTTGCTTTGGTTTTATTAGCCGCTTGGATTATCATTCCAATTTGGTGGGAATCTCGCCAAGCTAACAATCTTTAAGTCAAATCTGATCAATGGTGTCTCGACTAGCGCGTCTACCCGATTGCTTTTCTTGAGGCTACTGGCTTTGGAAGCACGTGACGATCGCGATCGCAATGCTTGATTACAATTATTCGTATAAATTACAAATAAGCGTAAAAAAATGCCTCAACACGAATACTATTTCTCCTGAACAATGCAACAAATTATTCCGATTTTCAGGGCTGATAGTAGACGCCCCGAGGAAATAAAAAGTACAACTTTACAGAGAATAAGTATACGGATGAGGCCGAGGTTTCAGGGATAAGCTTCTGATCCTATTAATTAAGATAGAGGCTGAATCTGAGAAATGCCTTAAACCTCGAAGAAGATTCACTGAGAAGAATTGCCTGCAATTTCGAGCTGTTGTTGTAGAGATTGAGTCAATTTCTGTGTGACTTGTTGATTCCCTTCCACACTCAGATGAATATGATCTCGATATAAGGTTGCAGGTTCATCGACTGTGTTAAAGATCGGTAGAAAATCAATATAAGGAATATTTTGAGTTTGTGTCAACTCCGTTAATCGAAGCCGAGCCTTAATTTCATAATCACGGGGGCCCGGAGTGCCAATTTCACGTAATAGCGGAGTCATTACCAACAAAAATGGCATTTGGGCTTGAGTTGCAATTTCTTGAATTTCTTGAATCGCTTTGAGATTGTAGCCGACGGGATCATTCGGTTCAGGTTCGGTTGGGGTTAGGGAGAATTGATTCGATGAAGAAAAACGACTGAGAAGTTCTAGAACGGCTAAAGCGGGTCGATGATCGGGATAATTGCGATCGCGTCCAACAATGTTAGGATTGGGGGGCTTGGTAAATAAATCATCTGTATTAATAATCAAAATCAAGTAGGCGGCTTCAAATGTGCCAAATTTTCGTAAATAGGCGAGTTGGTTCGGAGGCCCCCAAGACCCGGCTGAGACATTCAAAACCTCAATCGTCTGTTTAGGAGTTTGTCGATCTAGGGTTTGATTGAGTTGTTGAGTGAGTATTTCTGAAATAATATCAGACTGATCAGTCCACCATCCCCCATTCACAATAGAGTCCCCAAGTAGCAAGATTCGCAACGTTTCGGAGTCGAGAGTCGGAGTAATTGCAGATCCTCGCATAGAATATTGATTGATCTCAATGCGATTACCAAACCGTCGAGTTTTCTGGTTGGGAACAAGTAAATATCCGACCTCTGTATCAGCCTGATAGATTAAAGGACGACCAAAACCGAAAAAGACTCTCAGCCCAACTTCCACGATAATCATCAATCCAACCCAAACCGTTAAAAAAATTAGAGCAATTTTCACTCGTTTGCCTCAACATAGAATTAATACAAATTCAACCACGAGTCACTGAGACTCGCCACTTTCTTTGAGAGGAAGGGCGACACAAGCTAATTTATTCGCCCTTTCCTGATAAACTAACCATAGATCGTTAGGCAAGGCACTTGTACACCATTCAAGCAACGGCAGCAGATGTTGATCTAGTAGGTGGCCCTACCCCACGCAAATCAACACCTCGACTCCGCGATCATTGAGCGTAGCCTCCATGCGGTGTTGACCCTTCGGCTACGCTCAGGGTCAATGGTTAAGGGGCTGTCCGAGATAACCCACGGTTGTAGAAAAAATATCTAGGTCTAACGTTGTACGCGCTATGTAGTCAAATGTTGTCAAGCCTGTCCAGAGTTTCTGTAGCATTTTTTCTGGAAAATTCCGTCAAAACTTAGTGACTTCGCTCTCAAGTTTAATGGTACAATAAAAACCGAGAAAAATCGGGTGTCAACTCTGCGACCATTAGAGTAGCTAATAGGTTCAAAGGTTGCTCTTAAAGTTAGCTGAACCCATGAGATTAGTAGAAAGACATATTATTCAACCCCGACATCGGTTTTTCTGTGAAATCGACCGACTATGTTGGCAGTCCAAAAATCTCTATAACTACGCGAATTATAAGGTCAGGCAGTCCTTCATATTTGCTCAAAACTATCGACCGTATAATGACATTCAAAAAACGATACAAGGGACAGAACCCTATCAAGCCTTACCCGCCAAAGTCTCTCAACAAATCTTGCGGAAAGTTGGCGGTGTCGGTTTCCGTCCCGCCAAACTTTTCAAGAAGATGGTCTTAGATCGTAATTGGAAAAGTTTTTTAGCAGCCAATCAAGCTTATCAAGAACACCCGGAAAAATTTTTAGGTCGTCCGAAACTCCCAAAATACAAAAATATTGAGACGGGTCGGAATCTGCTCATTTATACAATTCAAGCACTCAGCCAACGGCAACTTAAACAAGGTATTATTCATCCGAGCAAAACAGAAATCTATCTCCGAACAACTGTCGAAACCTCAAAAATAAAACAAGTTCGTATCATTCCGAGACTTAATCACTATGTCATTGAGGTCATTTATGAAGCTGAACAACTACAATACGAGCTAGAGGAAAAGAGCTGTGCGAGTATTGATATTGGATTGAACAACCTAGCTACATTAACATTTAATCAAGCTGGAATCCAACCACTCTTGATCAATGGCAGACCGTTAAAATCCATCAATCAATACTATAACAAAGTCCGAGGTCGTCTTCAAGCGTTCTTGCCGAAAAATCAATCGAGTCGCCGTCTGAAAAAGCTGTGCAACAAAAGAGAGTTCAAAGTTAATGATTATCTTCATAAAGCATCACGGTTGGTAATTAACACCCTAATCCATTACCGAATTAGGACTCTGATTCTTGGCAAAAATCCGGAATGGAAACAAAAAATTAACTTGAGAAAAAAGACCAATCAAAACTTCGTTCAGATTCCTCATGCTAAGTTCATCGAACTATTATCTTATAAAGCAAAACTCGCAGGGATTCAGGTAATTTTAACCGAAGAATCATATACCTCCCAAGCCAGTTTTCTAGATAAAGATAACATTCCAGTCTATAAGAAAGGAGAGAAAAATTCGCCGAGATTTAGTGGAAAAAGGGTCAAACGAGGTTTATATCGCACAGCTTCTGGAAGATTAGTCAATGCCGATGTTAACGGTTCTTTGAACATCATGAGAAAAGCAGTCCCAAATGCCTTAAGCTATGGGGTAGAGGGTGTTGTAGTTCACCCCGTTCGGGTAACACCGACAAAATAAAAGTGTGTCAGATGTGACTATATTTTTATGAACTATACCGTTTCAAACCGTTGTGTATTAACTGCCACTGTAGCCTAGATCCTGGCAGTCCTTGCTAGGAACACAACGTGCGAGCATTTTGGTGGTACAAGGTAAACCTGTGGACTTAAAGCAAATTTTTCAAACACCCAATCCAATTATTGGTGTCGTACATTTACTACCTCTACCGACCTCTCCTCGTTGGGGAGGCAATCTCAAAACTGTAATGGATCGAGCCGAACAAGAGGCGACAGCTTTGGCATCTGGCGGCGTGAACGGTATTATTGTTGAGAACTTTTTTGATGCACCCTTTGCCAAAAATCAGGTCAATCCGGCGATTGTGAGTGCTATGACGTTGATTGTGCATCGGTTGATGAACTTGGTGACTATCCCGATTGGCTTGAATGTGTTACGCAATGACTCGGAGAGTGCAATGGCGATCGCCTCTTGTGTGGGTGCTCAGTTTATTCGAGTTAATGTTCTCAATGGGGTGATGGCAACCGATCAAGGACTGATTGAAGGCAATGCTCATCGCCTGCTGCGGTATCGGCGAGAACTTGATAGTGATGTTAAAATTTTAGCGGATGTCTTAGTGAAGCACGCAACACCTTTAGGTTCAACTCAGTTGAGTGCAGTGGTAAAAGAAACGATCGAACGGGCTTTAGCTGATGGCGTGATTTTGTCGGGTGTCGCAACTGGAAGTCCACCAAGCTGGGAAGATCTAAAAATCGCACGGGAAGCCGCAGGTCAAACTCCGGTTTTTATTGGTAGTGGGGCCAATTGGGAGAATATTCCAAAGTTGATTGAATTTGCAGATGGTGTGATTGTGTCTAGTTCTCTCAAGCGACATGGACGCATTGACCAACCTATCGATCCGAGTCGCGTTCGACAATTCGTAGAAGTGATGGAAATTGCCAGATCGCCCCATTCAAATTGATCAAAGTGAGGTTTTCCATGGACTTTGGCGTGGAGTAGAGAAGCTGTTACCGAATTGTTGTCACTCTAACGATTTCTTGTAACTCTACGGATTCTAGTAAATCAAACCAGTCATTTTTTAGACTAGAATTACTAGGATTAGCCTGTAGAGCCTGAATAAGATTCGTCAAAGCATCATACCAAATTCCATTTTCTGCATAGATTAAATAATTCTGTTCGGCTTGATTATTCTCTAATTGAGTCAGTAAATCTTGACTCGGTTGAACTCGTTTAATCCAGCCATCAACTCTCGGATTATTGGAGGGATTTTCAGCATCACAAATCAGTTCAAAGAACCAATGATATTCCTGTTCGGGTTCTAGAGGTTTTGCTGTTGAGGGTAAAGTCACTCCAATAATTCCCGGCGTTTGGGATAACTCAACTGAAATTGATTCTTCAAGAGCGGGACGTTGATTTTCATCTAAAAGCATAAATTCAGCTTGGGGAATATCTGTAGAACTGTAAGGAATATAAAACCAGAATGTTGGATATTGTTGGGTTGTTAAACCTAAATTTGTTGCGGGTATTAATGCAGTCAAAGGAGGCTGAACTGGAGGACAATTGCCGCGACTCGCTCCACCTCTACGATTACCAGGCGGTGGTCTACCATCTCCATCAAAATCATAATGAGTTGCGGTCTCTAAACTATTTTGCAGATGATCCGTGTCTCTGAAATTCTGTTTTGTTGAGTTACCGTTTTCAGCAATTTTTAAAACCAAACTTTTCAAAACTGAATGAGTCTGGATAAGATTTTCATTCAGATAACGTATTGGCTCAATTAAACCAAAGAAAATCAATAAAGTTGCCAAGTATAAGTGAGTGAATGTCATGTTGTATGATGTCAGTTAATTGTACATTAATTATACCGTCTTAGGAAAAGCAGCTTTTGTTAGCAGAAGTAAGATTAACACTAATCCTAAAGGCACAATCGGTATCCACAATCCTTGGATTAAAGCTACATATCCAATACTACTAATAAAAACCAGATTAACACTGCTAATCATTAAATAAAATACTATATTTTTTTGCCGATTAAAGTACACAGTCAATAGAATATCTCCAAGTACAGAACATCCTAAAATTAAGAGGATTTCTCCCCACTGAGGAAAAGCCCAAAGTAAAGGTTGATTATCTTGAACTGCGCTGAGAATTTGACTAATCATTTGAGCTTGAATAAACACTCCTGGACTGTATTTAATCGGTGAATAATCGGCACTGTAAGGCGTAAGAAAACCATCATCAATACTCTGAGCCGTTGTACCAATTAGAACAATTTTATCTTGAATCAATTTAGAATCAAAGCGATCGCTAAGAATCTCACTCAATGTAACCGTTCGAGCGGGAGCTTGGGAAGAGCGATAATTCAGCAGAATTTGATATCCCCTTGCATCTAATTGATCATAACCTCCTATTGATGCTTGAAGCTTTTTAAACTTGACTGAGCCAATCTGAAGAGGATCAGGTGAGGTGCCTTTAAATTCAATTCCTTCAGCTTTGAGATAACGTTCAGCAATATGAAAACTAAAGGATTTGTTGGTATTACATTCCGAACTGCGAGTCATTCCTAAAAACTGACGGCGAACAATTCCATCAGGATCGATGGGTACATCACTAAATCCAATTTGCGGAAGTGAAACTTCATTAGGAGGAGGAATAGAAGGATTATTTTCACCGCCACCTATTTCACAAACAACAATTAATTTTTCATCATTTAAAAACTTCGCTAATTGTTGCTTATTTTTTTGAACCGGAAAAGGACGATAAATATCTAAACCAATCACTCTCGGTTGATATTGATTGAGTTTTTCTAATAATTGTTTCAGTGTCGTATCTGATAAAGAACCCCGTAGTTCATCGGGATTTTGAGCTTGAATATCTTTTTCAGTTACAGTTACAATTAAAAGACGAGGATCGGGAGGTTGATCGGGACGTAATCGCATTAAAGCATCTTTTGCTTTTAGTTCCCAAATTTGTAGCATTCCGAGCGATCGCATACCGACGACTAAACTGGTTATCATCAGACTCATCATCAATATTTTTTTCCAATAACTCCATTGAGATAAAGAAAGACGCTTGGGTTGGGGAGAGAATAAATCAGGTGTTTCACACAACTTTGTCCAAGTTAGCGATCGCGCGGCTGGATGCTGAAAAATAACCGGAAGCCAACTCGCACAAGGTAAGTTTCCTTCCAAATCATCATGTAAACGTTCTCGTGCTTTTCTGACAGCAAAAGTCAAAGATTCTCCCGTTATTGCAAAAGCAGTCAGAAAATATTTCAGGAAGCTTTGAGCGACTTCATCTGGAACAACTTCTCGCATGATAATCATTCGAGGAAGATGCAAATCACTGAGTTTTTTTGCCAATCCTAGTCCATCACAGGAATTAAAAATCGCTAGTTTTAATCCATTTTTTACGGCTTGCTTTAAACCATACTTCAGTTCACTTAGGGTTAAACTTTCTTGAGGATTAATATAGATTTTCCCTTCATCCTCTTGAGTTTCACTGTGTCCCGCAAAAAATAGAATATCCCAAGTTTTATCCCAGAGTTGATCGTTAATTTCTCGACGTTGGGGTTCAACCAAAAAAACGAGATTGACATTCGGTAAACTTTCGAGTGTACGGCGATCTTGTTCAACATCTATTCCTTGACTATGACCCAAAATCGCTAAAATTCTGACTTGATAATTTATAGATGGAGATGAAATACTGCTATATTCTAAAGAACTAAAAGCCACTTCAGCCTGACGAGATTCCACCCAATCCCAGAGATGCCAAGGAAGTTTTTGAATTTGGGAATCTGAGGTACGAATTAATACTTGAACGGTTTGATTGAGACTGAAGTGATCGCGCAATTGTCGATCAATTCTTTTAAACTCTGAAGCCTCTAGCCACGCCCAAAAGCGATCGCGAAGTTCTTGGGCTGAGTCTTTACAAGCATCAACTGGATTGATTTTACCATCATAAATAATGCCTTCAGTTATTATACGATAAGGTGCTCCAATTGAACGATAATTTTTCCAATGATGTTGTAAGTAAGTTGCCAGTTCGGGATTAGGAGGTAAACCGCCTGTAATTTCCAGTTCTCGTTGATTTTCTAACCAAATTTCCAGGGTTACTTTTACCCCGATTTCCAAATTACCATCCAGTTTGAGTACAACTTGCTGTTCCGTCATTGATGGTTTACCTCCAAAAGCATTTAGACTTTCATTTTTATTTTAGATCATAAATGTTTCAACTATACTCAAATCTCCTAAAGCTACTTTAACACTAAAAATTTCTCCTGACTCTCCACTAAATTTTAATTGAATATTCTTTGTGCTTCTGGCTTCGGCTTGCATGACCGTTTCTCCGTTTTCATCGAGTAACAGCAGTTGTAGATTTTGAGGGAGATACACCTGATTATTAGTCGGATACAACTCAACTTCTATTCCCATTTCCAACTCAGTTCTTGGCTGCAAACTAACCAATAACCCCACCTGTTCACCCGTTGCTTCTAGATTAAACTTTTTAATTCGTTCAACTCCCAAGTTAGAATTTACAGGTATTAGAGAGTCAGCAGTTATTGTTCCACTTCGCCACGCCACTTGCGGCGGAGACAATAATGTTTCTAGGCTTTCCCAAGCTGTCTCGAAAGTATTCTGTAGCCATTGATTGAGTTTAACAGTATTTTCAAGTTGACTGGCATATTTGAGAAAAAAATCCAGCGATCGCAACTGACTTAAAGGAACTTCTTCTGTTGAGACGTGTTTGATAAAACCCAGAATATTAGCTTCAGTTAAAGCCGCATTTAGTTGAACCGCAAAATACCCTCGGCGGTGATTCATCGATTCCAGGGGAATAGACATAAATTTTTGATTGGGAAGAACCGGACAACACTCAAACTTACCCAAATTCTGCACATTCAGATCGGCAATATTACTAAATTTCTGTAAAACAGGATTAAAACTATCGCTCGATTTCCAATCCGGTTTAAAACCCATACAGTTTAAATAAAATTCTACTGCATAAACGCTTAAAGTGTTTAGATAAACTTGTTTAGCCTGTTGAGTATTAAACTGTTTCTGGCGAAATTCATTCGCCTTTTGATGAGCGATTCTAGAGAGAGGAACAGTAAACGTTAAAGATTCCATATAATTTTTAGTTTGCATTTTTAATACCTCCATACATCCAGCTTAACTAAATTGAACTATTTTTGTAAGTATTCTCTAAAATAGGGTGTAAATTCCTTTAACCGTTTTTTATAAAACTCACATAAGGAAGAGACAGGCACATTTAATTCATCTGAAATCTCTCTCCATTTGCGATCTTGCCAGATTTTAGCTAATGCTAAAAATTGAAAAGTTGCTTGAGGTTGTCCTTTAATAAACTCTTTAGTAAAGATCTGATCCGGATTTTCTTCAATTAAATTTTGAAGTTGTTGAGATTCTGAATCATCTTCAGCCGATGGAATAAAATTATCTAGATCTTCTAAATTCGGTAAAGATGCAATATCTTCATTTTTTTTCCCTTTGGGTAAATAAGTGAGACCTCGACGGGTATATTGATTGCAACAATCTTTAAATCGTTTATCTATGAGAAAATTACACCAAGCCATTACATCTTGTTCGGGATTGTATTTATCAATATTTTGACACATTTCCATCATCATTATACTTAATGTCTCATTGTACAAATCCTCATAAACACTTGCAGGTAAAAAAGAAGAGCTTTTTTTTGGACGAGCCAAACGACCTGACTTTAAAATCTTGTCCATTAATATATTTAATACTCGTCGGCGCTCGTAGCTCTTTTTAGGATACTGTTGAGCCTCTCTAGCAAGTTGGTTGAGCTGAGAATCAATAAGATTTTTCCGTTGCTGCATAGATACTCCCCATCTCTTGTTCAGGACTCTCTATAAATAGTTTCTGCTTTTGGAGGTCGTTTTTTCGGACTGTTCCGGTTTTGTTACAAAATTTTAGACTGGCTTGGAATCTATCTAAGTTTTTTGAAGGGGGTTCTAAGGTCGATACAGAGAGGAGTACAGACGATTTACCACGAGATTAAACAGAAATATTTTCAGATTCTTGGTTTTTTTAGTGAACTCCTCATTGTAAGGATTGACTTATTCTCTCTTTTGCCAAGAAATTTTAGCCTCTTTTAAAATTTGATAATAGCTTTGACGAGACTTAAAAACTACATCATATTCCTGGATTAAATATTTTTCTAAATCGGAAACATCCCAAGTTTTATGCTGAATTAACCACTCAATTATTTGTTGCCTTTGTCTTGAACTTAAATAACCCTTTTTCCCTTTATATTCTGATTTTAATGCTTCTAATCCTCCCCGATTAAAGGCTGTAGACCACTTGCTAATAAATCCCAACGACACTGATAGAATTTGCTGGATTTTTTCATATCGATATTTTTCTAGCACTAATTTGACCGCCAATGCTCTCTTCAGTTCTTGAGTTTTTGGATTCCCTTTAATATACTCTTCGAGAATCTTTATGGAATCTTCGACTTCTTGAGAATCTATCGTTGTCATTTTTACCTCTTAGCTAATTTAACGATATTATTTTACCAAGCCTCAGACTATTTTTTTCATAAATCATTTAGAATTGCTATAGATAGAAAGATTTACTTGTAATTATCACTTTCTCTCTAATCTCAATCACACTTTGCTCATCCTAAGAAAATGCTTAATTCAAATTCTTCAGACAGAACCGCTCAAAACTCAGATGAAGTTCAAGCTCTCATTCTAGAAACTCTCAATGAAACATCAGATCAATCGGATAATAGCGAACAAAACATTTCTGATAATCAAGCCAAAAATAAAACTCCAGAGAATGAAGAAGAATCGAACAATGAATCTGAGATGATTGATGAAATATCTTATGAATCTGACAATCCTGAAAACAATAGGGCGATCGCTTTTTCCCTCCGGAGTAGATGCGATCGCATTTTGTCTGCAATCATCGGATCGTTAAATTGACTCTATTTCACTATTCATAAGGATGAACCCGGGATAAGTCTAGAAATAGTGAGTCAGATCAGTCGAATTCGATAAACTGCTGTACCCTTATTTTATTAGCACTTCGCTTACTCAAATCGCAGATCTGACTAGCTTCACTATTTCTGAGCAGGGAATACCCTCCTAATATAAAGGGAAGTGGGTCAGCTTAAAATCCTTCTGAAAAAAGAGGAAGTGGGTCGGCTGAAAACCCTTCTAAGAGTTCAAAATCAATGGGAATGAGAATTTCTGGTATATCGATAATTGGTGGTATATAGTATTGTCCGACAGCTTCTAGAGAATTGATGTTTTCTGAAGCTGTGCCAAAAGTTGCCATCACATCAAAATTGGTATCCCAAAGATTACCCCCATGATTCAGGAAATTAGCCGGATTTCCAGAAGCACGATCCCAGACCCAGATTTCACCTCCATCTAACCCTACCTCGGAGATGGGGTCAATGCTAAACATAATCAAGTTATCCCCAAATGTCATCATGGCATCAAGGTTAACTAAATCCCAATATTGATCAGGTACACCAATAGCTTCAGCGATTTCTGTCTGGTCATATAGTGGGGTTTTTGTTCCGGTCAAAGGATCATAGTCGTAGACAGCAACCCCTGGATCTCCATATATAGAGAAGCGATTAGCATCTACTGGTCCCCAAACTTCTAAGCCATCTACATCAAGTACCCCAGGATCTATTGCACCTGGTAGATCTATTTGATCAGGGGTGTACTCAATTCCGTTCCACCCGCTAGGCGTTTCAAAGTAGATGTTGTTATCAAAGGTTGTGGAAAACAACAGGTTCGCTTGATTGTTAGTAACTGCATGGAAAAGAGCATCTCCTCGATTCGCCATGGCATCTACCTGGCCAGCAATCCCATAATCAAACCCATCATTTGTTGAGCCATTTCCAAACCACTCAAGGGTTTGTCCAGGATCAGGTATTCCGTTAGTATCTTTATCTGCATTGTTGGAATATTCTTTTCCAGTGACATTGTTAAACGATGGAAAGTCCCAATAGATAAAGATTTCTTCCTTGACAACGTCAATAATGCTGGAATCAAGAGTAAAATATTCACCCTCTAAGGAAAAGACTGTACTCTCATCTATTTCTAGAGGCTCTGAAAATTCTATCGGTTCTGAAAATTCTAGAGGCTCTGAAAATTCTATCGGTTCTATCGGTTCTATCGGTTCTACAGGATTAAAAATAATTGGCTCCGATATCAGCTCTACACTAGGTGTCTCTACTCCGGTGAAAAAAATCAGCTCATTTGGTTCCATGTTCAATTCTCCAATGAAGTAAGTTTTCGATAATGCTTTCAAGCTTTTTTTGCCATAAGGGTACGAGGCTGTCGTTTAGTAATCGCCATTTTGTCCTTTAGCAAGCGCATCATCTATTGGTCAATTTGACTTTTTGAGTTAGCTCTATATCAGTTTCTGAACTTCACCTATTTTTTTTCGGGAATCTACAAAATTAAATATCTTTACTTAGAGATAACGCTCAAACCTATATAATTTATCCTTGACTCTGTAATAGTTGAGCCATTCAGGAATAAAGCCGAGATATGTGTAAGATCGGACAGGATATAAAAAATATTATTTATTCTCACTTTTTGCTCTGACAACGCCTTTAAGTAACGCTATCCAAGTGGTTCTTTTTGCGGAAAATTTGGAATTTTGGGCTAGTATCACTATCTGGAAGAATTAACATCTCAAACTCACCCGGAGTGGTAACTTCGGGTAAACGTCTCTGGTTTAAGGCATTCAGTAACAGCTTAGGATCGCAACTAAATTGTACCTTTTGAGCTAATTCGTCAATTTTGACTCGATGCCAAGCTAATTCAAAGTCTAAGATTTCATCAAGATGGGGAATATTGAGCGATCGCATTTTAAGATTTACCGCAAAGTTCTGGGCTTCTGAGGAGCTAAAAAGCTGAGGAGGTTGGATTTTCCAAAATGCTTGCAATAATTGACGAAAGTTCGATGCACCTAGATGTAGAATTAGAAAACGACTGGTGAATTTGAGAGAACCCACAATCATACCAGTACGGGCTGTGAAGATCAACTCTTGGAAGACTTTGACGGCGGGATCTTGGGAAAGCTGAAGATAAAGAGGAGTATCACTAGCTTGAACGGTCACTAATTTGCCCAATGCGGTTTCCCAGACGGCAGTTTGTGGTAAATCTTCATCAGACTTTAAAGGTTGAACTAGGTTTGATTTTGAGTACCAAATCCGAGTTGAAGACGAACGTAAATTCCAAAGTTGGCGTATGTGTTGGAGTTGTTCTAACAAAATCTTTTGGGTAAGATTGTAAGCCTGAATATACTCATCAATAACCTCAAAAATAATGGCTTTTAAATTAGGCAAATGGGGAATAATTTCTGCCGCTAATTTCATCACAGCACCCGGAACTAAGCCGGAATGAGCATCCAACCAATAACCTTTAAAACTGCGACCACCAGCGAGATGAATTTCCCAAACTCGCTCTAGGGGAATTTCTCTTAATGCTTCCCAGACAGACTGGCGACCATTTTGTTCATTGGTCCAAAGATTGTGCAAATCGAGTAAAATTCCGCAATTGGCTTCTTCAGCCACAGCCCCAAAAAATTGACCATCTGAGAGTTCAGCCGGATGGGGTCGCATATAATTCACTCCGGTTTCAAATGCGAAAGGAACGGGTAATTGAGCGGACAATTGTCGAATATTGGCGGCGGCGATTTTTACAGTTTCGGGAGTTTGTAGGGGAGGTAACAGAAAGCCTGTGTTGAATTCACCTTCTGTTGTCGTGACTCGGTTAAAACTGAGGTGTTCACTCGCCCATGCGGCTCCCAGGCGTTCGATACTTTCGCAAAGTGAAGGTAGAAAGTCCAACTCAAAAGTCGTTCCACCAACGGGAAACCCTACACTATGGACAATTTTGGCTTGAGGATACTGACAAAAGCGTTGAAAAATGGTTGAGTTCAGGTGATAGGAGCGGTTTTTTGATGAGGATTGAAACCAGTAAGCTTGGGGTTCAATTTCAATCACATCAATCAAATTATGACCAACTTCAAACAGTGGTTCAAGGCTGGGCATATAAACGACTCCAATACCTAATTCAGGTAAATCTAGCATGGGAATTTGCCTAAGTTATATAAGAAATAAGAGGAACATTAAGCTTGAAATCGAATCGAACGAACAGCTCAGACTTTCTAAAAACTTCAAGTCAAATTACTGTCCGATTCATTCCAAATGGAACTTAATTTTAAAACTCTCTGAGAATAGTTCAATTCTTACTTAGAACGGTGATAGATTAGCAATCGCTCTTGAATACTGTCAGCGATTGCTAATACCAGCAGTGCATTATGGGGGATTATAGCCCCAACCCTACTTCTTGCGTAAATTATAGTCCAAGAGACTCTATGTTTCCTGGAACATCGAAAGAAACACTATCTGCTAAATTCAGGCTAGCATCAAAGACCTCATCTGCTGTAATCACCGAATTTACACCAGAAGAAGGAGTAACTGCTACATCAAATTGTCCAATTGCTTCAATCTCTAAATCATATCGGATATCTTCTCCAGAAGTGCAAAACAAACAACACAAGTTACAGCAGGGGTCTAGGATTAATTCGTAAGGTTCTAGGACTAATTCGTTGCTCCCTGGGATAACTTCAGAATTACTAAAATCGCCGAGTTCTGCGGTTAAATCGTTGTTTTCTAAGCCAACAGAAGGGATTCCATCTAACCCTGGACTGAAGCTAGTCATAATCTGTATCTCCTTCTACTCTTACTGAGTAGTTTTTAGTTGTATATGGGGCTTACTTAATAAGTCTGTAAAAGTTGACCCGATAATGCTTTCAAGCTTTTTTTGCCATAAGGGTGCAAGGCGATAGTTTAGTAATCGCCATTTTGTCCTTTAGCAAGCGCATCACATACTGGTCAATTTGACTTTTTGAGTTAGCTCTATATCAGTTTCTGAACTTCACCTATTTTTTTTCGGGAATCTACAAAATTAAATATCTTTACTTGGATGTAACGCTCAAACAGATTGAGTTTTCTAAGCTAAAAAGGCGATCGCATTTTTTAGAGCATCTGTTTTGAGAGAATCTATGCGATCGCGTTTTGCTGCTCGGACTCACAAATAGACAACCATCAAAAAAATATCAGATTTCCGAAAAAAACTAGACCTATTTCAGAAACCTATATAGAAACCAATAAGGGGAAGGCAAACACGCCCAACCTTCACGCAAAAAAACACGACACAACAGGAGAGATCATTATGGCAATTAACTGGTACGGAACTTCTGGAAATGATACTTATGATTATCTAACATCTCAGGACATCACAGCCACAGCTAACGGAGGTGATGTAACGCTCAAACAGATTGAGTTTTCCAAGCTAAAAAGGCGATCGCATTTTTTAGAGCATCTGTTTTGAGAGAATCTATGCGATCGCATTTTGCTGCTCTGACTCAAAAGATGACAGTCCGA
Source organism: Cyanobacteria bacterium J06592_8 (assembly GCA_038530755.1). Taxonomy (GTDB): domain Bacteria; phylum Cyanobacteriota; class Cyanobacteriia; order Cyanobacteriales; family Microcoleaceae; genus Capilliphycus. Next base: position 567 of record JBCBCI010000068.1, on the reverse strand, counting down.
GAGAAAAACAACTTTTTTAACCTGTCCGCTTTAAAATACCCCCTTAATATAAAGATCAATCAAGTCTTTTTTAAAGATTCTGTAAAGCAGGTTGACTTTTGATTGAAAATCACCTATTAATTTGCTTACAGAACATCACATATTTCGTGATTGTTTGATTGTCTAAATGGGTATGGAAGTCAAAAGCTGAACAGATAATCAACGTTGAAATTATAGGTTTCAAGTTCTGGGTGATAGATACAGTTCAAGTTTGACTAAAAGTTCATAGTTGTTTAATGATCAGGGGCAAATGAAAATGAAATTGATGAAATTGATGACGGTGACTGCGTTAACTACAGCGACAGTTTTTGGGAGTTTTGTTGAGTCAGCAGAAGCAAGAGGTGGTAGATGGTCTGCTTCTAATACACAGGAGGTGGATACTGTACTTGAATTTAGCTTGTTTACTCAAACGCCTGGAGGTGAAGATATACTTGATAGCGAACCGAATAATCCAAATTTAGGTCTTTTCAAGGGAGCAATTGAAGACTTTTATTTTGATTCAATATCTGAGAGCTCTGAAGAATTCCC
>JBCBCI010000067.1:0-33649 GCA_038530755.1 Cyanobacteria bacterium J06592_8 | reverse complement strand
ATTTGTTGGCTCTCACTTTCTGACCTGAAGCAAGCCATACTCCATGATTGCAGCGAATTCCCACGGCATATTGTATCCCTAATTCTTCCAATACACTCACAAAGTTACTGTTACTTTCCCCATAAAGACTGTCTGCTAATACTCTCTTGATCTTAAATCCCATTGCTTTGAGTTCTTTGACTAATTCTCCTCCGAGTTCAGGTTTGGTTTGATATTGATCTCCTTCTTTCAATCTCTCTCGTGGCTTAAATATTTTAAATTTTAAGGGAAAAATCATTCCTTCACAATATCCATAGGCGTTGACCGAGACTATTCCATTTTCAATTTTTCCTAAGTTGCCAATATATTGTCTCTTGACATAATCTGTCTTTTTTCCTTTTTTAGCATCTCCTGTTTCATCTATTATTACTAGCATCTCCCTTCCATCTAAGATAGATAAGATTATTTTTAATCTTCTTTTCTCTAAGTCCTCTCCTTTCCACGGGGATTGGCTGATAAAATGATGTAATCCTTGAGCATTTCTCAATCCGACAATCTTGGCAATAGCAGGTAAGCTCTTTCTTTTTAGGTCACTTATTAATCCTAACTGAAGATATTTAAACGATTCGTAAGCTCTCACTTCTACGAATAAGTCTCTGTACAATTCACAGTAAGTATCAACGAATTGAACGGTTGGACGAGCGGGACGAGGCTTAACCATAGTCTCTGTCTGGCTTACAAGCTTTTTTTCTCATTTTACCTCACCCAGTTTGACAGAAGAGAGATAAGAGAATGTGTTTATTTTTACCTAAGTTAAATTCGGTAGCAAACTCCTGTAAAACCTGATTAAAGAGTTGGGTATTGACATAAGGGATAATCCACCAATATGTTTCCCCTGTCTTGGGGTGTACAAAAGCATACAACCATAGCCATTCAAATTTCCAATTTATATGGGCAATGGGCTGGCAGCCTTCAGGCACATAAATGCGTCGAATGATTGGTTTGAGTCCCAGGCGATGTTCATCTTCGCACCATAATTGCACATCGGCATGAGGATAAATCTGTTGAAGTTGCTCTAGCTCAGTGGCTAGTTTTTTTTCCAGAGCTGATGTTCCAACTCATCACTTTTGATGTGAGCCGGTCGAGGGACGCGAAGCCGAAAAGTCATTTGTCTAAGAATCTCCCATCCCCTTTGCCTGCTAATCTGACGTCCCGTTGTACAACTCAACCAGTCGGCTACCTTGCGACCATTCCATAGTCCTCCGTCTGGAGCTTTTTCTTGTAAAGCTTGCCATAACTGTGCCTGCTCTACATCTCCGATGAGGGGTTGGCGGACGGTATTTTTCAGGCGGCGCGCGCCTAATCCTTCCAAGCCTAATTGGTTATATCTTTTCACCAATTCATAAATCCAGATTCGACTATATCCAGTGATTTGTTGAACTTCCTCTGTCGTTTTTCCGGCAGCTAACAACCAGATGATCTGATATTGACGACTTTTTAATCCATCTTTAGCAAGTTTGTAAGCTTGCTTGAGTTGCTCTGTACTTTGGTGTGGGGCTATGCTAATTCGTCTGGGCATTAGGCATGATCTGCACTCAGTCTCTTTATTATAAGTGATTAGCCGGACATGATATTACTCATTATTAAAGATTATTATATTAATAACTTAATGATAGCATTTTATCGTTCAGTTGCGGCAGCTAACTCTGCTAAAAATGCTAATGCGTCCAAAATACTATGAATAATACGAATCGAACCCAAAGAAAAATCGGGTACATCAATGACACACCCGACTCTATTCAATATTTATTTAAGTTAATTTTTGGAAGCTGACGTCACTTCAGGAGATGTTATGGTTTTAACCGAACGTAACTCCTTTTGAATGGAAATCGCTTTTCCCAGAGAAGAAATGGCTTCTGGGTAGTTCTTGAGTTTAGAGAGTAATGCACCTCGAAAACGCCAAGCTTCCGCATCATTAGGTTTCAATTTAATGGCTCGATCATAAGCATTAATCGCATCTGAATATTGCTCTAATTTTTCAAAGAGAAGTCCTTGATGTCGCCAAGCTTCTGAGGTATCTGGCTGAATTTCTATCGCTTTTTTGTAAATTGTTAATGCTTCTGAATATTGTTTGAGTTGTACGAAAACTGACCCTTTTCCTAACAAGGCTTCATAGTAGTCTGGATGATGATGAAGAGCATTTTCAAAGGATGCGATCGCCTCGGAATATTGTCCGATTTGTTGGAGTAATGATCCTCTCATTGTCCATAATTCTGGAGAGTTTGGATCGAGTCCTATGGCTTGTTCAAAAGAAGCGATCGCCTGTTCATAGCGTTTCAATTTACAGAGGGCGACTGCGCGATTTAGCCAGACTTCTCGTTTTCCCGCATCAATTGTAATCGCGCGATCGTAAGAAATAATTGCTTCTTCGTAGCGTTTTAATTTTCCTAAAACATTGCCGCGATTATGCCAGGTTTCATATTTATTCGGCTGAATTTCTAAGGCTTTATCATAAGAGAGTAAAGCATCTTTATAACGTTTGAATTTCCGTAACAATACACCGCGATTGTGCCAAGCCTCATCATCATTTGGCTGAATTGATAAAGCTTGATTATAAGATTCTAAGGCTTCAGAATATTTCTTTAATTTAACTAAAACGTTGCCGCGATTGTACCAGGCTTCATATTTATCTGGATGAATCTCCACAACTTTTTCGTAAGCACTTAAAGCCTCAGTATAACGACTTAAACGGACAAGAATATTTCCTTGACTATACCAAGCTTCCTCTAGATTTGGATTCATTTGGGTTGCTTTTTTCAAAGCAGATAAAGCTTCAGGGTAACGCTGTTCATTCGCTAAACCTTCTGCTTGCTTGAGATAGTCATCTGCGATAAAGTTTGGGGAAGAATTAAACTGAAATCCCCCTTCATAATCTTGCTTAAGTTGCGGTGTTTGATCTAGGTTCTGATTGTCAGGAACTGGAAATTGAATTAAATTTGATTGTTCTCTGGTTTGCAGGTTAGATTTGAAGTTAGATTCAAGTTTCTGTACACTTTGAAGTAAATTGAGTTGTAATTGTTTTAATTGCTCAATAGAAGCCTGAGACGCTGATGCTTCTGTTTTGAGAAAGTTAATCGATTCTTGAGCAACTTTGATTTGTAGTTTTAATTCTTGTGCAATCTGCTGAGATTGATGACAGGATGCTGTAATTTTGTCTTCTAAACCATTCACACGATTTAGGCTTCGATTCGCTTCGGTCACTAATTCTCGAATCACTAAACGTCGAGCAAACCAGAAAAAAGCAACAGTAATTATAGGAGATAAGATAGCAATAATTAATAAGCTATTGAGTAAGGTAATCGTATGATTAAAATCTGAATTAACCTGAGTGTCAGAACTCGCTTGGGCAATCAGAGAAGGGTTAGTCGCAGCAATATTAATATTAGAAGATAAACGGCGCTCGCGACGACTAGAAAAGGTTTCAACCAGTAAAGCTAACCAAGTTTGATCTAGAACTTGATTCAGTTTCTGTTGATTGAGAGAGGGAATTTGAGACGCAGAAGTTAAAGCTGGAATTGCAGAAGCAACAATCACTTGATTGGCGGTAGACTGAGATCGAGATGGAGAAAACTCCTGAACGCTGAACGTTTCAGGCTGACTGACAGAAGTTGTTGGTTGTAAGCTTACAGTCTGGATTTCGTTAATATGACGATCAGTTTCTAAGACTTGACTGGGCGAACTCGAAAATGGAGTCTCAGGTAGAGGACTAGCTTCACTGACTGAGTCCTGAGCGACAAGTGCCGCCAACGTAAAAAATGCTACATTTGATAATTTCATAACGCTCAACTCACTTGCAAGCTAGGAGGAGTAAATGGCCGGATAAAATTCGCTGAAATCTGCACTCACAATCCTTTTCAACTAACAAGGGAAGTTATGAAGGCGCTAAGTGCTACATATTCTTTCGCTACTCTCTCCTTCAATCAGGAAATACTCAGTATAGATTTACTTTAGTTATCCCAGTATACAAAAGTTACCAATAGCCTTTATCTGCGATTTTTAGATTAAGCGATCGCAAGACCTTTCGAGATGCTGTAAGTTAGTAGTCATAATAAAAGATTTTTGAACTCTATTCACTCAGAAATATCTGATCGTTTAGAGTAACTTCCCTTTCGCGACTAGCACAACTTTTCCCCCAACCCTTACCTCAATTTTATCGGCAACTTTTCGCGCTCTCAAGTTCAAAATTGAAGGTCGATTAATTTCATAACCTTGTTCCACTTTTATATCAATCTCATCTTTTTCAAAATATAAATATTGAACTAAATATCCAGCTAAACAGCCATTGGCACTTCCGGTTGCTGGGTCTTCAGGAATTCCCAAAGCCGGGGCAAACATTCTCGCACTCATCTGATTTTCCGGACTATAGGGTTCAGGAGAAAAGACTAAAATTTCTGTAGCATTAGTGGTTTGAATTAACTGCCAATAGGGTTCTAAATTAACTTTTGCATTCTTCAAGGCTGCTAAACTGGTAACGGGAACTAAAATAAATGGAATTCCAGTTGAAACTTCTTGAATCGGAAATCGAGTATCTATTTCACTCTCTTCTAGCCTTAAAACCTCAGCTAGAGTTTCAATAGATAAAGTCTTATAAAATTCAGGTGAATTTTGTCGCATCCACAAAACTTCATCACCATCATCATCTTCAGTCCAGGTAACAGGAATTTGCCCGACACCCAAATTTAAAATAACTTGTTCAATCGGTTTTTGAATAATTTCTTTTTGAATAATGTAAGCAGTTCCTAAGCTAGGATGACCCGCAAAAGGCAATTCTTTCTGAGGAGTAAAAATTCGCACATCATAGCCTCCATCTTGGGTTTGGCTAGAAGGAATAAAAGAAGTTTCTGAATAGTTCATCTCTTGGGCAATCTGCTGCATTTCGGCATCGGATAGAGAGGAAACACCTTCTCCAAACACAACTGCCAATTGATTGCCTGCATATTTATCTTCTGCAAAAACATCAACAATATAAAAGTCCATAATGACGAGTATTGTGAATCGTTTGTTCTAAATGGGCTGCGTTTGAAACGCAGTGTTCACGAAACATTAGAATGAATCAATTGATAAATAGACAGCTTCATACCCAAGAGGACTGAACATCTAACCTACTTTTAAGCAACCGATCGCTTCTAATAAACCTCTGGCTTTATTGAGGGTTTCTTCATATTCTTGCTGAGGATTAGAATCTGCGACTAAGCCCGCTCCAGCTTGAACACTTACAACAAATTTACCATCAGTTTGAGGGCTAACCAACATGGTTCGGATCGTAATTGCACTATTAAGCTGTCCTTCAAAATCATAGTAGCCATACACTCCCGAATAAGGGCCACGACGACAGCCTTCTAACTCATGGATAATTTCCATTGCTCGAATTTTGGGTGCGCCACTCACTGTTCCTGCTGGAAAACAAGCTTTTAACAAATCCCATGCTGTTCGATTCTCTGCTAATTCTCCCACAACATTACTAACAATGTGCATCACATGAGAGTATTTTTCAATCACCATTAATTCGTCAACTTCTACCGATCCGCTACGACAAACCCGCCCTAAATCATTTCGTCCTAAGTCTACTAACATGACGTGTTCTGCGACTTCTTTAGGATCGATCAGTAATTCTTGGGCTAAGGCTTCATCTTCATTGGGGGTTTGTCCGCGACGGCGAGTTCCCGCAATTGGACGTAACGTAGCGATGATTTTTCCCTCTGGGTCTTTCTCGGCTTTCACCATCACTTCTGGACTCGATCCGATCATCTGCCAATTTCCGAAGTTAAAATAAGCCATGTACGGAGAAGGGTTAATGAGTCGCAGAGAACGGTACAATGCAAAGGGTTCGCCGTCGTAGGGGGCTGAGAGTCTTTGGGATAAGACCACTTGAAAGATATCTCCGGCTTTGATGTAGGCTTTGGCTTTCTCAACGTTGCGACAAAACTGTTCAGGAGAAATATTACTGCGATAACCGTCGATCTCACCTTCTTTTGACTGTTTACTGATGGATGGTGGAGTCCATTCTAGGAGAGTGCCTTCTCGTGAAAAGTTTGAGGATTGAAGTTTATCGAGAAGTTGTTTGACCCGATCGCAAGCTTGCTGATAAGCTGCTTCAAGATCATTATGGCGAGTATCGGCATAAGCGATCGCCCAAACTTTTCGTTTCACCTGATCGAAAATAATCAAATGATCGACTTGCATCCACAAGCCATCCGGAACTTCATCTGATGTCGGTTCAGAGACCGGAACACGCGGTTCGATCCAGCGAATCAGTTCATAGCCCCAAAACCCAAATAATCCTCCAATTCCCGGCGGTAACTGCGGTAATTTCACGGGTTGATAGGAAGCGAGACAGCCTTCAAGAACGTTAAACGGATCGCCCTCAAATTTTGTTACAGTGCCATCACGATAGGTTTGAGTGGTGTGTTGTCCTCGCGCTTCTAGAACCCAAACCGGGTTACAACCGACAAAACTGTAGCGTCCTAACTTCTGACCACTTTCAACAGATTCTAGCAAAAAACTATAGGGCTGACCCGCACAAACCCTGTACCACACTGAAACCGGAGTATCTAAATCAGCCACCCATTCGCAGGTAACAGGTATAAAATTTCCTTGAGTGGCGAGTTGTTGAAATTGGGAGAAGTCAGGAAAAATCATGTCAAAAAATCCGGTAGTTCACAACGCAGAGAGATTAATGTCAATTCATAATTTATGATTCACAATTCATAATTTATCATTCAAAACTTATAAACAGGATGAAGGTAAAATAGCATCCTCCATCCTGCTTTGCTCAAAAATCGCAACACTCTAATCAGTGTAGAGCAATTGCCAAGTTCTAAACTTCGTAAGTTTCTTTTCCACTAAATTTAACTTTAGCCGGATCGGGGTTTGCCCCAATATTACGGTCAATTTTACCGATGGGTTCGCGGCCTTCGTTAACTTTTTCAGGGAATACACCATCTTTCGGATGTAAGTATTCCATTTCTCCATTGGGATAAATGCGGTAGATTTTATAATCTTCCATTTTGGGCTTGAATTTTGTCCGCAATTGGGTTCCCAATGCTAGGCATTGTTCTTTGCGGGCTAGATATAAGAGGTTTTCACCTTCATTCATAATAGCGGCGCCACCTGTGGGCATTTCAAAGACTTGCTCTTTGGAGCTTGTCCAGGTGATGGCGTACTTTTCTTCGATTTCAGCTTTGGAGAGTAAGCCACCTGTGCTACCGCCGAAAATCGGGGGTTTTCCAGTCAGTTGTTCTGCCATAGAACGTCTATAGTAAGGTTTTTACGGCATCGTATCACTGATGTTGCTGAATCTGGAGCAATCGTAAAGAACCGTTACACAAGTGAGAGTGATATAGTTCTTAACCAGACTAGACTCAGCGATCGCCTCACAGAAAAAAGTCAAAAATCGCCTCTGACAAATTCCTCTAATTTTACTCTTCTCTTTTCCTAATTCTTGTCGGATTCTATCAGACTTTCTTGAAATTCAAAATTGATTCATTTATGGGTTTACTTTCTGAAAGACCGTTAACAAAATCGGTCCTAATAAATGATAATGACCTTGACAAGACCATCCAACATTTTGACCCAATTCTGCTCGTTTGGCTCGACTGTAAAACCTAAGTCCGCCTGGAGAAACAGGAACGAGCAATTCTGGAGTCGAATCCCAGGCTCGATAATCCGCTAAATAAAAACATCCACCCGGACGTAAAACTCGATCAATCTGCTCAAAAACTTGTTGAGGTTGAGGATAATGTAGGAAACTAATCGTACAAAAGACTGCATCAAATTGACAATCCTCGAAGGGAAGTGAGTCTACATTTCCGGTTGTGAATGTTAAGCGTTGAGGATAAGGATTTTGAGTTCGCGCTTGATGAATCATTTCTTCTGAAAAATCAAATCCCGTTCCAGTTACGATGGGAAATTGTTTAGCGATCCGCTCTAAAAGGCGACCCGTTCCACACCCGATATCGAGAATATTAGCTTGCTCTGGAAATTGAACATATTCTAAAAGTCGCTGATGAACAGCCTGATAAAATACCGTTGTTAATAAACAGTCATAATTGGGAGCCCAGCGATCAAAAAACCATTGTTTATTTCGTGAAAATGTTTCTGTCATTGTATTTCCTCAGTAAAGCTCAACTGCCTACTCAAACCTCAAGGTGTTAAAATTTGTAACAGTTCACCTCCTCAAACTGAAATCTGATGACAACTGCATTAATTACAGGGGCTTCCTTCGGAATTGGTGAAACGTTCGCAACTGAGTTAGCCTCTCGTCAAACCAATCTTGTTTTAGTCGCACGTTCCCAGGATAAACTCACTCAACTCGCCCAACAACTCTCCCAACAACATCAGATCCAAACTCATGTTATTGCTAAGGATCTCACAGAACCCGGAGCCACCCAAGCGGTTTTTGATGAAATCACTCAACAGGGAATGACCATCGATCTCTTAATCAATAATGCAGGTTTCGGAGACTATGGGGCTTTTGCAGAACGGGATCTCCAAAAACAGGTGAAGATGATCCAACTCAATATTACTGCATTGGTTGAACTGAGCCATTTGTTCCTCGCCCCGATGAGACAGCGAGGTTCGGGGTCTATTATCAATGTTGCATCCATCGCCGCCTATCAGCCTATTCCCTATATGTCAATCTATGCCGCCACAAAAGCCTTTGTTCTGCATTTTAGCGAGGCATTATGGGCAGAGAATAAAGAAAACGGGATTCATATTTCAGCCCTTTGTCCAGGGCCAACAGAGTCCAAATTTTTTGAAGTCGCGGAGTTCCCCTCAACTATGGGAGATGGGAAAGGAAAGCTGGTTCCCGCCGAGGAAGTCGTCAAAGATGCACTTCAAGCCGTTGAGAAAAATCAACCCGTTGTCGTCACAGGCGGTTTTGGAAATCAAGTCATCGTCAATATTTCCAGATTCTTTCCCAGAGAAACAGTTGTTAGCCTCGTCGAGAAGCAATTCAAAAAATAACTGTGTACTGTAAAGCTGTCTACTATGTCCAGGGATTGAAATCCCTGTCTAGTATCTGAAGTCTTCTAAAGAAGACTGTTCCCTGTAACCTGTTGCCCGTTGCCCGTTGCCCGTTCGTTGCCCGTTGCCTACGACCGACTGCTTACTGCTCACTGCTCACTGTAAAAGGTGACTGCGATCGCGATTTCTGCAACAATAGATTGGGTAAAGGATGTCGTCTTAAAAAGAATTCTCGCTATGAAACTTTACCGTTCTATTTTGGCTTGCCTAATGGCGTTGGTCATGGCATTTCTGGTTGCTTGTGGTTCTCCAGAAGTTCAGGCACCCCCAACCTACACAGATGCTCAACTCCAGCAAATTCAGAAGTATGAGTCTGATATTATCGGATTACGCGATCGCTTGACCACTGAACTCCCTGCAGCTATTAATAATCGTAAATGGATAGAAGCAGATAATTTTGTTCATGGTCCGATGGGAACTCTACTTCAGGAGATGAATTATTTAACCAAAAATCTCCTCCCCAACGATCAACCCCCCGCGCGGAAATTAGCCAGAGAAGTGTTTGAACATCTCCTAGAAGTGGGAGAAGCCGCAGAAAAAGCCGATCAATCTTCGGCTGCATCCAGTTATCAAGCTGCATTGAAAGATCTCGATGCGTTCTTGGATTTAGTTCCTGAAATGCCAGCAGAAGCCTAATATATAAATAAACCTTACACCGCAGATGAATATCGGGGAATAGGGGTAAGATTAACTATCTCTACTGATCGATAGGACTCTGCGGATATTTTTTTGAATCAAGATCGAGAGTCCGGTCTCAACAGACTGCAAAATCCGAAATCAAATGGTTCATGTTGTTATTGTGGGATGTGGAGTGGTTGGAGCAACGATTGCTTACGAACTGAGCCAAATTCCGCAATTAGATATTACAGTTCTCGATCAACAGGCTCCGGCTCTTGCCTCTACCGGAGCAGCTTTAGGCGTATTAATGGGAGTCATTAGCCACAAAACAAAAGGACGAGCGTGGCAAATGCGACAAACCAGTTTACAGCGATATGAAACCTTAATCCCTGAACTGGAAACGCTGACAGGTCGATCAATTTTATTTAACCGTCAAGGTATTCTGCTATTATGTTTTGCAGGAGTTGATTTGCAGAAATGGGAACAACTCATAGCCAAGCGTCAATCTCAAGGTTGGCGTTTAGAACAGTTAAATCTAGAACAGCTTCACAACAATTATCCTCAAATTAATTGTGAAAATGTAATTGCAGGAATCTATTCACCCCAAGATCGCCAAGTCGATCCAAAGACCTTAACTTTAGCATTAGTTGCTGCCGCTCAACACAATGGCGTTAACTTTCAATTTGGGGTCAAGGTAGAAGCATTTCAAACGACCTATTCTCCTCAAACTCAACGCACCTGTCCGTTGCTTTTCACCACGACTGGAGAACTGAAAGTTGACTGGGTGATCCTCGCGGCTGGACTCGGAACGACTCCCCTTCTTCCCACCCAAGAACATCAGAACTCAATTAAAATTCGTCCAGTTCTCGGACAAGCCGCTAGATTAAAACTTCCTCAACCTCTGGGAGAAAATGAACCCGTCATCACTGGAGATGATGTAAATATCGTACCACTAGGAGGCGGTGAATATTGGGTCGGTGCAACGGTTGAATTTCCTAATACTGATGATGAAATATTAGCAGATACCACAGAAATTAATCAAGCGATTGCCAGAGCTATTCGGCTTTGTCCAGCATTATCTGAAGCCACAATTATGCGTCAGTGGTCAGGGTTGCGTCCGCGTCCCGATGGAAAACCTGCTCCCATTATCGAGTATTTGTCAGGATTTGAGAATATTTTATTGGCAACCGGACATTATCGCAATGGCGTTTTATTAGCTCCAGCAACAGCAGAAACGATTCGTAAAATGATTGTAAACAAATTAGAGATCGCCCCTCTAAAGTTTTAAGATAGACGAGTAACTGCAAATTTAGGTAAATTAACTGTAATTTAAAGTCTTTCTTGAAAGGAAAATTTATGAATAGTCGGGATTGGTTAGTGACAGAAGAGGGTAAGTGTTTACCCTGTAAATCAGCGAGAGAATGGGATTTACTCAGAAGTGAGTATCGTTTATATCGGTTTCTCACAGAGATCGAAGATGTCATTAACCAGTCTTTTGAAAAAGGTCAAACAGAAATTGATTTTTTACCTGATTTACGTCGTTTAGTCCGTCAACTGATGACGAATTCCTATTGGTTGAGAACTCAAGTTCCTGAACCCTGCACAAAAACAGGAACTTCAATCATTATGTTATACGATGAGTTAGGATTTCCATTAACAGTTCAAACCGAAACCGTTCTACCCGGTCGGGGTTCTCCTATTCATAATCACGGCACCTGGGGAATTGTAGCGGTGTTAAAAGGGCAGCAACAAAATGTGTTCTGGAAACGGGAACCTTTACCTGATTTTCCTGATAATATTGAAAAAGTTGGAGAAAAAGTTCTCGAAGAGGGAGAAATTATTAGTTTTACTTCTGATGCGATTCATCATATCGAAGCGGTAGGTGAAGAACCGTCTTTAACATTTAATTTGTATGGAGAAACAAATGCCGCAAATCGCTTCCAGTTTGATATTGAGAATCATTTAGCCAAGCATTTTTAAGTGTTCGTTTTATATGATAATGAAAAACGAATGCTAGATAAACTTATTTTAGACTTGCAAGTATAAATAGAGTAGATACAGCCAACTGATCAGAAAAATAGTGTGAACAACAAAAAGGATTTTTGAGATTAGCTGAGTTGCATTAAGTCTGAATAATTACCGACTCTAAAAGCTATTGCAACTCAACCTGATTTCAGATGCTTCTCACATCATTGAGAAAACAGAACCATCATTGCAGTGTACGATGATCTTACTTGCTTGCTTGACGACGACGAGACGCAGCGAAGGAACCAGCAACTAAGCTTAAACCGAGAATCGCAGCGGGTTCAGGAACAGAAGCAGGAGTAGCGTCAGTTGTACCCATGATTTTCCAGTCAGGACCACCGTAATTAGATTTGCTAGTCATACGGTATCCGAAAATGGAGTCATCCTCGCTCAAGCCGAAATCTGCTACACTCAGACCGATAGAAGCAACCGCTTGAGCACTTCCAATTTCCTTTGTATCGATACTGTATCCAGCATCTGTCCAATTTCCACTATTAGATTTGGCGAGTTCGATGAAGTTACCAACTAGGTTTCCCTTATGGTCAATAGCTTGAACTCCTAAGCGACTATTCTTACCCCGTTCCCAAATTAAGAGGTTGTCAACAGCTTCAGCGAACATTACATCCATTGCAAAGCTACCGCCCCCTTCTGTATCGATAATATTGTTGAGGTTGAGGTTTCCTAATGTACTAGCAATCTTTGCTGCATCTTCTGCATTTCCCGCTCTGAGGTTTTCTTGCTTAAAACCATCAGCTTGATCTCCTTTGTCTATACTAGCAGCTCCACTGTTACCGCCTGTAAATACATCATTAGTCACGATATTAACGCCTTCAACTAATGAAAATTCAGTAATCGTTTTGTCGCCGAACTCTACAGAGTCAAGTGTGATATTGCCTTTTCTTTTATCTTCAACTTCTGGTCTTGAATCTAAAGTATAGTTTGTTTTGAATCCGAAACCAACAGCTTGAGCAGAAGGAGCGAATGCAGCAGTCATAGCGAGAGCAGTAGCAAAGGTTGCGAACAGTTTAGTTTTCATGTTTATTGTTCCAGAGTTGTGTTGTTTTTGTGTTTCTTGATTCCTATCGTATTTTCTAAAAAAGGATTCGTCGAGTGTTTTTGGATGAATTTACAGAAGATTTATAGAAGAGATAATTATATAAAAAATATGTTTAGTAGCCATTATTTTTACTTAAAAATACTGAAAAAATGATTAAAAAAATACTTTAAATCATAGGAAAATCTGTATTATCACTGATAATATGAGAAGAATAAAGTTTCAGCTACCGTGTTTTTACGGTAACAACTAAAATAATTGGATTCATACAGACGTAATCTCTCGGAGAACCCAGTAGCAAAGGTCAAGACCTGAACTCGAAAAAACCCTGAGCCTATAAAAGCACTGAGCTTGAAAAATTTGAGTCGCGATTTAAGTCAGTTATTTCGACAGGTATAGCTCTGAAGGGTGAAAATCGGGAGAAGGTGATCACCAATGAGGGGCTAAACCCATTATTGATTGATGTTGAGAGAGAATGAAGATCAGAAAAAAACAAGCCAGAAGGTGTGTCCACCCCTGGCTGCTAAGAAAACAACACAAAAACAATAAACTGAAATAATTCAAGTCTTGCTATTACTATTATTGAATATTGCTCATTGTTTGACGGTGGGAAAAAGTAGGGATCGATCTAGATCTGAGAATATTACCTTTTCCCACTGCTCTACTCCCCCAGAACAAGCGAACCCTTTGTAACGAGCTACCTGCCAAGACCCTTAATGTGGTCTCGCGCCAGCGCGATGATTGTGGGTCGAGTGATTTATAATTGCAGATCGCTACACTTATCCACTTTTATACGAGAGAATAAGCTTTAAAACAGTTGATATAAAGGAGTTTGAGAACGGGTGTGGCAGGATTTGAACCTGCGGCTCGCTGCTTAGAAGGCAGCTACTCTATCCACTGAGTTACACACCCAATTTAAAGAAAGTTCTTTACTTATTATAGCTTACCCAGCTTCAGTGTGAGGATTTATGTAGAATTGCGTTAACGAGTTAGTCCCAAACCTACGAAGATAGAGGCTTTACTCGTGTTATCCTGGGATAGAGCACCGAATCCGCCTACTATTATACTTCTAGTCGGAGGTCTGTGTTAGAGACTAAAATAACAAGCACAGCCTTCAGCCCGATCCAGGAGTAGGTCAGAGTGTCATGTTTATTCTGAAACGGCAGGATGTTGAAATCAAAACGGTTCAACACCCAAATCGGGATCAACAGATTCCCATTTTAAATTACCAGGGACAGAGTTTTCGTCTGATGAAAGTGTTTACCGCCCAACAAACGGATGAGGCGAGAGCATTTTGGCGAGATTTGACGGATAATCGAGGCAAGGCTTGTGTATTGCTTGAAGAACCTGATCGATATAGTGTCTGGGGAAAAGTTCGTCCGGATCAACTCCTCAGCTATGATGTCGCAGCTACAAGCGATGGTAAGCAGTCTGTACTCATACAAGCCTGTTTGCTCGTGTTGCAAGCTGTTTACTTTGATGTAGAAGATTTATTAGGTGCTCGACAAGCAACTTCTTTCGAGAAAGATTTGGCAAAGATTTTTCATCAAGCTAAATTTCCTCAGACGGATACTCAGGACTCGGTGAAGAACCTACTTACAAAAGACCCTCTCGATGAGCTTCAAGTTCCACCCTGGCAAGAACATCATCTTAATACTCTGCTAGAAGAACTGTATCAACTTGCCAAAAAATATTTTGGAAATACGAGCTTTGCAGAGGGAATGGATGAAGTCTTAGAGGACATGAGTAGTGATGATCGCACCCACTTTATTGGTTGGCTTAACCAATCCTCTGTGGGTAAACTGTGGGCAATAGGTTAAGGAATGTTGAGAAATTCTCCGCTCTGTGTTGCAAATATGGGACGCTAAATTATAAACCCAGCAAGCCAATCGGGTCGATTCGCTGATGGGGACTCAGATTATAGCCTTTTATGTTAGGTTGCGTATTATTTTATCGCTATGAGTAGCACTTCACAACAAAAATCACTGTCAGTATCGTCTGCCCTTTCCGCTCAGAACCTTGTGATTTTAGGGATCGTCTGGGCGGTACTTGCTCTGTTGTTCTTTCTCTTATTTAGTGTCACTCCGGAAGGAGAAGATTTACCCCTATGGTACTCTATTGGCACTTACATCTTTGAACTCGGTGCTTTTCTGATGGCGGCATTAGTCTGTTATCGAAACTGGCAAAGTCCCCAAATGGTCAGCGGACGTAATGTATGGCTAGGCTTCGGTTTAGGGTGTTTATTTTACTTTATTGCAGGTTTAGTGTTCGGCTTTTGGGAATTGGTTTGGAATCTCGATCCGGATGTTTCACCAGCGGACTTATTTTACATCCTCAGTTATCTATTTCTGGGTTGGGGTATGGTTTTAGCTGTCACCTCAAAACGGTTGAATTTAGAACTCTGGCAATGGGCGGCAATATTAGGTGTGGCTGTAGCTGGGACAGCCCTTGCTGTTTGGGTGAGTGACCCGTCGTTTTTTGGGTTAATTGCAGACGAAGAACCTGTTCCCATTGAGGAAGTCGCCCCAGAATCAACAGTCAATCAAACTTTGACGACGGAAAATGAAACGCCTTCGATTTCTGAAGCTGAAGAAGATGCCGAGGAGGAAACGACAGCTCCGGCTTGGGTCGTTTCTCTCGATGAACGATTAGAGCCACTTGCCACTGGGGTTAATCTATTCTATGTGATTGGTGATGTTTTTCTGTTAATTTTGGCAACGGCTTTGATTTTGGCATTCTGGGGCGGACGTTTTTCCCAATCTTGGCGAATGATTGCCTTTGCAACGTTCTCGCTTTATGTTGCAGATATGTATTTTAAGTGGACAGATTCTCGTGTTCAAGACGACTATGAAAGTGGGGGGCTACTGGAAGTGTTCTTTGTCTTTACCGGAATTTTATTTGCAATTGGTGCAATTTTAGAATACGACATTTCTACTCGTTCTCGTCAAAGTAGACGAGGAAGACGGGGTAGCGCGAAGAGCTAAACTATATATTAGGAGAAATGGGCGAGGGACTGATCGTCAAAAACTTGATTTTCAAGGCTCGCTCATTATTTCAATCACTTTCTCATCCTAAATCTCTGATCTCAAACTCAAAAGAGAATGTCATCTTCTAAATTATCGGACACTGAAAAACAAGAAATTATTCACTTGTATCAACAGGTACCAGAAGAGACCACCATTACTCTGGCGGATCGTTATGGTGTCAGTAGTTCAACTGTCAGACGTGTTCTGCAAGCGGCGATTGCCAAGGACATATATGATACATTAACTCAGCAAAAGCAACGTCTACATCGAACGGGAAAGCGTTCACCGCGCCATCTTGAGCAAGAACAGGACAATCCTTCAACTCCTACAGTTGAACTAGAGTCCGAGTCTCTCAAACTTGAACCTGAGTCTACAGAAGAAGAAGTTTCCTCTGTTTCAAATTCTTCTGGAATAATTAAACGGCGACGTAAACGGTCTTCTGCTAGTGACAGTGTTCAGGAGTCAGACTTGGAAGTTGAGATAGTACCGACGACCAAACCAACAATTAAATCTGAAGATGAACAATCCAGCTATTCCTCAAATTCAGAGAATATAGAACTCCTTGCAGAAGACTTTTTACAAGAGGAATATAGTGAGTTTGAGCAAGAGGAGGAAGAAGAAGAGGATTATCTTGAAGTTGAGGCAGATGATGAGGAAGAAAACAGATTCTTTGCCTCCCGCTCCTCCATAACTGGATTAGTCCAAGTTCAAATCTTACCTTTAGCAGAAGCAGAACTGCCTAAAACTTGCTATCTGGTGATTGATCGCGCCGCCGAATTAGTCGCTAAACCCTTGAAATCCTTTAGCGAACTTGGGGAAATTCCGAGTCATGAAATTCACGAGAAAACTCTGCCTGTTTTTGACAATCATCGAGTAGCTAGTCGTTTCTCAGACCGCAATCAACGAGTTTTTAAAGTACCGGATTCTCGTTTATTGCAAAAGGTGGCACCCTGTTTGCAAGCCAAGGGAATTACTCGACTCTTAATTGATGGTCAAGTTTATCGCTTTTAGATTGAGTGATCAACCGATGGTAAGGTGGGCAATGCTCACCTGATATTTCGGCAATCAAGGTTGTTAAGATTAGCTCAAATGTTTTGAGAAGAAATAAGATCGGCGTTAGAAGTAAAAGTAAAAGTTGTGTGCTTTCTATTATACCCTCACGATTTTCCCAATTTTTCAAATTAGAACTAAACTAAGAAAGGAACTCTACTACGGGTCAAACCTACAAATTTTCGACCTCTCATCCTTAACGTTGCGTTTAGTTGACTCCTATGCCAGAATCTCCAATCTCCATTGCTCAATACTTTCACGAGCGAACCAAATACCATCCTGAAACGATCGCCTCTAAAAGTCAGCAACTTGACTGGGAAAAACAACCCGTTCCCTTTAAAGAGTATAAAATCGGCACAAGCTTCGATCTCAAACCCTATATTCGTGAAGCTTCAGAACCCTTATCTGATGACTCCAAAGTACAAGTTGCCCAACGCCTTTCTCACCTGCTTCTCCACAGCTATGGTTTAACGGCTAAACTTCAAACCATGCAAGGGTTTCACTTTCTCAGGAGTTCACCATCGGCGGGGGGACTGTACCCGGCTGAGGTCTATCTGATTTCGCGAGGAACACCCTTTCTCCCGCCCGGACTCTACAACTATCAACCTCAAACCCATTCATTACTGCAATTTTGGGACAGTCAAGTTTGGCCAGAGTTGCAAGCGGCTTGTTTTTCTCATCCCGCTTTAGAAAATACTTCTCTTGCAATCTGTATCACCGCTGTTTTTTATCGGTCAGCTTGGCGGTATCAAGATCGCGCCTATCGACGTATTTTCCTCGATACAGGCCACTTACTCGGTAATCTTGAGTTAGCCTGTAGTCTCAATCATTATCGACCTCATCTAATTGGGGGGTTCGCAGATGATGCGCTTAATCAGATGATGTATCTCGATTCTACCCAAGAAGGTGCAGTGACAGTTGTTGCGATCGCCGATTTATTCGACAGTCCCGAAATCCCTTCAACCCTTACCGCTTTACCGTCTTCGACTCAAACCGATTATCCTGAACTGACTGATGGTGAACTTTTA
Source organism: Cyanobacteria bacterium J06592_8 (assembly GCA_038530755.1). Taxonomy (GTDB): domain Bacteria; phylum Cyanobacteriota; class Cyanobacteriia; order Cyanobacteriales; family Microcoleaceae; genus Capilliphycus. The sequence continues at coordinate 15,782 of JBCBCI010000067.1, read as the reverse complement.
GGCTATTTTCACAATGCCACAAAGTTAGATGTGAGTATAGGGGAAAATCAAAACTGGATTCAAAACCCGATCAATCAAGAAGTTGAAGATAAATATAATTTCCCTTTTTGTACTAAAGTCTCCACCGTTACTACCCCGATCAATTGGGGAAAAAATTGCCAGGAACTCGATCAAACGATTCTGAAACGGCGTTCAACTCGCAGTTATAACGGGATTGACCTGAAGCTAGAAGAACTCTTAGCATTATTAGACTTTACTTATCAATCTCATCACTATATCGCTCAAAGTTTAAACGGTTATCCTGATTATTTTGATTTAAGTTTGATCGAGACATTTCTTGCCATTTCTGGGGTGAGTGGTTTAGAAGAAGGCTGTTATTATTATGCACCCTTCGCCCAAGAATTACGACAAATTCGCTTTAAAAATTTTCGCCGAGAACTCCATTTTCTCTGTTTAGGACAAGAACTTGGACGAGATGCGAGTGTGGTTTTATTTCATACCGCTGACTTGAAAAAAGCTGTTGCTAAATATGGCGATCGCGCTTACCGTTATCTACATATGGATGCGGGTCATTTAGGTCAACGGTTAAATTTAGCGGCGATTTATCAACGCTTAGGCGTGAGCGGAATTGGAGGTTTTTTTGATGATAAAGTGAATGAAGTTTTAGGAATTCCAACGGATGAAGCTGTGATTTATATTACAACGTTAGGACGACCTCAATCTAACTAAGATTCCTCCTTTCCTTTGTAATGATCACACTGTTCACACAATCCAAAAAACTCCAAAGTATGATAATAAATCTTAAAGTTATGAGATTGTTGTAATAAGCCTTCGAGATGGTGAACGGGACATTCATTCAAAGTAACGGATTTCCCACATTCTAGACAAGTCAGGTGATGTTCGTCTTGTTGAACACAGCTATAGACGGACTCACCTGTGGGTAGAGTTCGCACATGAATTTGTCCCTCGCGTTTCAAAGCATCTAACGCCCGATAGACGGTGGCTAACCCCATTTTTTGCTGAGTTTTTCGTAACTCGGCGTAAAGTTCTTGGGCGGAAATTGATCGGTTTTGGCTTTTGAGTTGATCTAAAATAACGTCCTGGCTGCGTGTACGACGAGTATTCATCAGTAATATAGATTGTATTGAATACCTATTTCTAGGCGATCGCAATCTTTAATGTCAGCATTTTTTCTATTCTACAACGTTTCTCGCCCCAAATAAGGCTGTAATACTTCGGGTACGCGAACACTCCCGTCAAGTTGTTGATAGTTTTCCAAAATAGCCGCCATTGTTCGACCAATTGCGAGTCCTGAACCATTTAAAGCGTGGACAAATTCGGTCTTTTTCTTCTTCTTCCCAGACTTACTTTCTTTGAAGCGAATATTCGCCCGCCGCGCTTGAAAGTCCTTGACATTAGAACAGCTTGAGATCTCTCGATAAGTCTCAGAAGAAGGCAGCCAGACTTCTAAATCATAACATTTCGCGGCGGAAAATCCTAAATCTCCCGTACAGAGTTCGAGTACACGATAGGGTAATTTTAATGCTTGTAAAACCCCTTCTGCATCTTGAACTAATTTCTCATGTTCGGCTTCTGATGTTTCCGGATGAACTAATTTAATTAATTCTACTTTGTTAAATTGATGCAGACGAATTAATCCCCGTGTATCTTTTCCATAACTTCCAGCTTCTCGACGAAAACAAGGCGTAAATGAACAGTGATAAATGGGGAGTTGTTCAGCGTCTATTATCTCATCTCGGTAAAGATTCACGACTGGAACTTCTGATGTTGGAATTAACCATAAATCATCTTCATTACATTTAAAACTTTCTTCGGCAAATTTGGGCAGTTGACCTGTTCCTTGCAATGATGTACTGTTAACCAGTAAAGGCGGTATAACTTCCACATAACCGTTCGCAGTATGCCGATCTAGCATAAACTGAACTAAGGCTCGTTCTAAAGCAGCACCTGCACCGAATAAGCTTACGAAACGACTTTGAGCAATTTTAACCGCTCGTTCAAAGTTCAGGATTCCGAGTTTTTCTCCGATTTCCCAATGCGGTAAAATGTTAGGATTATCTGGAAGATATTCATCTCCCCAGCGTCGAACTTCGACATTTTCTTCCTCACTTTTCCCAACAGGTGTAGACTCACTCGGTAAATTCGGAATTGGAAGGATTAAAGCTTCGATTTGGGCGAGTATCTCCTTTTCTTGCGGTTCGAGTGTACTTAAGCTTTCTCGCAGTTTTTGACCTTCTTCTTTTAAAGCTTGAACTTCTGCACCTTTTGGGTCACTTCCGCCTTTTATTTTCTCTCCAACTTGCTTCCCAATTTCATTACTGCGGGTTTCGAGTTGAATGCGTTGTTGTTCAAGCTGACGTCGCTGTTCATCCAGATCTAAAATCGGTTGGAGATCGTAATCTCCCCGTAATTTCAGACGTTCTTGAATCGCTTGTGGGTTTTCCCGAATTTGTTTGATGTCTAACACAGCTTTTTCCTAGAACTGAACGAGTGGTTCTTGAATTCCAACCCTATAGGATTGTACTGGGAATTGCGCTGTTGACTCAAGCCTTGATTAAAAAAAAGATAGCGATGATTCACCGCTATCCTTGTTGATTATTTTCTATTCATTTCTAGAAATGGAGCATATGGGAATCGAACCCATGTCCAGAACGAGTATTAGCTTTTTGCTCATTCACAGGTTTAGCCCTTCTAGTCCTCAGAGCGGGAACTATCTGTGACCCTAGATAGTAAGGGACTCTGGTGAAGTTTTCGCAAGATTGGCGACCAGAAACACCGCACTTGTATATCCGTTGAGGTTAAATCTAGAGTCCTTAACGGAGTCAAACTCTAGATACTCGTAACCTAAGTTAAGGTTGTTTACTAGGCAGCAGCTACTGCTACGTTAGTACGAGTGAATTTTGCAATGTTGTTTGCACTTATTGTTTTAAGCCATGTATTTACGAGAGGTGACTTACTCTCGACCTGAATCACAAGGAAGTCTTCGTCATCCTGTCGAAGCCAGTAATGCCCCTTGCATACCTACCATAGTATACAATAATAGATTAACTGTCAAGTTCCTAGCCTAAAGACAGACTGGCTAAAACGCGATCGGCTTGTTTAATACTGTGACGAACGGACTCTGCACATTGTCCTAACGCTTCCCCTTCACTAGCGGTTAAATTCAACTCCAAAATTCGTTCGACTCCGCGACACCCTAACCAACAGGGAACGCCTAAAAATAGCTCGTCAAATCCATATTCTCCTTGCAAATAAGCTGAAGCAGGCAGCAAGCGAGAACGATTGAGCAAAATTGACTCGACCATCATCCGAATCGACGATGCTGGCGCGTAGTAAGCTCCTCCCATTTTCAATAATCCGACAATTTCTGCCCCACCTTGACGAGTTCGGTTGATCAGTTGTTCTATAGTTTCTGGGGACATAAACTCTGAAATCGGAATCCCATTAACGGTTGAATATCGAGGTAACGGCACCATCAAGTCCCCATGACTGCCCAAAACCGTTGCATGAACATCCACCACCGAAACGTTCAGTTCCATCGCAATAAAAGCTTGAAACCGGGCTGAGTCTAATACTCCTGCCATTCCCATAATTCGATAGGAGGGAAGTTGTGTCACCTGCCAAGCAATGTAGGTCATCACATCTAGGGGATTGGTGACGATAATAAATGTAGCATCAGGAGAATAGGCGATCGCTTGTTTAGCGGCTTCAGCGACAATTTTAGTATTAATCGCGATTAAATCATTTCGATCCATGCCGGGTGTGCGTGGACGTCCAGCCGTAATCACCACCACATCCGATCCCGACGTATCGGCATAATCATTCGTCCCTAGAATTTCGCGATCGTGACACTCTACCGCCCCTGCTTGCATCAAATCTAGCGCAATCCCTTGGGGCAAACCCTCAACCACATCCAAAAGCACAACATTGGCGAGATTAGCTTCTGCAATTCTCTGTGCGAGGGTACTTCCAACTTTTCCCGCCCCAATAATGGAAACACGGGTAGGATGGCAAGAGGGTGGAAAAAATAGAGTCGAATTCATGTTACTTGTTGAACGGTGGGGCAGAAATTCAGGAACGATGAGGGAGTGAGGAAGGGGAACTCACCAGAACTCCCCAAATTTTTTAATCCTAATGTCCCGATTGTGAACTAGGCATCTTCAAGCTGATCGATTCGTAACCAAATATTAGGAGTCGGAACTTGACCAAACTTAACTAATGCACAGTCTCCTCGTGTTTCCATCACTTCTCCTTTCGTTTCATAGATGTAAGGAGGAAAGCGAGTATCACTAGCTGTCGCCTCAACACTGTTTTCGAGTTTTTCGCGGATGGCGCGTACCATGCTTCCTTTTTTGATTGCCATAGCTGATTTAAGCGAGTCTAAGGTTATCTATTCCAAATTTTAGGGTTTGTCGGTTCGCGAGAACGAATTAAGTCTGACATTGCGGGCAAAAATGAGCCGATCGCCCTGCCAATTTTAACCGTTCAATCGGAGTTTGACAGACTCGACAGGGTTGACCTGTACGATTGTAAACCCAAGCAAGTCCAGCATAGTTCCCGTTTACGCCTGCAACATTGAGAAAGTTGCGAACGGTGGTTCCGCCTGCTTCAATGGCTGTTGTGAGAACTTGAATCAGTTGGCTGTGTAGCGTTTGAATTTGCTGGGGTGTTAGATCGCAACAACGAGTTGTGGGTTGGATTCCGCTTAGAAATAAGGTCTCATCGGCGTAAATATTACCGACACCTGCAACTACTTTTTGATCGAGTAATGCCGTTTTAATGGGGCGCTGACGGCGATAAAATTGTGTTTTGAGGTGTTCGACAGAAAAGTCGTTTGAGAAGGGTTCAGGCCCTAATTTCTGCAAACCTGTCACAATTTTTGAGACTGCAATGTCATGGGGAATGCCCCACATTTGACCAAAGGTGCGTTGATCGACAAAGCGCAGTTCCTGGTGATTGGCAAAAAATAACCGGACGCGAGTATGTTTGCTGAGGGGTTCATCTTGACTGACCCACAACAGTTGACCTGTCATTCGCAGATGAACGGCTAAACCGCCATTCGGGAACGTTTGCCCATCTGAGAATTGATTTTGAGGCCTTTCAGGAGGGGAGTGCGGTTGGGAGTCGAATTCGGCGAGTAGGTATTTACCCCGTCGATGCCAAGTTGCGATCGCTTTTCCGGAGCATCCTGTCATAAATTCTGTCAAAGAAACAGGGTGAGCAATAGTGCGATCAAGTAGCACTTCCCCACCCTGGATAACTTGATGAAGAGAGACTTGATTCAGTCCCTGTTTAACCGTCTCTACTTCGGGTAATTCTGGCACGGATTAATTCTCTACTCCTGGATGCGCGATCATCTGCTGTACTCGGTTAGCCTGCGCTTTTACCGATACAGCCAACAGTTGGAGTCGTGAGTGTTTACTGACCCCAAGCTGCTGATTGATCCTAACCGACTTCAACAACTTCACTTTCAGCAAAGTTATTGGTATTGATACCGGAGTAGTTCACTTTCTCAAACCGAACAATCACAGGGTACTTGATACCGCTTTTGTCAACGGAAGCAACAGTACCGACTTCTTGAAACCAGTAGGACTCTTTCCGCAAGATACGAACTTTAGAACCACGTTGAACCATTAGCCTATCTTCCTTGTTTCTAAATTGTTGAATAAAGCTATGTATAGTTCAGCGTACTACTCGATCTGCGCTCTGAGTATATATGAGTCTTTAAGTTTTATTGCTTTGACGACAAAATATTAAAGTGGCAAGCGGGTTTCGTCGCAGCCATAGCGCAAGTCAACAGTCACGCATTCAAAAGTCAAAAGTTGAATACTAGGGCTTTTCAGCGTTTGGCAATGTCAAACACCAATTCTTGTAGCGCTATATTTGCTCCCAAACGTCAAACTAGCCGTTAATGGTAGATCTTCTGGGTTCGCAAGACAAGCCCACAGAAACTCAGTTACAGCCCCATCTCAGTTTTATACTGCGATCGCGAAGCTTGTCCCTTGATGCTTTTCATCTGCATAGAGCGATCGCTTCACGTTTTGATCGGTTTAGAATAGGGATCGACAGAATGTGAATTTTTTGAAGAAATTTATAATTGATATCAATCTGGATCGAATCAGCCCTGAAAAAATATTGCTCTGTTTAAATTAATTTCAGTTTGCATAATAATAAATTATAGACGATCGCTCTATTTTGATTCTATGCGCTTTTCTATTCAAGCTTTGTACAATCTCTATCGCAGTATTATCCGTAATCCTAAATATCGAGGATGGGTAATCTTGGGAACATTTGTCTACTTGCTAAGTCCCTTGGACGTTTCCCCTGACCTCATTCCTCTGTTTGGACAAATTGATGATGTGGTTCTGTTGACAATTTTATTTTCTGAAGTTTATCAGATGTTAGTTGAGTATACTCGTTCTCTAACAGGTCAAAATACTGAACAAAACTCTGAGTCGGAAGTGAATCAACCCGGTTCATCTAGCAATTCAACTATTATTGATGTTGAAGCAGAAACACTTGAATAATCTCAAGTTCAGCAATCTTTGAATCAAACTTGTGAATCAAACTTGACGGAGTCGCATAACTCAGGTATTGATGTTTTACAATGCTTTAAGGGTTGCCTGCGTTCGTTCTGGTGTGCTGTGCGTGCGTATTGGCCTGTGATGTTGAGATCCAAGTGGAATTGAGTTAATGATTGTTCCAACCTCAAGCTTTAAATCTCGTCGAGTCCGTCAATACCGTCTGACATTCTATCGGTTCAGTTTGATTTCTGTTTCTCAAATTCTCGTTTTTGTTGGTCTTGTTTTTGGGGTCACGTCTGTTCGGGCGACAACGGAGGAAAATGCTCAGAGTCAAGACTATAATCCCTATTTAGCGATTGGTGTGGTTCAGCAATTTGGTAAAAAGCCAACGGATACACTGATTTTGAAAGCTAAACCAGACGATCACCTCACGTTGCGTTTTCAGTCTGATCAGGGTGAGAAAGTTCTTCAGACTCTCAGTGTGATCCTCAAAGTTGAAAAACAACCGCTACCAGAACCCAGGGTTGATGAACGGATTGTTTTGAGTAGTCATCGCAGCTACGAAACCGCCGAAGAAGAAGCCCAAAAATGGCGAGAACTGGGAATTGAAGTGGAACTCGCTCAACCGGATTTGTGGCAAGTTTGGGCAAAACGGAGTGTTTACAATACTCCTACATTACGTCGTTGGTTGCTCGAAAGTATTAAGGCTCAAGGATATCCTAAAGTTCGTTTGCAAACTCAGGTTCTCAAAGAACAGCAAGTTCCTTACTGGGTATTGGGAGGCTTTCGCTATAACCGCCATGAACTTAAGGTGACTTCTACAAAAAGTACCATCGAGGTTCACAAAGGTCCCAAGGATCGCAAACCGATGACCTACGGCGGAAATTTAGAACTGCAACCTGATGCTTACGGTACTTATACTTTGGTGAATCATGTTCCGCTTGAAACCTATTTACGGGGTGTTGTTCCTCACGAAATGGGGGCTTGGCCTCCTGACGCTTCTATTGAGGCTCAGGCTATATTATCTAGAACTTACGCCCTGCGAAATTTGCGGCGTTTTGAGGCGGATGATTACCAACTCTGTGCGAATACAGATTGTCAAGTTTACAAAGGATTAACGGAAGTTTATCCCTCTACGGATCGAGCCGTCCAGGTTACAGAAGGCTTGGTGATTACCTATGAAAATGAATTAGCCGATGCGGTTTATTTTTCGTCTAGTGGTGGGGTGACTGCAAATTTTCATGATGTTTGGGACGGGCCACAACGGACTTATCTTCGTTCAGTGGTTGATGCACCGAGTCAACTTTGGGATCTGTCGGCTCGGAGTTTAGCGGATGAGCAGAATTTTCGGCAGTTTATGCAGCTCAAAAAAGGATTCAATGAGGAGGGCTGGATGGATTTTCGGTGGCGAGAAACGACCAGTTTACAAGCAATGACGGCTCATCTGAAGTATTATCTAGAGCGAAAGTATGGGACTAAACCTGATTTTAAGACGATTAAACAGGTGAAGGTGATCAAGCGATCGCCTTCTGGACGAGTTCTAAAGATGGAAGTCCAGACGGATAAAGGAACGATCAAGATTGAAAAGGACGAAGTTCAAAATGCCTTTTGGCCACCTGTTAGCACTTTGTTCTATATCGATCCCATCTACGACAAGAATAAAACATTGAAAGGTTATGTCTTTGTTGGCGGTGGCTTTGGTCATGGCGTAGGTTTCAGCCAAACTGGATCGTATAAACTGTCGGAGTCGGGATGGTCAAGTGAACGGATTCTTAACTTCTACTTTCCGGGTACTGAACTTCAACCTTTAAATGAATCAATTATTTTTTGGCAACCATTACAGATGATTGAGAACAACGCTAGAATCACAAGGGACTAGGTTAGAATAAGACAGAGTTTATGCTCGAATGATAAAGCCTGCCGTACTCCCCGTTGAGTTGACAGGCTTATGATCTAGTTCCCAGCTTATTCCCCCAGTTGGGGGAGCGGGAGTGGATTTCTCGTCACTACTTATGGGATATCAGTGACCAGTTATGGCCGTAACTGGTTACTTTTTTTTGTTGACTGATGATTCCCATAGCGAGCTAACCTACATATTGTCTTCTTGGTGAGTTAGGATTGTGCAGTCAGATGTCGGATAAGCAACGCAAGTTAAAACTAATCCAGCGGAAATTTGATCGTCATCTAAGAAGGACTGATCGGATTGGTCAATAGTACCAGCTTCAACTTTACCTGCACAAGTTGAGCAAGCACCTGCACGGCAGGAATAGGGCAAATCTAAGCCTTGTTCTTCTGCTTCGTCAAGAATATAAACATCATCGGGACAATCAATAGTTGATTCGCCATCGGGAGTCTTGAGTGTAACTTTGTAGCTTGCCATTTTATTTTCCTTTGTAAATTTTGAGTGGACAGTAGTTAAGATGCCAGACAAAAACTAAGTTATCATTCAGCTTAGTATTTGCGCTTGTGGCTTGAGTCGGATCTTGATTTTCTCACAATCAGTGAGTCATCTCTAGCTCAGACTCGATTTAGTACAACGCTTCTTCTTGGTGAGTCGTAATCGTGCAGTCGGATGTCGGATAAGCAACGCAAGTTAGAACATATCCGGCTTCGATTTGATCGTCATCTAAGAAAGACTGATCACCTTGGTCAACAGTACCAGATTCAACTTTACCTGCACAAGTTGAACAAGCACCTGCACGGCAGGAAAAAGGCAAGTCGAAGCCTTGCTCTTCCGCTTCGTCAAGAATATACTTATCCTCAGGCACATCAAGAGTCTGATCGCCATCGGGAGTTTTGAGTGTAACTTTGTAAGTTGCCATTTGATTTCTCTGTTTGTGATTGAACTGCCAGGAAGTATAAGCTTACTTTATACGAAGACTAAGTCACGATTAGCCTTTGTGTTGGGACTTTATACTTCCTTTATTTTTGATATTAAGGGAAAAAACGAACCTTGTACAATGAATTTTGCTGATTTTTTGAATGGTTTTTATTATAAATTTTTCTAATTACATCCTAATTGCTTATACCTGACCCTGAAAAACGGATTTCGATTGGGAGATCCCATAGGCTAAAGCCTTATACAGAGGGAGTTTTAACTACAAGTCGATCAACTTGTCTATATTATTTTCTTTCTTGCATTGAACAGCGATGTCTGATCCCTAGCTGGTTTTATCTTCATTTCTCCCCATTTCCTCGAGCTCATTTTTTGCAAGACATAATCAACTAAAAAGCTGATTATCTGAGAGTTTTACCTTAAATTCACTAGGTTTTCAGTAGACTGAGACACTTTTTCTTGAGAAAATTCTCAGGTATTATTGAAAATAGTTCTCAATAAACACAGATCCTGAACCTCTCACCTATCCACAAGCTATGACTGTATCAACTCTTGAATCTACCCCAATTCAAAAGCCGCAACGAGTTCGACCGAATCTACAAGCCTGGTATCGCCCGACGATCTCTCCAGAACAAGGTATTTTGCTAATTTTATTCGGATCGGTGGTCACGGGGTCGGCATTGGCTCAACATTGGACTTATTCAACCACACTCGCCCTAATTTGTGCCTTTTTTGCGCTACAAACTGAGTATCCCCTGATTCTACAAATCAAACAACGACGCAGTTGGAAGCCTCGCTTCTTGGTTTGGACGGCAATTTATGGGAGTATTGCCAGTGCGATCGCTTTTATCCTTTATCTTCAGACCCCAGCATTATTGTGGATTTATTTGAGTGGAAGTATTGCGCTGGTTACAGATGCGGCTCATGTATACTACCAAAAACAGAAGTCTGTGCTGAATGAATTCAATGGGTTCATGGCGATTTGTTTGGCGGCACCTCTGGCTTACACTGCAACAGCCGGACATTTATCTCTGAGTGCGGCGGCGTTGTGGATACTGAATACTCTATTTTTTGGGAGTGCAGTTTTCACCTTCAAACTTCGCAAAAAGAAAGGCTGTTCCTTAAAAGCGGGAAGCATCTATCACCTTGTAGCTAGTATGATTATTGTTTTACTTTACGGCTTAAACTGTCTATCTCTCGTGACAGCCCTAGCATTCGCCGTCGCCTTATTAAAATTCCTTCTCGTTTGCTTCCGATCTGAATGGTATCGCACCACGAGGTTTCATCATGTGGCTTTATTTGAAACTCGATGCGCCTTAATGTATATTGCGATCGCCGCGATTAGCGTTCTTCCTGCTCATTTACCCGCATCGTGAGCCATTATAGGGGACAATGGGAGAGTGTAGAAGAAGAATTTTTTATGGTGCGATATGGTGCGATCCGATCTTTTTTCCTATCCTCCCATCACAACACCCATTCGAGTCGGTATTATCGGAACAGGCTATGCTGCTCAGACTCGCGCAGAGACTTTTAAGTCAGATTGGCGATCGCAGTTAATCACAATCACAGGTCATACTTCTGATAAGACAAAGGCTCTGTGTCAACGATTTGGGGTAGAAGTTTCTGAGTCTTGGGATGAGCTTGTTAGACGAGAAGATCTAGATCTGGTGGTAATCTCCACAATTAACCGAGATCATGGCAAAATTGCACGAGCCGCACTGGAAAATCACAAACACGTTATCGTTGAGTATCCTCTCAGTTTAGATCCGATAGAAGCCCAAGAGTTGATCGCCCTCGCCCAACAGCAAAACAAACTTCTACACGTTGAACATATTGAACTTCTGGGCGGTTTACATACGGCGATTAGAAAGTCGATCAGCCATATTGGTCAAGTCTTCTACACTCGTTATATTACGATCAATTCTAAACATCCAGCTCCCGATAAATGGACTTACCAACACTCGTTGTTTGGGTTTCCCTTCTGTGGTGCGCTTTCTCGCTTACATCGTTTCACAGATTTATGGGGTCAAGTGCAAACTGTTCAAGGTCAAAGCCACTTTTGGGATGAGCAAGCTGACGTTTACAAAGCCTGTTTGTGTACTGCTCAACTTCAGTTTAGTAATGGAACTTTAGCCGAAGCCGTGTATGGTAAGGGTGAGGTATTTTGGGAATCTGAGAATATATTTACGCTCTATGGTGAGAATGGAAAATTAGTTTTCACCCCAAAACAAGGTCAACTTATTCAAGGTGAAAGTGTACAAACGATAGAAGTAGAAAGTCGTCGAGGATTATTTGCCAAGGATACTCATATTGTATTGGAGCATCTGTTGCATCATACGCCTCTCTACGTGACGGCTTCCGAAAGTGCATATACGCTGAAAGTGGCAGATACAGTCAAACAGTCAGCACAAACAAGCCAGACTTTGGTTGTCGAGTAATTTCATGTTCATCATTCAGAAAAAAAATTAACTCTACTGATACTTTTACAGGGCAAAAGTAAAGAACCTCTCCCTAAATCCCTCAATTCTGAGGGACTTTGATGAGAAAAAAAAGTATAAGATTAAACTAATTGTCTATGAAGCGGTATAAATCATGTCTGTACAGACTAAGACTCAAGTTCTCTCACTTTTAGAAAACAATCAACAGAATCTACAACGTTTTGGGGTTAATCGTTGTGGTCTTTTTGGTTCATTTGTTCGCGATACTGCGATTCATGCTGAAAGTGATGTTGATATTTTAGTTGTTTTTGAACCCAATCAGAAAACGTTTGATAACTTCATGCACCTGTGCTTTTTTCTAGAAGATTTATTCGGTAGAAGTGTTGACCTAATCACCATTGAGTCATTAAGTCCTTATATCGGATCGCACATTCTTGATGAGGTTGAATATGTCTCCATCCGCTCGTGAATATTTGCAGCATATTCTTGATGAAACTACTTATATTATTACAAGTTCTGTAAATTTAAACAAGGCAAATTTCCTGGAAGATGAGACACTTAAACGGGCTTATGTTCGGAGTTTGGAAGTGATTGGTGAAGCGGTTAAGCAATTACCTGAGCCATTACGCAAAAAATATAATTCTATAGAATTTGGAAAAACCTCTCCCTAAATCCCTCTCCTAAGAGCTGAGGGACTTTGAAGTTATTGGGAAAAACCTCTCCCTAAATCCCTCTCCTAAGAGGTGAGGGACTTTGAAGTTATTGGGAAGAACCTCTCTCTAAATTCCTCTGCTGAGAGTCAAGGAACTTGGAAATATTACGATCGCTTTTGAAATTCTAAGTAATAGTTAGGTGATAATACAGAAGCTAAAATTTCAAGCACTCGGTGATGCTGAAGTGACTCGCTGGACACAACTGCGATCGCGATTTACTATCCAGGAACCGCTGAGAACTATCCAGGAACGATTAAGAACCGTCCAGGAACCATTGGGAACCGTCCAGGAACCATTGAGAACCGTCCAGGAACCATTGAGAATTATCTAGGAACCGTTAAGAACCATCCAGGAACCGTTAGAACCGTCCAAGAACGATTGAGAACCGTCCAGGAACCATTGAGAACCATTTAGTGTAAGATAAACACGTTGTGATGGAATTACATTATGGCAATTGATCAAAGTATTAATTCTCTCTTAAATTCTGCCCAAGTTACCATTGATAATGCTTTGAATAATCCAGAAATTCAAGCCTATCTGAATGAATATAATTACACAGCAGAACGGATTCAAACGGGTAAAACTCTTTATGAAACAGCCTTAGCAGCGCAACAGAAACAACAAGCTGAATATGGAGAACAGTTGAGTGCAACGGCGGCATTAAATGAAGCTCGTTCAATTGCCCATAAAAGTTATATGCGTTTGGTTAAAATTGCTCGAATTGCCTTTAAGAATAATCCCGGTATTGCCACAGAATTAGGGTTAAATGGTCGGCGCAAAAAAAGCCTGTCGGGATGGTTATTGCAGGCTCAACAATTCTATACTAATGCTTTGAATTCTACGGAAGTGATGAATGGTTTAGCTGAATATGGCATCACAGAAGAAAAGCTGAAAGCGGCTCAAACTGAAATGTTAGCAGTAGAAGCGGCGAATAATGCTCAAGAACAGGAAAAAGGCGAAGCTCAAGATGCCACAAAACAACGAGATCAAGCCATAGATTTATTAGATGATTGGTTAAGTGATTTTATTGCGATCGCTCGAATTGCTTTAGAAGATCGTCCCCAATTATTAGAAATATTAGGAATTCAAGCTGATTAAAATTAAGAGTGCGATCGCTGATTGTTGCTGATGGAAGGTGGTTCTAAACAAGAACCATTTCCATTTATTTTAGCATTGATAGCAATGTGACTTAATTTGTAAAAAATTGATCTAGATTAGCCCCCAGGATTGGGGGTTTGGGGGCAATTTATTTTACAAATGATTTCTTCTTGCTATAGAACCTTAATCAGCGTTCATTAAATTCATTGCTTGATTCAAGATTTCGACTCGATCAACTTTTTGTTCTAATTCGCGAGAATCATAACGTCCTTCTTCAACTTCGAGAGAGGCTTTATTAATCGCGGGTAGATAAGCTTTTTCTAGAATCTGATTTAATTCTTCAGTATTCAAATAAACTCCTTTTGATTTGGGGCGTTCGTTTAAGTCTTGAATTTCTAAAACAGAATTGCGAATAGAAACATCCCAAGAACGAGTGGAGCGATTTTCGACTTGTTGTTTAATTAAATTAAGCAGTAAAATGATTGCATAACTCCGAATATTGCTAATAATATCTTTTCGACCCATTTCTTCTAACTCGTTAACCAAGGTTAATGATGTGTTGATGTCGCCTTTGAGTAACAATTCCTTTAACTCTAAAATTTCTTCCATGAGACAAGAATCAAGAGAGGATAGTTTGATTTTAGCATTTGAGTGCGATCGCAGTTTGAGAAGAACCTCTCCCTAAATCCCTCTCCCCCAAGGCGAGGGACTTTGAAGTTCATCTTAAGAGCAATTTTTGATCAAATTTGTTATGCTAAATTATAGAACTTGAGGTCATAACTATGAATGAATATAAAACTCTAACACTGCAACTTTCTCCAGAGAATTGGGCTTCTCTAGAAGCTCAAGCAAAACGAGTAAATATCTCACCAGAAATCTTAGCGAATCAACTCATAAGCTGTTACTTACCTCATGCTAAAGTGTACATGACACCTCACGATGCTCTCAAAGGTTTATGTCAAGTTCGTCAAAGTTCATCCCAAACTGACGCCGTTGATATTATACGTTATAGTCGGCAAGAGCTAGAGGAAAGAGGAATATTTTAAGGGATGGATATTGTTGTTGATTCTAATCTTCTGATTGTTCTAGCACATCAAGATCCACGCACTGAACTAGCTCAAAAAAAGTTTGAAGATTGGTTTGATCGGGGAAATAAAATTCATGCACCTGAATGAGCGCGTTATGAAATTGCAAATGCTTTGACTCGACTGATCAACGCTGGACTATTCTCACCCGAACAGCTAGAAAATACATGGATATTTATCAATAACTTGCCTATTCTCTATCATTCTTTTGTTATGGAAGTTAGAACAGTGGAAATTGCTTTATCTCTTAATCGTCAAAGTGCTTATGATGCTGCATATATTGCTTTAGCAGAAACCTTAAATGCTCAACTGTGGACTTTAGATATTCGATTGTATCGAAATGCAGTTGGACGGGGTCTGAATGTGAATCTATTAACAGACTCCCAAACTGAAGACTGATAGAATATTTGAGACTGAGCGATCGCGTTTTAAATTCTAAGCAATAAAATGCAGAAATTAAACGAGGAATCGATTTGAATAATCGCTAATCTTTTAGGACTATCTGGGCGAGATATTTATTGAGATTGATTGTTTGTTTGACTTGCAGTTAATTCTCTCAAGCAGTCTGCATGATTATCTCGAACTTTCATAGTATTAGGATGACCAACTCCGAGAGTTCGTTCAAACATGGCTAAGGCTTGCTGAAACAAGGGTTCGGCTTTGCTGTAGCGTCCTTGTGATACGTCTTTTTGTTCCTCTAGTTTGTCGCGGAAAAATTAGGGTTCAGCGATCGCTTAGATCAATTAAAATTTTTATACAATTAGGGATGTATCACTCATAATGAAGTTACCCAATGGCGATCAAGCTGAAATTCCCTTGCAAAAGTTGATTGGTTACTGTCTCAATTCAGAACATCCTAGCGGTAAACACAAAGCCAGAGTTTTTGCATCTGTTCTGGGAATAACTAGAGAGAATGCTGAACAATTGCAAGAACTGATCAAAATTGCTGCGGTTGAGGGTGAAGTTGTACAACAAAATACAACTCCTTTTGGTCAGCAGTTTAAAGTTTGCCGATCCTTCGTAATGTTAATGAAACCGATAATTATTGATACAAATATTTTGTTTTC
>JBCBCI010000066.1:0-34590 GCA_038530755.1 Cyanobacteria bacterium J06592_8 | reverse complement strand
CAGTTGTGGCAATCTTGGGGAATTGTGCCGGATGCGGTTATGGGTCACAGTGTCGGAGAATATGTAGCGGCTTGTGTTGCAGGTGTTTTTAGCCTCGAAGATGGACTGAAATTAATTGCTAAACGCGGCAGCTTAATCCAAAGTCTACCCCAAAATGGCATGATGGCGGCAGTCTTTGCCTCCGAAGAAAAAATCAGCGAGATTTTAACGACTCATCAACTCGAAGTTGATATTGCGACAATTAATGGTGCAGAGAATGTCGTTATTTCTGGTTTAAAAGAACCCGTTGAGAAGGCGCTCTCTCTTCTAGAGTCTGAAGGCATCAAAGCCAAAGCTTTACAAGTTTCCCATGCTTTCCATTCTTCCTTAATGGAGCCAATTCTTGCACCGTTTAAAGAAGTGGCTGAATCTCTGACCTATAATACTCCTCGCCTACCGTTAATTGCTAATGTGACAGGTCAAGCTTGGGAAGATGGAGTTGTTCCGGATGCGGAGTATTGGTGCCGTCATCTTCGAGGTGCCGTCAGATTTTCTCAGGGAATGGAGACTCTATATCAACAAGGCTATCGGATTTTCATGGAGATGGGACCGAGTTCAACTTTGTTGAATATGGGACAACGCTGCTTAACGGAGTCTAGCGGCTTGTGGCTACCGTCGTTGAAGCGGGGACAATGTGACTGGTTGCCACTTTTAGAGAGTTTAAGCCGATTATACGTTGAAGGTGTCGAGATTGATTGGGAAAAAGTCGAACAAGATGAGAAACGCCATTCAGTTCGTTTACCGAATTATCCCTTTGAACGTCAACGGTTTCAGCTTGAGATTGTTCCCACTCCCGTTGCTGCTGAACCGAAAATTTCGGAGAATACCTCGATTTCATCCGAAGACCTGAAATTATTTTATCAATGGCAGTGGCACGATGAAACTTTACCAACATCTAATCCATTATCTCCCGGTTCAGTTCTGGTTTTTGGCGATTATCAAACTCTAGCGGCGAGTTTAGAACAGACCTTTGCCGAACAACCTCAACAGTTCTTGTGGGTAATGCCAGGAGAGCGTTTTCAACAGCAGGGAAGTCAGTTTACAATTAACCCGAATTCTCCTGAAGATTACGAGCAATTAATTGCCACAATCAAAGCTAATGGTGACACTTTAGTCGGAATTATTCATCACTGGAATTCTGCTGATGCTGAAGAATTCACAGAAAAAACGTTAACCAAAAGTGCCTACATTGTTTTGTTTTTAGGACAGGCATTGCTCAAACACTTTCCCAAACAACCGTTGCGATTATTGTTGACAACTTATCAGGCTTATGCAGTTAAACAGAGTGATGTTTTAGCAGGTGTTCATCAATGTTTAGGTGCAACCTTAAATCAGAGTCTCAACGCCGAAAATCCTGAGCTACAAACAAAAGTCATTGATATTCGACCGGAAATTTCAGGAGAAAAATTAACTCAAATCTGGTTAGAAGAACTGCAAACTGAATCAACAGGTGAAGGTATTGTTGCCATCCGAGGAAACCAACGTTTTGTCAGAAGTTTAGAACCGATTAAAACGTTAACTCATCAACCTCAGCCAATTGTTCAAGAGGATGATACCTATTTAATCACCGGAGGAACAAGTGCAGTTGCCTTAGAACTGATTAAAGGCTTACTGGCTCAAGCGCGACTGAATTTAATTTTAACAGGTCGTCAACCGTTACCTCCGAAAGAAGAATGGGAACAATGTTTAGAAAATAATCATGCTGCCAGCACTAAAATTCGTGCCATTCAACAGTTAGAAAAACTCGGTGCAACCGTGCTATATGAAGCCGTTGACGTGACCGATGCCAGCCGTATGCAAGGGTTGATGGAGACCATTAAACAGCGCTTTGGTCGCTTAGATGGAGTGATTCATGCTGCGGGGGCTGTAGACCATAAAACCTTTAAACTTCAACAAAAACAACCAGAAACAGTCGCCCAAGTTTTTGCACCTAAAGTTCAAGGCACTTTGATTGTCGATGAAATCACCCGTAGTCAACCCCTGAAATTTTTTGTTCTGATTTCCTCAGCCGCAGCTTCCGAGAAAAATTGGGGAGCGAATTTAGGAGATTATGCAGCCGCCAATGCCTTTCTCGATCATTATGCAATTTATCGTTCTCAGCAACAAACCTCTGGACGTTCTTTAGCGATTAATTTCTCCCTCTGGCAAGATCTAGGAATGGCAAAAATCGGCAGTAAAGTCTTAGTATGGGTCGCAAAAACTCAAGGACTCAACCTGTTAGAACCTCAACGAGGTGTGGAGGCATTTTGGCAAACTTTGTCTTCTGATAGTCCAGTCGTGACCCATGTTATTGACCGCATTCAAACGTCTGCTGACGAGCCTAAAGCTGAAACAACCGTTGAAGTTTCAACAAGCTTGTCTGAGGAAACCGTTGTCAGTCCTGAAAATTTACGGGGTTTAGTGGAGGACATACTCTGTCAACATCTCGCCGTTTCCCAAAAAGAATTTGACAGCCATCAAACATTTCGAGAATTAGGTTTGGAGTCTTTGGGAGCATTAGAAGCAATCAAACAGCTAAATGAAGCTCTCAAAACGGACTTATCACCCACCCTTGTCTATGAATATCAAACCCCGAACGAGTTGATTGATTATTTAGAGCAGCGATATACTACAACCCCAGCAACCACTCAGCTCAAACAACCGTTAACCGCAAAATCTACACCATCACTCAAAGTTGAAGACATTGCCATCATTGGTATGGCTTGTAAAGTTCCAGGTGCCAACAATGTAGGCGAGTATTGGAACCTGCTCAAAGAAGGGCGTTCTACCATCAAAGACGTTCCCAACAGTCGTTGGTCTGCATCCGATTATTTCGATGCGAGCGGACAAGCGCCCTACGCAACCTATTGTAAACAGGGAGGATTTATTGATAACCCCTTTGACTTCGACCCCCTCTTCTTTGGGATTTCACCGCGAGAAGCCAAGGCGATGGACCCTCAACAACGTCTGTTTTTAGAGATGGCTTGGACGGCGTTACAACAAGGAGGATATGGCGGTAAACATCGTCCCAAAGATATCGGCGTTTTCGTCGGCTGTGGACAGAATAACTACGTCGAACACTTCATTAATTCCCAATATTATGGGGCTTTCCGGCGCCGTTTAGACAGCAGCACTTGGTTTAATCAGCTTCAGGAACAAGCGCGTCAGTCTTTCGTGAAGGTACTCGAAGATATCCTGCAACCCAGTGACATTCTCTCTGAAACCGCCGCCGGAAATGAGTTAAATCAATTGGCTGCGCGGGTGAGTCATTGTCTCGATTTGACTGGACCGAGTCTGGCGGTGAATACAGCTTGTTCATCTTCCCTAGTGGCTCTACATCTTGCTTGTGAGAGTTTACGCTCAGGTGAAAGTTCGATGAGTATTGTCGGTGGAGTGAACTTAAATCTGAGTCCGACTCCGTTAACGTTCTTGAGTCGTGTACAAGCCCTTTCTCAGACGGCGACTTGTTATCCTTTTGATGAACGTGCTAATGGTATGGTGATTGGTGAAGGTGCCGGAGCGTTACTGCTGAAACCCCTAGAACAGGCGATCGCGGATGGAGATTACATTCATGGAGTGATTAAGGGGTCTGCGATTAATAATGACGGTCACTCTCAAGGGATAACCGCACCCAATCCTCAAGGACAAGCAGTCGCCATTCGTCGAGCCTACAACCAGTCGGGTATTGACCCGGATACCATTTCCTACATTGAAGCCCATGGTACGGGAACGTTACTCGGAGATCCGATTGAAATTGAAGGGATGACTCAAGCGTTTCGCAGCTTCACTGAACGTCGTCAGTTCTGTGGCGTGGGTTCTGTCAAATCTTCGATTGGTCACTGTTTATCTGCATCGGGAATTATCAGCCTGATTAAAGTGGTACTCTCAATGCAGCATGGCATGATTCCCGGTACGCGAGGATTTGAAAAGCCAAATCCGAATATTAATTTCCCTCAAACTCCCTTTTATGTAATTGGAGAATCGGGAATAGATTGGAATACAGGCGACCAACCGTTACGCGCAGGAGTCAATGGATTTGGGTTTGGCGGTACCAATGCTCACATTATTTTAGAACAGGCTCCGGTGCCTTCTGTTCCTAAACAGGCTTCCTCTTCTCTTCTCTTCTTACTAACAGCTCGAAATCAAACGGTTCTACAAACAGTGGCTCAACAGCTACGAGAACATCTGCTCAATCATCCTGAACAAAATTTAGCTGAAGTGGCGTTTACCTTAAATAATACTCAGCGAGAGTTCTCGGATAAGACTGCTTTTGTTGTTAGCGATCGCCAACACCTTTTAGGCGCTCTGGCTGAAGTCGCCAATAATATTGAAAACCCAGATTTCTACAAAGGTCGATCCAATCCTAAGCGTCAACTCACTCTGTCTCTATTCGTAGAGGGTTCTGCTGCTTTAACTCCACAAGAAGTTGAAACGGTTGCGTCAGAATTTCCAAGTTTTCAAGTCGCCTATCAAGACTGTCAAACCCTCTGGAAAGATTACAGTTTAAATCGTCAGCCTGAACAGCCATTAACAGAAAAAGCTCATGGGTTTGCTGTTCAGTATGCACTCTTGAAATGGTTACAGTCCTTAGAAATTCAACCGACTTACTTACTGGCTGAAGATATCGGGATTTTAGTTGCGGCTTGTCTGACTGGACGATTAACCCTAGAAGAAGCGATCGCAGCGTTAGCACGGCTAGAAGGCGAAAAGATGGTGATTCCTTTCCAGCGGACTTCTCAAGAAGAAAGTATTCAGACTTGGAACTGTCCTCTAATCACACCCAAAGGTACCTTCAAAACAGCAACAACCTTATCAAGTTTACAGCTTAGTGCTTTGGTACAATCGTCTGAGTCATTACATCCTCAGCATTATCAAGACCTAATTAAATCAGGTGGAATTTGCCTCAGTTTGGGAAATCGCCAGCATCAAGAGACAGATTTAACTTGGATTGTACCGAATCCTCAACAGACAAGCGTGACTCGCTTACTGACACTAATGGCTCAACTCTATGTGGTCGGAGTTCGCTTCAACAGTCGGGGATTGTTCCCGCTTGGAACAGGTCGAGTTCCGTTACCAACTTACCCGTTTGAACATAAATCCTATCAAGCGGAGGTTGTCTCTGTCAGTGACGCTACTGTATCTAATTTGAGCAAATCATCGAGTTCTACAGCTATTAAATCTGTTTCTCGCCCCGAATTCGATCAAGATTTATTACCCAGCGAGCAACTTCCCAGCCTTTCACGGGAACAACGCCGCTCTAGTTCTTTAGCGCTCGCCAAAGAGTTGAAACGATTGAGCTAAATAAAGTCGAAGGGTTAACCCTTCGACCCCTGCAAACAAACTGTATTCGAGAGGAAAAAAACTGAAATGACTTCTAACGCTGCAACACTCAAAATCTTTTCACTTGTCGCTAAAATCTCCGGTCATAATATTGAGGATTTAGAACCGGATTTATTCCTCGAAAGTGACTTAGGATTAGATTCGATTAAAACTGTAGAACTGCTCAATAGCTTGATTGAATTGATTCCTGCCGATCGACAAGAGGATTTCTTACAAACGGTTCCGATGGACGAGTTGATGCAATTGCAAACTTTAGCTGAAATTATTGCCATTGCTCAAGATTGGTTATCTTCAGACCCGCCTGAAGACCATCAAGAAGAAGTGTCTTCTGTTATGGAAGTTCCTGACACGATACCCCCTCAAAACATAGCTCCAACTCATCCGGAGAAAACGATAACGGCTAATTCTCATACGGTTCGAGAACAAATTTATACGCTTGTTTCTCAAATTTCTGGTCATAATATTGAGGATTTAGAACCGGATTTATTCCTCGAAAGTGACTTAGGATTAGATTCAATTAAAACCGTAGAACTGCTCAACAACTTAATTGAATTAATTCCCGAAGAGCGACAAGGGGATTTCTTACAAGAGGTTCCGATGGATCAGTTGATGCAATTGCAAACCCTTGCTGAAATCATTGACATTGCTCAAAATTGGTTAGTCTCCTCAGAATCGGAGCCGACGAATATTTCTCCAGTAATAGAAGAGAAGGAAATCACAGAAGAAACTGTAGAGTTAGTTGATTCTCAATACATCTTTTTGGCGACTCATTTTGCGAATTCTTCTTGTAGTGTTTGTTCTGCGGTTCGATTTAAAGGAAGCTTCGATCCTCAAGTCGCTGAAAAAAGCTGGCTCGATCTTTTATTCCGTCATCCGATGTTGAGGGCTTATTTCTCAATTCCGGCTGATGCGGACAGCTTCAAAGATTATCAACTGCGGGTCATTAATTATCCTCAACCTCCAGAAATCTCTGTTGTTGATTTACGACAGTTTGATGCCAAAACTCAAGAGTCTCAAATTCAAGATGCGGTCAATCAAGCGATTAATGAAACTTGGGATCTTCAACACTGGCCTTTACATCGTTTCTTCGCATTTCGTCTAGAAGATTCGGTTTATGAACTGGGATTAACTCACCACCATATTATTGCGGATGGCTTGAGTAATCAAATTATCCTGCGGGAATTCATCGAGATTTATGCTGCGAAGTTAAATGGAACTGAACCGACTTTACCGCCCGTTACCTCTCTAGAAACCTATCGTAAACAAATCCAAAAAATTAATGATTGGCAAGATTCACAAGCTGAACAAGCCTTGCAAGACTACTTAACTCAACAAGGAAAAGCTAAATTTATCTGGAGTCCTCACAACCAATCGATTCCCTCTAAAACGGCAAAGGTTCGCAGTTTACGCTATCGCTTAGATTCTAATCTCACGACAGCTTTAATGAATCGCACTCGTGAATGTCGCTTGTCTCTAAACTCAATATTAGTTGGGGCTTATTTGCAGGCCATTAACACGATTTCTCAACAGAATCAACCGATTATTCTGAATGTTCCGACCAGTGGACGCACCTATTCAGATGTTGATGTTTCTAATCTGGTGGGCTGCTTTGCTGAAAATTTAGCCTTGAGTTTCTCCTCACCTCAAAAAGAACAAGACCGTTTGACTTTTTTACAAGCAGTACAGTCACAAATTCAAACGGTTTTAGCTTCGGGCTGCGATCAAGCTCAAACTCGTCAAATGGGAAGCGGACTGCGAAATAAAATTAAACTCAAGAACGGTCAACTCCCGAATATGGCTGTGGAATTAATGCGAACTGCCATTAAATCGAATTTGTTCTTCTCGAATATCGGAAAAACTCATCTCAAAAGCCAATATGGATCTCTAGAATTAGTTGATTATCGTTCAGCAACTGTAACCAATTCAGGATGTATTGATACCCTGGCAGAACTCTTTAGCGATCGCCTCTATTTCAATACAAACTATGATAGCAATGTCTTCTGTGAAGATTTGATTGATCGCCTGTTTGAAGCGTTTTTTGCGGAACTCAAATCTATAGTCGTTGAGATTCAACCCAATTCAGTTCGCTCAAATTCTGTGACGTTACCTCAGAACTCTCGGTTGAGTACAGTTTTGCAAGATGTCGCCAGCCAAATCTGTCATTTATCGATTAATGAAGGAGATTTTGGTAAGGATTTAGAAGCGGATTTAGGGGTTGATTCCTTAGAACTGATTCGCCTGATTACCGCCGTTGAAAAGCAATTAGCTCAGAAACTAAACCGTCAAGCTTTACTCGGTTGTCGAACGCTCGCAGAAATGGTTCAGGCTTTGACTCCTTCTTCTTCCGCATCCGATAACGCTGAGATTCCCTATCTTGCGATTTGCGAACAAGCCAAACAAACGCCCAATGCGGTAGCCGTTCTCGATCCCAACACTCCTCTAACCTACCAACAGTTACATCGCCTCTCCAACCAGGTTGCTCATTATTTACGCAGTTCCGGGGTTAAACCTGGCGATTTGATTGGGATTATGACGCAACGGAATTCGTTCCTGTGGGTGGGAATTTTAGGGATTCTCAAAGCCGGTGCCGCCTATGTCCCCATTGATCCGGCTTATCCATCGGAACGGATTTGCTATATGCTCAACCATGCTGAGATTAGTATTTTATTGACTGAATCTCAATTAACGGATCAACTCGAACCCTGTTTGATGTCAGAGTTACCGTTACAGGGTCTAGTTTTCTTGGATCACGGAGCGCACTTAGCCGCTCGTAAGCCCTTAAAACAGGTGAATCGTGGTGTTTGGTCTCAAGAATCTGATGCTGATTTACCTCTGGTCAATACCCCAGATGATTTGATGGTGGTTCTCTATACTTCTGGGTCTACGGGTCGTCCAAAAGGTGTGATGCTGAATCATCGCGGCTACATGAATCGCCTGCAATGGATGCAAAAGACATTTACGCTCAAATCTGGCGATCGCGTTGCTCAAAAAACCTCTTGCTGCTTTGATATTTCTATCTGGGAAATTTTCTGGCCGTTGATGGTTGGGGCGACGGTTTGTCCGGTTGATAAACAGATTGTCAAAGATCCCTGGAGTCTGGCTACATGGCTGAATGATACTCAAATTAATGTCATGCACTTTGTACCGTCTCTGTTTGGAGAGTTTGTCAATGCTTTAGCGGAAGACCATTACACGTTTCCCCATCTGCGTTGGTTAATCTTCAGCGGCGAAGCGTTACCGATTCCCTTTATTCAAGCGTGGTTTGACCAGTATGGAACAACCACCGGACTAGCCAATCTCTACGGGCCAACGGAAGCGTCAATTGATGTTAGTTGTCATATTATTCGTCAACGTCCCCAAGAAGGTGAAACCAGTATTCCCATTGGTCAGGCGATTGATCATGTCGATTTGCTGGTTCTCGATGAAAATCGCCAACCTGTAACTCCGGGTGAGATGGGAGAATTATGGATTGGTGGCGTACAACTGGCTCAAGGTTATCTCAAAGACCCCGAACGAACTGCTAAAGCCTTCTGTGCAAATCCGTTTTCTCATATTGTTGGAAAGTCTATCTATCGGACTGGAGATCTGGCGAAACAACTCCCGGATGGTAGTTTTGAATATCACGGACGCCGAGATCATCAGGTCAAAATTCGCGGTTTCCGGGTGGAACTCGGAGAAATTGAAAGCGTTCTGTTGTCTCATCCAGCCGTCAAGGAAGCAGCGGTGGTGGTGATGGAGTTTGGTTCTGGACAGAAACGATTAGTGGCGGGTTTAGTCGGTGATCATGTTGATGTTCGGGAAATGAAGGAATTTCTCAAACTGCGTTTGACCGATTACATGATTCCCCATCGTTTGGAGTGGTTCCCCAACTTACCCAAAAATCATAACGGTAAACTCGATCGCAAAGCCCTACTCACGGTTCTGAATGGAGAAGAAATTTCTGCACCTGTTACAGTTAGCGAAGTATCTCCAGAACCAACAGCAGAATACTTACCGTTAGGCCCCGCTCAACGCTGGTTACTTCAATACTTTGATGCCCCTTATCAGTGGGCTGGCTATACTCGTTGTCTCTATCATCAGCCCCTCGATCTGGAAATCTTTAACCAAGCTCTCAATTGCTTAGTTGAACGTCATTGGGCATTGCGGACTGTGATTGTACAACGTCAAGGACAATGGTGGCAACAGGAGATTCGCCCCACAGAACCTTTACAGGCGATCTTTTTTGATGCTTCTCACCTCAGTCCTGAACGTCGGGATGTGAAGATTCATCAACAAATTGAAGAAGTCGGTCAAACCTTCCGAATTGATTGCTGGCCGTTGATTCAAGTCTTGGTAATCAAAGTGAGTGAGACTTGCTATGACATCAACACGATTGGACACCATATTATTGGAGATCTACTCAGCAATCAATTACTGTTCCAAGAATTTTGGTTCATTTATAGCCAGCTTTTAGGTGGTCAAGAAGATTTTCTCAAAGATTTACCGCCCACGGCTTCCTATGCTGACTATGTAACTTATTTGATGACAGAAGAACAGCAAGGAAATTTAGACAGTCATATCGATTACTGGAAATCTCAGTTTCCCACTCCCCAGTCAGCCTTCCAAATTCCACTCGATCAACAATTAGGCACGAATTTAGAAACCTCTGCGATGAGTGAGTGGTTTACATTGCCTAAAGATGAGACAGCTTTTCTATTAAACCGAGCGAAAAAATACTACGGCTGCAATGTCTACTCACTTTTATTGGCTCCTTTATACCGATTAATGGGTCAGTGGAGTGGCGATGAACAAGTGGTATTAAGCCATCGCAGTCATAGTCGGAATTTAGGGCCTGATAATCAGTTTTTCAGCAGTGTCGGTAATTTTGCCACGAATTTTCCGCTGGGACTGTCTGTGAACCATCAAGAAGGATGGAAGCCTTTTGTCAAACGCATTAAAGACAAGTTTAATGGGCTGCCGATGAATGGAAGTACCTTTGATTGGATTGGTAAACATCTGCCCAGTTATCTCTATCCAGATAATCATTTGACTCCGGTTCGAGCGAATTATTTTGGCAATCGCAATGTTCGTCCTTCTGAGATTTTTGAGTTTATCAAAGAAGACTGGGATCGTCGTCTCTCCCCACCTGAACAGAAACGCACCACTTTATTAGAGTTTTTCTTCTGTATTACTGATGACTGTTTGGAGTTGCAGATTGAATACTCCAGTAATTTCCATTTCAGTGAAACAATTCGTCAACTCGGACAAGATTATTTGCGGCTTTTGCGAGATTTGTTGGCGGAAGTTCCCCAGGAGAAAAAGACGGTTAAATCTCCCTCTGTCCCCAATACTGTTCCTGTAAGTCAACTTTCCCCTCAACTTTCAGGACCTCTAACTGGACAAGTCGCAATTGTCACGGGCGCCGGACGGGGAATTGGTCGAGCGATTGCGTTGAAATTAGCCAGTCAGGGGGCGAAAGTGGCGGCGCTGGCTCGCAATATGAACCAACTCGAAGAAACGGTTTCTCAAATTCAGCAGTTTGGAGGAGAGGCGATCGCGATTTCGGTTGATATCAGTGAATTAGAAGCAGTAGAAGCCGCATTTAAACAAGTGGCAGAGCAATGGGGTGGGATTAATATTCTCGTCAATAATGCCGGAATTACTGGGTTTGCAACCTTAGCGAATTCTGATCCGGCGAAGTGGCGACGGATTGTCGAGGTGAATGTATTTGGTACTTACTATTGTTGTCGGACGGTTATTCCCTATCTCCTCCAGCAAAATCAAGGCAAAATTATCAATTTAGGCTCAGATTCTTCCTTCGTCGGCTATCCTCTGTTTAGTGCTTATGCGGCTTCTAAGCATGGAGTGGTGGGATTAACAAAATCCCTTGCTGAAGAACTCAAACAGAAAAACATTCAGGTGAATGCAGTTTGTCCGGCGTTTGTGGATACGGATCTGACTCCCAAAGCGTTTCGAGATGACTCCATTCCCACAGAACAAATTGGTGAGGTGGTTGCTTTCCTCGCGTCTCCTGTGATGAGCAGTATTACAGGCGAATGTCTGAAAGTTTATGGTCAGCAGGATATGTTTTTCTATGGCTCTCAAAATATGTTAGAGCCGTTTAAAAACCGCACCGTGAAAGACAAAAAAACCTCGGACACTAAACCAATTTCTCCCTCATCTAATCAGGAGTCTTCCTTGAAGAAATAACCGCGACATCCGTCTCTAGGAAGGAAAAACCATCTAATTTTTATCCTGAGTTTTTCCTTCCCGGTTCATTCACCTCAGATTCATCGATTCCCTTTCAAAACCATCATCACGAATCATGCAAAATATT
The DNA here is from genome assembly GCA_038530755.1 of Cyanobacteria bacterium J06592_8. Lineage (GTDB taxonomy): Bacteria > Cyanobacteriota > Cyanobacteriia > Cyanobacteriales > Microcoleaceae > Capilliphycus. Next base: position 22,916 of record JBCBCI010000066.1, on the reverse strand, counting down.
TCTAGTTCAAAATCAACGGTTCTCTTTTCAAATCGGTTATTGACGTTGTACTCGCTTTCTTTGCTGTTTGGAATTACTCTGGGTGTCTTTAATCCCCTGATGTCAACCTTTATGGAACAGCAACAGATCAGCCAAATTTGGATTGGGATTAATTCTACGGTTTATTTTCTGTCAATTGCGATCGCCACTCCTCTGGTAAATCGGCTTTTACGTCAACGGGGAAGTCGTTGGGTTCTATTATTTGGGTTGTTGGTGATGGGGTTGAGTGCATCTTCATTTCCGCTTACTTCTCAACTTCCCTTGTGGTTCATTTTGCGAATTGGGATGGGGTTTGGAGTTTCTTGTTTTTTCATCGCCGGACAAACAGCTCTCAACCATTTTTCCCATGAAAATAACCGAGCTAAAGTCAGTGGACTTTTCTTTCTGGCATTGGGTTTAGGATTTATTATTGGCCCGACTTTGGGGCCACAGTTTTACAATATTTCTCCTCAATTTGCCTTTTTGATGGGGGGAATGGTCGTAATGATTGCGTTTATATTGGTTTGGTGTTGCTTTCGAGACCAATTAGCGATTGAAACTTCATCTAATGTCCCCTTATTACCCTTAGTTGAGCAGTTTAAATTCCCGCTGCATGGAGCATTTGCTTATGGGATGTCAGAGGCAACTTTGATTACCTTATACCCCGTTTTTCTGCTGAATCAAAACTATTCTGTTGAACAAATGGGCGTGACTCTATCTATTTTTGTTCTCGGGACTCTTTTAAGTACCGTTCCGATGACAAACTTAGCTGATCGCTTAGGAAAATTGAATGTTTTATTTGCTTGTATTTCTGTTGGCATTTTAGTCAGTTTTGGGTTAACATTTATTAGTAACTACAGATTGACTTTGATGTTTTCAATCTTAGCGGGGGCAAGTATCGGCCCGGTTTATCCACTCTGTTTGGCATTAGTTGGAGAACAGGTCAATGCTAAAGATTTAAGTGCGGGAACAGCTTTATTTACAACCACTTACTGTTTAGGAAATGCAGCCGGACCGATACTCGCTTCACTGATGATGGCAATGTTAGGCAACCGCTTTATCTTCAGTGCATTCATCCCGCTTTATCTATTCTTATTGTTCCGAATGAGAATCCGAGAGAAAAAACAGTCGAAGTTTAAATAAGACCTGAAGAATTTGCTTCATCTTCACTTCTGGGTCTAAACTCGTAACATCTTTCAGTATTCTGGGCATCTAAACTTGTAAAATCTTTCACCGTTTATTTCACTTTAGGAGTTATCAATCATGCGAGCTTACTCTACTTCAATTATCGTCACTTTCGCAACAGCTATCACCACCGGACTTCCTCTTAGCGCTCAAGCAGCTACTTTTGATTTCAATCAACTCGAACTGATTACAACCCGTCCGACTACATCTGATACTTTCCTCTCTTTTTCAGGAACACAAACTTCTTTCTTCAATCCCGATCCCACAGCACCAGATAGCGGTCATTTTGAAATTAGTCTCAATTCACCTGGAAATATTGCGCCTTACTATGCAACAGGTCTTCAATCTAGTCCTTTAGCAACAGGAGAAACCCGTTCAGCCTCATTGGACAGTAGTACCAACTTTACCAACCTTTCCAATTACTTGATCGACAACAATATTGACTTCGGTAATATTGGATTTGGCTATGGACAAAAAGCTGACCGAGACTTCACAGAAACCTGGAGTTTGGGTGACGATCTTTTAGGTCAAGACTGGTTAGCAAGCCCCGATTCTACCATTGAAGAACGGATTTACCAAGCCGATCCGGATGCGGTGGAAAGTTTCTTAACTTTTGGAGATACAAAATTCATTAGTTTTAGCTACAGCCCTCTCTATGCTGTTTTCGATCAAGGTGAAACGCTCGGAATTGAAGACAATACAGATGTCTTCTTTACAGAAGCGGTAACGGCTCAAAAAGCGGGTGATTTAGATGATTTGATCGATGGACTCGCGAATGCGTTTCTACAGGATGTGAATGAAAATGGCGGTGGAGTTCAGGTGTTCATTGAAGATAGTGCTGTTCTAGATGCAGTTCCTGTCTTCGATCCGAATACAGGCTTTGTTGTTGTTGATTTCCCTTTACCTCTGAATCTACAAGCTGTCAGCGTTCCTGAACCTTCTTCTATTATTAGCTTACTGACGATTGGTTCGTTAGGTCTGGCTTCGATTTTGAAGAAAGCTAAATCTCGATAATTACTAATTTTTTGGGCTGGACTCAATTCTTAATGATGATGAGTTCCAGCCTGAACCAAAGATTAAAATCTCGGTCTAATACTCAAAGTCTCCTCAAGAAGACAGAAATCTCAATCAATTTCACGCTACATTGTTCCTTTTTCCCTATCCACTCTTCACTGATTACTATTCACTTCTCTACATTTTGACATGGTTAGAAAATTAGACATTGAGGACTCAGCATTTTTTAAACCCAGAATCCGTTGGACTGTAATTCTTTCTAGTGTGGGATTAGTGGTACTTTCGGCTAATCTTTTGTACCTACTTCAGTCAACACGAGGATCGAATTTAGGGCTATTGGCTCTCAGTTCAAATGTGGTAGATGCGATTAAATCCTCAACTCAGCAACCTGCTAAAACTGCGATTGAACCGATTGAAACCCTTCCAAAAGTTCAGGCGATTACCGCGTTAGGGCGGCTTGAACCTCAAGGTGAAACTGTACAATTAGCACCCTCGCAAAATTTGAATGGGGCGAGAGTTGTCGAGTTACGAGTTCAAGAAGGAGATATCGTTGAGGCGAATCAAGTTGTTGCGGTTCTTGAAAACCGAGATCTTCAACAAGCAGCGGTTCGACTCGCAGAACAAGATATTAAAGTGGCGCAAGCGGATTTAGAGATTATTAAAGCAGGTGCAAAATCGGGAGAAATCGAATCTCAAAAAGCAACAATTCGACGGTTACAAGCGCAGTTAGAGGGAGAAAGTATTAGCTACAAAGCTCAAATTTCCCGTATCCAAGCACAATTGCGAGGAGAAAAAGCGACTCAACAAGCAACAATTTCTCGTTTAAACGCCGAGTTACAAAATGCAGAAAACGAGCATCAACGCTATCAATATTTAGCAGAAGAAGGGGCGATTTCCCGTTCAGATTTAGACCAGCGTTATCTGACTCTAGAAACAACCAGAGAGCGTGTTCGAGAAGCCAGAGCCAATTTTGATCAAACTGTTGCGACACTCAATCAAGAAATTCGAGAAGTTGAAGCGAATGCTTTACGATCAGAAAATACAATCTATCAACAAATTCAAGAAGCTAAAGCTAATCTTGATCGCATTACTGAAGTCCGACAGGTTGATATTTATAAAGCCGAAGCAGAAGTTCAAAGAGCAAGAGCGGCTTTACAACAAGTTAAACAGCAACTAGAGTTAACCTATGTTCGCGCCCCAATTAGTAGTCGGGTGTTGAAAATTCATACCTATCCCGGCGAAAGTGTGCAACCCTCATCAGGAATTTTAGAACTCGGAAGAACCGATCAAATGATGGTGAAAGCGGAAGTTTATGAGAGTGATATTGGTCAAGTTCAACCCGGACAAACGGTAGTGATTCAAAGTGAAAATGGTGTATTTTCCGGCGAACTTCAAGGAACAGTTAGTGAGGTAGGCTGGTTAATTAATCGACAGGGCGTTTTTGATAGCGATCCGGCTGCTGATGTTGATAACAGAGTGGTCGAAGTCAAAATCAAATTAGCCGAACAAGATCGAGCCAAAGTAGCTCATCTAACTTACTCTCGTGTGATTGTAAAAATTAATCTTTAGGAAATCTATGAAAGCTCCTCTAGCCTGGTTACAACTCATTCATAATAAGCCTCGTCTTTTAGTTGCATTGGCGGGAATTGGGTTTGCAGATCTGCTCATGTTTCTTCAGCTTGGTTTTCAGGCTGCACTGTTTGAAAGTAATGTCAAACTTCATCAAAGTTTTCAGGGGGATTTGTTTTTACTTAGCCCTCAATCTAATGCGAGTGTAACGATGAAACCCTTTTCTCGGCGGCGGATTTATCAGTCTTTAGCGGTTGAGGGCGTTGAATCTGCGACTTCTGTTTATATGGATTTTGCAATCTGGAAAAATCCGGTTAATGGTCAGAGTCGAGGGTTATTAGTTTTTGGCTTAAATCCTAATAGTAATCCCTTGAATTTACCCAATTTATCGGAAAATATTGATGTTATTAAACGGAAAGATACTTATCTATTTGATGACTTATCTCGACCCGAATTTGGACCGATTCCGGCTTTACTTCAAGACCAAGAAATCGTCACCGCAGAAATGGAAGAACAGCGAGTCACGATTGGGGGAGTTTTTTCTTTAGGGGCTTCTTTTGCAGCAGATGGAAATCTAATTACGAGTGATACTAATTTTCATCATCTCTTTCCGCACCGCAATCAAGGATTAATTGATATTGGGGTGATTACATTACAACCAACCGCTAATTTAGATTTAGTTAAAACTGTTCTCCAAAATCATCTACCACCTGATGTTTTGGTTTTATCAAAAGAAGAGTTTGTCGCTTGGGAAAAGGAGTATTGGAAAACCAGTACAGCGATTGGGTTTATTTTTGCACTAGGAACGGGAATTGGTTTTATTGTCGGTGTTTTAATTGTTTATCAAATTCTCTACACTGATGTTTCCGATCATCTTCCCGAATATGCCACTCTTAAAGCGATTGGTTATCGCAATCATTATTTTGTTGTTGTGATTTTTCAAGAAGCTATTATTCTGGGTATTTTAGGATATTTGCCCGGTATTTCTGTAACTATGTTGTTATATTCTTTGGCAGCAGGTTCTACTAATTTGCCTATTTTGATGACGGTATCCAGAGCTGTTTTTGTGTTGGTTTTGACCTTGATTATGTGTGTTATTTCTGGACTAATTTCAGTTCGTCGGTTGAATGCAGCCGATCCCGCTGACATCTTTTAATTTAATTAATATCGCTTTTTTAAAGCATTCACAAAAACTAATTAATTTGTAAAATAGGAGAATCTATTAATGACCTCTCAAGATGCGGTAATTGAAATCAACTCTCTCAATCATTCTTTCGGGAAAGGTTCGCTCAAAAAACAGGTTTTGTCTGATGTTAATCTCAGTATTAAAGGCGGGCAAATTATTATTTTGATGGGACAGTCTGGCTCAGGAAAAACCACGCTATTAACTTTGATTGGAGGATTGAGATCAGTTCAGAAAGGTAGTATTAAGGTTCTAGGTAAAGAACTTTCTGGAGCTAGCAGTAATCAATTAGTTAAGATTAGAAGAGATATTGGTTATATTTTTCAGGCGCATAATCTTTTAGGATTTTTAACAGCATCTCAGAATGTTCAAATGTCAGCAGAACTGAATAAAACGATTCCACCTAGAGAAATCAAGAAAAAATGTAATGCTATTTTAGAAACTGTCGGTTTAGGTCAACGAGTTAATTACTATCCTGATGCACTTTCTGGAGGACAAAAGCAAAGAGTTGCGATCGCACGCGCTTTAGTTAGTTCTCCTCAATTAGTATTAGCAGATGAACCGACTGCGGCTTTAGATAGTCATTCGGGGAGAGATGTTGTTAATTTACTACAAAAACTGGCAAAAGAAAATAATTGTGCAATTTTAATCGTAACTCACGATAATCGTATTCTTGATATTGCTGACCAGATTATTTATATGGAAGATGGACGACTGAAAGATATTAATCACCAAAATTGATCGTCGGGTGCTATGGAGTTTATACTGAAAATTATGAGAGCAAATCTATGTTTTCGTAGACAATTGCGATCGCACAGTTAAAGCTGATACTATATATGACCTGTCCCCGGCGCGAAGCGCGATAACTTGAGAAGTTCATCTCTAAGCCATTGAAAATCAAATACAATAAAGGCTACCTCCCGATACAAATCTTCTAGGAGGTAGCCTGCTACTCTAATTTCAGAGTTAAAACATTACATTGTCAAAGACTGAGGATTTGTTTCAATCAGCGTGGCTAAATCTTGCAAGAATGCGGCTGCATCTGCACCGTAAATAATCCGATGATCGCAAGTAATATTCACCTGCATTTGCCGCTTGACACCCATCAAACCGTCTGGAGTTGCGACGACTTGGGGGCGAGATGCTCCGATCGCTAAAATCGAACCTTGACCAGGTGGTAATATAGCATCAAAGCGATCGACACCAAACATTCCTAAGTTAGAAAGCGTGAAGGTGCCGCTACTGTATTCATCGGGTTGCAGTTGCTTTGAGCGTGAACGTTCAACCAAATCTTTCCAAGTCCGAGACAAGGAATAAATATCGATTTGATCGGCATTTTGCAACACAGGTGTAATCAGTCCGCCATCTGCCATTGCCACCGCCACTGCAATATTAATACTCGAACTGTATTGAATGGCGGAGTCCACATAACTGGCATTGACTAATGGATGCTTCTGCAACGTTACCGCCACTGCTTTAGCCAAGAGTGCGGTCATGGTCACACCCTTGGGCTTGATTTGCTTATACAGCGCATCTAAATTGTCGGTTGTAATCGTATACCCAACCCGAAACGCAGGCACTTGCAGACTCGCCATCATATTTCGCACGACTGCATTTTGCAGTGTGTTCATGGGCGTGACTTGACCGGGTGCGGCAGCGACAGGCTGAGGCAGAGGAACGGGTGCCGATTGAGTCTGAGGTTTGGGAGGAGCGGGAGGAACAGCCACCGCAGGTTTCTGAGTAGATTTCCCGGCGATAGCTTCTACGTCTTCAGCGACAATCCGACCGTGAGGGCCAGTACCCGCTACCTTGCTCAAATCTACTTTTAACTCTTTTGCCAGTTTCCGAGCGCGAGGCGACACGATAATCCGACCATTGCGACGGCTAGCGGTTTGAGCAGTTGCGGCGGTTGCGGCTACAGGTTGAGCGACAGATGCCGCAGGTGCGGGGGCTGGACTCGGAGCCGCTTCTGTTTTCTGACTACTGCTTGCTTGCTGTTTGGCTTGTTCAATTTCAGCTTCTGTTTCAGCAATCAAGGCAATCGTTTCGCCGACAGCGGCGGCTTCCCCTTCGGGTACGAGAATCGTTGCCAAATAGCCAGCATAAAAGGCTTCTACGTCCATATCGGCTTTATCCGATTCCACAACGAGGACGGTTTCTCCTTTCTCAACTTGATCGCCAGGTGCTTTTTGCCATGAAACAATTTTACCCTCGGTCATGGTTGAACTTAGGGCAGGCATGAAAACTTCGTGAATCATAAGGTGTGTGGTGTGTTCGAGAGTTAAATTAGGAGCATCAGAAAAATATTTCTGACCAAAATTAGATTAAATCTCACCGCGAATATCTTCAATTGTGCCATCCCGTAATAGGATTTCGACTTGCATTTTCCGAATGAGATTATCCCCTTTTTCAACGGCAAATACGCTTTCAATTTGCCCCTGACTGACTTCTTGTTCGAGTTCTAGGGTTTGGATTTGTTGGAGTTGTTGTAAGCTTTGATTTTTTTGATCGAGGAACTTACTTTTTTGTTCATTCACTTGAAGTTGAATACTCTCCATTTGCTGCATGACTTCGGGGCCTGGCGGCTGAATTGTTTGACTTTTCAATTCCGCGATCGCCCGTTGTCCTTGCATTTCGAGCTGCTGTAACTGACTGTCGAGTTGGTTAATTTGAGCTTGAAGTTGTTGTTGAGCTTCTTCTTTCCAGCGGGGTGTCACAATGGCTTTGACATTAATCGCTCGTTTCAGAAGGAGTTGATTGTTGGAGATATCCATGGGTTATTGCCTGTCTATTGTCCCTGTCATTAACAACGAATGGTCATCAGAAAAACAGATCATCTAGATCTCAATTGAGAGAGAACAGTGTCAGGAATCGGAGACAGGGATTTCAGGAGAGCGATCGCTCACTAATCCTTCAGAGTCGATGATTTAGAATCTTTGTACCCTGTCTTCTATAGTCCGTACCCTGTACTCTATACCCTGCTACAAAATCCGTTCTTTGAGATCGGGATCTGTTTCTCTTCAAGGTAGAAACGTTCCGCTAGAACGTGGGTGCTGTTCTCAGCTATACCCTTGACCCAGATTAATACATAGCGTTAATCATATCGCGGTAACGTTCCATTACAACAGGACGCTTGATCTTCATTGTCTGAGTCAGCATTCCGTTATCCATTGTGAAGGGTTCACGAATCAAGCGAAATGGCCCTACGCGGTCATCGATTCGATAACTGGGGCGGTTTTTGACTTCTCGGTTTAATTCCTGGCGCATTAAATCCAGAACGGGTTCGCTTTCAAGATCTAGGGCTTCGCTGTTTGCTGTAGACTCGGCGTTGGGTAAGTTCAGTTGCAGGTTTTGACTCGCCGCCCATTTTTCTAAGGCCTCAAAGTTTGGCACAATTAAGGCACCCAAGACTTTTTGATCTTGACCGACTAATATCATTTGATCGATATAGGGACTGCGAATGCAAGCATCTTCGATGGGTTGGGGTTCAATATTTTCTCCATTGGTCAAGACAATGGTATCTTTGGCCCGACCTGTTAGAATCAAATCATTTTGTTGAGTTAACCAGCCCAAATCTCCAGTATTAAACCATCCTTCTGGATCGATCGCTTTTGCGGTGGCTTCTGGGTTCTCAAAATACCCCGCCATAATTTGTGGCCCGCGTGCTAAGACTAAGCCTTTTTGCAAGGGCGGGAGAACTTGTCGGGTTTCAGGATCGACGATGCGAAGTTCTGTGTAGGAAATCGGTTTTCCGGCTGACCCGCGCAGATTATGTTGACCTCGACGAGCGGTTAAAACGGGGGAAGTTTCGGTTAAACCATATCCAACGAGTAACTCAATTCCTACTGTCTCATAAAACATCTCCAGGTGCATCGCCAAAGAACCACCGCCACTCAGCGCGTATTTGAACAGTCCTCCGGTTGCCGCCCGAATTTTTTGATAAACGAGTTTGTCTGCTAACTTATGTAGGGGAGCCAGAAGTATCATTTGCAGACGAGCGATCGCTTTTTGTCCTCCTGAAGGGGAAGTTCGATCTAGGGTGAGATTCTGAACAATTCGACGGGCGAGGATATATTGCTTACTGACATTAAAACAGAAATTAGCAATGTTTTGACGGCTCGCAGGCTGTTCTCTCAGTTGCTTTTGAGCGGCTTCATAAATCGATTCCCAGATGCGCGGAACACTGGTCATGTAGCGAGGCTTAAACTCTTTGAGATCCTTTTTAAAATAACGAATATTAGTGTAGACTTGCGTACATCCTTGTGACATGAAAAAGTATTGTCCGGTGCGCCCGAAGATATGCCAAGTTGGAAGTAAACTCAAGACACATTCACCCACTTCTGGCTGTAGAATCTCAGGGATATAGTGAAGTTGATGGAGTAAATTGCGGTGCGTTAGCATTACGCCTTTGGGTCTTCCTGTTGTTCCTGATGTGTATAGTAAGGTTGCTAAACTATCTTGACCATAAACTACAGGTTTTCTGAGGGTAAAATCTCCGCCTTTATTCAGCAGTTGGGAGAAGTTCAAAACTGTTAAGGTTGGAATATCCTTGGGATCGAGTTCTTCATCAGAGAGTAATACAATGAACCGGATCGCTAAATCCTCGATACTCGATCGCAGACGCTTCAGTAAACTCAGATTTTCAACGACTAATCCAACGCTACCGCTATCTTTGAGAATGTAAACTAATTCGGCCGGATCTGCACTTGCGCCTCGCACCACATCTGCCGCCCCAGCGGTCATAATTCCTTGATCGGCGATCATCCAGCGAGGACTATCATCAGCAAATAGAGCAATACGAGTCGGTAGATTATCCTCAGTTGGAGAGTCTATTCCTAATGTTTGCAGTCCGGCGGCAAATTGTTGAATTTGTAGCCAAAGTTCACCATAGCTGATAATCATTTCGGGTTGACAATGGGGGTCATGTAGAGCGATTCCTTGACCCACTTTTTGGGCTAAAATTGGCCACATTTCCGGTAAGGATTGAATGGAAGTGTAGTCGAAATTAGATGAGGAGAGTTTATTATTCATCGTGATTCTATTGTTATATCGGTGGATTTTAATAGCGAGAACTTCTGAACTGAAGCTCGATACTATGACAGGAATTAGAATGTAGATTACTATTAATTTGCTTTGAATTTACGCTCGATATTCTAAATCCCTTTCAACTATCTTATCTTTCCGGCTCGAACAATTTTGAATGGGGTTGGACAGATTGTTAGCTGTCAGTTGGTTTCCGCATCAAATCTTAGAGCTTGACCTCGCACTTCGGTATTAAGCTGACCTCGATTATAAACGACTTGACCGCCCACAATCGTTACTACAGGCCACCCTGTCAGGTTCCAACCCTCGAAGGGACTCCACCCACATTTTGTTGACAGTTGTTCGGCTAATACTGGACGATAGGTTTTGAGATCGACTAAGACCAGATCGGCATCATAACCGGGTGCGATCGCGCCTTTTTTTGGGATTTTATAATGTTTGGCGACGGCTGTAGACATCCAGTTAGACACTTGAGAAATTGTACAGCGTCCCTGTTCGGCTTGGGTTAAAAGTAAGGGCAAAGAGGTTTCTACTCCCGGCATTCCAGAGGGAGATTTTGGGTATTCTTGGGCTTTTTCTTCTAAAGTATGGGGAGCATGATCGGTGGCTATAAAATCAATTACTCCGTCTTGTAAAGCTTGCCATAAAATTTGATTATCTTCAGGCGATCGCAAAGGAGGATTCATCTGCGCTTTTGTGCCAATATTTTCGTAAGCACTGGTATTGAGAAAGAGATGCTGTGGGGTGACTTCTGCGGTGATCCAAGCCGGTTTATCTTGTCTTAAATATTCGGCTTCAATTCCAGTCGAAAGGTGTAAAATATGCAGTCGGCGTTGATATTTTTTTGAGAGTTTACAGGCTAGTTTTGTTGCTAATAATGCGGCTTCTTTGTCTTGAATTTGAGAATGAATTGCCGGATCGTGAATACCGGAAAATTCTTGACGACGTTGATTAATTCGGCCTTGATCTTCGGCATGAACGGCAATTAAGCGATCGCCTTTGGCAAAAATTGGGTCTAAAGCTTGTTCTTCATCCACTAACAACGGCCCTTTCATTGACCCCATAAAAATTTTAATTCCACAGGTCGGATTAACTGTTAATAAATCTTCTAAATTATCACCAGTTGCGCCAATAAAAAAGCCATAGTTGACTAAACATTTTTGGCTTGCTCGTTGCAGTTTATCATCTAAAGCGGCTTGATTTATAGTCAGAGGCTTAGTATTCGGCATTTCTAAAAAAGACGTTACTCCCCCTTTTGCACAAGCACAACTTGCCGTAAATAAATCTTCTTTATGCTCTAAACCCGGTTCTCGAAAGTGAACTTGCGGGTCAATCACTCCCGGTAATAAAGTCAAACCTTCTGCATTAATTTCTAGGGTATCCGATCCGGTTGTATCGGGAGAAATTTCTGCTCCGACTTCGACAATTTGTGAACCGTTAATTTTGACATCTCCGAGTCGTAATTCACCATCCGGTAAAAGAATAGTCGCTTGACGGATTAACAAATGGGTATGATTCGACATGGCATTGATTTATAGCACATAGTCTACAGTTTATAGTAAAAGTCCGCAGGCTGTAGATTGGGTTTGATAATACAGAGTCATCAGCTTTCACTATTGACTGTGTACTGTTCTCTGTCCCTGGGCCTTAGTGATGGAACTTTTAGAATAGATCACAGTCACAGGAAGATGGGTGATTGCTGTCTCGATTTGGTAAAATGGACAGTATTACCCAATTTGATTGAGGTGTTGTACAACAGACAGGCTGGGTGAGTGAAGAATAGAAGCATCTGAGTTGCCATCCCGTTCATGTTTGGACGTAAATGCAATTTCTGCACTATAATTCATTTCACGAGGTACAATTGACCAGCTTAGGCTGCTTTGACATTCACCGTTGATCAGTCTACACCCCGAATTAATAATTTAGAGTTTCTTGTCCGCTATATTCACCTTTCTTAATTGTTTTGATATCCGGCTTATGAGTAGCACTCCAAATAAAGAGTCAAATCATCAAAATTCACCTCAAGACCACTCAGAAAATGCCTGGGTTGAGGGATTTAAAACCATTGGACTCAGTATTGTTTTGGCACTGGGAATTCGGACTTTTGTTGCGGAAGCTCGCTATATTCCGTCGGGGTCAATGTTACCGACTTTAGAGATTAATGACCGCCTAATTATTGATAAACTTGGCTATAAGTTTAAAGATCCTGTACGGGGAGATGTAGTTGTTTTCTCTCCAACAGAACAACTGAAAACTCAGTATAAGGATGCCTTCATTAAACGGATTATTGGCTTACCGGGTGAAACGGTTAAGGTTAGAGATGGACTGGTTTACATTAATGGTGATCCTCTAGACGAAAACTATATTGCTGAAGAACCTCAATACAATTGGGGACCAGAAGTCGTTCCTGAAAATAGTTATTTGGTACTCGGAGATAACCGCAATAATAGTTACGATAGCCACTATTGGGGATTTGTACCTCGCGATCATATTATTGGTCGTGCTATTGTTCGATTCTGGCCTCCAAATCGGGTTGGTGGACTGGATGAAAGTCCTTTGTATGACTCTGCTGCTGAAGCTGAACTTCAACCTCAGTAGACGCTTATCGATACTCTTGTAGTGCTAAAGCACAAATACAAATTGAGTAAGAATCAGCGATAATTTATTTTGCTTCCATCCAGTTTTCTCCGGCGTGTACTTCAACTTTTAGGGGAACATTTAACTGGATTGCATTTTCCATGGTCTGCTTAATTTCATGTTGCAATTCCTCCCATTCTTCGGGGGGAACTTCAAACACTAATTCATCGTGAACTTGTAATAATAATCTCGTCTTGTAATTTCGCAAAACATCGCGCACTTTTACCATCGCTATTTTAATAATATCAGCACTTGATCCTTGAATGGGTGCATTTGCTGCTGCTCTTAATAATTGTGCATCATATTGACCGATTTTTTTCAGGTCATCGAGATTAATGTCTGCGATGGGTGTTCCGAATAGATTTCTCAGACTGGAACTCTCAAAGTTAAAGTAACGACGGCGTTCGAGTAAAGTGGTAACATAGCCTTGAGAAATGGCTTTTTTCTTTTGTTCTTCTAAATATTCAAAGACTTGCTGATATTGTTGGTTAAAGCGTTCAATAAATTCTTTCGCCCTGGCGGTACTGACTTTCATTTCTCTAGAAAATCTTAACGCCCCCATCCCATAAATTACCCCAAAGTTAATCGTTTTTCCGAAGCGTCGTTCGTCGGATGTTACTTCTTCTTTCTCAAACAAAAATTGGGCGGTGACGGTGTGTACATCTCGGTTATTTTGATAGGCTTCTAGTAATGTCGGTTCATTGCTTAAATGGGCTAAAATTCGCAGTTCTATTTGTGAATAGTCAGCAGAAACCAGTAACCATCCTTCTTCAGGAACAAAGGCTTGGCGAATTTGACGGGAAAATTCGGTACGGATAGGAATATTTTGTAAATTGGGGTTAGAAGATGACAGTCTTCCTGTGGAGGTAATGGCTTGGTTAAAATCTGTATGAACGCGATGAGTTTGGGGATGAACCAACTCCGGTAAAGCATCAACATAGGTTGACTTGAGTTTCGCTAAGGTTCGATATTCTAATATACTATCAATAATCGGATGATCGCCTTGCAATTTTTCGAGAACTTTAGCATCTGTCGAATATCCTGTCTTGGTTTTGCGGCTTTTTTTTGTACTCAGTTCTAGCTTTTCAAAGAGGAGTTGACTGAGTTGTTTAGGTGAACCGAGGTTAAATTCTTCTCCGGCTTCTTCGTAGGCGCGTTTTTCGATTTCTGCTAATTGTTTTTCAAGTTGTTCAGAGAGTTGTTTGAGATAGTCAACATCAATCCGAATTCCCTGATATTCCATCTCGGCTAATACAGGTTCTACAGGCTGTTCAATCTCTATTAACAGTTTATCAAGTTCGGGAATTTGTTGGAGTTCTTCTCGCAGTTTCGGAACCAGTTTATAGGTTGCATAAACGTCTAACCCACAATATTCAGCAACGGTGGGAATGTCTAAATCTGCAATGGTTTGATTTTTGGCTAGAGAGAGATCTTTATAACTTTTAGCGATAATTCCTGAGTCAAGATATTGACGGGAAAGTTCAGTTAAATTGTGACTTGCTTCTGGGTTCAATATATAACTTGCTAACATCGTATCGAAGACAACGCCAGCTAAATTAATCCCTTGAACTCGAAAAATTAGACGATCAAATTTAGCATTTTGTAAGGATTTGGGATATTGTTCACCTTCTAAAATCAGACGTAACGCTTCAATAACAGTCTCATGTTTGAGTTGAGTTCCGGTTGTATGGGCGATGGGAATATACGCAATCTCTGTTTTTTCACTTCCCCAACAACAGCCAATTCCGACTAATTTTGCATCTCGCGGTTCTAGGGCGGTGGTTTCAGTATCCCAAGCAACAGGATTATCTTGATCGGTAAAGGTTTGGAGTTTTTGAACTAATTGTTGTAGCTGTTCTTCGGTTTGGATAATTTGCGGTTCGATTAATTTCTGATGGGATTTTTGTTCAGCCGCTTGCGTTTCTTCATAACTCCAAAAACTGAGATTTTCGTCCTCTGAATCTTGACTGGGTAAAGATTTAGACTCAGAAATGATAGTTTCTTCCGAAACGCCTGATAATCCCTCAAAAGCTTCTTGATTCTCTACTTGTTCAATGAATGACCAAAATTCTAGTTTTTTCAACTTGGGAACAATTTTGCTGAAATCCAGTTGAGTAAATTGACAGTCTGCGACGGATATTTTTAACGGAACTTCTTGAACGATTTTCGCCATTCTCTGAGAATGATACGCATCGTCTTTTCCGTCTTCTAATTTTTTGCGAGTCGCGCCTTTAATTTGATCGAGAGAATTATAGATTTCTTCTAAAGATTCGTATTGACTGAGTAGCTGAACAGCCGTCTTTTCTCCAATCCCTCTCACACCTGGAATATTATCAGATTTATCACCACACAAAGCTTTATAATCAATCAATTGTTCGGGTTTGACTTTCAGTTTTCCAATTACATTTTCGGCTTTAAATTCGGCTGCGGTGTTTCCTTTCCCCGGTGATAAATGTAGAACACTAATCTGTTCATCCGGATCGATTAATTGAAATAAATCTTGATCTCCTGAAAGGATTTTAACAAAATATCCGGCTTCTCGTCCAAGTCTTGCTAATGTTCCAATGACGTCATCGGCTTCAAAGCCTGCTGCGGTAACAACTGGGACATTTAATCCCTCTAAAACTTCTTGTAAATTGCGAATATCTTCGATAAAATCAGGGGGAGTTTCGGAACGGTTGGCTTTATAGTTGGCGTCAGCTTCGTGGCGGAATGTCGGTTCAGGGCGATCAAATGCGATCGCTAAATACTCTGGTTTGTAGAGATTAATTGTATTTAGCAATGAGTTGAGAAACCCATAGGAAACACTGGTGGGAATTCCCGCCTGAGTTCGGAGTCCTCCTGTTCGACTTTTCGCGAACGCATAGTACGCCCGAAACGCCAAAGAGTGACCGTCTACTAAAATAAAAATTGGAGAATTTTCCACGTTTAAACCATTAAACAATAATACAGTATTTCCAGATTAACGGTCAAAAACTTTTGAACTCTAAAACTCTTCCGAAAACACTCTATCTCTATTATACAGTACACCACTTTTTCAGTTAAACCAAATCAAATTATTCACGGCTAAAACCAGGGATTAAAATCCCTGTCTAATACTTCAAGTCTTCTGAAGAAGACTAAAATTTCCAATTAGTTTCACTGATTACTGTTCACTGTTCCTTGTTTACTGTTTACTGTTTACTGTCTAATTTCCGACTAACTTATCACGTAATAGTTTAATGCGATCGCGAAGTTTCCCGGCTTCCTCAAATTCTAGTTTCTTTGCGGCTTCTTTCATTTGTTTTTCAAGTTGACCGATGAGATCCGGGATATCTTCTAAGGGTAACTCGTCAACTTGTTGGTCGATGACTTTTAATTCTTGGGAATTCAGGCGTCGAGAAATATCCAAGAATTCTAAAATAGAATTGCTGAACTTTTTAACAATCGGTTTCGGAGTAATTCCATGTTTTTCATTATATTCTAACTGAATTGTGCGTCGTCGTTCGGTTTCTTCTATTGCTTTGATCATACTTTTTGTTAGGTTATCTGCATACAAAATCGCTTGACCTCGAATGTGTCGCGCCGCCCGACCAATGGTTTGAATTAACGAACGTTCCGCCCGCAGAAATCCTTCTTTATCTGCATCTAAAATCACAACTAATGACACTTGCGGTAAGTCTAATCCTTCCCGTAATAAGTTCACTCCAATTAACACATCGAATACACCTTGTTGCAAGTCTCGGATAATTTCAATTCGTTCAATAGACTTAATTTCTGAGTGTAAATATCTAACTTTTACCCCTCGATCTTGCAAATATTCCGTCAAATCCTCAGCCATGCGTTTCGTTAAGGTGGTAATTAAAACCCGTTCATCTCGGCTAACTCGGTCTTGAATTTCCCCAAATAAATCATCAATTTGCCCTTCAGTTGGACGCACAAAAATTTCTGGGTCTACTACACCCGTTGGTCGGATAATCTGTTCAACAACTTTTCCGTTTGATTGTTCAATTTCCCAGTCTCCAGGTGTTGCAGAAACAAAAATACCTTGATTAACTTTCTGCCAAAATTCATCTGCTTTTAAAGGTCGATTATCCGCCGCACTGGGAAGCCGAAATCCATGATCGATTAAGACTCGTTTTCGGGCTTGGTCTCCATTATACATTCCTCGAATTTGAGGAATTGTCACGTGAGATTCATCAATCACTAATAACCAATCATCGGGAAAATAATCAATCAAGCATTCCGGTGGTTCTCCGGCTTGGCGTCCGGCTAGATGGCGAGAATAGTTTTCTACTCCGTTACAATATCCGACTTCTCGTAACATTTCCAAATCATAGCGCGCGCGTTGATTTAAGCGTTGGGCTTCTAACAGTTTATTCTCACTTTCTAGGAGTTGAACTTGCTGTTTGAGTTCGGCTTCGATATCTGCACAAGCCACTTCTAAGCGTTCTTCTGGAGTAACAAAGTGACGGGCTGGATAAATATTTAAAGCTTTGAGACTTTGCAAAACTTCGCCGGTTACGGGATCAATATAACGAATCGCATCCACTTCATCCCCAAAGAATTCTACTCGAATAATTCGATCTTCATAAGCAGGCCCAATTTCTAAAACATCCCCTTTCAACCGAAAACGTCCGCGAGTCAGTTCTATATCATTGCGAGTATATTGAACTGAGGCTAAATCCCGTAATAATTGACGTTGATCGAGTTCTTCTCCGACTTGTAAAGGAATGGCTGCTTTTAAATATTCCGACGGAATTCCCAACCCATAAATACAACTAATAGAAGCAACTACAATCACATCTCGACGTTCAAAAAGCGATCGCGTAGCCGAGTGGCGCAGCATATCAATTTCTTCATTAATAGAAGCGGTTTTTTCAATGTAAGTATCCGTCACCGGAATGTAAGCTTCGGGTTGATAATAATCGTAGTAACTGATAAAATACTCAACTGCGTTATTCGGAAAAAATTCTCGGAACTCGTTGCAGAGTTGAGCCGCGAGGGTTTTATTATGGGCTAAGACTAGAGTGGGTCTACCGACTTTCTCGATCACAGAGGCGATTGTAAAGGTTTTTCCCGTTCCCGTCGCCCCTAATAGTGTGGTAAATTGATCAGTGGCTTGTATGCTCTCAAGCAGTTCAGCGATCGCTCTAGGTTGATCGCCCTTGGGTTGAAAGGGGGACTGTAGATGGAATTGAGCCATTTTTCCAGGGAATGGGGGTTAACTAGGATGGTAGCACTTCTGATTGAGATTCGTGTTGCCATATAGTTCTGATTTTTTTTACTTATCGTTTCAATCCGTGATTTTTCTGAGTCCGCTATTTACTTAAATCCCTGGGCATTTTATAATTTATTTAGTATTCATCATTAAGATAAAGCTGAACCTCTACCGAATGGCGGGGGAGCCAGTTTGAAAAATGAGGTGAAATCTCGCTTGTGAGTTAGCACAGCTCAATCAGTCTAGCGTTGACCCCGTGCAGACTCGCTTATATAAATGACACAGGTATTCAAATATGACTGTTAGCTCTTCTACAACAGAAAAGAGCAGTACGCCCACCCCTCAAACGACAGGACAGGGTATAACAAAAGCTCAAGAAGAAACTGTTCAAGTCAAAGAAACGGACAATTCGCACGAACAAAAGATGAGTAAGGATTTAGAAATGCAAACTCAACCTGCAAAAGCCGAATCTACGCAAAATACTGCCTCCACTCAAATTCAAGTGGCTCAATCGGCGATGATTATGCCAAATCGGCCCATTGAGGAAAGCCATTTGGAAGTGGTTGGAATGATCTCGCGTAACCGTCCCGTTTTCAAAACGGAGAGTGCTTCAGGAATGACATTTGTACATTCTGAAGATACAGTGGGTGCGATGGCAAATCGTCCCGTTGCCCATACTCAGCTACAAATTACCTCAATGGTTGCTAACCGCCCCATCGCTTCTAATCAGGTTGATGATCCTTATGCGTTAAT
The DNA here is from genome assembly GCA_038530755.1 of Cyanobacteria bacterium J06592_8. GTDB lineage: Bacteria > Cyanobacteriota > Cyanobacteriia > Cyanobacteriales > Microcoleaceae > Capilliphycus. The sequence continues at coordinate 4,314 of JBCBCI010000066.1, read as the reverse complement.
GGGATATCTCGACTAGAACGCTTTGATTCTAGATTCACCGATCGCGGTTTTATTCGTCATGCTAAGTAGAAAGGGCGCAGCAAAAGTTCTTAGACTTGCTTAGAGTGACGAATCTTTTTATCAAGGGATTGAGTTCAATATTCACGGGTTCAGATGCTTTATCCCCTTTCTGCAACTAAACTCCTAGAGTATCATCGCTGTCCCCAGGCTTATTATTTTAAATACGAACGTGGACTCAAAGCCAATGCGTTTTTTAAGTCTCCGCTACTGGGGAAGGCTCTTCATGCAGCGTTAGCTCGAATATATGGAGACTGGAACTACACTGAACCATTACCGAATTTAGACTGGATTCATTTTTGTTGGCAACGGGTAAATAATGAGTTAACGCCAGACTTATCAGCCCAAGGCTTGGAAATCTTAGAAGCCTACTACTATCAATACATTGCAATTCTACCGGCACTCAGAAAACCGCTTGCAGTTGAAGGGAAAATACAAGCTCGGTTAAATCTGTGTAATATTGAGTTTAAAATTACAGGTCGCTACGATCGCATAGATTGGCTGGATGACGGACTCGAACTGATTGATTATAAAACTTCTCGAAAAATTCCCCAGTTTGAACCTGATGAAATTGATCTACAACTGGGCTTATATTATCTGGCTCTAGAACAACGCTACAAAAAAAGCCTTGTGCAGATGAGTCTGCTTTACATCCAACTGGGAGAACCGATTACCTTTGAAGCCTCTCCAGAACATAAACAACAGGCTGAACTCACAATTGGAGGACTCGCCGCCCAACTCAGAACCGATAGTGAGTGGGAACCGATTCCCGGACATCATTGCGATCGCTGTAGCTATACTCCTTACTGTCCGGCGATGACGGCTTCTCCTGAACCTTTACCCAAATCGGCTAAAGACCAGCGTCCACTACAATTAACACTCGGACTTGACTAACCCACCTCTAACCTCTGATTTAAAAATCTAATTTCAAGATTTGATTTCAAAAATATCAGTCAAAACTACTGGCTAGAAATGGAAAAAGCACTTGGGAGTCTGGCCGTGTTTCGACCCCAAGCGCTTCTTCTACAGACCTCACTCCTCACACTGTATACAGTATACACGATATTATGTATCTGTCAAGGGATTGATCGATCAAATAATGTTAAATAAATCTAAACCCCTCTAAACTGTTGTCGCAGGCTGAGGCTGGAACTGGAACATCGAGTAAATGACGTTCCGGCGAATATCAGTCATCATGTCGAGGAACTGTTCGTAACCCTCGCGCTTATATTCAATCAACGGGTCTTTTTGGCCGTATCCTCGCAGTCCCACCGACTCGCGTAGGGCATCCATCTGCTGAAGGTGTTCGCGCCATAGCGTATCAATTTGCTGCAAGATAAAGAACCGTTCCGCCTCTCGCATCAAACCCGCTTTAATTTGATTAACCTGGGCTTCTTTGATATCGTAAGCGTTGCGAAGCTGTTCGTGAAGGAAAGTCTTAATCTCATCCACACTCAGATCAATTAACTGGTCTGCATTCAAGTCTGACAGCAGGTAAACGAACTCTTTGACCTTACTAACGACACTTTCGAGATCCCACTCCTCAGAGGGCAAATCGGGGTTAATGTAGGCATCAACAATATCATCCATCGTCTGTTCGCCGTATTTGATCACCTGTTCTTTGAGATCTTGACCTTCTAGAACTCGACGACGTTCAGCATAAATCGCCCGCCGTTGATTGTTCATCACTTCATCGTACTCAAACACCTGTTTACGGATGTCATAGTAATAGGTCTCAACCTTTTTCTGGGCATTTTCCAGCGATCCCGTTAATAGCTTGGACTCAATGGGCATATCCTCGTCAATCTGGAAGCGATCCATTAATCCCGCCACGCGATCGCCGCCAAAAATCCGCAGCAAGTTATCCTGTAAACTCAGGAAGAAGCGAGTAGATCCTGGATCTCCTTGTCGTCCCGCCCGTCCTCGCAGTTGGTTGTCAATCCGGCGAGACTCGTGACGTTCTGTTCCGATTACGTGTAAGCCGCCACACTCAATCACTTCATCATGTTCGCGATCGGTAAAGTTCTCGTATTCAGTAACAATTGCTTTATAAACCTCTCGCAAGCGTTGAATGACCAGATCATTCGTGGGGGCCTTCTCAGAAGCGACAGCGAGTTTATCTTCTGCGACCAACTCCGGAAGGCTGCGTTCTCCGTATTCAGAAACCGCAAATTCGACGGTCTCTTTGAGTTGCTTCTCCGTTTCTTTTGAAAGTGCCGTTGGGAAAATTTGAGGAGACACTTTCCAGGATTTCCCTTTTTTGAGGTCTCCGAAGCCTTGACCTCCCTTCTTTTCTTCTCCCGAAAAGACCTGTTTCATAGCGAGTTGGCGTTCATCTTCGGGCTTAACAATCCGAGGCATGAAATATTCTCGCATTTTCAGTCGCGCCATGAAGTCGGCATTTCCCCCTAAGATAATATCGGTGCCTCGACCCGCCATATTCGTGGAAATTGTCACAGCCCCTTTCCGTCCGGCTTGGGCGATAATTTCCGATTCCCGTTCTACGTTTTCCGGTTTGGCGTTGAGAAGATTATAGGGAATTGCGCGTTCAGACAGTAGCCGTGACAGCAGTTCTGATTTTTCGACACTGGTTGTCCCCACCAAAACAGGACGTCCGACTTCGTGCATTTCGGCGCATTCTTTGGCGATCGCACTCCATTTTCCGGCTTCTGTCTTGTAAACGACATCAGACAAGTCTGATCGACCTGTAGGCCGATTCGTGGGAACAATGGTAACTTGTAGGTTATAGATTTTCTCAAATTCAACTTCTTCTGTTTTTGCGGTTCCCGTCATTCCCGACAATTTCGGATAGAGAAGGAAGAAGTTTTGATAGGTAATCGTTGCCAGGGTTTGAGTTTCCGGCTGAATATCAACGCTTTCTTTGGCTTCAATGGCTTGGTGCAAACCATCACTCCAGCGTCGTCCCGGCATCACCCGTCCGGTAAATTCATCCACGATCACGACTTCGCCATCTCGGACAATATAGTTAACGTCCTTAATGAAGAGTTCCTTGGCTTTGAGGGCATTAAAAATGAAGTGCGCCCAGGGGTCGTTCGGATCGTATAAATCTTTGACTCCTAGCAGTTCTTCAGCTTTGGCAAACCCCGCATCATCGAGAAGCACGTTACGGGCTTTTTCATCCACTTCGTAATGTTCTTCTTTTTCTAAAGCTCCGGCCACTTGTGCCGCGCGAATATATTTTTGAGAGGGACGTTCAACCTGACCCGAAATAATTAAGGGCGTGCGGGCCTCATCAATCAAAACCGAGTCTACTTCGTCGATGATGCAAAAGTTAAACGGACGCTGCACCACATCATCCATCGAGGTTGCCATATTATCGCGGAGATAGTCAAAGCCGACCTCACTATTGGTTGCATAAGTGATATCACAGCGATAATTTCTCTGCCGTTCCTCTGGACTCATGCCCTGCTGAATGAGTCCTACACTCAATCCCAAGAACCGATGCACTTGACCCATCCACTCTGCGTCCCGACGGGCCAGATAATCGTTAACGGTAATGACATGAACGCCATGCCCTGACAGTGCGTTGAGATAGGCAGGCAGGGTAGCGACAAGGGTTTTTCCTTCTCCGGTCTTCATTTCGGCAATTTCGCCTTTATGAAGGATCATTCCGCCCAACAGTTGCACATCAAAATGGCGCATTCCCAACACTCGCAGTCCGGCTTCTCGAACTACTGCAAAAGCTTCCGGAAGAATTTCGCCTAAAATTTGCTCTCGTTCCTCTCGGTTCGTAGCTTGTTCTAGACGTTGTTGAAATTCACCTGTCTTCCCTCTTAATTCTTCATCAGAGAGGGCGTGAATGTCTTCCTCTAAAACGTTTATATCCGTTACAATCGGTTGATATTTTTTGAGTTTGCGAGCGTTTGGATCGCCCAGCAGAGCTTTCAGCATGGCAACAACAGGACCTTTACACCGATGAGAAGTTATTGCTTATTGTAGCAATCGATGCCACAAACCTGGAGCTTTTCGTCGGCAAAGGTGCAAATTTTGTCCAAATCTCCCTAGAGTATCGGGAAAACCCGATTTAGAGATCTTGGGGAGAACATTTTTTTCAAAAGAAAAATACTCTTTTATGGGTAAAAATCCTCTGGATTTTCCTAGATCTCCCTAACTTAGTAGACAGGGTCGTTTCGTTCTAGCCCTAAAACTTGATTTGTGAGGAGGTAGGGAAGCTCGGGAAGCTCGGGAAGATTTTTATTAACAAAAAGCTATTTTTGAAAGGAATTAAACCTTCAG
>JBCBCI010000065.1:0-34944 GCA_038530755.1 Cyanobacteria bacterium J06592_8 | reverse complement strand
CATTATCAATGATAATCTCAATATTAGCCGCATTTTTAATCCCTTGTCCGGAACCAATGGGAGAACCTAAAGGCATCACCGTCGCGCAGCCCACTTCTTCTAAACGTTTCGCCAACAAAGGATCGGCGTTAATATAGGGAAGCACTGCAAACCCTTCTTTTACGAGTTGTTCTGCGGCTTCTAAGGTGCCAAAGGGATCGGGTAAGAGATATTTCGGATCAGGAATCACTTCCAACTTGACAAAATTGTTATCTTCCTGTCCTAATAATTTTGCCATCTCTCGTCCCAAACGAGCCACCCGAATGGCATCTTCAGCCGTTTGACAGCCGGCGGTATTGGGAAGCATCCAAATTTTTGTCCAGTCAATGGCTTCGGCGAGTCCTTCATGTCCAGGGGCGTTAGTTTGAACCCGGCGAACCGCAACAGTGACAATTTCACATCCACTGGCGAGAATGCTTTGCTGCATTTGTTCGAGGCTGCGATATTTCCCGGTTCCCGTCATTAGGCGAGAGTTGAAGGTTTTTCCAGCAATGGTTAAGGGTTGATCGGTTTGTTCTTCGAGAGGTTTATCGAGTGTTTGCATTGAATATTGTTTCCTTGATCTTTACAAATTTTTTCTAGATAAATAGAATCTAAACAATATAGAAGTTGATTTTTCAACCTTTATTGTACGATTCGAGAAGAATGACTGTATGGGATGAAAATATTAATTCTTGACAGATTTTAATTTAATCAGAGGATTCTGATGTCGGGAGTTCAGGTTGAGGAGAGTCAGAACTTTCCAGATATTGACTATCGAGTAAAAAAGCCCCTTTCTCACAACGAACACTCCAATATCCACCCGGATGTCTTTCTAGAATTATACCTTCCTCTCCGAGTTTTACAACATTCGCTGGACGTAAAATTGGCATCGGTTCTGCTGTTTTCACGTAGGGTGGAATTCCAACAATTTTAACTTTTTGATTAATTTCAAACTCTTTTTCCATATCTTGATTCTAATATAAACTTAGGCTTGAGTTAGACTAGAAACAATCTGTTGCAATTGTTCAATTTTCTTAGATTGCCCTTGACGAGTCTGATCGAGTTGATTTAACTCAGTCGTGGTTGTTTCAATTTTTTGTTTAAGTTCATTCCAATGATCTTGGAGAGGTTGCAGCATTTGTTGATACAAATTAACACGGCCCAACAGTTGAGAAACAGCTTGATACTGTTCCCGCCAACTTTGTTCTTCAGCCTCTAATTGTTGACGTTTTTGCTGTTGCTGCTGGACTTGTGTATTGACCGTTTCTTCTGTTTGTTGAATTGACTCTTGAAGTTCAGTAATTTCAGTTTCTAGCTCCTGTAACTGTTGCTGTTGCTCAGTATGTTGAGCATTCAAATTTGATAATACCAGTTCAAAATTTACAGGGCCATCTCGACTCGAATCACGGGAAGACCCTTGACGTTTCAAAAGGACTGCCTGATGCTGAATTAGATTTGATTCTCGTTCCTTGAGAGTTCGACGCTGCCCGCCAATCGTTCGATTCAACATATCATAGGCATCATTTTCATCATTCAATTCACTCTCAATTTCAGCACGTTTTTCTCCACTGGAACTGTTGAGCTTTTGTTGAAGTTCTTCGATTTCTTCTCGCTTGTACTTCAACTCTTCTTCCTGTTCTTTAACCATACGAAACCAGCGATTCCACTCTTGTTGAAGCTTTTCCACTTCCTGTTCGAGTTGGTTCAGAGGCATTTCTTCGAGAGCCGAAACATTAACAATAACTCCGACATTATGGGTATCATCAGACTGAGCCGCTAATTTTTCCAGTTGACTTAATAAAGTTTGTCGATTTTGGAGTTGAGTTTGCCAGTTGTGAGCCAGTTCTTGTTTAGCGGGGAGTTGAGTTTGTTGAGCCTGTAGTTGCGCGCGCGCTTGGGTCAGAAAATCTTGAACCTGATGCCACTGTTCCCACTGTGTATGCAGAGAACTACGACTGTCATCAATCTGCTGCTGGAGTTGAGAGGCGCTCGCCTGTTTTTCCTGGAGTTGTTGCCAATGGCTTCGGAGGTTAGAATGTCCAGCTTCTAGACATTCACTGGCCTGTTGCAGTTGAGCCTGTAAAGTCTCAAGGCTAGCGGGTGTTGAGAGTTGAGCCAATATCGATTGCAGTTGTTGAGACTGCTCATTGCTGAGAGTCGAAGCCGTTTGTAAACCCGCTTGTTGTTCTTGAATCTGCTGCATTTGTTGTTCAAGTTGGCTGCGAGTTTGGGCAATTTCAGCTTGAGACTGCTCCAACTCTGAGCGGAGTCGTTCACCTTCTTCTCGCGCCGACTCAATTTCCTGTCGTTGTTGTTCGAGGCGTTCAAACTCAGCTTCGAGTTGCTCGAATTGTTCGCGCCCGGCCTCCATTTCCATTTCTCGACGATTGAGTTCTTGACTTTGGTAGGTCAGAGACTCCTTCCACTGTTCAATTTCCTCTTGTTGAGTTTTGAACTTATCTTGGAGGCGAGAGAAATCCTGGAGAATACTCACCAACTGTCGAGCCGCGTCTTGAATCCGTTGAACGTGCTTGCTGTTGTTGAGGTCTACTAAGACCAGAGCACCATCCTTAAAGTTATTGGCATCCTCTGCGGGAATCACCTCATCACCCGTGACAGCAGTCCAGTTGTTCTCGCCTCGCTGACAGGCCAGCAATTTGAGTTCAGCCCGACCGCTACCCAAGCCAAAGCTTCTCTGCTTTTGTACTTCCGCTAAATACAGCACGGTGATCGTCCTCGTGAGGTGTTTATGCAAAATCGACAGACAGAAATTCTTCAGTCTCCGAGTTGATCTAGATGTAAGTAATCCTGCTTAATTTTATTCTACTGGCTATCGTCAGAGAACATTAATTTTAGGATATACATTTTGAAATCTTACCAAAAAAACAGCGGGTTTCAAGTCAAGTCTTTCCCAAACTAATAAATGATGTAAAGCCTGAGCGAACTGATGAGGCTGAAGACAATCTGATCGGATTAAGCCCTTGTCAAGCCGTTAATAGAATTGCATACAATAGATCCTATCAAGTTCGCGATCAAGCCTATCTGCGTTTCTTGCACGATCCGAAGACAAAATTTACTTCTCGGATTGTAACGATCAGCAAGCGACATTGTCATAGGCGGAGTTTACACCAATTTCAGGGAGGTTGGTGTGAGAGGATGTACATAGAAATTCAACAGTAACAAGGAGGCCACTTGCTCCATGCAAGGCTCTTTAAGTGAGATTGATATCCGCAGTATTCTGCAACTGATTGAGCTAGGTCAGCGAACCGGGGAACTGATGGTAGAGGCTTACAGCCCCACACCGAGTTCAAGCGGGGAAAAGCGTCGTCCTCACTTTGGGGGGCCGAGCTGGTTGGTCTTTTGTCTAAATGGTCGAATTATCTATGCAGGCCAGAGCGAGGACAGTTTGTCTCGTTTGCGCGACTACCTGCGTCGTTTTCAAGCCGATACCGCCCTCCTTCAGATTGAAGCCCCTTCCATTGCGATGATGAACGCTCCGGAATACGGCTATTTGTGGGCGATGTTGGAGAAAAATCTGATTACACCCGCCCAGGCTCGCAGCATTATTCACGGCATGGTTCACGAAACCCTGTTTGATTTGCTGAGTTTACATCAGGGTTCATTCATCTTTGAGATGGGGCCACCGCTCGCTCCGCAGTTAACCACCTTAGAAATTAGTTCCCTCTTGGCAAAGATTATGAAGCAAGTGCAAGAGTGGAAAACCTTTTTACCCTATATTCAGTCCCCCAATCAATGCCCCTCGATTCCTGACCCTCAAAAACTGAAGCAAACCTTGCGTCCTCAAGCCTTTGAAACCTTGAGCCGTTGGACGGATGGTCAAACCACATTTCGGCAAATTTCTCGTTACTTAAATCGAGATATTGTCACCGTAACCAAAGCGATGTATCCTTTTGTTCAGCAGGGATTTGTACAATTAATTGACCATACCTCAAACCGAGAAAGCCCAAAACCGACCTCACCTCCAAAAGTGCCACGAATCGTTTGTATTGATGATGATATTGTGATTCGAGAAACCGTAGAATCGATTCTCAATCAACAGGGATATGAAGCCACAGCAATTAGTCATCCTCTCAAGGCACTGAGTTGGGTTTTTCAACTCAAACCCGACCTGATTTTGTGTGATATTGCCATGCCAGAATTGAACGGCTATGAAATCTGTGCAATGCTCCGGAACTCAACCGCCTTTCGCCAAACCCCAATTGTAATGTTAACGGGAATCGACGGCTTCATTGATCGACTGCGAGCAAGAATGATCCGAGCCACTGATTACTTGACCAAACCCTTTGGAGAAAGCGAATTATTAACCCTAGTTGAAACCTATGTTGGAGCAGGAGATCCGAATCGACTGCCCTCAGAACTGCTCCTGGCAGATGAAATTAAGGATATCTCTAAACAATAGTAAAGCTTGTATTGCTTCCCTTAAATTTAAAATCCCTATAGAATTTGGGTATACTTGAGTCAAACAATACTATATTAGAGTATTCGCACGTTGCAGTTGCAATTAACCGTTTGGTCGGAAACCGGAGTGCCTTCCTAATTCGAGGGCTGACCTGAACTGATCGGGTACACTCTTTCCCACTTCTCCATGACCGCCCGTTAACCCTAAACCCAGGAATTCAGTCAGACAGTATGAGTACAGTTATGGTCGTAGAAGACAGTGTCACACAGCGGGAGATGATCTCGAATCTCCTAAAGGACAGTGGCTTACACGTAACGGTAGCACATGATGGTGTTGAAGCTTTAGAGCAGGTTCAAAAACGTTGTCCAGATTTAGTGGTTCTTGACATTGTCATGCCTCGCATGAATGGATATGAATTGTGTCGGCGTTTAAAGTCTGACCCCAAGACTCAGAACATTTCAGTCGTTATGTGTTCGTCTAAGGGAGAAGAGTTTGACCGTTACTGGGGAATGAAACAAGGAGCTGATGCTTATATCGCTAAACCTTTTCAGCCTACCGAATTAGTGGGAACTGTCAAACAATTGTTGCGAGGTTGAATCGGTAAACTATGGTTGGTAATCCTGATTTTTTAACCGGACAAAGTCCAGACAGTCCGGAGTTTCAAGAACTGGATACTCCAGAAGGAGAACCCCATTTACGATTTTCACTGCCTTCAGGGATGGAACTCGCTTTATCAGCAATTGGGATTAAAGAAGTGCTTTCTCAATCCCCCGATCATGTCACTCCGATTCCTAACGTTTCTCCCTTACTGCTGGGAACACTCAACATTAGAGGTCGAGTGGTTTGGGTTGCCGATCTGGGTCAATTTCTCGGAGATCAGACTCCACTGAATACCGATCGCACTGAGATTCCCGTCATCGCCGTCGAAGATCAAGATACAATCTTAGGTCTAGCTGTCGAAGCCATTGGGGATATCGTTTGGCTGGATATCGAACAAATGAAAATGGCTACTCTTGTTCCGGATACCATGGCATCTTTTATCAAAGGCGAGTGTCAGACGGGTGAGACGACAGAGCCTCTACGACTTTTAGATCCAATCGCTGTCGTGCGTTCAGCGCGATGGGGAGCAGCCTAAGCCGGATCTGTGCGATCTATTAAAAAAGATATCGGAGGTGCGGCGCGTCAAACTCAGGAAACTTACTCGGCCGAGCGACTATCACCCTGTACAATCCCTTTGGAATCGTCATTCACTCATCTTGAAACTATCACAAAGCCCACCCTAAGTACACTCAACCGACTCAACTCACAGCTTAAATAAAAGACTAAATTTGAGACCTTAAAACATTAAGTCATAAAAAACAAAGAAAAACGACAAGGGGAATAGGCAATGCCAGCAAGTCCAGACTTCCTACAAGAGTATCAAAACGCAGAAGCCGCCTACACTGAAGGAAATTACGAAGAAGCAGCGGCTTTAGTCTATCAGCTCGTTGAAAATTACCCAGAAGACCCATCCGCCCGCCTATTGTGCGGTCATATCTATGGTTATGGGTTACAACAGTTTGATGTCGCCAAAGAGCAATATCTCGCTGTTCTCGAACTCAGTGATGAACCTGAACTGATCCAGCAAGCTCACGAAGCCATGACCCAAGCCGATCAGTATATTGCTGACTCCGCTTCCTATGCTGTTACCGGAGATTTTGGTCAAGGTGTAGAACTCGAAGATGACGACGATCTAGTCGGAGCCCAAACCCAACTTGAATTCTCTCCACAAGAAGCAGACACAGCAGAGGATTATACAGATCTAGGGAACCTAGCTGAGTATGCGGACACTCAGTTTGAGGCTGAACTTGATTTAGAAGAACTCGAAGAGCTTTCGGAAACAGACTTAACCACCTCCCCTCTCAATCGAGATCTAGACTTAGACGATCTGGAATTGTCTCAATCTCAACTCAATATGGTCGGCTTAGAGTCAGACGCAGGCTTAGACTTAGAAAGTCTAGATCTGGCCGAAGCCGACTTGGATTTAGACGATTTGAGTGGAGATTTACAGCTTGAAGAATTGAATGATCTTGACAATTCTCGCCCAGCTTCAGCCTTCGCAACCGATAGCCACTCCGTCACCACTGGAAATCCCTTCTCAAGCCCAGAGGCGGAAGACCTCGACGAGGATGTCACCTCAGAACTTCCTCAAGCAGACGATGGAGCGATCGCCACTCAACTTGACTCTGATCCCTTTCAACTTGACTCGGAACCGATTCTAGAAGACATAGAGTCAGAACACCTCTCCTCACTCGACCCTGAATCTGAAGATTTTCTAGACTCCCAAGGAGACCATCCGGCTGATACTGCACCCACTGACTTGGAGGAATTTCCCTCAGACGATGCCTTCGATATTGATGATATTATGAATCTCGGTGAATTTGATCACGAGCCGGCTGCCAGTCACATCAATGAAAATGGTCGCTCTCAAGCTCAACCCACCGTTGCTAGCGAGTCCGATAGCCAGAGTCCTGAAACTGTTGAAAACATGGACTTGGATGAATTTAACTCCGACCTAGACGAGATCTTTCAATCTCTCGAAGACTCAGCCGACTTGCACCTTAACTCCTCCGATGTCCCAGAGATGAAAGCTTCTATGGGTATACAGGCGAATGGTCAAAGCTACATGACAGCAGACGAGCCAGACGAATCCCTCCAGAATCAGGACCATGAAGCTGAAACCTTACTGATGGGAATATCAGATTCAAGCGTCGATAATTTTCAGCTCGATGAAGATTCAGGATTCTCCTTAGAAGAGTTTAACCTAGATCCTCACCCCGAACCCGATGAACCAACCGTACAAACCGACCAATTTATGAGTGAATCCTCGATTCCAGCCGAGTTTTCAACTCACAATGGGAGTCAGGAGAATAATCTAGAAGCTGAAGGAATGTTTGATGCGAGTGAAATTCCGGATAGTTTCAGCTCAGATGCCTTTGAGGATTCAACCTTCGCAGAAGTGAGTGAGTTATCAGAAGTCAATGGTGCGACAGGAGCGAAAGAAGATGAATTAGCTCGTGAGATGGATTTGCCCTCTGAGACAAACACGAATTTTTCCAGTGTGGATAATGATGACTTTTTAGATAACTTTGATGAATTTGATGACTTTGGAAATGTACCAGATTTTGGCACCTCTCGAGAAGAAGAATCAGCCTTTATTTCCGATTCCTCTGGCTTTGATGAAGGAGTTGATAGTGATTTTGTGGCAACCGCAAGCAGTGCCTTAGACCAAGATAGCTCTGCAATTAGCAATGATGAACTGTTTAACGTTCCCCTCGATCAAGAAGTCGTCACAACCTTTACCTCCCAAATTGACGATCCGGTTGAAACTCACATCAGCGTTGAACAAGGACCATTTGCCTTTCTCGAAAACAAAATCTTCAAATTCAAGTTCATGTACATGGCAGTCGGGACTGGAATTATCACCGTAATTTTTGTCGCCGTGACCAGCAACATTATCACTCAGAACGCAGCCATTAATAGACGAGGCGAAGTGGTCAATGCCTTGAGAAAAACTGGATGGATTGTCACCGCCGCCGCTGGAGTCACCAGTTTTCTGAGTGCTTGGGGCTTGGGAAGTCTCGCCTCTCGGCAAATGTCAAAAGCCTCACTCGATTTACAAGATCAATTTGATTCGATTGCTCGAAATAACCTCAAAGCACGAGCCACCGTCTATGCAACCGATGAACTGGGTCAAATGGCGGCCAAATTTAACCACATGGCTCAGTTTATCGAAACCACAACCGTGGAAGCCCAACGCAAAGCCGAAGAACAAGAAGAAGCCAAAGAAAACCTACAGCGGCAAGTGATTCGCTTACTCGATGACGTAGAAGGCGCAGCACGAGGCGATTTAACCGTAACCGCAGAAGTCACCGCCGACGTCTTAGGGGCCGTTGCCGACTCCTTTAACCTCACCATTCAAAACCTCCGCGAAATTGTGGTTCAGGTCAAACAAGCCGCCCGTCAGGTGAGTAAAGGGGCAACTGATAGTTCAACGTTTGCAAAAGATGTAGCCGGAGATGCCCTCCGACAAGCCGAAGAATTGGCAGCGACTCTCAACTCCGTGCAAGTCTTGACGGATGCCATTCAACGGGTTGCTGATAGTGCGCGAGAAGCCGAAGAAGTAGCAAGATCTGCGGCAGCGGTGGCCACCCGAGGCGGAGAAGCGGTACAAATGACCGTAGCTGGGATTTTGAAAATTCGTGAAACGGTCGCAGAAACCACCCGTGAAGTGAAACGGTTAGCCGAATCTTCCCAAGAAATTTCTAAAATTGTCGCCATCATCTCTCAAATTGCCTCTCGAACGAACTTACTCGCGTTGAATGCCAGTATTGAAGCCGCACGGGCAGGAGAAGCCGGACGTGGATTTGCAATTGTAGCCGATGAAGTTCGACAGTTGGCAGACCGTTCCGCAAAGTCTTTGAAAGAAATCGAACAAATTGTGATGCAAATTCAAAGTCAAACCAACTCGGTAATGATGGCAATGGAAGAAGGAAACCAACAGGTGATCGACGGGACTCGACTCGCCGAACAAGCCAAGCGATCACTTGATGATATCATTCAAGTAACCAACCGAATTGACGTTCTGGTGCGTTCAATTACAGCCGATACCGTTGAGCAAAATGAAACCGCTCGTGCTGTTGCCCAAGTTATGCAAGCCGTTGAACATAGCGCTCAAGAAACCTCTCAAGAAGCTCATCGGGTGTCTAATGCTTTGAGTAATCTCGTTGGAGTTGCACGAGATCTACTCACCTCTGTAGAACGGTTCCGAGTTGATGCTTCAGAACGAAAATAGTTAAGACAGGGAATAGTAAGCAATGAACACGAAGCAGTACACAGTTAAAAATCTGATTAAACTGATAACTGTAAAAGCTGATAGCTGTTGACTGTAAAACTGTTAACTGTAAAAACTGAATAACTGTTAACTGATTACTGTAAAACTGTTAACTGTAGAGGACGAACTATGCAAGCAGAACAACAACAACGCATCCTGGGATACTTTATCGAAGAAGCCCAAGATCATCTAGATACCATAGAACAAGGATTACTCAAATTACAATCTACAATTGAAGATCCAGAACTGCTTTATGAAGTGTATCGAGCCGCTCACTCCGTCAAAGGGGGAGCCGCCATGCTCGGACTCACCAGTATTCAGACCACTGCTCACCGTTTAGAAGATAGCTTTAAAATTCTTGAAAAAATTCAAGCTCAGTCTCCAGTACAAGTAGATCAAGACTTAGAATCTTCATTTTTAGAAGTATCTGATACCCTCAAAGCTCTAATTGAAAGTTTATCTAGTCCTTATGGGTTAACCGATGAACTGGCAAAAAGTGAACTTCAAAAAGTTGAACCCACTTTTGATCGTTTGAATTCTCAGCTAGAATCTTTAGCTGAACATAACGAAGTTGTTCTGACAGAATTTTCTTTAAGTCCTCCGGCTGTTCTCCCGACAACACCGATACAACCCCCTAGTGTTCCGGTTGCAACGGTACAAGCAACCGCTTCTAAATCTCCCGAAGATAGTGCTAAGGAATTATTTTTCCGGAGTGATGTTACCGAGCAATTGCGGGAAATGTTACAACTGTTTAAACAAACTGAAAGTCCACAAGGTCGTCAAGCTTTAAGTGAAATTTGTCAGAGTTTATCTCGCTCTGGAGAAACCTTCGATCTCTCAAATTGGTCGAAGTTTATTAATACTATAGAAAAGGTTATTATTAATCCGAATAACACCTATTCGACTTTAGCTCCAATTACAATTAAAGCGATTAAACAAGCTCAAGAATTAGTTTTAGAAAATCGAGAAACTGAAATAGAAGTCAGCTCTGAGATTAAAGATCTCTTACCGAAATCAACCGGAGCACCGAGCCAGAAAAATTTAGTAAATTCCCATTCCAATTCTTCGGTTAAACCGAAAAAAATGCCTCCGGTTTCTAATACACCGGAACCCATTTTAGAAGAAGATGATGAAATTAATTTTTCTTTTTTGAAGAATTGGTCGGAGGCTGAATCAACAATTGATGCCTCGAAACCGACTCCAAAAGGACCAGAAATTGCGGCGGAAGAGTTAAAAAGTCTCGCCGATTTATTTGAAGGAGAAAATTCGATTGGATATGGTTGGCAATCCAGTTCTAAATCTTCTGAATCAGACTCCTCAGACCATCAAGCCCTAGATTTATCAAATCGCGTAAACTCTCAAGAGAGTGGAGATTTAGATGATGATTTCTTAGATTTATTTAATTCAGAATCAGAAGCCGAAACGAATTCCAGTTCATTGGAGTCTGTACCCGAAGTTGAAGCCGTACAAAATCTGCCTCAGCCTCTAAAAGAAGTAAAAGCTGAAAGTATTGATTTTGAAACGACAGACTTTGATGATTTGTTGAATATTGGAGCAATAGAGGAGTCTCAACCTCAACTCACGTCAAACTCAACAACAACCTCTGAACCCGATTCAGCCTCAGACGGTATGAGTTTTGATGATTTATTTGCGACCTCACCCGCAGAAACCCCTCCCTCTGCGAAAGAGAAATTACCCCCAAGAGAAAATGAAGATTTAGACTGGTTTGAAAATTTAGTAAGTGGAGATGTGGAGGCGGCTTCTAGTCCCAATTTAACCGCTCAAACCTCCTCAACGTCAGCTCAAACAAAT
Organism: Cyanobacteria bacterium J06592_8; assembly: GCA_038530755.1. Taxonomy (GTDB): domain Bacteria; phylum Cyanobacteriota; class Cyanobacteriia; order Cyanobacteriales; family Microcoleaceae; genus Capilliphycus. Next base: position 23,818 of record JBCBCI010000065.1, on the reverse strand, counting down.
GCTTCAGGATCAACTCAAGAAAATTCGGATCACCTATTTAATGAATTATTTGGAGATGTAGAGGACGAATCAACCAGCAGCCTCTCAACATCAGAAACAATAGAACAAGCCTTAACAACATCCCAAACCAAAGACTTTGGCGATCTAGAAACATTCCTAAATCAAACAACTGATAGTTCAGAACGTTCTACAAGTTCAGGAGATTCAGAAGCCTCACTGCTAGCAGAAGGAGAAGAGTTATTCTCCGATCTTGATGCTTTATTAGAAGCAGAAGACGAAGATTCAGACGAAGACGGCGATGTTGAAGACGACCATGAAGAAGATCATGAATTTGCCGAACTTGGAAAGTTGATTGGGGGTGATGATAATAATAATGGAGGAAGTACAGGCGGAATTCGTAAACGAACTTCAGCCAAGCCAGTCTTTGAACAAACAGCCAAAGTTCCCGTTAAGCAACTCGACAACCTCAGTAACTTAATGGGTGAATTGGTGGTTAATCGCAATAGCTTAGAGCAAGATCAAGAACGGATGCGACAGTTTTTGGATAACTTGCTCGATCAGGTGTCGCTGCTGAGTGATGTCGGTCAACGAATGCAGGACTTTTATGAGCGATCGCTCTTAGAAATTTCGCTTCTATCAGGACGTAAACAGCCAGTTTGGAATCCTCCTCGGACCAGCGACGACCAACATCCCAAAAATCGAGGGAATGATGCGATTTCTAGATTATACGAAGATTTTGAATCCACAGAATTAGACCGATTTACTCCCTTCCATACCCTCTCTCAAGAAATTATTGAGTTAGTCGTCCGGGTGCGAGAGTCAGCCGCCGATATCGAATTTTTAGTCGAAGAAGCTGACCAAGTTAGCCGTCAATTGCGTCAGGTGACAACTCAACTCGAAGAAGGGTTGACAAAAGCGAGAATGGAACCCTTCGCTCAAGAAGCAGATCGCTTGGCGCGTCCAGTACGGGATATTTCGATTAAGTGTGGTAAACAGGCTCAACTTCATGTCGAAGGTCGAGACACACTCATCGACAAAATGTTACTAGGGAAATTGCACGATCCCTTAATTCACTTAGTCAATAATGCCATTACTCACGGAATTGAACCCGAAGATGTTCGCGATAAAGCAGGAAAACCCGCCAATGGTCGGATCATGATTAAAGTCTTCCACCAAGGAAACCAGACCGTGATTGCTGTTTCTGATGATGGGGCGGGAATTGATGTCGAGAACGTAAAAGCCAAGGCAATTCGTAAAGGATTAGTTACACCCGAACGGGCTGCGAGTATGTCGAATATTGATGTTTATGATTTGCTGTTCCATCCAGGCTTCAGTATGAGAGAACAGGCCGATGAATATGCAGGTCGAGGCGTGGGGATGGATGTAGTCCGCACCAGTTTAAACGACATTCGCGGCACGATTACCACAGATTCAACCTTGGGTAGGGGAACAACCTTTACCATTCGTCTGCCCCTGAATATGAGTATTTCACGGGCATTGTGCTGTATTAGCGATCGCGCTCGCATCGCCTTCCCGATGGATGGGGTTGAGGAAATGATTGATATTCCTCGCGAACAAATTCGGATTATGGATGATGGGAAACAGGCGTTGGAGTGGCGAGGCTCGTTGTTACCCTTCCGCCATCTGCGGGAGTTACTGACCTATAAACGGCATTTAGGACGGGGTAATGTTTACGGGACAAATACCGAAGAAGATATGATTTCCGTGATTGTACTGCGATCGGCCGGAACTTATCTGGCGGTTATGGTCGATCAGGTGTTAGCCGAACAGGAAATAGTCATTAAACAACTCGAAGGTCCCGTTCCGAAGCCTGTAGGTATTGCGGGAGCGACCGTTTTAGGGGATGGTCAGATTGTGGCGATCGCAGACGTTTTAGAGTTGATTGACTTGGCGATGGGTCGTATCCGCAAAGAAGCGAGTCCTTGGCCAAGCGGAATTTCTACGCCAACCGAGACTAAAGAACAGCAAAATACCCAGCCGACAGTATTGATTGTCGATGATTCGATTACAGTGCGATCGCTGTTATCGATTACCTTTGAAAAATCGGGTTATCGAGTCGAAGAAGCGCGAGATGGTAAAGAAGCCTGGGAAAAACTCAAATCTGGTTTACCCTGCGATCTGGTATTCTGTGACATTGAAATGCCTCGTATGGATGGTTTAGAGCTATTATCTCGAATGCAGAAAGATCCGGCATTAATAGATTTACCGATCGCGATGTTGACCTCTCGGGGTGCAGATCGACATCGTCAGATGGCTTATCAATTGGGTGCAAGCGGTTACTTTACCAAGCCCTATCTCGAAGAACAGTTACTCGAAGCCGCCGGACGAATGTTAAATGGAGAAGTGGTCGGGAAACCTCCCGGTGTTGCTCTACCCTCCTAAAAAAACTGTGTACTGTCAAAAGACTGCATAAGCTCACGCTTCTGGGAAATACGTCATACTGTACCGTCGCGTGAGCTTTTATTCTATGAAGCTAACTTCTCTGAAACCTTTTCTCTGGCTAACAACCTTAGTGGGATGTTCTGGACTGCTAATAGCGGTTCAACCTGCGTTCGGACAGACAAATTCTTCTTTGTTGTTAGTCCAAAGAATGTCTCAAGGACAAGAAACCCCACCATCCGACTCCATCTCCCCCGAACTCCAAAACGCACTCCAACAAGTCAAGCAAGCGATGGAGCAAATTCGAGCCAAAAACTTTGCTCAAGCACAGACTCTACTCGAACAAGCTCTTTCTACTTATCAAAAGACATTAGGCTCGCAACACCTCGTTACTCAAGCTACCGAACAATTACTCAAAGGTACTCAACTCGCACAAGCAGGCAAGTCTCAAGAAGCGGCTGCCGCATTTGAGCAAGCTCGATCTATAGTACAGGAGTTTTCAAGTCAGGGCAAAGATAATCCTTCTCCTCCAACCGCTCAACAGGATACTGAATCTCCTGAACTCCAACAAGCTAGACAACTCCTCCAACAAGCCAATCAACTCGAAAAACGCGGGGAATACAAAGAAGCCGCACGTCTGACAGAACAGGCTGTAGAAATTCGGCAGAGAATATTGGGAGAAAATCATCCCAATGTTGCGGCTAGTCTCAATAATTTAGCAAACCTCTACCGCCAGCAGGGGCGCTATGCAGACGCTGAACCTATCTTTCAACGAGCTTTAGCGATTTTAGAGAAAACCTTGGGAGAAGACCATCCTAATTATGCGATTATCCTTGACAACTTAGCCCTACTTTATCGTTCTCAAAAACGTTATCCAGAAGCGGAACGTCTCTACAAACAAGCTTTAGCGATTTTCGAGAAAACCGTAGACGCAGATGATCCGGATCTGGCGATTAACCTGGGCAGTTTGGGAGCGCTTTACTTCGAGCAAGAACGCTATGATGAAGCCGAACCTCTTTTAAAACGTGCGATCGCAATTTGGGAAAAAAATTATGGAGAAAATCATCCTGATGTCGCCCAAAGCTTAAGCAATTTGGCATTAGTTTACATTGAGCAACAACGCTACGATGAGGCTGAACCCCTATTTCAACGCACTTTAGCCATACAAGAGAAAACCTTTGGAAAAGACAGTTTAGATGTTGCAATTACTCTCAACAATTTAGCCGGACTTTATAAAAATCAGAGACAATTTGATCAAGCTGAAACCTTCTACCAACGTTCTTTAGCCATTTTAGAGAAAGCACTAGGAAAAGATCACCCTTCTGTGGCGACTAGCCTGAATAACCTAGCATACCTCTATGAATCCCAAGAACGCTACGATGAAGCCGAATCTCTTTTCCAACGTTCATTAGCGATTCGAGAGGATGTTTTAGGAAAAGATCATCCGAATACTGTGGCTCTGATCCGGCATTTAGCTAATTTTTATCAATCTCAAGGACGTTTAGATGACGCCGAATCTCTAATTCAACGAATTCCAGACCGGACAGGTCAATAAACATTGCGACCCGATTCAGACATTCCCCCTGTTCAAAACAATCAAGTGATATTACTGTGCGCGAGTCTTGTATAAGAGAGAGAGTTGGATTCATGTCTTAACAAAACTGATGTAGACTATGTACGGCGACCTCACAACTCATCTCACGCAAACACTGGAGTCAAGACGGTAGTATAAGGGGGAAAATTGGCATTCAAGCAAATGAGTTCAAAAGCTGAAACTATCCTGAATCATGGCCAATACAAAATTGAGCGTGTATTAGGTCGAGGGGAGTACGGGATCACCTATCGAGCAACCGATATTCGTCACAAGCAAGTTGTGGCGATCAAAACCGTGAATCCTAGCTTGCGCCATCATACCGAATTTGCTCAGTTTCAGCATCATTTCAAGGCTGTTGCTCGACATCTAAGCCAATGCTCACACCCGAACTTGGTGAAAGTTTTGGATGTGTTTGAAGATCGAGGCTTACCGTTTATGGTGATGAACTATATTCCTAGTCAGCCTGTGCTCGAGTCATTAGCTTTGAGTTCGCAACTCCCGGTAACTCAGGCGGTGAAGGTGATTCGTCAAGTCGCCTCAGCATTGGGTGAGATTCATCAGCAGGGAATTATTCACTGTAATCTGACTCCAGAGGTGATTTTGCGAAATCCCCAAACTGAACAGATTATTCTCACTGATTTTGGGGTAGCCAGTCGTTTAACTGATGCGATCGCCCAACCCTATTTAGGAAGTCGTATCCTATCTGGAGGATATACTGCTCTAGAACAATATTTACCTCACGAACAAATAACCATAGCCACAGATATCTACAGTTTAGCGGCAATCTTGTACCGTTTACTGGCAGGGAAGCCCCCTTTAGAAGCACCGTTGTGTTTGTCTGAAGTCACAGAAGCTGTGCTGAGTCCCTCAAAACCGAATTTAAGACAACTGCGACCTGATTTGAGTCCGACATTAGAGCGAGTGATTTTGTGGGGATTAGAATTGGAACAACAACATCGTCCTCAGAGTCTAAAACAGTGGTTAGCGTTTCTGCCGCAATTAGAAGATTACGCTGTGGTTGAGCCTATTGTCAGTGAAGAAAAGTTAAATCAGGGAAAAACATCGTCTACAGGTTCCTCTACTTCTAATCGGGATACAGAAACAACCTCTTTCCAAGACCTGAACCCGAAACCTTTAACCGCTGTGGCTAGATTCTCCTCAATTCCTGGACTGGTTCCTCTTCTTTTTGTGATGACATCAATGTTCTCTGGCTGTGTTGGCTTTTATTTAACGAGAGTCTATGGTGGGGTGAATTTAGCCGGGGCGATGATTCAGCCGGAAGCCTCTTTTAATCAGCAATTTCCCAATTATGATCCCTCAAAGCCGGTGTTTCAAGAAACCTCTGGAATGATGGCGGCTGAGGATGAGCGAGATTTTGACTATATTGATCCGGATGAGTTGAACGGGAATGAATCTCAACCCTACATGGCTTCAGAAGAACGCTGGACAGAAGAATATGCGAGTAATGATTGGGACTCCGAACCCACAAACTATGAGACAGTCGATTCTCTACCCAGTTCAATTGACGGCTATTATTCAGAATCACAACTCACGACAGATGATCCCTACTCTTCTGAATATTCCTCCGAGGAACGTTATCCGAGTTCTCCGGCTTCTGAGTACCCAGACTATTCAACTCCCGACTATTCAACTCCCGACTCAACTTCAACTCCGGCTAGCTATTCTGATGATTACTCATCCCCAGAGACTTCAGACTCATCAAGCTATTCTTCTGAGTATTCTTGGGATGAACCTGATCCAACCGACGAACCCTCATTGGTAAACTCTGATGATGACTATTCTGCAGACGATCCGGTTTCGGGCGAACCTTATAATTCAGTAGACACATACTCTGATATCAAGCCTGAGTTACCGACTTCTTCTCAACCGAAATGGGGGAGTGAATACAATCCTTCAAGTTTGGACTCGGATTTAAACTCAGAAACAGAGATAGATTATGAGATTCCCTCAGATCGATATCCACTCTCAGTTCCCAAATTTGAAACCCAATCTTAGAGAGTGATCAGAGATTGGATAAAATTAAGTTTTTGTAAGCAAGGGCGATCGCCGGTGAAGGGGCTGTATACTGACTCCATGGACCCAAATCAACTCATCAGTGATGGGTCTTGAAGGATTATCCTGCCTTGTTTGCGGTGAACTTGGATCAGCCAGCAAAAATACTCGTCGGCTATCCGTGAATTGTCTCCCTTTCTGAGAACCAGCACGTTATAATTTGTTACGGAAGTTAGTAAAACTTTTTTATGAGTAAGCCAGCGGTTGACGCATTTTTTATAGGCCGAGCAGTGGCAGAAGGCCTTTACGAACAGATAGAAAACCTTTTTACCAACGCTCTGAGTGAACTGGGCAAATTTGATGCAGAGCAACGAGAACGTCTGCGCCAGTTTAGCGATCAAGTCTTGGAGCGAGCAAGTCAAGAAGCAGGCACTTATGGGACAACTTCTTCCTATGGAAGTTCAAACAGCTCTCAATCTCTTGATTTGCAAGCAACAATCGATGAACTCCGAGCAGAAATTGCGGAAGTGCGGTCTGAACTGCAACGATATCGCAATCGCAGTTAGTCAATCAGACGAATCAGTAGATTGACACAATCTATAAAAACAAAAAATTTAGTGGAAACAAAACTTGGAAACTGGAGTGTCTGTTCCTCTTGATAGCTCGACTTCCCCTAAGCGACACGCCGAGGGTGTTGCACCGTCTTCTGCTAGAACTAGCAGTCGCCAAAAATCCTATGGAGGTAAAGCCTATCGTTGGAATCGCAAAAATTACTCCCGTCAACGGCGCTATATCGACATTTGGACGTTTGTACTCAGTTGGTTGAATCGATTATGGCTCAATAACCAAACATGGAGTTATTGGGGAGGCTACTCGGATGAAAAGAAAAATGCTCGGCGTCGTATACAAGCGATTTGGGTACGAGAAACTTTCTTAGATTTGGGACCCACTTTCATTAAGCTGGGACAACTTTTTTCAACCCGAGCGGATTTATTTCCGACGGAATACGTTGAAGAACTCTCAAAGCTACAAGACCGAGTACCTGCGTTCAGCTATGAACAATGTCAGGAAATCATCGAACAGGATTTTGGCCGAACCGTTGACCAGCTTTTTCGTAGTTTTGATCCGGTCCCCCTGGCGGCAGCTAGCTTGGGTCAAGTTCACAAAGCCAAACTGCGATCGGGTGCGGAAGTTGTTGTGAAAGTTCAGCGTCCCGGACTCAAAAAGCTATTTGAAATTGATTTAGCGATTCTCAAAGGTATTGCTCGCTACTTCCAAAGTCATCCGAAATGGGGTAAAGGTCGAGATTGGCTAGGGATTTACGATGAGTGTTGCCGCATTCTTTGGCTGGAAATTGATTATCTCAATGAAGGCCGTAATGCAGACACCTTTCGGCGCAATTTTCGCGCCTGCGATTGGGTACAGGTGCCGAGAGTATTCTGGCAATATTCATCTCCTCGTGCATTAACCTTGGAATACATTCCGGGGATTAAAATCAGTAACTATGAGGCTCTAGAAGCTTCAGGATTGGATCGCCGTAAGCTTGCCAACATGGGCGCCGAAGCTTATTTGCGTCAGCTTCTTAATGATGGATTTTTCCATGCCGATCCCCATCCAGGTAATCTTGCTGTCAGTCCCCAAGGACAACTCATTTTTTATGACTTTGGGATGATGGGACAAATCACCTCAAATCTCCGGGAAAAACTGATGGAAACCCTGTTTGGGATTGCTCAAAAAGATTCAAATCGAGTCGTTAAATCTTTGATTGATCTCGGAGCCTTAACACCAACAGGAGATATGGGTGCTGTACGGCGTTCGATCCAGTATATGCTGGATAACTTCATGGATAAGCCCTTTGAAGAACAGTCGATTGGGGCTATTAGTGATGATCTTTATGAGATCGCCTACGATCAACCCTTTCGCTTTCCAGCTACATTTACCTTTGTGATGCGAGCCTTCTCAACACTGGAAGGGGTCGGTAAAGGCTTAGATCCAGAGTTCAATTTTATGGAGGTCGCACAACCCTTTGCGATGCAACTTATGACAGAATCAAATCTTTCAGAGACCAGCAATAGTCTTTTTAATGAGTTTGGACGTCAAGCCGCTCAGGTGAGTTCAACGGCTCTGGGCTTACCCCGACGCATTGAAGATACCCTAGAACGTCTCGATCAAGGCGATATTCGGATGCGGGTTCGAGCCACTGAAACGGATCGGATGTTGCGCCGGGTCAGCAATGTTCAGATGGGAACAAACTATGCGTTGTTAACGGGTGCGTTTACCATCTCCGCAACGCTGCTGTTTGTTAATGGTCGCAGTGGCTTTGGTCTGGTTTTGGTTTTCTTTGCTGTCGTGATGGGATTTGCATTCCTGCGGTTGCTTAGACGCATCGATCGCCTTGATCGCATGATGTAAAACGACTAACCCTTCGCAACATCTTTTAACAGTTGCTAACTGCCACTTTAAACAGTCACTCATAATCAGTTAAAATTAACACTGCTAGGGAGCTGAAGCAGTTAAGTTGTTCATATATGAAACTCGATTTTGCGGGTCTGACAGATGTAGGCAATGTTCGTGCCGTTAACCAAGATGACTTTTATATTGATCCCCAAGGGCGATTTTTTATCGTAGCTGATGGGATGGGAGGACACGCAGGCGGCCAAGAAGCTAGTCAGATCGCAGCTCAGACCATTAAAGACTATCTCCAAGACCATTGGAATGATCCTGATGCTTCAACGTTGTTGAAGGAAGCAATGCTATCTGCTAATGATGCCATTGTCTGCGATCAAAAAGCTCATCCTGAACGGTCAGATATGGGGACGACAGCAGTAGTGGTTGTGTTTCGAGAGGAAAGCCATGTTTGGTGTGCAAATGTCGGTGACTCTCGGATCTATCAACTGCGTGGAGAAAATCTAACCCAGGTGACAGAAGATCAAACTTGGGTTGCTCAAGCCGTGAAGCGCGAAGTATTAACGGCTGATGAAGCTCGTGTTCATCCTTGGCGTCACGTTCTATCCCAATGTCTGGGACGAGAAGATTTGTCATTTGTTGAGATTGAATCTATTCAGGTGGAAGCGGGCGATCGCTTACTTTTATGTAGTGATGGACTCACCGAAGAACTAGCCGATGACCTGATTCTAGGTCAACTGAAATTAACTCAAAGTTGTGAACAAATTGCGAGTATTTTGATTACAGAAGCTAAACAACGCGAAGGACGAGATAACATTACCGTTATTGTTATTTCTGTAGAACCAACTTCAGGTCCGAGCAGTTCGTAATCAAAAAAAGTCATGGTTCGTGTAATTGGTCTGATTAGTGGTACTTCTGTTGATGGGATTGATACAGCTCTTGTCGAAATTGATCGCTCTTCAACTCCTGTGCAGGTGCATCTGATTACCGCTCAAACTTATCCCTATCCACCGGAATTGCGATCGCAAATTCTCCGCTTGTGTTCAGGGGAGTCCATTTCAATGGTAGAACTGGCTCAACTCGATGATGCGATCGCTGTTGAATTTGCTAGGGCGGCTTTAGACATTCAAAAAGGACTTGAACCTGCCATATTAATCGGATCTCACGGTCAGACTGTCTATCATCGTCCTCCGAAAGAAAATGATCCTTCACAACTTCTAAAAGTTAAGCTGGGTTATAGCCTTCAGTTGGGTCGAGGAGCGGCGATCGCCCAACTCACAAATATTACCACTGTTAGTAACTTTAGGGCGGCAGATATTGCCGTTGGCGGTCAAGGTGCGCCCCTGGTTTCAAGGGTGGATGTAGAATTATTGAGTCATCCGACCCATAGTCGTTGTGTTCAAAATCTCGGCGGAATTGGGAATGTCACCTATCTCCCCGCCCAGGGATTAAAGTCCTCAGAAAAAATTATCGGTTGGGATACAGGCCCTGGAAATAGTTTGTTAGATTTAGCTGTACAATTGTTCTCGGATGGTTCAAAAACCTACGATCAAGATGGGGCTTGGGCTTCACTTGGAACACCTTGTCTGAATTTAGTCGAACAGTGGCTCAAACAAGATTTTTTTCATCAACTGCCCCCCAAATCTACAGGACGAGAGTTATTTGGTCAAGCCTATCTGCAACAGTGCCTCAGTGATGCTCAACCCTACAATCTCACTCAAGCGGATCTACTCGCCACATTAACAGAACTAACTACCGCATCGGTTGAACACAGTTATCGCAACTTTCTCCTTAAAATGCCTGACCAAGTTCTCCTCTGCGGCGGGGGAAGCCACAATCTTTATCTGAAACAAAGTTTGCAGCGACGACTCGATCCGATCTCCGTGATCACAACCTCAGATGTGGGTTTGAATGCGGATTTCAAAGAAGCGATCGCTTTTGCTGTATTAGCCTATTGGCGTTCTCAAGGCATTGTCGGAAACTTACCTGAAGTCACAGGTGCCAAAACTGCTGTTGTCTTGGGTGAGATTCAGACAACCTCACAACTCCCATGATAGGATAGAGGCGCAAGGGCAGTTCAACGTAACAAGTCTTTGGTTTGGCTTATTTGCATTCGTTAACCTGATTAAAACACCCTCGCGTGCAGTAGAGGATAGTATTGTGGCACACACATTTCTCATCCAGTCGGGTCAGTGGATGCTCGAAGGGAATTGGATTGATCGAGATCAACGTCCAATCACAGTTAGAGGAAAGACTCTCGTCGCTTGGAATCAAACAGAATGGTTTAACATGGCGACAAAACTTATTTTTCCCGATAGCGATCGCGAGCATATTCTCCTAAAGTACCGAGGGCGACTAGATGCTAATGAACATCACTACAGTTTTGTTTTGCAACACAGTGAATGGGGAAATGTTGAGGGCGAAGGATTAATTGGCCCGGAGTCAATTGTCCAGAACTATTGGGTACTCGGAGATGAACGTCAGCGACGTAGTGGTTTTGATACTTTACGCCAAATCGATACAAACCGATACTATTACTCTAGTAGCATTACGGCAGGTCATCATCTCAATCTCGTTAGTATGATGGAGACTATTTTAGAGCGGAAATCCTGATGTACTCCTGAATTTCCAAAGTTTAAGACACAATGATACACAATATACATAAAACAAAGAACTACTATCGTTGCAGTCAATTATGCCCACTTTGCTCACAGATCTGAAGAATTTGCTTGCTGATTTGATCAAACGCTATGGTTCCCAGGTCGATTATTTAGCGATTCGAGTTGAAGAAGCTGAAGAAACCGATATTCTCCTCAGAGGCGATCGCATTGAAACTCTCAGTGAAGGACTTTCGATTGGTGGACAGGTTCGCGCTTGTCATAAAGGCGGTTGGGGTTTTGCCAGTTTTAATCGACTGACAGGCTTAGAAGAACGAATTTCTGAAGCGATCGCCGCCGCTCAACTGATTGGCGATGAAGAAACCCAACTCGCACCCATCCCAATTGTACAGGAAACTCGCGTACTTCCCTTGACTGGCACCAATCCCCGTCAAATTCCCCTGGGTCAAAAAAAGGAACTTTGCGATCGCTACGGTCATATCTTGCGGAGTGTCGATCCTCGGATCACGACTATTTCTGTTCGTTATAACGATAGTACCCAACGAATTCTCCTCGCTACGTCTGAAGGAACATTTCTCGAACAGAGTTGGGTCGATATGGAAATGCGCTTCGCCGCTACCGCCCGGAATGGAGAAACCGTACAAACTGGACGAGAAACCACCGGATCGCGTCGCGCCTATGAGGATTTAGCTGACCTTGACGATCAAGTTGAGAGTGCCGCGCAACGGGCGGTGAACTCTCTCGATCTTCCTCCAGTTAAGGGAAATCTTTACACCGTTGTGATCGATCCGATTTTAACAGGCTTATTTGTTCACGAAGCCTTCGGTCATCTTTCTGAAGCGGATATGACCTATGAAAATCCAGATTTATTGGAAGTGATGACATTAGGGCGTCAGTTCGGCCCGAAAAACTTGCAAATTTTTGATGGTGCGGCACCGCCCGAACATCGAGGCAGCTATTTTTACGACGATGAAGGAACACCTGCAACGACAACGCAACTGATTAAAGATGGTGCCTTAGTTGGGCGTTTGCATTCACGAGAAACGGCGGGAAAATTGGGAGAAGCGCCAACCGGAAATGCTCGCTGTTTAAATTATCATTATCCGCCTTTGGTTCGGATGACGAATACTTGGATCGAACCCGGAGACACTGCGGTTGAAGATTTATGCAGTGAAATCAAAGAAGGGGTTTATGCCAAAAATTGGTTAGGCGGAATGACCAATGGTGAAATGTTTACCTTCAGTGCTGGAGAAGCTTGGATGATTCGCAATGGCAAATTAGCTGAACCTGTCCGAGATGTCACATTATCAGGAAATGTATTTACAACTTTAGCGGATATTGAAGCGATCGGAAATGACTTTTATTGGGATGAATCTGGAGGATGTGGAAAAGGTGGACAGAATGGTTTACCTGTGGGTTGTGCCGGACCGAGTTTGAGAATTCGTAATGTTGTTATTGGAGGTGAAGCTTCTTAATAAGTTCTGGATGGATAGCAATCTGAAATGACAGTTAAACAATTTAGACATCGCTTAAAAAACTCATAAAGCGGTGTCTACGACTAACAGAGGGTTAGACGGACAATCATTACACCCCGATCTCTTCATCAAATCAGATTGCTGTTGATCTTTAGCCTTTTGATTCTGCAAAATCTCTAACTGTTTTGGAAAACAGCGAGTCTGAAATCATCGGCTATTTGAATCGGTTCAGAGCAAAATAAGGAGTCTATAGATAACTCGACTCAAATTCTCTGACAACTACGATCCTTTTCGTCCATCTCCTCGCGTAACATCCCCAGCATCGTCTGTACTCTCTGCATAGTTTTGGAAAATCCATCCATCTTGCTGCGATAGAGAATACAGTTCATTAAATTTATTTTGAGATTCCAAGTTGGGCAAATAACTGTGATCTAGCACTGGAGCAATTGTGAAAAAACCGAGAGAGGTAAGGCTAAGAACGGACAAGATTGGTTTTAACATAATCGGAGTAGAGCAAATGTGGTTATTTCAAAAAGTACAAATCCCATACAGGTAGATCAGGAAAATTTGAAAAATTTTTGATTTGTGTAGGAGCGAGGTCTGCTAGACCTCTGTAGATCATTGAGCGTAAAAACAGCAATATTTTTTATAAATCCGCTGCCAATCAACCTCTATGTGCAATAATTTCAGGATGAGATCGATCCTTAACGTCCACTACCACGATTAGGATCACAGTCGCTACTACAGCTAGTATCACTGTTATCTTGAACAAGCCATGATGTCACTTTGCTCTCTTTTAAAGCATCATGTCCAGTCATTGAAAGAAGGCTACAGATGAGGATTAGAGAATAGAAAGGCATAGTCTGTCCGCATGATTGTGTCCACTCTCTAATACAGACTGTTTGTTTGAGATCCGGTTAAAATGATTAAGTGTTTGATTTTTAATCTGAAAAGTATTCCGCTCATGGTCATAAATTGTCCCACAAAAGCATTAAATGTGACGTTTAATAGAATACTAATAATGAAAGCTGTAATTATGATACGGTATAGAATTTAGGTATTCGATACAGGCTGAAGCGTAATAACTCACCTAATACTTTTTTTAAACTAATAAGTTATAATGAATTATCCAAAAGTAATCTGATCGTACAAATCTAGCAAGAAAAAGATAAATTAAAACTCATAGGTTACTTCTAAAATCTCTGTATATTCAAAGGAATTTGGACTTTGTTTCACTAAAGGATAACGAACCCCACCCCGTTCAATCGCATCTTCCTCACAATCTGCTTTCGGAGAATTATAAGATAAAATATATTCTCTCCCGATCCGTTTCTCCATTTCTTGGGCGACTTCTCCCCGCCATTGGGTCTTCGTGACTAATACGATTAATTGATTCGCCAGTTCAGGAATAATTTTCGCAATTTGACGGCGATAAATTTCATCTAAACTTCCAAAGGGAGAGTCCATAACAATCGGAAAGGTACTACTATCTGGCCCCATTAAGGTATTTTTTTGACTCCATTCTCGCACTCCTTCTATAATTCCTCCAATAAATGAAAGACTGAGAATTTGATTTTCTCCTGTAGAAGCTGCGACTTCTGATTCCTCTCCGGCTGTTGTTTCGATTAATTTTAATTCATATTTATCAGTCAACTTGGGAAGATAAGGAGTGAAGGAAATTTGACTAAAAATATTTTTAACTCGATTTTCCAGTTGATACCGAAACTGCTGGTCTAGCCGATCTTTAACCTGCATTAACCGCTGAATTGCATCTTGAGTTTTTTCGATGCGTCTCTGGGCTAACACTTGTTTCATTTCGTTCATTTTCTGCTTGTCAATCTGTTTTTCCAATTGACTAATTGATTGATTTAGGGTTTCAATTTGTTGCTGATTTGACCCGGTTTCTCGGTTGAGGGTATTAATTTTAGTTTCAACTTCATCTAACCGTTTTTGGAGTTGCTGAATATCTTCATCTGGGAAGTTTCTTAGTTTCTTCTTAATATCGTCGAGTTGGGTTTCTATTCGTGATAATTCGGTTCGATTTTGATTGAGGTTGGCTTGCTGTTGATCGACGGTTTCCCAAAATTCCGGAATGCGTTTTTCCATCTCATCAACCTGGGTACTCATCCGAATGACAGTTTCTTCGATATCTGCAACTCCCGCTTTCCCTAACCAACTCTCAACTTCTTCTCTCTGCTGACTTTCTGCTGTTAATTCACTTCCACAAATACAGCGCTGTTGATGGAGTAAATCTTGGACAAACTGTTGGGTAATTCCGGTTTGGATTTCTCCTGTTCCTCTTAATTGTTCAAATTTTTCTCGAAATTGAGTTATGGCTTCTGATAGAAAAACAGTGTAGCCACGTGTAGACATTTCTCGGCGAATCGTTTCGTTGGCTTGTTGAAGTTGTTCTCGAATCAATTTGGCTTGCTGTTCGAGTTCATCGCGGCGTTTTTGCAGTTCTCCCGCCCCTTTTAAATCTAATAAATGACTACTCAATGTTTGTTTTAATTCGTTCTGATGGTTTAATTCTTGTTCGATTTCAGTTTGACGTTTGCTGAGTTGATCGCATTCTGCTTCTAGTTTTTTCTTGTCTCGAATATACTTCTTGCTTTCTGCATTTCCAATCATGCTGAGATCGGTTTCTAGAGATTTTCTCGCTTCTCCTAAATGTTTAATCGCTCGATTTAAGACCTCTACACCCAGTAATTCTTTTGTGGCTTCTGCAATTTCTGCTTTTTTATCATCTCGGACAATTTGTTCAATTCGTTCCCCATCAAAGAAGAAATATTGATGCAAACTTATCGGTAAAATCCGGTTGATAATCTCATCAGGAGGTTGAGGTGGCATTGTCCAGCGTCCATCATCTCCGGCGACTTGCATATACAATGAACTGGAAGATTGTTCGATCTCTTGATTGTTTTTATAAGCGCGACAAGTTCGTTTAACTTGATAGCGTTTGTTGTCATGTTGGAAGATAATTTCTACCCAACAAAGTATAGGTTTTCCAGATTCTGATTCTGCGATCGCTCTTTTATTGACTAAATATTCTGAAGCGGCAAATGCTGCACTAAATTTCTCATACAACACCCAAGTAAACGCATTCATTAATGTGGTTTTTCCTGAACCATTATTCCCATGAATAACGGTTGTATTTTGTTCGCCAAATCCTAATAAAACTTCTGGAGTCTGACCGTAGAATTGCCGAAAATTGCACAGACGAATGGAAATCAGTTTCATTGCACCACTTCCTTAATAATTTTGAGGATATCATCATTAATATTACGCGGTACTTTCATGTAGAGTTTATCGCGTTCGGCTTGTAAAACTCGTTCGATTATTTCTCTCACTTCTGGAGACGCATCGGCTAAAGGATCTTGCAAATGGTTAGAATCTCCTTGAGGATTATAGGAGGATTTCTTTTCTGCAAAAACATTTGATATTGTTGTAATTAAACTTTCTGAATAGTACAAGCTCATCTGTTCAGTATTCGGTTTTTGCTTTATATTTTACTGTATCATAGATTGTCCTAAAGTTGCCATCCTGTTAATGTTTCTTTGAACTCAATCAAAGATCTAACAAACCATATCGCTGTTGTAATTCTAATAATTTTAGTCTCGCTTCTCCCGCATTATCGGCTAAATCTGCAAATTCTAAAAATCGTTTTAATTCATTTCGTAACAAATTTCGTTCAACGTCTAAAGTTTCTCGCCCCAAGTCAGGCGGAAGTACAATCATATCAAATAAAGTCGCTCGTTCTTTTTGAGGATGAGGACGCAAAATTCGCCCGCGACGCTGTACAAATTGACGTGGATTTCGACTACTCGCTAAAATCACAGCATTTTGAATGGCGGGAATATCAACGCCCTCATCTAAACATCGAATCGCAACTAATCCTTGGAGTTGTCCCGTTTCAAATTGATGACGAAGTTTTTCTCGTTCTGCTAAGGAGGTTTCCGCCGTATAAGTATTGACTCGATAACCGAGTTTTCCGCCTAATAATTCTACCGTTGCTTCTAACTGACGAGTTGAGGAATAATCTTCACTCTCAATATTGCCATCACTACAATAAAATAGAGTGTGAGTCGTCTGTAAACGGTTCTGCATTAACTGATGTAATGCTTTAATTTTATTAGCGGCTGACCCAATTAGGCGCGCCCGTTGTATGAGTAAAGCGGTAACTGTTTCATTTTTATCGATATTTTCTTCATCCATCAACGCCCAACCAATTCGAGTTGTTAACCGCGAATAGGCGCGACTTTCGGTTTCCGTTAATTCGACTAAAATGGGATAATATAAATAGTGAACTAATGCCCCTTGACGAATTGCATCTGCTAAAGTGAGTTCAGGTTGCAAAATAGAACCAAAATACCCAATAATAGAATCTGTTCCATCTTCATCAAAATAGCGTTCGGGTGTAGCCGATAATCCTAAACGGAGTCCGATATTTCGAGGTAAACTTTCTTCTAAACGCGGTGAACCTAAGTTGTGAACCTCATCTCCAATAATCAGAGTTTTCTCTGGAAAATATCGCAGTTGAGACTGAAAACTTTCAGAAATCAGGGTTGCATTGGTGGTAATAACAGTGAGAAAAGGCTGAAAACCGGAATGAATATTGTAGAGTTGTATCGAAAGTTGACGTTGCCACTGATGAACACTTTCAAACGCTAATAAAGGTTTTAATCCAAATTTTTCAGCCTCTCGCGCCCATTGTGTGACTAAATGACAGTAAGGGCAAATTACCAGTAAGACCTGTAAATTGATCTTCTGATAAAGTTCAGTCGCAACAGCTAAAGCAGTAATCGTTTTACCACTGCCTGTTGCCATTTTTAATGTTCCTCGTCCCCGATTCGTAAACCAACTTTTAACCGCTTTTTTCTGATAAGATCTGAGCTGAATAAAAGCTGGGAGTCTGGGAATTCCAAACTGAGAAATATTCTGGACTGGTAGATTCACCGCTTATCAAACAAAGAAAAGAAAGAAAAGAAAGAATAGGGAGTTCAATATTTTGGATTAATTATCTTGATTTTCTAAAGTGTTTAATGAATTAATGAAAGTTAAAAATCTCTACATTTTATTGAGATTCCTTATTGAGATTCCCAGTCTGGACAAGTCTCATCTTCCACGCCGTTCGGGTGCATCGCACAAACCAGTAAATTTCCCCCGTAAACATGACCATGATAGTTTTGACAACCTCGACAAGCCGGATGTTCATAGGATGTGGGATGAACATAAGTTACAAAAGGTTCAAACTCACTCTCATCAATTTCCAGTTCCAGATCGAAGTAAACATCTAGAATCGGTTCAAAAAATTCATTAAAATGCTGCTCTAATTCAGGTAAAATTTTGGTGTGAACTTCCTCAGTAATTTCTTCTGAGAACTTGCTCAGTTCATCAACAATTTGTTCAAAATCTTTACCCATTTCTGTGAACACCTTTTCGACTTCACAGACTGCCATTTCAACGCTTTCAAAAAAACCCTTTGACCAATCTTCCATAAGATTTTTCGCTGTATTTACAACTTTTTAGACAAAACCTCATAGAACAGGCTTTGTCTGGAAATCTAGTATAGCACTGCTTTTCTACAGCCTGTGCAGATTTTACTCGCGCTTAAGACGTCGTAATTCTTCCTGTAAATTTTGTACTTGTTGACGCAACTGTTCAGCAGTATCAGAAGACTCAGTAGACTCCTGTTCCTCAGCGTCAATAATCTCAATCTGACGGGGTTCTGGGTTGCTGGAAGTTTGACTTTCTGCTGGAGAGGGTTGTTGGGCTTGTTTGAGGGTATCTTCCACAAAACGACGTGCTTCTTCTGTGGTCATCTCACCCCGTTTCACCAGTTCGTCAGCTAGCTTCTGGGCTTCGTTTCGCAATTCGGCTACATTCTTTGCTGCTTTTTCACCCGCGTAGGAAGCTAATCCAACTCCTAAGTAGACAGCTTTTTGGACTAGATCTCCTAAACCTCGCTGCATAAAGCCTCCTATCTGTTTATCAATAAACTTATAAATAAAAGTGACTCGGAGTCTACGCCTACCAAGAGCATCCCGTATTGCTGCTACCTTCCGGTCCTGACAAGATTTGGGCGTCTTGATCGCGTAGGTCCAAGTCAATTATTAATATAACACAAATTTTTAATTTTTGCTGTGAATTTCTGGTTGTAAATTTCTGGCTGTAAATTTCTGGCACTCTATTCGACAACCACGCACCATTCGTATAGATCATAGGTGACACAGTTGTTTTGAACCAGCGGATCTTGCTCTACAATCGCTTCAGCATCAGCCCGTGAATCCGCCTCGAACAGAAGCATTCCTCCGCCGCGCCGTTCCCAGTAACCTGTTTTTGCTTTGTGTCCTTTGGCAATTAAATCCTTCACGTAGGCGACATGGGCAGGAACATACCGATCAAAAACTGGTTTTTCGACAATTCCATGTTCTATTTTAACAAACCAGGGCATTTCTAAAATCCTTTATCTGCTACTTGAATTCGGTCTAGAGATAGTAAAGTAGTAGTCTGGCTTTATTAGTTTACTGCCGATCGCAAACCGAGTATTTTTTCTTCAACAATATCTTTAGAATTGCTAGAACTAAGGTTTTTTTATATAAAATCTTCAGTTTTCTAAGGTTTGAATTGTCAAAACTTGCGGAGGTGTTGCATCGGGAGGATAAAGAAAATCAAATTCAACTTGTCGCTGTTGTTGGGGTTGGATTTGTAATTTCACCAACGGTTCTCCTTGTTGTCCTCGTTTTTGCACTAAATGAATATATCGAGTTTGACGTTTCCCTTGATCATCAATATAGCGAAATCTCACCGTTCCTCGAAAAAAAGTTTGCGGTGGAACTGGGTCTAAAAATCTCAGTCCTCCTTGAGATAAATTATCTTCTTTTAATGGCGTTTGAACGGTTAAAATTACAGTTTGAGTTCGATCAGTTGGATTATAAAGCGGTAAATCTAAACTATATTGAATGGCATAATTTCCGTGTGCTTGATAGGCGGTATCTGGATAACGAACTAAAAGTTCCGCACTTTGATTTTGATGGGTTCCTAATTGTCCTTTGGGTAAGGTACTCATACTATAGGAAAAGGCAACTCCCGATCTAGGAATCGTTAAACGAGAATGACCTGTATCGACTAATTTAGCAGTCCAGCTTGACCCTCTAGCCACTCCCGCCACTCGTCCATAAATGATTTGATTTGTATTCGTATTAGGAGGTGTAGGAGCGCGATCGCGAGGACTGGATAAACGCCCTGATTTTAATAAATTTTCCCACTCTGGAAGTGAAGGAGAAACATCTTTTCCATTGCGTCCAATTCGAGCATATTTCGCTAAACTCGCGAGATAAACTTCTCCATCACTTTCTAATCGCATCAACGTTGAACGACCATTTAAAGGCGGTTCTAAAGTTCTAACTGGGATGGGAATATTTAATAACATTCGACTCGTTTTAGGTGGAATTATCACCTGTTTGCGAAAAATAGACTGTCGTTCTCCTCGCAAAATATCACTCATTACTCGACTTCCTGGCCCTGCATAAATCTCTCCATTGGGATTATCAACAACAGCCGGAAGTTCAATAAACGGTGCATCCGGTTGACTCAAATAACTCGCCGCCTGTAAGATTTTAACTCGAACCGATTTATCTCCTGGATTATGAACCAGAATCCCTAAATATAATGTCCGTAAATCCTCCGGTGTTTGCGGTTTAGCCACATGATGAGCGAAAATATCAAATCGTCCTTTAAACGGGAAATTTAAGTGTGCTTCCGGTGATTTTTTGGTGTCGGGTGGAAAGGTTGACAGCAAAATTCCTTCTGATAAAATAAGTTCAGGACTGTTACTATTAAAAACTGGAATATTATCAAGTTGACCCGGTAACGGACGAACTTCTTGAGGTTGAATAATCTCTGTAGTGGGAGGTTGAGCTTGAGCAAAAACAACAGAAGTTAATAGGAAAGGTAATATCATTTCTAAGTTTGTAGTTGTGCTTCAGCACTATCAGATCTTTTGGGTTTGTAATTGTGCTTCAGCACTGTCGTGCGTTTGTAATTGTGCTTCAGCACTGTAAAATCTTTAGGACGAGTACATTGCAGCTCCGATCTTAATTCTAAGTGTTTTACATAATGTTCAGCATAAGGGTTAAAACCAAATTATAATTGTGATACGGTATAAAATTAAGACGTTTAATGCGCTAAAGCGCAATTACGAACCCTAATTTTTCTGTACATTAGTATTTCAGAATTAAAATACTATAAATTCGAGGCTTCAAGAGAGACATCCTCTCGCACTACCCAACGATTGAGACTCTCAATTCTTTCTGGAAGTTCCTGAAGTTGAATGACTTCTTGAGTTTTCATATTGTATGTTGTGTAACGAGATGTTTTTGAGTCTAAATTGATATCAATAACTGTTAAAGTATTTCGAGGTGATAAATCACTATTGAGAAGAACACGCGGCCCACTCCCTAAAGCACCTGTATGAAGTAATTTTAATTGATTTTTACGAGCGGGAAAATAGGCATGATGATGACCGCTAATATAAAGATGAACGTTATTTTCTTCTAACAGGGTTTGGAGTTCCCTGACATTACTAAGAACTGCACCTTCCTTATTTCGTCCCACTGCAACCGCATACAAAGGTAAATGTCCCATCACAATTCGGAGTTTAGCCGTCTGTGCAGAAGGACTCGCCAAACTCTCTTTAACCCACTCTAATTGTTGGCTTGGAATGATAAAACTAGAAGCATCCCAAATCAGATAAAAAATATCATTTTGCACAAAACTATAATAGTACGGAAAACCACTATCGTCAACAAAATCTAAGTTTAAATTGGATTGATGTTGACTCCAATATTCCTCCGCTAAACGGCGTTCTTTTGCAAAAACATAGGTTCCACTTTTATTCCGATAACTAGACGCATCGTGATTTCCCATTGTCATCGCAAATGGCAAGTTTTCCTGACGCAAAGGACTGGCAATATCTCGTTCAAAACCTGCCCACATTGCCTTAATATTGGCTTCTGAAAGAGAGCGTTTTTGTCCGGCGACCATATCACCTGCACACAAGACTAAATCTGGTTCCCATTGAGGAATTAAAGGAATAGATGCAGTGACTTGAGACTCATAATCCGTTGAACCATAACGATTGTTTAAATCACTAATCACCAGTAGTCGAACATCACCTTTAACGGGTGCGAAAAAGCCTGTGGGTGCGACTGCAATCGGAGTAGGAGAAGACAAAGGTTCAGGTGGAGGCTGAGACTCGAATTTATTGGAGACTTTTTTGTCTTTTTGAGTTAAGTTTTGATGAAAATAAACTGCTCCTCCTAATCCACAAATCGTGCTTAAAAATAGAAGAACCTGACGACGACTAATACTCATTGATTAACCCTAAAAAAAATAAAATACTTATAAAAATAAATAAAAATTATACTGAAGTTAACTATTATATCACGAAAAAGGACAGGCGATCGCGAAGTATTCAGTGATCATCTATAATTAACCAAAGTTTAACCTAAAGATTACCACATTAGAGACCAAAACTGCTTAATCTGATACTATAATATTTGTCTGACTTCAGGTATAAGTTCCTAAGACTGCTATTTGTAATTTTTTTAATTATAGAAAAATCTATGTGTATCAATTTTTGCCGATTTTCTGCCAGTTTAACTCTAATGCTATCTCTTGGAGTGGCTTTTCCATTGATGACTTCCCCTTCTTTCGCCTCTACAAAAGCATCAACAGAGTCTCAAACCTGCGAAAATCCTGACCTTTTAGAAGCAGAAACATCGACTGATCAATTCTCTAAAGTTTTTAACTGGCTTGTCAACCCAGAAATGGTACTCGCCGATGTGATTCATACTGTTGGATATCAGATGATTGTAGAGGCGAATACTCGTCCGAGTCCCTGGCCAACAATTCACGATCGCGCTAGATTAGCTAGAGTTCCGGTGATGATGTATCACGATATTTTACCCAAGAAAAAAGTCTCTTTTGATCTGACGATTAAACAGTTTAAGGGACATCTAGAAGCGATTAAAGAAAATGGCTTAACTCCGATTAGTCTCGATCAATTGACGAGACATTTACAGACGGGAGAATCCTTGCCTAAAAATCCCATTGTTTTAACCTTTGATGATGGTTATGTTGGTCATTATGAAGTGGTTTATCCCTTATTAAAAGAATACAATTATCCGGGCGCGTTTTCAATTTATACCGATAAAGTAGACGGAAAAATTGTCGGACGTTCTACCGTTACCTGGGAACAGCTTAAAGAAATGGCAGCCGATCCACTCATTACAATTATTTCTCATGGCGTGACTCATCCTAAAGATTTAAGCAAACTTTCGGACTGGAAACTTCAGCAAGAAGTGTTTAATTCTAAACAAAGATTAGAAGATAAATTGAGTGTTCCGATTCGTTATTTTACCTATCCAGAAGGCAACTATGATGAACGAGTAACCGCATGGATAAAAGCAGCCGGATATGAAGCGGCATTCACAATGGAAAAGAAAGTGAATAAACTCAGCAATCATTCTAAAAGTTTACTGGCGATTGATCGGTTTGGTCAAGCGGGTTTAAAGAAAGCGATCGCAGAGTCTTCGGAAGGAATGCAAATCCCCATCTGGAAATCTGGTATTGATTTTAACGCACCCATTGTTAAAAATGAAGTCGAAGTGCATGGAACTCCACTGATACTAATCTCTGGTGGAAAACCGATCACAATTCATGCGGATAGTCGTTACCCCATTCAAGAAATTGTTGCTAAAAGTGATGCTTTAGCTGGAGTTGATGGTGCATTTTTCTCCTTGAAAACCAACAAGTCTAATCGAATGATCGGGCCGATCTTTAGCCAGATTAACGGTAAATTTGTACCCGGCAGTAATACTGATAATGCCAAACTGAGAAACCGACCTTTAGTATTAATTAACTCAGAAACTGTTCGTTTTATTCCCTTTCATCCCGATAAACATAATACTCTCAAAGGCATTCAAGCTGAAATGCCAGATGTGACCGATGCCTTTGTAGCCGGAGGATATTTAGTCAAGAATTCTCAAGCGCGAACTCCCGAAAGTTTTGGAGGATTATTTGATTTTGATGCGCCTCGTCACCGTGCATTTTGGGGAATTCATCGCAGTGGTCAGCCAATAATTGGGGTTTCAACTCAACGAATTGATTCGATTACATTGAGTCAAATGTTAGCGCAAGTTGGCTTCCGAGATGCGGTAATGTTAGATTCAGGGGCTAGCACTTCTTTAGCCTACAAAGGAAAATCAATGGTGAAGAAATACAAGCCGCGTCCCGTTCCTCATGTGGTG
>JBCBCI010000064.1:0-35875 GCA_038530755.1 Cyanobacteria bacterium J06592_8 | reverse complement strand
CTTTGTCATCTCTTCCCTCTTATGCACTCACACCTTAGTTAAATATATCTGACATTTTTCACAGGTCTAGCTTTTAAAACAGTTATCTCCAATACTAAATAATAGAGATTATAGCTTGTAAACGCACATAACCTAAAAAGTCAGTAATTTTGCTGTACAGATCAATCATACTAAATAATGTGTGATCGCATCTATCCATACTTAGACAACCTATCCATTAGCAAATGCACTCCACGAAATGTACCGATTGGGAGTAATCTGAGATAATAGTGTGTTGATCTCTACAGGAAATCGGAACGATGCGACTCTCTAAAAAATTGTTTGTTACATTACGTGAAGATCCCGCCGAAGCGGAAATTCCGAGTCATAAACTTTTGGTTCGTGCAGGGTATATCCGTCGCATTGGGAGTGGAATTTATGCCTATCTTCCGTTGATGTGGCGAGTGTTGCAAAAGGTTTCTCAAATTGTTCGTGAAGAAATGAACGCTACCGGCGCTGAGGAATGTCTGCTTCCTCAAGTTCAACCGGCGGAATTGTGGCAAGAGTCGGGTCGCTGGGATACTTACACAAAGGCTGAGGGGATCATGTTTGCATTGCGCGATCGCCGTAACCGAGATCTAGCCCTGGGGCCAACTCACGAGGAAGTGATTACAACGGTGGCGAAAGATATGATCCGATCTTATCAACAACTTCCCCTGCATTTATATCAAATTCAAACTAAATTCCGCGATGAAATTCGGCCTCGGTTTGGGTTGATGCGCGGACGAGAATTTATTATGAAAGATGGCTATTCTTTCCATTCTGATGCAGAGAGTTTGAAAGAAACTTATAAGGATATGGATCGGGCTTATCGCAATATATTAAGTCGCTGTGGGTTGGCGTTTCGGGCGGTAGAAGCAGATTCTGGGGCAATTGGGGGTTCGGGTTCTCAGGAGTTTATGGTGTTAGCCGAAGCCGGAGAAGATGAGGTTCTCTTTACAGAAGATGGTAAATATGCAGCGAATGTTGAAAAGGCTGTTTCTTTACCAACCGATGCTGAACCTTCACCCTTTAAAGAGTATGAAAAACGAGAAACCCCCAATACCGCAACTATTGAGACGGTTTGTAATTTTCTGAAATGTTCGCCGACACAAATTGTTAAAAATGTTCTCTACGAAGCCGTTTATGATAATGGAATGACGGTGCTGGTTTTGGTGAATATTCGCGGCGATCAAGATGTCAATGAGGTGAAGCTGCAAAATGAATTAACAAAATTAGCCAGTCAATATCAGGCAAGTACGGTCATTTCCTTAACCGTTCCTGATGCAGAAGCACAGCAAAAATGGGCAACAAAACCCTTACCGTTGGGTTATATTGCGCCGGATTTGTCAGATGACTATATTGCCAAGAGTAAGGAGGTTCAGGGGAATTTTTTACGAATGGTCGATCAGACGGCAGTAGACTTGGAGAACTTTGTCACGGGGGCGAATGAGTCTGGGTTTCACGTGGTCGGGGCGAACTGGAAAACTGAGTTTGAACGGCCTAAAATAGTTGTGGATGTGAGAACAGCAACAGTAGGCGATCGCGCAGTTCACGATCCAACTCAAACCTTAGAAATAGCCAGAGGAATTGAGGTTGGTCATATCTTCCAACTGGGAACCAAATACTCCGAAAAAATGGGCGCAACCTATACGAATGAAAAGGGCGAAGAGATGCCTTTGGTAATGGGATGTTATGGAGTGGGAGTGTCACGTTTAGCGCAGTCAGCCGTAGAACAATCCTATGATAAAGACGGGATTATTTGGCCCGTGGCGATCGCCCCTTATCATGCAATTGTAACGATTCCCAACATTAGCGATCAAAACCAAGTCGAAACCGCAGAAAAGCTCTATACTCAGTTAAATCAAGCTGGAATTGAAACCCTACTCGACGATCGCAACGAACGAGCCGGAGTCAAGTTCAAAGATGCTGATTTAATTGGGATTCCCTACCGGATTGTAACCGGGCGATCGCTTAAATCTGGGAAAGTCGAGATTGTCGAACGAGCCACCCGCAACTCCGAGGAAGTCGCCCTAGAAGACGTAGTTTCCTACATCCAGAAGTCAGTAAACAGTGAGCAGTGAGCAGTAAACAGTGAACAATAAGCAATGAGCAATGAGCAGTAGACAGTCAACACTAAAAGCTGATAGCTGATAAGACTGGTAACTGTGTACTGTCTTGCAAAGGTGCTGCGTGAGGGAAACCCTCTCTCTTGGTGCGCGTCTCTTGCGAACTTCCTCTATGCGCAAACTTTGCTCTCTTGGTCAGCATTCCCTCTCTTGGTCGGCATTCCCTAGCGCCGTGAGACGACGCGGGTTCCGACCGCTAGCGCCCGCAGGGGTGGCGCGCTTCCTTAGTTGCTTGAGAAGCAGCAGAGTCGCACCGCAAGATCGCACGCTTACTCACTGCACTTTGCGCTGTCAAGCTGTTCACTGATAAATGTTCCCTGTCTCCTACATCCAGGTCAACGGTAAAAGCTGATAACTGTTTACTGTTTACTGTGTACTGATTGCTATTGCAACTTTCGTTACCGATACATGGTATTATCGGTGATGGTTTGCAGAGCGCAGCCAATAACCCAAGTTTGAGTTTGTGAGTTTTGTGATCTTGTCTAACTCTATAGTTGAAACCACACCCCCTGAAGATAATAGTTCCGACTCAGGTGTACTCGATCCTGAACCGGATAACTCCATTGAGGAGTATCATCAGCTCCAGCAGGACTTGTTAATCCTGACGGTTATTTTGACAGGCGTTATTTTTGTGACGGTTTGCTGTTTTTATCCGCTCAAGATTGCTCTAAATTATTTATTAGGAGCGGTTGGAAGTGTGGTTTACTTAAGAATGTTAGCGAAAGACGTTGAAAAACTGGGTAGACAGCAGCAACGTCTCAGCAAAGCTCGATTAGCCATAGTTATTGGGTTGATTGTTGTTGCAACTCAATGGAAGAGCTTGTCAATTCTTCCCGTCTTTTTGGGATTTCTGACGTACAAAGCGGCGCTAATTCTGTATGTGCTAAAAGAAGCACTGATGCCTGAGAATTCATAAATTTCAGGCCAAGCCAGACTTGGGCTATGTACTTGTAAGGGGAAGCCTTTTGAATGCAAATGCTTGAATTTTTCAACGCTATTAACTGTTTTCCCCTCGCCAGTTTGGAAGTCGGCCAGCAGTTTTATTGGGAACTGGGCGGTCTAAGAGTACACGGACAAATTTTCCTGACCTCTTGGTTTGTTATCGCTGTTTTGGTATTAGCTGCTATTTTAGCATCAACCAATATTCAGCGTGTTCCCAGTGGAATGCAAAATTTCATGGAGTATGTCCTGGAATTTGTTCGTAACCTGGCTAAAGACCAAATCGGGGAAAAAGAATATCGCCCCTGGGTACCGTTTGTTGGTACATTATTTTTGTTCATCTTTGTGTCGAACTGGTCTGGTGCGTTAGTCCCCTGGAAGCTAATTGAGCTACCCGCAGGAGAACTAGCCGCTCCAACAAGCGACATCAACACGACGGTAGCCTTGGCACTGCTAACCTCCGTTGCGTACTTTTACGCAGGTATGAGTAAAAAGGGCGTTGTCGGCTACTTTGCCGATTATGCCAAGCCTGTACCTTTTCTCGCCCCCTTTCGGGTGATTGAAGATTTTACCAAGCCTCTGTCACTAAGTTTCCGTCTGTTCGGTAATGTGTTGGCGGATGAATTAGTTGTTGCGGTATTGGTATTTCTGGTACCTCTATTTGTTCCACTGCCATTAATGATTCTGGGATTATTTCTCGGATCAATTCAGGCACTCATTTTTGCCACTCTAGCAGCCAACTATATTGGAGAAGCTCTAGAAGGGCATGGTGAAGAACATCACTAAAGCCGATCACTGAGTAAAACTTCAGAATTCTCAGCCTGTATTTATACTGCTGGGAACTGAAATCATGGTTCGCCTTTGTATTCTCTTGATTGTAAATTTCGTCGTTTAGGTAAGGAAATCATTATGGATCCGTTAATCGCTGCTGCTTCCGTCATCGCTGCTGCTTTAGCTGTTGGTTTAGGTGCAATTGGGCCTGGTATTGGTCAAGGAAATGCAGCGGGTCAAGCCGTAGAAGGGATTGCTCGTCAACCCGAAGCCGAAGGTAAAATTCGCGGAACTTTGCTGTTAAGTTTGGCATTTATGGAAGCGTTGACCATCTACGGTCTAGTTGTTTCTCTAGTGTTGCTTTTTGCTAACCCCTTCGCATAAGAAAGTTTAGAGTTTAGGTTTTAGATTGACCGGGATATTCTTCACCCCAAAATTCTGAAATCTAAACTCTCAAACCAAACAGCATGGGAAACCTAGACATAAAAACGAATGATGCACTGGACGATTCTACTCGCAGTTGAAGAAACTGCAAAAGAGGGAGGACTATTTGACCTAGATGCAACCTTGCCTCTGATGGCTGTGCAATTTTTGCTCCTAGCAGTCATTTTAAACGCGATTTTTTACAAGCCCCTCGGAAAAGCAATTGATGAGCGAGCTGAGTATATCCGAAAAAATAGACTGCAAGCTCAGGAGCGGTTAGCCGAAGTGGAGAAGTTAACTCAACAATATGAGCAAGAACTGGCAGTAAGCCGCAAGCAAGCTCAAGAGGTAATTACAACCGCTCAAACTGAAGCTCGCAAAATCGCATCAGATAAAATGGCTGAGGCTTTGCAAGAAGCCCAAAAGCTAAGAGAACAAGCCGCTCAAGAAATTGAGCAGGAGAAACAGCAAGCTTTGCAAAGCTTAGAGCAACAGGTTGAATCCCTCAGTCAGCAAATTCTAGAAAAGCTATTAGGACCTGAATTGGTGAGATAATCCGCCAGATTTTGAGGTCAAACTGTTAGTAGCGCAGTTATGAGAATATGAGAAAAACATCATGGAGACGGTAGTATTACTCGCGACAGAGGCGGCCTCTGAGGGCGGTTTTGGCTTTAAGTTCGATATTTTAGAGAGCAATATCGTTAACCTTGCCATTTTGATTGGTATTCTAGTCTACTTTGGACGAGGTTTTTTAGGCAAAATCTTGAGTGAAAGACGAGCCAGTATTGAGCAAGCGATCGCCGACGCAGAGGAACGCCAGAAGAAAGCCGCAGCGGCTCTTGCAGAACAAGAGAAAAATTTGACTCAAGCTCAAGCTGAAGCCGAGAAAATTCGAGCCGAAGCCCAAGAGCGAGCCAAAGCACTCAAAGTCTCTATTCAAGCAGAGGCAACTGAAGATGTCGAACGCATGAAAGCTTCGGCAAGTCAAGAACTCGATGCAGAACGAGAAAGAGCGATCGCTCAATTGCGTGCTAGAGCTGTAGAAATGGCTTTAGGACGCTCAGAAGCACGACTTAGAGAACAACTGGATCATTCTGCTCAAGAACAACTAATCGACCGCAGTATCGCGTTATTGTGAGGTAGTTAATGAGCGCAATTGTTGGAGAAATTGTAGAGCCTTATGCACAGGCTTTAATGTCAGTCGCTAAGTCGAATGACCTCACCAACGAAATCGGAGATAATATCCGTGATTTGTTGGGCTTGATGGAAAATTCCCCAGACTTAAGACAGTATTTAGCCAATCCTGTGATTAAACGGGATGATAAGAAGGCGGTAATCGGACAAGTTTTCCGTGAGGAAGTTAATCCCTACGTGCGAAACTTTGTGATGCTATTGATTGATCGAGGACGGGTTTTGTTTCTCGAACCAATCGGACAGCAATATCTGGCTTTGCTACGTCAACTCAATAAAACGGTGTTGGCAGAAGTGACTTCAGCCGTTGAGTTGAATGATGGTCAAAGACACACCCTGTCAGAGAAAGTTAAAGGGATGACAGGGGCAAACCATGTAGAAATTATGACGAAAATCGACCCCGAATTACTCGGGGGTGTGATTATCAAAGTTGGCTCTCAGGTGATTGATGCTAGTCTGCGAGGACAACTGCGTCGGATTGGCCTACGCCTGAACGCTTAAACCTTTAGGTGAGTCACGCTGACAAAAACTGAAGCCAGACTCAACCGCAAACACTTTAGAACACGGCAACTTGAATCTTCAACGCCTCTGGTTAGAATTTTTGAATGTCGATGTTTTGATGAATCAACAACACACTCAAAACGAGTGTTCACTTAGATAATCAAGAACTATGGTATCAATCAGACCTGACGAAATTAGCAGTATCATTCAACAACAGATCCAACAGTACGACCAAGACGTAAAAGTTTCCAACGTGGGTACTGTTCTGCAAGTTGGAGATGGGATTGCTCGCATCTATGGCCTAGATAAAGTGATGGCTCAGGAACTGCTAGAGTTCCAAGATGGTACAGTCGGTGTCGCCCTCAACCTAGAAGAAGACAACGTCGGGGCGGTACTGATGGGAGAAGGGCGTGGAATTGAAGAAGGCTCCTCCGTGACGGCAACCGGAAAAATTGCTCAAATTCCAGTTGGTGAAGCCTTACTAGGCCGGATTGTGGACGCTCTGGCTCGTCCCATTGATGGGAAAGGCGAACTTCAAACCTCCGAGAGTCGCCTACTCGAATCTCCGGCTCCAGGGATTGTTGACCGTCGTTCTGTTTGCGAACCGATGCAAACTGGAATTACTGCGATTGATGCGATGATTCCCATTGGTAGAGGTCAACGAGAACTGATTATCGGAGACCGACAAACAGGTAAAACCGCGATCGCCATTGACACTATTATTAACCAAAAGAGCGAAGACGTGGTTTGTGTCTACGTGGCAGTCGGTCAAAAAGCCTCAACCGTTGCTCAAGTCGCTGGCACTTTAGCAGAAAAAGGGGCTTTAGACTATACCGTAATTGTGGCAGCAAACGCCAGTGATCCGGCAACCTTACAATATCTAGCACCTTATGCTGGAGCAGCGATCGCTGAATACTTCATGTATAAAGGCAAAGCCACCTTGGTAATCTATGATGATCTCTCCAAGCAAGCCCAAGCCTACCGTCAAATGTCGCTGTTATTGCGTCGTCCTCCCGGTCGTGAAGCCTATCCTGGAGACGTTTTCTACCTCCACTCTCGTTTGTTGGAACGGGCAGCGAAATTAAACGACGAACTCGGTGGCGGAAGTATGACGGCTCTGCCGATTATTGAAACTCAGGCGGGTGACGTTTCTGCTTATATTCCCACCAACGTAATTTCTATTACCGATGGTCAGATCTTCCTGTCTGCGGACTTGTTCAACTCCGGTTTACGTCCAGCGGTGAATGCGGGGATTTCTGTATCTCGTGTAGGATCAGCGGCACAAACCAAAGCCATTAAAAAGGTAGCGGGTAAAATTAAGCTAGAGTTGGCACAGTTTGCCGAATTAGCAGCATTCTCTCAGTTTGCATCTGATTTGGATGAAGCCACCCGGAACCAGCTTGCTCGTGGTGAACGGTTACGCGAAATTCTCAAACAGCCTCAAAACTCTCCGCTGCAATTGTTTGAACAAGTTGCGATTATCTATACCGGAATTAACGGTTATCTCGATGATATTCCCGTTGATAAAGTGGTTGACTTTAACATTGGATTACGGGATTACTTGAAAAATAGTAAGCCCAAGTATGCTGAAATCATCCAAAACGAAAAAGTCTTAACGCCCGACGCTGAAAATCTCCTCAAAGAAGGAATTACTGAATTTAAGCAAACCTTCCTCGTTTCTGCTTAGTTCCGTAGAGTGACCAGTGGGAGTTGAGCATTTAGCCATTAAAAATTTCCATTGGTCGCACCTTAACAAATAATTCATAACTAACCCAGCTATGTCAAACTTAAAAGCGATTCGCGATCGCATTGCTTCCGTCAAAAATACAAAAAAAATTACCGAGGCGATGCGCCTAGTTGCCTCTGCAAAAGTTCGTCGCGCTCAAGAACAAGTTCTCGCCACTCGTCCATTTGCGGATAAATTGGCAGGGATTCTTTATGCCTTACAATCCCGTCTACAGTTCGAGAATATTGATTCTCCTCTCCTCGAACAACGGGAAGTTAAAAAAGTTGGATTGCTCGTTATTTCTGGGAATCGCGGCTTGTGCGGTACTTACAACAGCAATATTATTAAACGGGCAGAAAGTCGCGCCAAAGAACTCAAAGCTGAAGGCTTAGATTATACATTTATTTTGACTGGACGTAAAGCCATTCAGTATTTTCAACGCCGAGATGTTCCCATTCATAGCACGGCTGAAAACCCTGAAAAAACCCCTCCGGCTGACAAAGTGGCTAAAACCGCAGAAGAAATTCTCTCCCTATTTTTATCTGGAGAAGTGGATCGGGTCGAATTAGTTTACACTAAGTTTGTTTCACTCATTAGTTCACGTCCGGTGATTCAGACCGTTCTTCCCTTAACTCCTCAAGGGTTAGAAGTTCAAGATGACGAAGTCTTCCGACTCACAACAACGGATGGTCAACTTGATGTGGCTCGCGAAAAAGTTGAATTCACGCCGAAAGTTATCCCACGCGATATGATTTTTGAACAAGATCCGGTACAGATTTTAGATGCTTTGTTACCGCTATTCTTGACCAATCAACTGTTCAGAGCGTGGCAAGAATCAACAGCGAGTGAATTAGCTGCTCGGATGACCGCCATGAGTAACGCCAGTGATAACGCTGGAGAATTGATGAAAAGCCTGACATTATCTTATAACAAAGCTCGACAAGCTGCAATTACTCAGGAAATTTTAGAAGTGGTTGGCGGTGCAGAAGCACTCAACTAAATGACATTAACCAAAAATTTGCGATACACCATCAGGGTTGTGTTCTTCACAGCCCTTTTCCTAATTTTAGTTGATCTGATTATTCTCAACGTTATGCGGTAACAACAGGAAAAATTTGGGAGTTTGCTCGATTAAATTGTTAAAAAAACAGATCGAACAAGGTTTAGAAAGTTATCATGTGCCTGAAGATCTTGAATCCGTGATGCGAATTTTAGTACAAATATTATCTTAAATCCTCACAAAGCAGATTTGAGTCCAATTTGAAAATAGCTTAGGGAATTAAAAAAGGGGACATTTATCGGCTATCATCAAAATTTCAGATTAAGAAGATGAAAAAAAGCCAATGTTGACCCAATTCCTCCGTCAAATCTCCCCATTGCGATGGTTGACCTATCGTCGCAATCGATCTATCCTGCACTGGATGAGTTTATTCTGTTTGTGTTGGTTTTTGGTGGTAAGCTGTACGCCGCGCCAAACTCAAACCGATAGTTCCCCAACTTCCCCGACGAACCCTGGACGCATTACGATGGGAACGACTCTGAAAATTCGCACGCTCGATCCGGCGGATGCCTATGATGCTTTATCTAATGATATCTTCAAGAATGTAGGCGATCGCCTCTACACCTACGAACTGGGAACAACAACCTTGATTCCCCAACTCGCAACGGCTTTACCGACTGTTAGCGAAGATGGTTTAACCTATACAATTCCTCTGCGTGAAGATGTGGTTTTCCATGATGACACTCCGTTTAACGCTGAAGCAATGGTATTTTCCCTAAAACGGTTTATCGAAAATGGGGGACAACCTGCGTTTTTGCTGGCGGATACTGTTGAGTCTGTGACGGCGACTGGAGACTTTGAACTCACCATTCAGTTAAAACAACCTTTCGCCGCCTTTCCCAATTTATTAGCGGTAGCGGGAACCTGTGCGGTGTCTCCTCAAGCCTACGAGTTGGGGGCGGGAAAGTTTGAACCGCAAACCTTTGTGGGAACTGGGCCATACAAATTGGCAGAATTTGGAGTTGATGTAATTCGTTTGGACGTATTCGATCAATATTGGGGTGAGAAACCTCAAAATCAGGGACTTGATATTCAACGGTTTTCGAGTCCAGCGAATTTATTTAATGCGTTTCGTAGTGATGCGGTAGATATTGCCTATCTTTCTCTCGATCCCGATCAAGTTAAAAGTTTACAAGAAGATGCCGAAAACGGGAAATGGCAGATGATTGCGGCGGATGGAAATACCGTTAACTATATGGTGTTGAATCTCAATTCTGAACCCTTAAATCAACCGGAAGTCCGACAAGCCATCGCCGCCATTGTTGACCGAAATTTGATTAATGAGCGGGTATTACGCGGACAAGGAGAACCCCTTTATAGTTTGATTCCAACAACATTTAAAGGCTATAAACCTGTATTCAAAGACCGTTATGGAGAGGCTAATATTGACCAAGCAAAGCAACTGCTAAAACAAGCCGGATACTCCTCAGAAAATCCAGCCATTGTTGAAGTTTGGTATGCGTCAGGTAATAATAAACGGGCGACTTTAGCCAGTACATTAAAAGCTCTGGCAACTGAACAGTTAGATGGGGCATTACAACTCGAACTCAAAGGAGTCGAAGCGACCACAGCATTCGAGAATTTAGATAAGGGCGTTTATCCGACTTTTCTCCTCGATTGGTATGCAGATTTTTTAGATCCGGATAACTATTTACAACCCTTTTTAGATTGTGCAAAAGGTTCACCCGAAAAAGGATGCGAAGAGGGTGCAAGCCAGTCTCAGGGGTCATTTTACTATAATGATCGCGTCAATCAATTGATCGATAAACAGCGTCAAGAACAAGACCCACAAGCCAGACAAGCGGTGTTTGATGAGTTGCAAGGGATTCTGGCTGAGGATGTTCCTTATATTCCCCTTTGGCAAGATAAGAACTTTATTTTCGCGGATAATAATATTAGTGGGATTCAGCCGCAAATTACTCAACAACTGCCCTATTGGACAATCAAAAAATCCGAGTAAAGCCTAATCATTAGTGGCTCATAGGGTGAGAATTTTCCCTCACCCGACTCTTTCCTGGAACAATTAGGAAAAACAATCAGTCAACAGGGTTGTCAAAGCGTCCGGACAGTTTAGAAAGAATCATTCTAATGGTGGAGGTCAATTGAGTGGTTCAAAATCATCATTCTGAGGGAAGTCAACTCCTCTATATCGCTGATA
Organism: Cyanobacteria bacterium J06592_8; assembly: GCA_038530755.1. Classification (GTDB taxonomy): domain Bacteria; phylum Cyanobacteriota; class Cyanobacteriia; order Cyanobacteriales; family Microcoleaceae; genus Capilliphycus. Next base: position 24,959 of record JBCBCI010000064.1, on the reverse strand, counting down.
TTCTAAAAGTAAAATCAATCAAATTTCCTAATTGTTGGGGAGATGTCCAAATGAAAAATAAATCGATTTTAATCACAACCCTTTGTACAGTTCTGATCGGAGGAGTCAGTAGCATGATCCTACCTCCATTGGCGATCGCTCAAACGGGTCAGGAGTCAATTTTAATCGCCGCAGTTGGAGATCGCGGAGTATTAACTGCTCAAGATCCTACCGCCCGCATCAATCTACGCACAGAACCGAGTATGCGATCGCGAGTTCGAGGCTACGGTGTGGTCGGAGATCGCATAGAAGTTCTCCAAGAAAGACGAACAGATGGAGAACGATGGGTAGAGGTTAAGATTCTCAACTCTGGGGACATTGGTTGGGTTCCCGGTAATAATGTTCGCATTGGCGGTCAAGGTTCTATTGAAGATCAGATCCGGTTGTCCCAGTCGGGTGATGGGGTCTTTAGCCTCGCTGGACGCCGAGATTCCGGGATTACTCAAGTCACGGTGACTGTGGATACACGAAATCAAGCGGTGGTTGCGTTGCGCTTGAGAGATAATCGTTTCATTCGCTTTAGTGGAGATTTAGAACGACGGGATGCTGATGAGCTGGTGATCAATGTCAAAGGTTCAGGAGATGCAAGTGCTTCAGGGCGGATTAATATCGAGTACGGAAGAAATAACTCTATCAATACTCTGTTTGGAGATGGTCGCCTCGATGGTCAGCGCTTCTCGATAAACTTTGAGGGCGATCGCAGAGGTAGTGGTAATAATCCCGCTCAAGAATTTGTCGGTCAAGATGTCAATGAAGTTGTGCGGACTTTGCGATCGCGAGGTTGGAAGGTCGTTGAAACAGATCCCGGTGTCGTTAAGTTAGACAAGGGTCGCCAAGGAATGGATATTGAGTTCAACCCTAGAACTCGTCGGGTCAGATCCGTTCGCATGGTAGATATTTAATCCCATTGCAGCTTTCGGGGGTGAGAGCAAGTTTGCTTGCTAGGGGAATTAAAATTCAGGAAAAATTTATCTAAAGTTTACAACATGAGCGGATTTTTCGTTTTTCAGTTTGAAGGAAACGATCAGAAGCTTGAGTTAGGAAGAATTCAAGGAGTCTAAAATGAACAGTTACGCTTTAAAGTTGAGTTCCAGTTTAACGACTTTGCTGCTAGCAATTGGGATTTGTACCGGATTAGCAATGGTCAGTCCTCGAACTGTTCAAGCCGAGCCGATAAACTCTGAAAATTCCGCAACTCCAGCTTCAGAACCTTCCTTAGACGGAACCTCTTGGGTCTTGGTTAATTGGAGCGGTGAAAATACTACCAATCTTTCAGAAACAACAGAACCGATCACCGCGAATTTTGTTGAAGGTCAACTGAAAGGAAGTGCAAGCTGTAATCGATACATTGCTTCCTATAAGGTAGAAGATCGGCAGCTTAAAATCACTCCGGCTGCAACAACTCGCAAAGCCTGTATGGGAGATATTATGGATCGGGAATTTGCCTACCTTAGAGCTTTAGAAGCGGTGCAAGACTATGAAATTAACGAGCAGGGTCAGTTAGAAATTTCCTATACCGCAGAAACCGGATCGGGAGTATTGACATTTGCACCTCAAACCACGGGTCAGCTTGAAGATTTTACCTGGGTTTTGGTGTCTTTGGAAAATGGAACTGTTTCTAGAGTTCCGTTGAGAGGAACCGAAATTACGGTTAACTTTACAGAGGATCAAGTCCAGGGTTTTGGTAGCTGTAATCAATATCTCACCAATTATGAAAAGGAAGGAAATACACTGAAATTGAATATTTTCGCAACGACGATGAAAGCTTGTCCAACTGAGATTATGCAGCAAGAATCCCAGTATCTTAAAGCCTTAGAAAATGCAAAATGGTATGAAATTAACCCAGAAGGTCAATTAAGAATATCCTATGAAAGCTCACAAGGTTCAGGTCTGATGACATTTGTTCCTCAACCTGTTCAACCTGAATCTGTTCAACCCTAAGAAATAACCGTGAAATTTTTAAATCCGGCACTCATTCTCAATTGAATTGTGTAAGAATTTAGATAGATTGTTGTCAAATCTATGAATCAATGATAAAGTCTGGTTGTAACCGATACAAAGTTCTTAACTCAATGTCAGGTAAGATCTTCAAGGTTACACTCAAACCGTACAGAGTCTAAGGAGTAAAATTAAAAATTGAGGAGTGAAAAATTGCCGGATTTGATTGCCCATAAGGAGGAATAAGATATTATAGAGATTAACCCGAAAACTCAACTGCAAATTATTTACCATTCACAAGGAGGACTGATTCTATGACATTCCAAGCAGAACAAGTAAAAACAACGAGTTCGACAACTGAAGAACGAATTGTTTATGTAGACTCCAAAACAGTGCCTTGCACTGGAGTTGTTTGCCAAGAATGTTTACAAGTTCGAGAAAGTTCTGAAGATGAATGGGTATTATTCTATGATGCTATCAAAGGGTTTGACTATGAACCCGGTTATGACTATACAATTCGCATTGGTGAAACCATTACAAATGATCCGCCTGCGGATGCTTCATTATTTCAGTGGAGTTTAATCGAAGTGATCAGCAAAACTGCGGTAAATTAATCGGTATTTTGCTTCTATCGAGGCTGTAGAGGCGGGTTTAAATTTATGATCTGTTGATCGCAAATCATCTAGAAAAAGCCCGTCTTTGAACAGCAAATTCTGAATACAATTAATTGAGGATGAGCATTGCCCATCCGATTTTTTATTTCTTGTTTTATTTTTCCATCTGATTGAGGAGAACAATGCGATCGCGCCCTTGTTGTTTCGCTTGATAAAGGGCATGATCGGCTTCACTAATGAGAGTATCTGATGCGATCAAATGATTGGGGATTAGGCTAGAAATACCCATACTGATGGTGATATACTCACTAATAGATGATTCAGCATGAGGAATTTGAAGCTGTCGAATTTTATCTTGAATGATTTGGGCAACTTGAACCGCTCCATTACCATCTGTATTCGGTAAAATCACGATAAATTCTTCGCCGCCATATCGAGCAACTAAATCTCCTGGACGTTTGACAGCCTGAGCGATCGCTTTAGCCACTTGGATTAAACATTCGTCACCTTGTTGATGGCCATAATAATCGTTGTACGCTTTAAAACAATCAACATCACCCAAAATTACAGATAGAGGCTGTTGTTCACGGAAGCAACGTTTCCATTCTTTATCAAAAGCTTGATCGAAGCTGCGGCGATTCGCAATTTGAGTCAAACCGTCAACATTTGCTAAATGCTGTAACTTTTGATTGGCTGCTTCTAGAGCGGCTCGAATTTGCCGTCGTTCAGTAATATCTTTACAAACAGTCAGCATACAGATTTTATCCTCGACTTCAATAAGTTCCGCCGAAATTAAGAGTGTTTTTATCTCCCCATTCTTCGTTCGGAATTCCAACTCTTGATCTCGAATACATCCCACATTCTGTAAAGTTTGGGTCGTCGTTAATCGCTCTTGTAAATCAACCCAAATCTTCAGCTCTTTAACAGTTTTATTAATGATTTCTTCTCGTTGATAGCCTGTTAAGCGACAAAAGCTTTCGTTGACTTCCAAAAAACGTCCTTCTTCGATGGTACTAATCACAATGGGATCGGGAATAGCTCGAAAAGCCATTGCAAACTTTTTTTCAGATCGTTGTAATGCTTCTTCTATTTTTTTGCGTTCAGTGATCTCATTTTGAATCCCAATATAATGAGTGACTTTTCCGGTACTATCTTGGACTGGATAAATTGAAACTTCATTCCAAAACAAAGTTCCATCCCGACGATAGTTCCGTAGAAGAGTCAGACAATCTTCCTGATTTTTTAAGGCATTGCGAATAATATCTAAGTTAGCTTGATCGCGATCTTCACCTTGGAGAAAACGGCAATTTTTACCTTGAACTTCTGAAGCTAAATATCCAGTTGTTTTTTCAAAGGCTTTATTCACATAGATGATCGGATGATCGGGTTGAGTCGCATCTGTAATAATAATACCATTGCGACAAGCAGAGATTGCTTGATTAAAGAGTTTTAACTGAGTTTCGGCTTGTTGACATTTGCTAATCGCTTGTCGAAGTGTTTGATTTTGTTCTTCTAGGAGTTGTTTCTGGTACTGTAAGCTTAAGTGAAGTTTCACTCTCATTAAAACTTCTTGGAATTGAAAAGGTTTAGTAATATAGTCTACTCCTCCGACTTCAAAACCTTTCATCTTATTGGAGAGTTCATCAAGCGCACTCAGAAAAATAATTGGAATTTCTGAAGTTTCAATATTCTCTTTTAATCTTCTGCAAACTTCATAACCATCCATTTCCGGCATCATAATATCTAGTAAAATCAAGTCAGGTGGCTTAGAAGAAGCAGAAATCAAAGCGAGTTTACCATTAATGGCTTGTCTCAGCTTATATCCAGCACGAGAAAGCATTTTAGTTAAAATTTTTATATTTTCAGGTTGATCGTCAACAATTAAAATATTATCAGGAGGAGAGGATGCAGAAGGGGTATTCATTTGTTTAGAGAATCATTATTGTAGTTTCAGTCTATTTCAGAGGATTGTGATCGAGCCGAGTTTCTAAGAGCTTTAACAATCTACTTTAACCTCTTGTTATTTTTAGATAAGATATTATAGATAAAATATTGCTGTGATAACTAATTTCTTATACACTACTTTTTATACATAAGTTTTCAAAACTCAAAACGCACAATATTTTTGAGCAGTTTCAGAGAGAAAATCAGAGAATCAATCGAATGATAGTAATACTCAAAATAAATTCTCTGAATGAGTAGAGAAAAAGATTAGGACTTCCCGTAAGAAGAGGTCATTTTTGCAATGGCGGATAAGGGTAATCCGAGAGGATAACTCCCTTCCGATTTAATCCGTTTAATTTCACTTTCAGGAATCGGAACTTTCATTTGAGTGAGGACGGCTTTGACAATATCACCTCGATCTATAATACCTACAACGGCTCCGGCTGGAGATAAAACCGTGAGCCGAGACAGTTTTTGTTCTTCCATTGTATTGATTACCTCAACCAAAGAGGTTGGTTCAAGAACTGTCACCAATTGATTAAGCGATGTGACTACATCATGTAGCGTTTGAATCGTCCATTGACTTCGTTCAATCACACGTAACGCCTCAACTGAAACCAAACCTCGATAACGACCATTAGACGCTGCAAAATACACTGAAATCGTATCGGCTGCAATTAGATATTCGTCGGCGAATTCCCGCAACGTTAAATCCGCATCAACAACGCGAAACTCATGGGTCATGGCTTTTTCAGCCGTAATTTTCATCAAGATTTCTTGTAAATCAGTCATGCGACTATAGGAGGTTGCATTACGAATCGCAAACCAACCAATAAACGCGAGCCATAACCCCCCAAATTGACTTTCTAATAAGAATATTGTTAATCCTAAAGAGATGGCAATCCACCCGATCATTTGTCCGGTTCTCGCTGCCCAGCGAACCCCCGCAAAACGACTGCCTGTCGCTTTCCAAACGGCAGCTTTTAAGACTTGACCTCCATCTAAAGGTAAGCCCGGAATCATATTAAATATTGCTAAAACAAGGTTAATTCCAGCCGTCCGTTCGGTTAAGGCTCCGGTTAAACTGGATTCAGGTAAAAATTGAGCAGTTAAACTTAAAATAAAAAATAATCCTAAACTCACCAATGGCCCCGCAATTGCCACTTGAAAAGCTTGACCTGGGGTTTTGGATTCTCGGTCAATTGATGCAATCCCTCCAAATAAGAACAGGGTAATCGAATTGACTTGAATGCCTTGAGATTTGGCAACTAAACTATGTCCAAGCTCATGCAAGAGTACAGAGCTAAACAGTAATAATGATACAGCTAACCCCGCACTCCAGGAGAGGATCGGCCCCCATTCTAGATAATCTTGACTATTGGCAAGGGTGACTAGCACCAGAATTAAAAACCAAGAAGAATCGATATAGAGAGGAATCCCAAATATCGATCCAATTCGCCAACCTGCTTGCATGAACTTTTTCCCTAACTTTCGCTATTCCTGTTGTTGATACCCAGGATTGATTTTGCTCTCCTTATAGTGTACCAACAACATAGACAGCTCGGCTTTTAGAGAAGGCCTGCATTACCTAAACCTAAAATCATTCCCGCCCCTAAGACATGGCCGAAGCTCGTTGTCGCTAGTAGTTCGCTGACACCGAAGCCAGAAAATAAACCGGGAAGTTCGACGGGGAGAGCTGGACCCTTGCCCCGATTTTTAGCTGGAATGGCGTAAAATCCAATCGCGATCGCAAAAATATTACAGGTAATCATGATCAAGGCAACTTTTAGCGACCACTCAGGTGTGGCGGGAACTGTAGATTGCACAGCCAGAAATAAAGATGAATGAATCAAAGTTTTGCACTCCTTTTAAACGAATTGATCCTAAAAATCGGGTAAAATTTGAGAATTATCAGGTATTGTAGAGAGTTGTTTGTGAAAAGTATCGGTTTGTTTTAATAATTAACATCTAGTTAAATTTTGCAATAAATTTCGATAGAATTGGTAAACTTTTGTATCAAATTGAGGGTAATTTAAGGTAAACAGCAATTGAGGTACGGCCATGCGGGTGAAAATTTGTGGAATTACTCAGCCCGATCAGGGAAAGGCGATCGCAGAATTAGGGGCAACGACTTTAGGGTTTATTTGTGTTGAGCGTTCTCCTCGATTTATTACGCCTAAAAATATTCAAGCCGTGATTCAAGTTCTACCCAAAACGATTGGAAAAATTGGAGTATTTGCGAACGCGAGTTTAGAAGAAATTAGCCAAACCTTAGAACAAGCCGAATTAACCGGAATTCAACTGCACGGAGATGAAACTTTAGAATTTTGCGATCGCCTGCGTCAATCTTTTCCCAAGTTAGAACTCATTAAAGCCGTTCGAGTTAAGACAACCGAAGCCTTAGACCTTGCTAAAACCTATACCGATCACATTGATACGTTACTCCTAGATGCCTATCATCCTGAACAATTAGGCGGAACAGGTCATACTTTAGATTGGGAGAGTTTACAACAATTTAATCCGACTTGTCCTTGGTTGTTAGCTGGGGGTTTAAATCCCAATAATGTGTTAGAAGCGTTGAATTTATTGAAACCCGATGGTATTGATTTATCGAGTGGTGTTGAACGTTCTCCAGGGGATAAAGATTTAGCGAAAGTGACTGAATTGTTTCAAGTTCTCTCGCAATGATGACCTCTGGCTCAACCCCTCTCCTAAAAGGCGAGGGAAGTTTTGACCTCTCCCCCAACCCCTCTCCTAAAAGGCGAGGGGAGAGTAGTGAAACGTTATACTATTGCAAGAGTCAAACTATTCATGGAAATCTGATGACTCAAACAACAGATAAAAGAGTAACTCTTGAAGAATTTTTACGCATCCCGGAAACAAAACCAGGATGTGAATATATTGAGGGTGAAATCATTCAGAAACCGATGCCAAAAGGAAGACATAGCCGTTTACAAGGAAAACTCTGTAGCGTAATCAATCAAGTGACAGAAGATGCAAAAATTGCTTATGCTTTTCCTGAATTGCGGTGTACATTTGAGAAACGTTCAATAATTCCAGATGTTGCTGTCTTTCGATGGAGTCGTATACCTTTTACCTCAGACGGAGAAGTTCCCGATCGCTTTAATTTACCGCCAGACTGGATCGTTGAAATTTTATCTCCTGAACAAAAATCTAACAAAGTTATTGGAAATATCCTTTACGGCTTAAATCATGGATGTCTTTTGGGATGGTTTATCGATCCTGATGATGCCAGTATATTAGTTTTTAGAGCCGATCAACAACCTGAATTAATGGAAGGAAATGACAGCTTACCCATTTTACCCGACATCCCATTAGAACTTAGGGTTAATCAAGTTTTTTCCTGGCTAAAAATGGGAATTTAATTAATTAGGGCGCAAGATTTTCTGATCCTAACGCCCTCAAAATAGACTAACCCTTCGGCTACGCTCAGGGTTAGCACCAAGCGGAGTCGAGGTGCTAAAACTAATCCAAAAAGTCTTCTCCAACTTCTGCGATCGCAGGTGGTTCATCACCGGGAGTTCTTAAATCTTCAACTAACCTTTGAACAGACTCAGGTGGTGGTGGAGTTACACGAGAAACAATAAAGGTGACAATTAAATTTATAATCATCCCTAATGTTCCAATTCCCTCTGCGGAAACGCCAAAAAACCAGGGTTCCATCCCGTAGAAGTTCACCCCAAGAATATAATAAATTGTGAAGGCTAAACCAATAATCATTCCAGCAATTGCACCTTCTCGGTTCGTGCGTTTATCGAATACTCCTAGAATAATCACGGGGAAGAAACTAGCGGCGGCTAACCCAAATGCAAAAGCGACAACCTGGGCGACAAATCCAGGCGGATTAATCCCAAAATAGCCCGCAATTGCGATCGCAAACCCAACCATAATTCGACCTACCATTACCCGCACTGCTTCTGATGCGTTGGGATTAATCATGCGATAATAAACATCGTGAGCAACGGAACTGGAAATTACTAATAATAAACCCGAAGCCGTTGATAATGCAGCAGCGAGTCCTCCGGCGGCGACTAATGCAATTACCCAAGGGGCTAATTTTGCCACCTCTGGGGTTGAAAGGACGATAATATCGCGGTCAATCGTGATTTCATTGGTCTCAGCTTCTGGTGTCAGTTGAAAGCGTCCATCGTTGTTTTTATCTTCAAAGGCTAACAGTCCGGTTTGTTCCCATTTATTCGCCCAATCTAACTGACGAACTTCTTCGATGGGTTTGTCATGCAAACTATTAATTAAATTGTAACGGGCAAAAGAAGCTAATGCAGGAGCAGTCGTATATAAAAGGGCAATAAATAATAACGCCCAACCTGCTGAAAATCGAGCCGAACGAACATCAGGAACGGTGTAAAATCGAACAATTACATGAGGTAAACCTGCGGTTCCGACCATCAACGCAATCGTAATAAATAACACATCTAGCCAGGATTTATTAACAAAGGGTTGGGTATATTCTTGGAAGCCTAAATCAGTCTGAAGTTGATTTAGATTCGGAATAATATCACTAAAAGCAAAACTAAGTTGAGGAATAGGGTTTCCGGTGAGAAACTGAGAAATTGCGATCGCTGGAATTAAGAAGGCAAAAATTAACACACAATATTGCGCCACTTGTGTCCAAGTAATCCCTTTCATTCCGCCTAAAACCGCAAAAAATCCGACAATTACCATCCCAATTACAACCCCAGTTTCGACGTTGACTTGTAGGAAGCGACTAAAGACAATTCCCACACCTCGCATTTGCCCTGCAACGTAGGTTAAAGACACAAAAATTGCGGCAATAACAGCCACTAATCGAGCAATATTGGAGTAATAGCGATCGCCAACAAAATCAGGAACCGTATACTTTCCAAACTTGCGTAAATAGGGTGCTAAAAGTAAAGCCAGTAAGACATAACCGCCTGTCCATCCCATTAAATAAATCGAGCCATCGTAGCCTAAAAAAGAGATTAATCCTGCCATCGAAATAAATGAAGCCGCAGACATCCAATCCGCCGCCGTCGCCGCACCATTCGCAATCGCAGGAATCCCTTGTCCAGCCACAAAAAACTCTTTACTATCTCGAACTCTCGAACTCCAACCAATATAAAGATAGAGGATAAACGAAATCAAAACTAAAACGGTAGTCCAAACTTCTACTGACATGATTTAATCTCTCCTTTTAATATCATATTTCCGATCAAGTTTATCCATCTGAAAGGCATAAACAAAAATTAGAATCACAAACACATAAATTGATCCTTGCTGGGCAAACCAAAATCCAAGCGGAACATTACCGAGAGTAATATTGTTCAATATTGGAACCAGAAGAATTCCACATCCTAACGAAACAAAAGCCCAAATTAGTAGCAGCATGATAATGAGCCGAGTATTAGCACGCCAGTAGGCTCGATGTCGTTCTTGAGAGTTTTGATTCATGGTATTCTCTAAGATATAAAATTGGAAAAAACGAACCCAATGATTTGCTCAGGGGTGAATCTTCTGCTGTTTTTAATCAAGTGATTAATCCTTAAGCTGAATATTTTGAATAAATTTGAATTAAATTTAGTCTTTCTCAAGCTCAAATTTTGCATCCGAAATTTTTGAATTATTCCATTGAAAAGAATAATTCTACCCTAGCAGTATTACACTAATCGCTTATCATACCAATAATCAGCCCCAAATTCCTACAAAGTCTTTAAATATTTGCAACAGAAGTTGGCGCTAAGAGAACTTGAACTCGATAATTATAAAAAACCCCTCTTCAAAGTAGCAAATTCCTTCGGCTTATACGATATGCACGGAAATGTTTTGGAGAGCTGCGAAGATGATTGGCATGACAATTATGAAGGCGCACCCAAGGATGGGAGAGCATGGTTGTTAGAAAACACAAGTAATACAGATACGACAAAAGTAGAACGTGGTGGTTCTTGGGACTTCAGTCCGGAGCGTGAAAGCCGACTCGTTGAAAGAAGAATCCTCGTAATTTATTCCGGGGAGTGTCAATAGAGAAACTATCATAAGAGCTTTGAGGGAATTCAATATTAGTGATCCGAACGTGATATTAGATTCTATTTAATTAATCTGAAAATCTCCGGATAACGATAAGGAATACTGGGTTTATTCATCACAGCAACAACTCCACAAATCGGCAGAATCATATTAAGGAAACCAATTGAAAGCAGAATAATCAATCCGATCAGACCCCAAATCAGACTAAAACCAATTAAAGGCATAAGAATAAATCCACTTATGATCAGAACCGAACCAATAATACCCCAAATATAAATAGTTAGATGACAATTAAAAGCTTCCTTCGCATTAGCCCGGACTACCCGATCTTTGGAAGTGTAAAGAATAGCTAATGGAATGGCGACAGAAACAATAAAACAACTAAAAAAAATAGATCCATGACACAAAATTGATAACAGTGCTCGTTTGTTTTCTTCGTTCATCGGTACTTCTCTCCTGATTTTAATTTCACGTTCTATCCAAACTTGACTTTAATACCCGTTCAGTTTTTTCCGGTATGGCGTAATTAGACTTTATTCTGATGGGCTATCCTTTCATGGGGTAGATGCTAACTTGATGCTACAACTTACTATCAGTGGCTAGCTCTAAATTTATGATGAGATTTGCTTAATATTCAGTTATCGGTATTAGATTTTATTTAATTAATCTGAAAATCCCCGGATAATGATAAGGAGTGCTGGGTTCATTCATAACAGCAATAATTCCAAAAATCGGCATAATCATACTAAGAAAACCAATCAAAGGCAGAAGAATCAATCCGATTAGAAATATAATCAGAATCGAAGCAATAATACCCCAAATAAAAATAGTTAGATGAAAATTCAAAGCTTCCTTCGCATTAGCCCGGACTACCCGATCTGTGGAAGTGTAAAGAATAGCTAATGGAATGGCGACAGAAACAATAAAACAACTAAAAAAAATAGATCCATGACACAAAATTGATAACAGTGTTCGTTTGTTTTCTTCGTTCATCGGTACTTCTCTCCTGATTTTAATTTCACGTTCTATCTAAACTTGACTTTAATACCCGTTCAGTTTTTTCCGGTATGGCGTAATTAGACCTTATTCTGATGGGCTATCCTTTCATGGGGTAGATGCTAACTTGATGCTACAACTTACTATCAGTGGCTAGCTCTAAATTTATGATGAGATTTGCTTAATATTCAGTTATCGGTATTAGATTTTATTCTGACTGGCTACCCTGTCTTTGCAAACAGCGCTGAAGGTTTCTTGAAAAAGTTTGAGTCTTAGGATGCTCTGGTCCCAATAGCTTCTGTCTCATCTCTAAGGCTTGCTTTAACAGCGGTTTGGCTTCCTCATACCTCCCTTGTGACCTGTAAAGTCCTGCTAAATTATTGAGGCTAGTAGCGACATCCGGATGCTCTGGTCCCAAAAGTTTCCGTGTCATCTCTAAGGCTTGCTTATATAGCGGTTCCGCTTCCCCATACCTCCCTTGTGACCTGTAGAGTTCTGCTAAATTGTTCAGGCTACTCGTGACGGACGGATGCTCTGGTCCCAATAGCTTCTTATACATCTCCAGAACACGTTTTGCTATTGGTATGGCTTCGTTATATTTACCTTGTTGATAAAGTTGAAGAACTTGTTGACTGAGTCGCTTGGCTTCTTCAAGTTGATTTGAGCGTTGAGCCAACAATACAGGAGAATGAGTTTGTCCCCGAACAGGTTGGGGTGTTGCAGTCAGGAGTCCAGAACATCCAACTAAAACGGTTAGCCAGAGAAAGGGTTGAAGAGCAGTACGCTTCATGGGGTAGATGCTAATTTGACGCTACAACTTACTATCAGTGGCTAGCCCTAAATTTATGATGAGATTTGCTTAATGTTCAGTTTCCGAAATTAGGCATAATAAAAGGGGGTGTCACCCCCCTCTGTTTACTTCACATTTCTTTCACAGCTTCCAGTTATACGTCTATACGACTGAAATTTCGATTTATGCAAGTACAACTATAGATAATTATCAGAGTTAGACCCTATTCTGACTGGCCATCTGACTCCGGTAAGCAACCCGTGAATAGATTAAGAAATAACAGTCGGAATTTGTTCATAATGAGTTTCGGCTGTTGAAAATTTTTCTTTGATGATCTGTTGCAGAACTTTAATAATAAACTTGGGATGAAACAAAGCAGTCGGTTGCTCTAACATATGAATCACTTTAATCAGGGTGTAATACATATCGTGATTTTGATTCGTGAGCTTCATAATTTGATCCATATATTTTTGTAAAATTAGGGTGAGCGGATCGGCTTGTCCACCTATTGTCATTAGCCAGCGATAATCTTCACTCGTTGCTAAAGACCAAGGATGACGAATAACTTGATAAAGTTGCTGATAAAAATTGAGCGTAAATTGAGATGAAATCGATTAAGATTTGCTTTCCTCGCATTAATAAAACATGAGTGTGACTGGCTTGAGGAACACCAGGACGTGATTCAGGTTCAGAAGGAAAGCGATCGCGTTCAACGAGGGTAACACGCTCAAAATGGTTGAGTAAAATTCGAGCAGCTAGTAGTCCAGCCATGCTTCCTCCAATCACAACAGCATGGCTAGATTTGTTTGAGTTTGAAATCATCATTTTAATCAACGATTGAAAGTTCAATCTAGAAATTCAATTTAGATTTTAGCAACCCATGAAATAATTTAGAGGAGATTTCAAGCTTCTTCTCAACAATCTCCTGCTAAAAATCTCTTATAATTCTGCTTTATAGTAGTCGTCAGCTTTAAATTCTCCAATTAAATTGGGATCTTGATTAATACATCCACTTTGCTTTACAAACTGACAAACTCGCGCAGATAGTCTAGATCTTGTTCCAGGAGGACCTGAAGAAAAAAAGACTTTATCTCCTCCGGGTGATTTAACAATCTTAACCTTACATATTGGGCAAATTTGAGCTTCTGGATCAGACATAGATATCGATTTATTCCTTTGAGAATTTTGAAAATTTTAGCATAATTGTTTTGAGATTGTCTGTTTTTGTAGACATATTTTAACAAAGTTTGCAGTTGATGAGTTTGGAACTGACAACGAAGAGCTACTTAAAATTGTAACCATTGATTGAGGATTTTATAAATTTTGACTAGACCGCGAAGATGTGATTTATCCGAACGTCCATAAAGGAAATCAGATAAACTCATTTGATGATTTTGCTGAACGGCTAAATCTAACCACAGGTTATTAAAAGCCTGTCCTCGAACATAATCGGGAATATTTTCTTGATAGTAGGAATAGCTATCAAGACAAGTATTAAAAAAGTTCTTGCGTCCACGCTCTTTTAGGTAACTGAGGCGAGGTTTAAAGGCTGTTTGATTTTCTAAAATGTTATGAATAGTATCTGCTAAAGATTCGGGGTCAAACTTCGCATACAAACCCGCTCCTTCTGGGAAAGCTAAATCTTCCCCTCGCATATATTGATTAAATTCTTTAAAACATATAACGGGAGTATTACAGCTCATCGCTTCACTAATAAAACGATTTTTTCCTTCGAGCAAAGAACCTAAAACACAAACTTTCGCACGAGAATAGTAAACTGGTATTTCTTTATAATAATCAGCTCTAGGAACTAAATCAATATATTCAAATGGATCGTCTAATACGGCTGCAATTTTTTGCCATTCTGAACGAGCCAGCGGATCGAGTTGGTCAATTCCTTGAAAATTATGCAAACCGGGAATCAAAGTGAGTTTAATTTTTTTGCCATATTTTTGATGATAAACTTGTATCGCTTTCGCAATCACAGGAATATTTTTTTCCGGCGACAATCGAGAAACAGATAAAACATCAATATCTTTTTGGTGAATAGGCTTTGGTGCGATCGCATATTCATTAATAAAATCCGAATCATAGCAAGAAATCAAAATTTTTTGCGATCGCTCTGGATAAACTTGACGAAACCATTGATTTCGATGAGGATTATCATAAACTGAAGAATAAGAATCCGCCGTCGCTGACCAAGGAAACCCCGCAGACATCGAGTAAGCATGAGCGAAAAAATATTTCGATAATTGAGGTAAAACTTTATTTAATAAATCAACAGATTCACTTAAATATAACCCTTTAATAAACCGACCTTCATAGCGCACTGGAGGTAAAACGACGAGAAAGCTAACGGTATGAAAGCGATCCGGTTCATTTTCAAAAATTTCATAAGTATAAGCATCCAAATCCGCATAAATATCTTCCAGGGGTTTATTTACATGAGGATTATGAAAATATTGACGTAGACGTTCGTGCTTTCCCTGTCCCATAAAACTCTAGAATATTGGATTGATTTTAACCTAAAGCTAAACTAAACCAGAATAAAGCTGTTACTCAGAAAAACTTTAAACAACAGCTTAAACCGTTTAATTAAGACATATTATAGGCTTTTTGTCAACTAACTCCCTCAGTCAGAGTTAAACTGGTTCTCAGGTAAAACTCATTTCACCCCTGTTTAATTAAAACTGTAATTCATCTAAATTTAGCGTAGATTTGTGCAGCTTATACCGATTACTGAACCTCCTACTGATTTTCCGAAGGGGAGCGATAATTCTATCAATCTAGATCAGGTTCTTGTGATTATCCCGGTCTTGAATGAAGAAGCGACAATTGCCACTGTTATTAATGCACTTAAACAATTAAATTTGACTCAAACTCGAGTTGTTGATAATGGTAGCATTGATAATAGTATCACCCAAGCTAAAAAAGCGGGTGCAGAGGTAATTATTGAACCTCAAGCGGGTTATGGTCGCGCTTGCTGGCGAGGACTACAAAACCTCCCGGATCATATTGAATGGATTCTATTTTGTGATGGTGATGGGAGTGATGACCTCAGTGAATTACCCCAATTTTTTGCCCAGAATAATACTGATTTTATTTTAGGGAACCGTCGGGCGACTTCACAAGGACGCAGTGCAATGACTCCCGTTCAAAACTTTGGGAATGGACTGGCAACATTTCTAATTTATTTAGGCTGGGGTTATCATTACTATGATTTAGGGCCTTTGCGCCTCATTCGTCGTTCAGCTTTAGAAGCAATTCAAATGCAAGATCGAGGCTTTGGTTGGACGGTTGAAATGCAGGCGAGAGCAGTTGAACTGAACTTGAAAATTCAGGAAATTCCAGTCAATTATCACCGTCGCCAAGGGGGAAGATCAAAAATTTCAGGAACATTATCGGGAAGTTTAAAAGCTGGAATCATTATCCTAAAAACATTAGAAAAATTGTATATTAAACGTTTTTTAACATGGATAAAACAGGTTTAAATTCAATCTCTTCCTGGCTTGTTGTTTTTAGCTCAATACTATTAATTCTGGGGTGTTTATGGATAATTCCTCATGGAGATTTTCGTCAAGTTGAGGCTAATTATCAATTTGGGATTGGGATTAGTATTATGAGTTTAGGATTTATTTTGAGCTGGGGAGTTCAAGAAATTTCTAGTCTTTGCTTCTGGGCGATCGCAATTCTTTCCCGCCTGTTGCTCTTACCCATGTATCCTGGCGATGATGTCTGGCGATATATTTGGGAAGGCTTAATTCAAAACTGGGGATTTAATCCTTATCTTTTACCTCCTAATGCACCGGAACTGATTCCCTATCACACAACTTGGTGGTCACTAATTAATCACCTTGATCATCCAGCAATTTATCCTCCTTTAGCTCAGTTAGGATTTCGAGCTTTAGCCGCAATTTCTCCCTCAGTTCTTTTATTTAAACTCACATTTTTGAGTGCAGATTTAGCAATTTGTTGGCTGCTAAGTCGTCAATTTGGGTTGACAAAAACACTCTTATATGCTTGGAATCCTCTGATTATTTATTCATTTGCGGGAGGCGCACACTATGATAGCTGGTTTATTCTACCTTTAGTTGCAGCCTGTTTAATGTTTGAATACAAAAAACGCAGTTTTAGTGCTGTTTTCATCGGAATCAGTATAGCAATAAAATGGATGTCTTTACCTGTTTTAACTTTACTAGCTTGGTTACAGCTTCCCCACTTTAAATTTGCTCTAATCATTGTATTTTTAGGAACTTTACCCTTTATTTTTAGCGCAGTTCCGTTCTGTTCAACAACAAGCTGTTCTGTAATTCCTATCGGTTCAAGTTTTGTGAATAATGGACGAAGTGCTGAATTTTTTCCTTTTCTTCTCGATTTAGCTTGGCAACCTGAAACGCAAACAAACGCAATTTATTTAATTCCTTTAACTTTATTTCTCCTGATTGGAATTTTGTTTTTATACTTCCGAAAAAAACAAGCAAATTCTGACTTTTCCTCTGATTCAGATGACTTACTACATCTCTCAGAATTTTATCTAATCTCCTTGCTGATTGTTTCTCCAATTATTCATGCCTGGTACTTTACGTGGTTAGTTCCTTTTGCCGTTTCCAGTCGGAACTTAGGAACTCGTCTTGTCAGTATTTCAGGGTTTGTTTATTTCGTATTACAATATCGAAAAGCATTAGGTGATTTAAGTTGGTACTTAACTTTAAATGAACGGCTTTTAATGTGGCTTCCTTTTATTTTCGGTTGCTTGTGGATGGTGTTTAAATCTCCGCTTTTTCAATCTAACTTGTTTAAATCTAGTCAATGAACTCAATTAAAACCATGAATAACTTCAAGCGTTTCACTCTAGTTCTTCCCGTTGTTTTGTTAATTTCTAGTTGTGTAACTAGCACTCAACCGTTAAATCAGAATACTGGCAATACCAGTGACTCTAGCATTAGTTCAACTCAAACTAAACCCTTTAGTTATGAAAGCTACGATCAAGTTCTCTCGACTTATGTTGATCAGGATGGACAAGTTGACTACAAAGCTTTAAAAGAAAATCGTCAGAAACTTGATGAGTTTAATGCCTCTCTTGGAACTCTTCCCCCAGAACAATTTGAAAGCTGGACAGAAAAAGATAAAATAGCTTTTTGGATTAATATCTATAACTCATTAACGTTGCAAGCAATTATTGAAAACTATCCGACTAAAAGTATTCGCAATATTCCGGGAGTTTGGAAAAGACTGCGATTTAATGTCATGGGAAACAACCTCACCCTTGATGAAATTGAACATAAAATATTGCGTGTTGAATTCAACGAGCCTCGCATACACATGGGATTAGTTTGTGCATCTATTGGTTGTCCGATTTTAATTCAAGAGGCCTACACAGGAGAGAAACTGGATCAACAACTCGATCAACAAACTGAAGCATTTTTAGCTCTTCAGCGTAACTTTGTAATCGATAAACAAGAGAATCGAGTTTACCTTTCCTCTATTTTTAAATGGTTTGGTGATGACTTCATTCCCACTTATAAAGCATCCGAACAATTTGCAGGAAATGAGAAAGAACGAGCCGTTTTAAACTTTGTCAGTCAATATCTAGACTCTTCTGACCAAGAATATTTAGTCAACGGCAAATATCAGGTAAGATATCTAGATTATGATTGGTCACTCAATAGCCAAGCCAGCCTATAAATCATTTAAAATAACGATACCTCTTGTTCTCATCTCAGTTTTTCGCTCAGAATCAAGACTTCTTCTGAAATCCTTGAAGATTTCCTGATACAGTAGTCTGAAGGGGACAGTCACCACTTTAAGCTGAGACTCTGTAAGGGTTTCACACTGTGCAATGTCAACTGACGACGAACTAGAGTACACATAGAGGTATCCGTTGAGTCACAAAACCTGTGATTTTTTAATCATATTTTTTGCTTTATCTGGAATCTGGATTTTGCCCTTTATTGCTTCCCCTTCGTGGGCTGAATCTTTCCCTATCACTCAAAATTCCTATCCTCAACCTGTACCTCCAGATGATACTCTTCCTGAACCTCAATTGCCAATACTTCCCCCGCCAGAGGAACTCCTTCCTGTGCCTGTTCCTAATAATACACCTTTAGAACCCGGTATAGAAGGTTCACAAACTTTGATTATTGAACGATTTGTTTTTGATGGAAATACAGCATTTACCGATACAGAATTAGCTGAAATCACCCAACCTTTTCTCAACCGTCCGATTACTTTTGCTGAACTTTTACAAGCTCGCTCGGCGGTAACAGAGTTCTATATTCAGAATGGTTATATTACATCGGGTGCATTAATTCCGCCTCAAACCTTAGACGCTGGAACTGTGACGATACAGATTGTTGAAGGCAAAATTTCTGAATTAAATGTAACAGGACAAGGAAAATTAAATTCTAACTATGTTCGTTCTCGACTCCAAAGCGCAATTCAAAAACCTCTCAATCAAAATCGTCTTTTAGAAGCTCTGCAACTCTTACAATTAAATCCCTTAATTGATACCATTTCGGCTGAACTGGCTGCGGGAATTCGTCCCGGTGAAAATATTCTCAATGTGGAATTTCAAACGGCTGATACTTTTACTTTTAAGGTATTTAGTGATAATAGTCGTCCCCCTAGTGTCGGAACCTGGCGGCGGGGTGTGGAAATTCTGGAAGAAAATTTATTCGGACAAGGCGATCGCATTAATATCGTTTATAGCAATACAGAAGGGAGTGATATTGTTGATGTGAGTTATGATTTTCCGATCAATTCTCGCAATGGAATTGTTGGATTTTATTTTAACTATACCGATAGTGAAGTGATTGAATCTCCCTTTGAAGATCTTGATATTGAAGCCAATAGTTATACCTATGAATTGCGTTATCGTCAGCCAATTGTTCTCACCCCTCAAGAAGAATTAACACTGGGTTTAGCCCTGACTCGTCGAGAAACAGATACATCAATTTTAGGTGTCGGTTTTCCTCTGTCTCGTGGGGCAGAAAATGATGGAGAAACTCGTCTATCGATTATTCGATTTTATCAAGAATATGTGCATCGAGGGGCGGAACAAGTTGTGGCTGCGCGATCGCAATTTAGTTTAGGAGTAGGTGCGTTAAATGCTACCATTAATAATGACGAACCCGATAGTCGATATTTATCCTGGCGAGGACAAGCGCAGTGGTTACGACTCTTAGCGCCTGATACGTTATTATTGGTGCGATCGGATATTCAACTTTCTAATGAAGAATTAATTCCTCTTGAACAGGTTGGGTTAGGCGGATTTGAAACCGTGCGGGGATATCGTCAAGATTTATTGCTGCGCGATAATGCAGTGTTTGCTTCGGTGGAGTTACGTTATCCTTTAGTACAAACCTCAAATGGAGAAGGGGTTTTACAGGTCACTCCCTTTATGGATGTAGGACGGGCTTGGAATGATAATCCAGAATTGGAAATCGAGGCGAGGACATTGTTTTCTGTTGGTTTAGGCTTGCGTTGGCAATATGGCGATCGCTATACTTTACGGTTAGATTGGGGAATTCCCCTGACCGATACAGACTCACGAGAACGAACATTACAAGAAAATGGGATCTATTTTTCTATCGATTGGAACCTCTTTTAAATCAAAAGACATCTGCACAGGAATGTAATCTCAACCGCAACAAAATTAGCCGCAATTGAGATCATCCGAAACTCCCAGAGATTTCACCAATATTGCGATCCTTTCAAATCACATTGGCTGCTCTTAACACAATAAACACCCTTATTTTAGCTCTACAGCAAAAAATAGTAGATCAGCATCTATTGAAGAGTTTGAGCCAGAGATTGAGCCAGAATTTATCAGCCCAATACTACAAGCTCAAACTGTTAGTCTACCCGTTCCAACTGCCAAAGGATTTGATTTCCCTCACGGCGGACTCTAGAGACTTCCCAATTCCGCCAAGCCCAATTGTCACCCCGACTGGTAACTGCACTCGCATTAACATCCATTAGATCAGCAAGTTCAGAACTACTGATCAAGTAACCCTTACCTGCTATTTCATCAGCAATATGCAAGGTTTCGATCAAGTTACGAAGTTGGTTAACCCTCACTTCACGGGGTAACACTTCTTGTGCATCATTCGTTATATCATTCATAGCTCAGTCAGAAACAGCAAGATTAGAGGTCAGATCATCACAGAGGATTTTATCGTTATGTTAGCAATCCTGCTAGCTTTGTGGGAAAGATTTAGGAAAATTGATCGGAAATGGCTTGGAAACTAAATTCACAAAATGGACAATCGATGACGATCGCTTCACAATCATAGACAAAGAAACAAATTGAAAATTACGATTGGCCTTGAGCCTCGGTACGCTTCGTGCGATCGCGATTGTTCTGTTCAAATTGTCCCTGGGTCTGGCTCAATTTTGTTGATTTGTGACATTTGCTCCAAAATCAGTTCGGCTTGCTATGGTATTAAAGCATTACTTGCTTAATCGTAACCTGTTGGGAAACTTCGGTGAAAGTCCGAGGCTGTGCGGCAACTGTGAGTCAGTTACTCAACGATTGACAAGCCAGAACGCCAACTTGTTACTGAACACTCGATCATCCTGCCTAGCACGGGAAAGGAGCTACATTTGATTCTTAACTCTGTCGAAAATCTCAATCTCAACTTACCCCCTTTGCCTCTGCAACGTCCGTTATTGCTGATTGGGCATGGGACACGAGATACCGAGGGTCGTCAAACCTTTCTCGATTTTGCCGAATCTTATCAAAATCTCGATCACACTCGTCCCGTGATTCCCTGTTTCCTCGAACTCACAGGCCCAACCATTCAAGAAGGTATCGAACGCTGCATCAAACAAGGCTACACCGATCTCTCTGCGTTACCCTTGCTGTTGTTTGCAGCCCGCCACAACAAGTTTGATATTACGGGCGAACTGGATCGCACCCGCGAAATTTATCCCCAGCTTACCTTTCATTATGGGCGTCATTTCGGCATTAACCCTCTGATTCTGGAGTTATGGAAAACTCGACTCGCTGAACTTGATCGCCCTGATATTTCTCGCGCTGAAACCGTTCTGTTATTTGTTGGACGCGGTTCTTCTGATCCTGATGCTAATAGCGATGTCTACAAACTCGCTCGGATGGTGTGGGAAGGAAGCGGCTATCAAACTATCGAAACCTGTTTTATTGGCATTACTCATCCTCGTTTAGAAGAAGGATTCCGTCGCGCCCGTTTGTATCAGCCTAAGCGGATTATTGTTTTGCCCTATTTCTTGTTTACTGGGGTCTTGGTCAAGAAAATTTTTGATATTACCGCCCAACAGCAAGAACAATATCCCGAAATTAGCATGACCTGTTTGCCGGAAATGGGCATTCAACCGGAACTGTTGCAACTGTTGCGCGATCGCGAAATTGAAACCCAACTCGGTCAAGTTCAGATGAACTGTGAAGCCTGTAAGTTTCGGTTAGCAGCCGTTTCAGAGGACTCTCACTCTCATCATCACCACCATCATCACTCTCACGATCATCATCACGATCATTCCCACGAAGCTGTTGACCCCTACGCGGAACCCCAACAATACCATCAACGGATTTGGCGAACTCCCTAGTACCAGGATGAGGAACTCAGAAGTTAGATTAGCTGAATTGATGAGTTGAAATCAGTCTAAGCTGTGGAGTGATGCCCAGACTGACGCTCTTTCTCAGGAAAAACTCATTTCAGTAAGTTCTAATAAAAAGTGAAGTTAGTTTGGATCAGCCCCCTTCATGCTCGGTTATGAGGCTTTAGAGGGGGTTTTATTAAATAGTTAACAGTAATCAGTTATCAAATCTGGTTTAGTTAGAAGCTTTATTTACAGATAAAATATCACAGGTAAAAATAGAAGTAACCACAGCTATAGACCGCACTAACCAAAACCATTAAACCTTTGCCTAGTGGTGATTGAATACTGGGAAATAGCCAAACTGTTGCGATCGCCACACTCAACATTTCTACAAAGGCAACAATTCGACCATAATGGTTAACATCCCAGTAGGAAAGTGGGCTAATAAACCGATAATTACTTAGTGGGAAAAAATGCCGATGAGCATCATCATTATGAACAGGTAAATCCAGCAAAGAATGTAAAATTAAGCTCAGAGCGACTAATTGTAAACCCTGCCAGCCTTTAAAATAACCGATTGCAAAAATTAGAATTGCCAGTGGAATTGAATGAAAAATAGCAACAATATTTTGAACATCGGGTTTATAATACGCCTCTGACCAAATCTTTTGTTCTGGAAGCTTTGCAATGAATTTAGCCCAAGCATAAAATAAAAAAATTGGAATATCTGGTAAAATCCCACCAATTACGATAATCAGATTTGCTTGTGGATGTTTAATCTGATTCAAAAACGCTAAATTTAAAATCGCATGACTCGGTGTATTCATAATTTAGAGAAACTTACAGTTAACTGAAAAGAATGCTGCTCAGGCTGTCATTAATTCTATCATTTCTTTTGGCATCTCGCCTGCCATTCTTCTCAAGCTAAATTAATCAGAAAATCTATTCTCATATCACTAATTAGCATCTAAACCCAGAAGATAATAAACTTCTCCTTTAACTCTATATTGCTGCTTCAAAGGTTCTAATCGGAGTAAACTAGACAAGTTCTTCCAGACCATACCTTCTAAAGCAGCTTCATTTTCAAATCCCCATCCGGCTCTAGATGTCTCCAACATTAATTATAAAATTAGAGCAAACCATACAAACGTTGAATCAGTTGAGGTGCTTGTACAACGCCCTCGATCCGCTCAACAGGTTTTCCTTGTTTAAATAAGACTAAAGTAGGTAATGCTTCGATCTGATATTGAGACGCAATCTGTGGGTATTTGTCCGTGTCAATTTTAACAATTTGGATTTGTTGATTCATTTCTTGATTGACTTCCTCTAAAATCGGAGCCATCATATGACAAGGGCCACACCAAGTCGCGTAGAAATCCACTAAAACTGGAAGATCAGAACCCTCTATAAGTTCTTGAAAGCTGCTGAACGTCTTTTTGACTGACATGGAAACAAATTTCCTCTAATTTTATGCTTGTATTATAGTCGCAGCTCATCGAAGTGGAAGATTTTTACAGGTAATTTTTACCTTTAAAGCTGCACGAGGATTAGTTAAATTTACTCAATTTAACGTTGAATAGCCAAGCGATCTATAACTCGGAAATCAAATATTAATTGATCGAGAGACTCAAATCTAAATAGAAATCACATTTTGTAAAGAAAGATTTATTTTTGCTTTATCTCGAATCAGGTGAACCTGTATGATAGACAATTTAACGGTTATAAAGATCGCAGAGGAAATCGAAATGGACGTTTTACCAGAAACGCTACAACATCTAAAAGAACAAGTGGCAATCATTACAGGTGCCTCACGGGGAATTGGTCGAGCGATCGCAACGGCTCTAGCGAGTCAAGGTGCTAATATTGTTGTTAACTACGCCAGTTCTTCGACTGCGGCTGATGAATTGGTGAGCGAAATTACCAGTGCGGGCGGAAATGCCATCGCCCTTCAAGCTGATGTTTCCCAAGCCGATCAAGTCGATACCCTAATTAGCAGCGTTATGGAGAAATGGGGTAGAATCGACATTCTGGTCAACAATGCAGGCATTACCCGTGATACTCTCCTGTTGCGGATGAAACCCGAAGAATGGCAAGCTGTGATCGATCTGAACCTGACAGGGGTTTTTCTCTGCACTCGCGCTGTCAGTAAAATCATGCTCAAACAGCGATCGGGTCGAATCATTAATATAGCATCTGTTGCAGGTCAGATGGGGAACCCTGGACAAGCCAATTATAGTGCTGCGAAAGCTGGAGTCATCGGGTTCACCAAAACCGTCGCTAAAGAACTCGCCAGTCGGGGAGTCACCGTGAATGCTGTCGCCCCTGGTTTCATTGCCACTGACATGACCAAAGACTTAAAAAATACCGAAGAGATTCTCAAATTTATTCCTCTGGGTCGTTATGGTCAACCCGAAGAAGTCGCTGGAATGGTTCGTTTCTTAGCATCTGACCCGGCGGCTGCCTATATTACAGGTCAAGTCTTTAACGTTGATGGCGGAATGGTGATGGCATAAGTTATTAGACTGTTTTAATCGTTCTAATCATGTCCGGTTGAGTAGGAAGTGGGGAGTCGAGAGTTCGTTCAAAGAATCATAGTGAAGAAGACCTACCTTATTATTATTAATTATCCGGACATGATACTAAGTTGCGACTCTGGAGAATGATTCTCCCTACTACAGTAATCAGTGACCAGTAAGCAGTGACCAGATTACTGACGATTCTCTAGCCAATTGATTAAATCATCACGGCTGTTAAAGTCTAATAAGGCTTCTCCCAAATTTTCTAACTGAGTTACGGATAGTTCTCGGATGGTTCGTTCTAAATCTGGCTCAATTTCACCCACTCGCCGTCTGAGTTGACGTAGTGTTAGAGTGGCTTCTCCCTCAAGTCGTCCTGCCTGTAATCCCTGTTGCAGTCCTTGTTGCAGTCCTTGTTGCAGTCCCTCGGCTCTTCCTTTTGCTGTTGCCTGTGCGACAATTTCTTGATAAATCACAGACTCTTTCATAATCTCCTCCCGTAAAATCTGTTGAATTAATTCT
>JBCBCI010000063.1:0-35933 GCA_038530755.1 Cyanobacteria bacterium J06592_8 | reverse complement strand
GTAAGAAGAAAACCTGAACACCAGATTCGGAAATTTCAACGCAGACGATATGTTACCCCTTCTGGAACCTTGATAAAGTCAAAAACTCGTTTACCATTCTCTGTGTGCCACTTAACTTCTATTAAACCTCTGGGATGAGGGAAGCCTCCTTCCACAGCATCAATGCTATTAGTCTTAACAATCAGATCAACCTTATTCAAATTAGGCGCATCCGGGAAGTGAATACCCAGAACATTTTTGGATAAATAGTAGGTTGGGCTAGCAGACCAACCATGGCAAAAACTAACCCGAGGTGTTTTGATATCAAAGTGCTCAATTGTTGTAGTCAAGCCTTGAGATCTAGCCCAACCCCAACAAGTTTTCATCAAGTTTTCCGCAATATTAGTTAAGCCAATTTTGTACAAAGCATCAAAGGCATAAAAAGCGTAACTGGTTCCAAGTAAAGTGCCATCATCTGGATTAAATCCATTGATAAAATTATTCCTTAGTAGCTTGCTCAAATGCTTTTTAACACCTTCGATTTGCTGAGGAGATGCAATTCCAGATCGGGCAACTGCTATATTGGCTTGAACAGAAGATGTTGTCCTTTTTAAGTTATCCACAAAACACTCTCTTTGCGAGTCCCAAAATTTTGTTGTAATTGCAGTAGATAACTTATTAATCCTTTGCTGGAGACGGCGATATTCTTGGGATTGTCCTAAAACCTGGGCAAGTTTTGCGGCCGCTTGGAGGGCAATTAAGTATCTAGTGGAAAAGTAGCAATGAATCCCTGTCAAATCAAAGTGAGATTCGGGAGTAAAACGGTCTCCAGAAAAGCCTTTCTTTATTGCTTGAATCCCTGGCCGTTTGTACCATTCTGCATCCAGTAAACCATCTTGTCTTTCATCAGAGAGTTGATGAAACCACTCTAAATTAGTCAAGATCGCATCCCAATCCTCTTGAATTCGGTTTATATCACCGGAATGCTGATAGTAAATCAAATACCCCTCAACAAGTGCGAGTGAAAAGTCTGCGATTATATAGTACCCAGTATCGGGGTAAACGGCTCGAAACCTTCCCGTTGCATCAGCAGATTGCCCATAGAGTTGTAGACAACGCTGCATCAATTTTTGATCTCCAAAGGTTGCTAAATTAACACAGTATTGGATAATAGTATCCCTAATATACATTCCTCGCTCTCGAACAACAGTATCAACATAAACATCTTCCATATTGGTCATTACTGTGCGTTGTCCCATTGCCCAAATCTCATTCAGAAGAGGGTCTGATGAGTTGAAATATCCCTTAACTTCAACTGGATAATGAGCCGATCGCAATTGCAAACTACTAATTTTGAAGTTCTGTTGAGGGTTCCGAATCGTCAACTTCAGGTATCGCATCCCTCTGGGTTGAATGGGTCTCCAGTTTAGTTCATTCTGATGGCAGATTAGGCGATCGCCCAGAGGAAAGTTAAAGACACTCAGAAAATGGCTTTGGTCTGGGGCAAGTCTTTCACTATAGAGTAGATCTACTGTTGCTCCTTGTACACCACTTACCTTGATTTGAGGAAATAGTAATTCGGTTTGCCCAAGATCAAAAATAATTGAAAGACCGTTAGTATATTGCTCTTTTTCAAATTCATAACCCATCAAGTCCGCTAAAGCAGTGAATTGAATTTTCTCATCTTCATAGTCATCCCAAGCGCCTTCGAGACAAGGATTGTAAGCAGTATCTGTATGTTTAACTTTTATCCACCCACCGACGTCCTGTAAATTCTCATCTGGGAGATAGGGAAACGACTGATCTTTTAAAAATTGATTAAACTCATTCTGGGTCAAAATTTTGAGATGTCGAAATGAATAGGAAGATTCGCGATCCTTCTCAGCAGAGAAAATCAGACCCGAGTTTTTTGGCAGGACAAAGTATTGATGTAGACAATCATAGTAAGCTGTTACATAACCAAATAAATAATTCCAACCTGCATTCAGAGACCACATTTCCATGATGCGCTGTCTTTTCAGGCTAGACTCAACTCCGGTTATTTTCTCACCATTTAACCATTTATCTGACCAAAATGTAGCAATGGGTACAGTTTGCTTGCGAGGTGAATAAACCCAGCTAGAAAAAATAATTTTGTTAAAATAGTCTGCCTTGTTATCTTCAAATATTTGGGGACTTGGAACAGTGAAAGAAACACGATCTTCAGGAGTTGCTAAGGGAAGAACTTTAAAAATATCTTGAACCGAGATTTCTTTACTTAACATAAAAGGAATATTCCTCGGTAGGAGTTGACCATGGGCTGATTGATCGTCAAGTTCTACTGCATCACTCCAGTCGCGATCATCATATTCAACTTTTGTCCAATCACCAGCCGAGTCATGTTGCTCGAAAATCATCTGACTGTTCAATGCAAAGCTGAGTTTTTGGCAGTATCGTTCCATATTTGCTTGATCAGGTATGACTTTCCACGAGTCTTGACTGGTGTCAAGTGAGATCTTCTCATTCTGATCGGTTAGAATATTTCCCCAAGCAATCATCCCAGCTTGACAAGGGATTGATTTGTATGTTTTCATGCCAAAATAGTTGACATGAACCGCAATCACGTTACTCCCTGGCTTTAATAGATTTCTGATCTCATGGGTGTCAAAAAGTGGGAATCGGGGATCAAAGCGAACGGGACCAAATTCGACAAATTCACCATTAATAAAAAGCTGATAAACTGTGTCAGCAAAAATGTTGAGCCGAGCCGTTTTGGGAACCCCTGTAATTTGGAATTTTTTGCGAAATAATGCCAATCTATTACGACCCTGATCTTTCTGATTAAACCAAATATATCGAGCTGAATGAGACTCTGTAGATGTCTCAGATTGCATTGGATGTACAATCCTTGAATTTGTCAATAACGAAGCAGCCACAGCACCAGTTGTTACTGATGAGGATAACTTAATGAATTCCCGTCTATCCATGAACTCATCCTTCAGAATCTCAAATTTTAAAGATTTGATTAAGATTTTATTTTTCCCAGAAAAAACACCAGACTTTACGAGGTAGTGCTGGTGTCTCATTATAAATCAATATTGCTTTGAAGCAACTTTATTTTTTCCGTTTCTGCTTCGTGGGCATCGCCGTAACAGGAAATCCGACAACAGGAATCACCTGAGTTTGACGTTCCGCTTCAAACTGTTTTAACTTCGTATAATCGACCCAGTGAATACAATCCACAGGACAAGTATCTATTGCCTCTTGGATCACGTCTTCGGGATCACCATCTTGTCGAAAGACTCGCGATCGCCCATAATCAGCCTCTAAATAGAAAGTATTACGGGCAACGTGGACGCAGTGCTTGCAGCCAATACAGGTCGGTTCATCTACATAAACGCCTTTTTGCCGCAATACACCTCCCAACTCCGGCTCAAAGCCTGAACGCTCTGGTGCATCCCGTAAACCCCCGCCGAGTTCGGGTTCAAACCCTGAACGTTCCGGTGTTGGCTCAATCGATGATGCAGACCATTCAGACATTATGCACTCCAACGTTGGACAACTAAACGGATAGAACCGTCTTGATTTTGTTGCTGTTCAGTCACCTGAAATCCTTGCTTACTGCTTTGGTTGACAACCGTGTGATAAGCGTAGCGTTGAGTGACCTTATTTACAAAATGCTCAACAGGTACGGGTTGTTGCCAAAATTGTAAATCTGCAACTAATTCATATTCGGTGCCATTCCAGCTAAAGCCGATATCATAACCATTGTTTTGTTCAATGGTCACTTCTGACGGACGAGTCTGGCCTTGGTAGCCACGAACTTCTTTTGAGCCTTTCCAGTCAATCCCTAAATCAGATAAAGCCGCTTTTAAAGAAGTCAGATTGCGAATTTGTGTTTTGATTTGGCTAAAGTGTGACATAGACAGTGTTTGTAAACAACAGAGTGAACTTGTTGGCAAAAATTACCAATTATTAAAGTTGATCTGGGTAGTCGCCGCTTGAGATTGATGCGTTTGTGCAAAATATTCAGAAGTTGTTTCCTGAGTTAGCACAATACCCAATTCAGCTTCAATCGCTTTAGTGACCTCCTCACAGGATGCACCGACAATGCCAGTGACTTTTTCCTGGACTCGACCATCGGGGTAGATCACGAACTCTAAGGTTTCCATAAATTCAGCCGACTGCTACAAGAGATTCGGGATCTTTATCAACACTGCTCGAACAGTGAAGACCGTTTTGGCGATCGCTTCATTAATTCTGACCGATTGCCACATCCCTACATCAATTTTGACGAATGGATGTGAAACGAGTCATATCTTTACAAAAGTTATTAATATCAGAAGCAATCTACTAATGATATGTTAAGTTTCGCGTACATTAGCCCAGGAGTCAAGCAAAATAGGGGATAGGTAACAGGGGATAGGCAATAGGCAGTAGGCATTAGGTATTAGGCAGTAGGCAATAGGCAATAGGCAATAGGCAATAGGCAGTGAGCAGTAGTTAGATTAATAGGAGTTTGAGTCCTATGCGCGAGGACTTTGGTTTTCAGACAGGGATTTTAATCTCTGGCTAAGATACAGTTAACAGTGAGCAGTTAAGCAAGTTAAACTTAGTTCTACGCAGCACGAGGACTTTGGTTTTCAGACAGGGATTTCAATCCCGGGTTACAAGGCAGTTAGCAGTGAGTGGTAAAAACTGTTAACTGAAAAAGACTGTGTACTGTAATAGCGGATAATAAGAGATTGTCCAATTAGGTATAGAGCAATGACCAATCTCACTTCATCTCCAATGCGGGTCGGTATACTCGGATTTGGAGGACTAGGACAAGCTGCAACCGCCGTTTTAGCACCGAAGCAAGAAATGCTATGGGTTGCGGCAGCCGATCAAAAAGGCTATGCTTACAATCCATCAGGACTCAATCGCGATCGCTGTGTTCAGGTTTATCGAGAGCAAGGGTCTCTAGGATATCTCGAACCCGACGGAACTCTCAGCACTGAAAGTATTGCAGAATTAATAAAAACGGCGAGTCAGGTTGAGGGTTATTTTCTCGCCTTACCGAACTTACCAAATACCTTTATGGCAACAGTGGCCCGCCAGTTTATCGAACTCGGTTGGAAAGGTGTATTAGTCGATGCCATTAAACGAACATCAGCCGTCGAACTTTTACTAGACCTTAAAGACGAACTCCAAAAAGCCGGAATTACCTACATGAGTGGTTGTGGTGCGACACCCGGACTTTTAACCGCCGCCGCCGCCATCGCTGCTCAAAGTTATGCAGAAATTCATAGTGTTAATATTACCTTTGGAGTCGGAATCGCAAACTGGGAAGCCTATCGTGCCACCATTCGAGAAGATATCGGTCACTTGAGTGGATATGATATTGAACGCGCCAGGGCGATGAGTGATGCGGAAATCGAAGCCTTGCTGGATCAAACAAACGGCCTGCTCAAACTGGAAAACATGGAACACGCCGATGATATTATGCTAGAGCTAGCTGGAATTTGTAGTCGCGATCGCGTAACAGTTGGTGGAATTGTAGACACTCGCAATCCCAAAAAGCCTTTAAGTACCAACGTACAGATTACAGGTCGAACCTTTGAAGGAAAAATCTCAACTCACACCTTCACTCTAGGCGATGAAACCAGTATGGCAGCCAACGTTTGTGGCCCTGCATTTGGCTATCTCAAAGCCGGAATTCAGCTTCATCAACGGGGAATTTACGGTCTATTTACCGCCGCAGAAATTATGCCTCAATTTGTTCGCTGATATTAGCTTGTAGTTGTGCTTTAGCACCAAAGACTAAAACAAACATTGCTTTAGCACAATTACGATTTTTATTGTTAATTGGAGAAGACTGAAATCTCTATAAATTTCCCTATTGCTGACTGCCTATTGCCTTGCCCACTGTCTACTTACCAGGGATTAAAATCCCTGTCTGATACTTAAAGTCTTCTGAAGAAGACTAAAATCTCTATAAATTTCCCGGCAACCTGTTGCCTACTCCCTACTCGCCCGGCGTTTCTACCCTGAGCGTAGTCGAAGGGTTGCCTATTCCCGCTGCTTTCATCCGATCAATTGCAGCTTGAATTTGAGCCTGATCAATCGTGATAGACATTCTCAAAAATCCTTCTCCAACTGAACCATAGCCACTTCCTGGGGCAACAATAATACCACACTTTTCCAAAAGTAAAGTTACAAATTCTGTAGAAGTATAACCAACCGGAACCGGAACCCAAATATAAAGTGTTGCTTTTGGGGGCTGAATCTTCCAACCGAGAGATTGTAGTCCTTTTATAAGAATATCGCGGCGTTTCTGGTAAACTTTTAGGAGTGATTGACGATCTTCTGTAGGTATCGAATAAGCAGCGATCGCAGCTTGTTGAATCGCCTTAAAAACCCCCGAATCTACATTACTTTTAACTTGAGTTAACCCTCGAATTCCCATAGAATTCCCGACAACAA
The DNA here is from genome assembly GCA_038530755.1 of Cyanobacteria bacterium J06592_8. Taxonomy (GTDB): domain Bacteria; phylum Cyanobacteriota; class Cyanobacteriia; order Cyanobacteriales; family Microcoleaceae; genus Capilliphycus. The sequence goes on along the minus strand of JBCBCI010000063.1, from coordinate 29,510 downwards.
AGCCAATACGCCAGCCCGCCATATTGTAGGTTTTTGATAAACTGTGAAATTCAATTGCTGTTTCCTTTGCCCCTGGAACTTGTAAAATACTGGGAGGTTGATAGCCGTCAAAAGAAATTTCAGAGTAGGCGTTATCGTGGCAAAGTAAGATATCATACTTTCGACAAAATGCGACCATTTCTGCTAAATCATCAAGAGTCGCAACCGCACCTGTAGGATTATTAGGATAGTTAATCCAAAGTAATTTAGCTTTGCGAGCAACCTCTTCTGGAATAGAATCTAAGTCGGGGAGGAACTGACGTTCAGGCTTGAGGGAGAAAAGGTAAGGTTCACCTCCCGCAAATAAAGTTGAAGTTCGGTACACTGGATAGCCAGGGTCAGGAACTAAGGTTAAATCTCCAGGTTCAACGAAGGCTAAAGCCGTATTATGAATCGCTTCTTTTGAACCAATCGAAGAAATCACTTCAGTTTGCGGATCAACTCCAACAACCCCAAAGCGGCGTTCCATCCAATCTACAGTAGCTTGGCGATATTCTGTTAACCCTTGATAGGGTGGATAACTATGATTCTGCGGGTCTTGCAAAGCCGCGTGCATCGCTTGCAATACAGGAGTCAATGTTGGCAGGTCTGGATCTCCAACTCCCAAATTAATCAGATCTCTTCCTTGGGCTAGTAATTCTTCTCGCTTGCGACTGATTGTAGCGAATAAATAGGGGGGAATTTTCTCTAGACGTTTAGCAAATTGCATAAGCGCAAGCAACGGTCGATGGGTATAGCCTAGAGATCATACCAAAAAAGCTGAGTTTTAGAAGTTCAGGAGTAACCTTGAAAAAAATCTCTGGATTTGAGGGTTTCAAACGGGTTGAACCAAATAGTTAAGCTAACCTTAGTTTAAGAAGTATTACAAAAGTATAAGAACAGAACAATTTTCGGCTAATTTTCACACAAAGATTAACAAGACTAAAATCTTACTAATCTATATCGATCTACACTTACATTGAAGCCTATATCATCTGTTAGTTGTGTGCCATAATCTCATAGAGATGCACTGATGGATCTAGGCTCTAGTTAGCCTTTTAGGGAGTAGGAACAAGCTGAACACGTCCAGCATCCATTTCTTCCATCAGTAATTCTAGAGCTTCATAGTCCGTATCGGAAATATAACCCAATCGGGAAAGTTCGATATTGATTTCGTTTTCAATCTCCGGGGTTAGGCGTTTGAAATAAAGGGCTTTGGAAACCAGTTGTCGAATTACATTTGTAGCTGACATGATTGCTATTGGGGTAACTCATTAATACTAATTTTCTAACGAATACTCCTCAAAGCTTGTGATCGTACCGGAAAACCTAAAGTGATTTGGATCACTGAGCTGAGTGGTTTGACCACAAACCCTGACAGAACCGAAACTCCATCTCAGACAGAATCTAACTCTGCTTCATTCTGATCGTTCTAGATTCTCAGAGTGAGTAAATTGTTCCAGTCTGGTTTGAACCTAAACACCCTTCAACTAAATTACCATCTTTGTTGATGTCCCCTCAAGTCAAACAACCGAGAACGACTCTATTATGGATAGATAAGCATGAACAGATAGATATATGCACCTACAATGAAGATCTAAACCGATTCTAAGGGAGGTTAACTTGGTCGTAGCAGTCGAGAAACTTATTACTCAAGAAATTCATCAACCCGCTCGTTATCTGGGCAATGAGTTAGGGGCAAAACATAAACCTTGGGACACAGCCGTTGTCCGTTGGGCTTTAACCTACCCGGAAATTTATGAAGTGGGAGCCTCGAACCTGGGCCATATTATTCTCTACAATATTATCAATACTCAACCCCGGCAACTTTGCGATCGCGCCTATCTCCCCGCCCCGGATCTCGCCCAGAAACTGCGTCAAACCCAAACGCCTCTGTTTGGAGTCGAATCTCGGCAGGAACTCAATACTTTTGATATCCTGGGTTTCAGTCTCAGCTATGAACTCGGTGCGACCAATATTCTAGAGATGCTAGACTTGGCCCAGATTCCCCTCACCTGGAAAGAACGACAAAACCCCGATAGAAATACACCACTCGGACAATATCCATTCATTTTTGCGGGTGGACAAACAGCCACCTCGAACCCTGAACCCTACACAGATTTTTTTGACTTTATCGCCTTGGGAGATGGGGAAGAATTATTACCAGAAATCGGTTTAGTTATAGAAGAAGGCAAAGCCAACGGTTTAACCCGTGAAGCGTTACTGTTAGACTTGGCTCAGGTGCCGGGTGTCTATGTCCCTCAATTTTACGAGATGGCGGCAGATGGTTCGGTTCACCCCAACCGTCCAGATGTTCCTAAACGGATTTTACGACGGGTCGCGACTCCTATGCCTGCCTATTCTGTAACGATGGTGCCTTATGTACAAACCGTTCACGATCGCTTAACTTTGGAAATTAGGCGAGGGTGTACCAGAGGCTGTCGTTTTTGTCAACCGGGAATGTTAACCCGTCCGGCGCGAGATGTGGAACCGGAACAAATTGTCGATGCCGTCGAAAAAGGCATGAAAGCGACGGGATACAATGAATTTTCTCTGTTGTCGCTGAGTTGTTCAGATTATTTAGCTTTACCTGCTTTGGGAGTAGAGATCAAAAACCGCCTCAAAGACAAAAACGTTTCTCTATCTTTACCGAGTCAACGGGTGGATCGTTTTGATGAAAATATTGCCAATATTATCGGCGGAATGCGCCAAAGTAGCTTGACGTTTGCCCCAGAAGCTGGAACGCAACGAATGCGCGATATTGTTAATAAAGGTCTCACGAATGAAGAACTGCTGCGAGGCGTGAAAACAGCCTACGAACAGGGTTGGGATAAGCTGAAGCTGTATTTTATGATTGGTTTACCCGGCGAGACCGATGCTGATGTGTTAGGGATTGCAGAGACGGTAAGATGGTTACAACGCGAATGCAGAGCATCGAAGCGACGGCGACTGAGTTTTAATTTAACCATTTCTAACTTTACGCCCAAGCCTCATACGCCCTTTCAATGGCACTCCGTTTCGACCGCCGAGTTTGAACGCAAACAGGAATTACTCCGGGCTGAATTTCGCCGCATCAAGGGCATTAAATCCAATTTGACCGATATTCGGATTTCAGCAATGGAAGACTTTGTCGGGCGAGGCGATCGCCGTTTAGCCCCTGTTATTCGTCGGGCTTGGGAATTGGGGGCCGGAATGGATGCTTGGTGGGAAAGCCAAGAGCGGGCTTTTGCCGCTTGGACACAGGCGATCGCAGAAGCGGGATTAGATTGGAAATACCGACAAATCGAGAATGGAGAGTGGAATGTTCTTGATACCCACACGCCAGAAACTCAACAACTCTTAGATCAGCCCTTGCCCTGGGATCATATTGATACCGGAATAGATAAAAATTGGCTGAAAGAAGATTTACAACGCGCCCTCGAAGCCGCAACCGTGCCAGATTGTTCTTTTGCTGGATGTTCACATTGTGGGGTTTGTGGGATTGATTTTGGTCACAATATTGTGATTGAGGCGCCACCCATTCCTGAATTTTCCGGTTATTTCGTTCCGGAGTCTAAACGGGTACAACGACTGCGCGTGACAATGGGGAAACAGGGAGATATGGCTTTAGTGGGTCACTTAGATTTAATGAAACTGTTAGATCGGATGACCCGACGGGCAAATTTACCGATTTCGTTTACCGGAGGCTATCATCCCAGTCCTCGGATTTATCCCGCCAATGCTTTGCCTTTAGGTGCGACCAGTAGCGGAGAAATTATGGAATTTGACCTCACCGAGTCAATGAATGTAGAACAGTTTCGAGAGGTCTTAATTCAGCATTTACCTGGAGATTTACCGATCAATCAAGTTGAAGAACTTGACGTTAAATCGGCGACTGCGGCTCAATTTCTGACAAAAGCTGAATATTTGTTAACAGTCTGTTCTCAGGGGACGGTAGACTCTCAACAATGGTTAAACTGGATCGGAGCAATATTAGCCTGTTCAGAAATCATTTATGAGAAAACCACTAAATCGGGTAAGATTCGACACTTGAATTTACGTGAACAATTGTTTGAATTAGAGTTTATGGGTGTTACTGAATCACCAGAGCCGGTAACATTACGTTATGTTGGGGGTTGTCTAAATGATGGCACTCAACTCCGTCCCGAACAGATCCTTTATATGTTGGAGCAGGTGAGTCAGGCTGAGTTTCAACTGTTGCATATTCATCGCCAACGGCTAATCTTAGAGGAAAAATAGCCAAAAAACAGCGAGAATGTCTAGGGCGGGAGGCATTCCCATCTTATTTTCGGCCGTTGGCAATCGTCAATAACAAGCACTTTGACTGCTTTTACTGATATCCTCAAGTTCATCTGTAATGCGATATGATTGGTTGAATGTAAAGCACAGCTTCCTTGATTCTCCCCATTCCCAACATAAGTAATTCCCTCTCTTTTGTTTTATGGAAATGGATGATATTATAGAATCTAGGGCTAAGGCTACGAGCCTGACAATCTTTAGCTAGAGTTGCTTGTTTAGATTGGTGAGACGACCAAGACCTAGAAGAACTCAACTCGAAAGGTTCCAAAAAAAGGCTGTCCTTCTATTTATAAGGGGCAACCTTTAGAAATAGGTCATTGGGGAAAGATTTTACACCGTTTTACTCAAACAACATCTGAGGGTAGAACATCCTATCGATTAGGATATTAACCCAGCAGAGAGATTCTCATTGAATTGATTCTTCAAGTCAGAATGGATTGAGCTCAAAAAAACGGTATAAAATCTAACTTACAGAGAATGACACTCCGCATTCAGGTGTGTGGTATTAGTAAAAGCAGCAAAAGCAGATCATATTTACGCTTGCCTACAGCAAGATTGTCTATTGCCTGGCGCATAATGCTATACTTCACCACCTAAATCATCTTAAGCGGAATTTGCCTCCGCCTGCCCTCTGTGAAATCGGTGGAACCTGACTGTACCTGTCGGTCAAAATATTCAGGAGAATGTTGTAAAAGTTTTTAACGCTGTGAAGATTTCTCCGTTAGACTTGAAAAACTGGGGTTCATCTTAAAAAGTTAACGTTCGCTTGAATTGTGATTTTGTACGGCGAGGCAATCCAATCTCAATAATGATTGCAATCATATAGCTAAAGACGTTATGGAAATGTAGTAGTTTGCTTGAGCAAACTTTTGACCGAACCCAGTTCCTGAGATAGGGGTTGACTGAGAGTAATCAGTTCAGAGAAACTTGTATTCAAGATTCAAGTTAGCTGCTGAGTGCTGAACGCTTTTTGATCCCCGATCAAACCTGTAAATCTTTACCTCCACTGATTTTTAGGAGGGTAAAATAGTATGCTACATTGAGCAAGCTGAATTTATGCTTTTTGATCGATATCTGTTTACCGTTTAATGTTGCTGAAAAGGTTCTGTGAGCCAACTCAAAGGGTTCTAGGCTCCTATTCAAACTCAACCAGAAGAAACATCATTTATCAAAGATTCCAACTGCGGAAATACTCCGCACAATTCGGGTGGGTTAACATAGACTTATATTATCCCTGCCCCCATCAGAGAACAACCCGCTCAAGTCAACATCCGAGGTACACGCAGCGTAGCTGCCTCTTGTGTTGCTAAGTATTGAGGAAATTAAATGTCAAAGCAAATTATCATTGCCGAACAGCATCGAATTGCGGCTGTTTTTTCCGAAGATCAGATTCAAGAACTCGTGGTTGCAACCGGAAGTCACCAAGTTAGTGACATTTATCTAGGAGTTGTTGAGAATGTGTTACCCGGAATTGATGCCGCTTTTGTCAATATCGGGGATGCAGAACGAAACGGATTTATCCATGTTTCCGATCTCGGACCGATTCGATTGAAAAAATCTTCCGGTTCTATCACCGAACTACTCGCCCCCCAACAAAAAGTGTTGGTACAGGTGATGAAAGAACCGACGGGAACTAAGGGACCTCGACTCACGGGAAATATTACCTTACCGGGTCGTTACTTAGTTCTGATGCCCTATGGACGGGGTGTCAATTTATCGCGTCGAATTCGCTCTGAAAGTGAACGCAATCGTCTCAAAGCATTAGCGATTTTAATTAAGCCTTCCGGAATGGGGTTACTGGTACGAACTGAAGCCGAAGGTATGGCCGAAGATGCGATTTTAGAAGACCTAGAAAGCTTGCAAAAACAGTGGGAAAATGTTCAGCAAGAAGCCAGTTCCACTCGCCCTCCCGCCTTGTTAAATCGCGATAATGACTTTATTCAACGGGTGTTGCGGGATATGTACAGCGGGGATGTCAATCGCATCGTTGTGGATGATAACAGCGGAATCAAGCGAGTCAAGCAACATTTGATGAACTGGAGTGTCGGTAAAGCTCCTCAAGGGGTTTTGATCGATCACCATCGAGAACGAATTCCGATTTTAGAGTATTTTCGGGTAAATGCAGCGATTCGAGAAGCCATGCGGCCTCGTGTAGATTTACCATCGGGGGGATATATTGTGATCGAACCCACCGAAGCCTTAACCGTGATAGATGTTAACTCCGGTTCCTTTACTCGTTCAGCGACATCGCGAGAAACCGTTCTGTGGACAAATTGTGAAGCCGCAACAGAAATCGCCCGTCAGTTAAGATTACGCAATATTGCTGGTGTGATTATTGTTGACTTTATTGATATGGACTCTCGCCGCGATCAATTGCAGGTGTTAGAGCATTTTAATAAAGTTCTCAAAGCCGATAAAGCCAGACCCCAAATTGCTCAACTCTCAGAACTGGGATTAGTGGAGTTAACCCGCAAGCGTCAGGGACAAAATATTTACGAGTTATTTGGTCGTCCTTGTCCGACTTGTAGTGGTTTAGGACATTTAGTTCAGCTTCCGGGTGAGTCCCTAGAAGTTGAACACGCTGAGAACAATCATAGTAGTGCTGAACGAATTGTATTAACGCCTCGTAGCAGCTTATCAGGCGGCTTAAGCGAACATACCGAACGCGCCCCTGAAAAAACAATTATTGTAGATGCACCTCAACCCCGCAAAGAACCTGAAGTCGTAGAGTTAGACGCCTCAGCGAATTTAGGAGATTTAGAACTGATTAACCATCCCAGTTATCAAGATCTCAATAATAATCCTCGTCGAAGACGGCGGCGGCGCATCGGAGATTTTGATTCTTTAGTTCGTGAAGATGAACCCGCCCGCAACAATTTAGGATTACCCACAACCCCCTACAACGATAACCGTTCAGAACTGCCGTTATCGGATGGCTTACCGACACGTACAGGTCTGGTTGAACGCAATAATCGCACGGTCAAAACCGAAACCTTAAAGCCCGTAGCCGAACCCCCAGAAGTGGTTTCAGTGGAAATGACCACTGACGAACAGCAGATGTATGCAATGATGGGGATTACTCCCTTGATGCTATCGAGTCAAGCGCCAAAAAATGCTAGAAATGTTCTCGTAACGGTTCGCCTTCCGGGGGAAGACCCTCCCTCACCTCAAGATTTGCTAGAGGAAGAGGAGGAAGAACCAATGGAGGTCAGTCCGCCCAGCCCAGCTATCTCAACTCCGGTTGAGCCCACGCTGAAGGTTGAGTCAGCCCCGACAGAGTCTTCAGAGGAGTTAGCCGTTGAATCCTTTGCAACCACTCCATTATTGGCACTTCTAGAAGAATCCGAGGAATCCGAGGAATCCGAAGAATCCGAAGAATCCGAGGACTCTGAAGATCAGATGGATGAGGAAGATACAGACGAAGAAGAAGAGGAAGACTCTTCTCCCCGTCGCCGTCGTCGTCGCCGTTCCTCCGCAGTCTCTGAAGAATAGAACCTGATATACCAATCAGAAATAAGTTGTCAATGATATTGCCCCCAAACCCCTAAAATTGGGCAGGGGCGTTTCACTTTCTGCCAGAAATTGTAGAACGTTACCCCACAAATTATCGGCTAACACCCACTACGACATCTAAAAAAAACTGACTACGAGTTAGCTTTTAAGACAACTTGAATACCATGTTTAGGTTTTAAAGCAAGCGAGGTTCGAGGTTCAATCATCTGATCGGGGACCAGATCTAGCTGAAACTGCTGGGAAATGGTTGCTAACAGTAAGATCGCTTCCATCATTGCAAAATTCTTACCAATACAGAAACGAGGACCATCATTAAACGGAAAATACACACCACGCGGCAGTTGTTTTTCTAGATCGTTAGCCCAGCGATCGGGTTGAAAGGTTTCTGGCTCGGTAAAATAGCGTGAATCGCGATGTATTGCCCATTGGCTCCCAATTATGGTTGTCCCCTTTGGAATGATGTATCCATCCAATTCATAATCCTCAGCAGTTTCCCGCGCGAATTCGGAAGCGGGTGGATAAAGACGCAGGGATTCTTTGAGCACCCAATCTGCATAGGTCAACTGAGGCAGATCTGCCACGGTTGAGGGGCGGCCATTCAACACGGTCTTGAGTTCTGCATTAAGCTGTTCGCGCACTTGGGGGTGCTGGGCCAATAGCATCCAGGTCCAGGAGAGCAAGTTTGCAGTGGTTTCATGTCCGGCCACAATAAAAGTTGCTGATTCATCCCGCAATTGTTGGTCGGTCATGCGCGTACCATCATCAGCATCTTCTACCTGCATCAATAACCCCAGCAAATCGTTACCCGTTAGGCCATTGGTACGTCGGTAGTTGATGATGTCATAAACAGTTTCATCAAAGAGTGCGATCGCATCTTGATACTCTTTATCGATGCTTTCAGAAGACTCAACAGATGTCTGAGCCTGTTGTTCGCCAATTTCTGCTAGGGTCGCCGCAACAGCTACGTCTGTATTGCGATCTAACCAATCCTGAAAGACCTCTAAAACATTGTTGATTCGTTTCGCTGCTACATCTTGCACCTCCTGGCCAAAAAGAGTTTTCATAACGATATCGAGAGCGAGTCGCATCATGTCTGCGCTCACATCACGGACTGCTCCATCTTGCCAAGTCTCTAACATGCGCTGGGTGTAGTCCACCATCACATTCGCATAGGCATCAATATTCTTCTGTCGGAAGATGGGTTGAGCAAGCCGCCGTTGTCGCGCCCAAAAATCCCCTTCACTGATCAATAAGCCCCTGCCTAGTAACCCGATCATCGATCGGACCTCTTTGTCTTTAATGAACGAGCGTGGATGCTTGAGGACCTCGGTAATATAGTCAGGATCATTTAACACACAAACTAGCTCATCACCTAATTGCAAGGGAACGATACCTTCATACCGTTGGTTACAACGCTGTAGAAACCCCAAGCGATCTAGACTCATTTCGCGAAGGGCGGTAATCCCATCGGGACGAGGAAGGGACATTAAATCTCGACTCATTTTAAGTTTTTCTTACTTATGGGACAAAATATGAGGATAGCTCACGTTTAAATTATGAGTTATACTCATGTTTTTTGTCAACTAGAATATGAGCTATGCTCATTTAGTAAACTCAAGCGTAAAAAGCTCTCATGTCTACCGATTCATCAGGAGCCAGCAGAATGCGGCGAAAGCCCGTGCAAGCCCGCAGTCAAGTAAGGGTCAACCGCATCCTAGATGTGGCAGAAGACTTGTTTGCGACCCAGGGCTACACTGCTACAACAACTAAGGAAATCGCGGCACAGGCCCAGATACCGATTGGGTCGTTTTACCAGTTTTTCCCAGACAAAGCGGCAATTCTACAAGCGTTATTTGTGCGTTATAACGATTTGCTTCACCAGCAATTAGCACTTTTTAACCATGCAGACCTAGCAGAATTGCCTTTATCTACTCTTGTAGATAAATTGATTGACATCTGTATCCAGTTCTTTCTAGAGCATCCGGGTTACTACAAAAATTTCATGGAAGTTCAAGGATCAATGCCTGAACTTGAGGAAATTGAAGATGCCGCTGATACAAAACTCATTCAAGAGTTTGCAATGTTGCTCAAACAACGAGAGACAATTACAGAAGAAGTAGATTATGAGACTATTGCCTTCGTCTTGTTCAAAGCGAGTGGACAGCTAATATGGATTGCTTTTGGTCAAGAGGAAAGATTTCAGCAACAGTTATTCTCAGAAATTAAACGATTCTCTTTAAGCTACCTGCAAAACTATTTCTCATCCGACTTAAAGTCAGCCAATAATACTCATGAACCTGATTGTTAAAATTTTGACATCAGGTGTATAATTTTATCTAAGGTTTACTGCTGCTCAGTCTTTAGATATATTAGCTACAGTTTGTTGTGTATTAACTTTCTCTGAGAAAAAATTCAAATCGAATCGTCAGCTTAATGCAATTCATGGGCTTAATCCACGTTATATTTATTTCTATTCATGGAAGTCTTACCCCAGTGGATAAAGCGTACTTAAGTTAATAACTTAGAAATAACCAACAATATCGAATGCCAATTCAACGTCTAGCTCGACTCAACGACATTATCTTCGCTGTAGCTATGACCATTCTAGCTATAACTTTCGATCCAATTCCATTGGATGAAGTATCACCAGAAACGGCGGTTAAGTTGCTTTTGCAGCAATTACCGGCTATGGGAATTTATGCCCTTACTTTTATCACCCTGGTGTTCTATTGGTTTACCCATGTGCATCAATTTAAACATTATCAAAAGACTGATGCAATTCATAGCTTTTTATGTCTGTTTGCCTTGTTTTTTGTAGTGTTGTTAACCTATGCCAGCGATCTCTCAGGTTCTTATGAAGGTATATTTGCGATCGATCTGTTTTATAGCTTAGCAGCTATAGGGGTAGGTATTTTTTCCACAACCGCATGGATTTATGGCACTCAAAACCGAAGACTGGTAGCATCTGATTTATCCGATGAAACAATTCGGCATATCCGTCAAGAAAGCTATATTGAACCAATTATTTATCTACTGGCAATTGTGATAGGCTGGCTGATACCTGGAGGATGGAGTGTGACTGTAATCTTGGGTTTCCCAATGGCTTTCTTGCTTCAAGCAACGTTGTCTCGCTAGCAGAAATTGGATGATAAGACCCTTGTTTCTCGATGACCTGAAACAACTGGTTTTTTAGGAGAAATGATTGTTAATGTACGATCGGCCAGGGAATCGACAGTTAAGGACATTGCGCCTGAAAATCGAATGCAGGATGCGCGAAACATTTCCTGAGAATCTGAAACCGTAATCTCTGACTCTGTTTTAGAGGTTCAAAAACTTGATTTTATGCCTGAATTAATTGCTGGTGTTGATGAAGTTGGACGAGGTGCTTTGTTTGGCCCGGTTGTCGCGGCGGCGGTGATTTTATCTGAGGAGGCGACAACAATCTTAAGGGCTGCGGGTGTGCGAGATAGTAAAAAGTTACGACCTCAAATCAGACAACAACTCGCCACTCAAATTCGAGCGATCGCAATGGATTCTCAAATTGGGGTTGCATCTGTTCTAGAAATCGATCGCTTAAATATTCTCCAAGCCACATTACTGGCGATGAAACGCTCTATTTTGAAGTTGAAACCGCCTCCGGATTTATGTTTAATTGATGGCAATCAAGGCATTCGAGACTTATTAATTCCCCAGCAAACGGTGATTAAAGGCGATCAAACTTCTATTGCGATCGCTTCTGCAAGTATTGTCGCGAAGGTTTGGCGCGATGAATTAATTGTTCGTTTAGCGAAGAAATATCCCCAGTATGATTTAGTCAATAATAAAGGATATGGAACAAAAAAACATCGTCAGGCTCTTCTAGAGTCTGGTTTGTCTTCTCAACATCGACGTTCATTTTCGATCAAATCTGTAACCCCATTAAAATTGACTCAAAATTGACAAACTGATTTAGGTTGAATGGGACAGTCTTTATCCTCAATCGGATTTTCTTGTAAACCCAGATAGGTTAAATCTTCTAAGGGAGAAAGAGAGTCTATGGTTTTAATTTGATTATTCCAAAGATTTAATTCAGTTAAATTAGTGAGAGTAGACAAGGGTTTAACATCCGTAATTTTATTTTCATCTAGATACAAAATCACCAGTTCAGTTAAATCTGAGAGCGGCTTCAGATCGGTAATTTCGTTTTTACTGAGTCCGAGTCGAGTCATATTTTTTAATTCAGACAGGGGTTTAATATCACTAATTTTATTATCAATCAGGTTTAAATCTTCAGCTAAATTGGTTAAATTCTCTAAGGGTTTGATATCAGAAATTTCGTTACTTCTGAGTTGTAGCGTTTTCAAATTTTCTAAATCCGCAAGAGATTGGATATCTGTAATCTGATTTTCACTCAAACTCAAGGTTTCCAGTTGAGTCAGCCCAGATAACGGAGTAATATCTGCAAGCGCATTACTATCTAAATTTAATTCTTTTAAGTCCACTAAACTCGATAAAGAACGAATATTTTCAATTTGATTATTTCTAAGATTTAATTGCGTTAAATCCTGAAGTTCAGAGATAAAACTGATATCAGTAATGCGATTTCCGTTCAAACTCAGTTGAGTTAAGCCTTCTAAATTTGCGAGAACACTTCCATCTTGAATTTGATTTTCACTCAGACTTAATGTTTGTAAATTGGGGAGATCTGAAAGTGAAGTTAAATCATTAATTAAATTCCCATCTAAACTCAGTTCAGTCAACTCCGACAGCGTCGAAAGTGGTGTAATATCTTCAATTTCATTTTTGAAGAGGAGTAAAATTTGCAGATTGGGTAACTCCGCTAAAGGACTCAAATCTTGAATGAAATTTCGGCTGAGATTCAGTCGAGTTAATTGGGTTAACGTTGATAAAGGCGTTAAATCTGTAATCTGATTCTCACTCAGATTCAAACGAGTAACATGAGGTAAAGTAATTAAGGGCGAAAGATCCTTAACTTCACTACGACTGAGATCGAGTTCAGAAATCTCTAAGAGACTATTTTCAGCTAATCGACAATCATTGACACCCGCCACTTGTAATAAAATTTCGACCGTTTTTTGACTATCTAATGGTAAATTTTTCTGACTCGAACACCAATCTGAGAAGCTGCGATAATCTTTAACTTGAGGAGAGTTCGTGGGTTGAGGAGAAGATTCAGACAGAGGAGGTTGAAACGTAGATTCTAGTAAAGTGTCAACGACAGAACAATTGGTGATTCCCAAACTCAAAGTTAGCACCATAGAGAGTTTTATTCCAGCTTGAAGAGGTTGAAATTTCAATATCTTGACCTCCAGATTCATTAATTCAGATTCACTACGTGATTCAACCTTCTGACCCAATCATAGTATTATTTTCGAGTCCAGTTATGAATATTCCAAGTGTTCAAATCCCAAGGGGTCAACTCCACACCTGTAATTCGATTACTGACTCCAATTATATCAGCTCGATGAACCAAAGGAATCCCAATCACATTTTCAACTAAGAGATCGTTCATCTGGATCAATAATTTTTGGCGTTTTTGTGGATCGAATTCAGTGGTAGACTGTTTCCAAAGGCGATCGTACTCTTGACTACAATAGCGTGAAGAATTCTCTCCTGTCCAGTTATTAGATTTTTGAGGAATTTCATCACAAGTAAAGGTTTTCAAATATGCTGTAGGATCGGGACTGGTATTTCCGGTTGTATACATTTGTAAGTCCGCGTAAAAATGTTCGACGGTGTCAGAATTTGCTGGATCTCCGGAAAAATAAACACTCGGATCGATACTTTTGAGTTCTATATCAATTCCAATTGATTCTAAAGATTGTTTGATCACTTCTTGAGTTTTTTGTCGAAGCGGATTAACAGAGGTTTGAAACACGATCTCCATTTCTACTCCATTTTTGTCTCGAATTCCATTATTATTGCTATCTTTCCATCCGGCTTCATCAAGTAACGCTTCGGCTTGTTTGAGGTTAAACTCATAACTTGTATTTTTAGAAACGAATTGTTGAGGCGCGACCACAAAATTCGCAGTAGGTTTCCCCGTAACCCCATAGAGTTGAGTGGCGATTGTTTCTCGATCTATTGCTAAACTCAAAGCTTGACGAACTGACTGATCTGTTAAAAAAGGATGAGGATTTTTGAGGCTGGAACGTTCTCCATCAGCCGTGGCTTTATTGGGGTCGGTTTGATTGATTAAAATTCGTTCCAGGAATGCTCCAAAGTTCGAGACGAGTCTTCCACTTCCTGCTGCTTCTAACTGTTTTAATACGTTGGCTTCTACTTGTAAATTATACGCATAATCTGCATCACCTGTTTGCAAAACCGCCCTTGCGGCTGATGTCGCATCCCCACCGCCTTTGAGTTCAATGCGTTCAAAATCAAGTTTTTCGACTTCTCTAAAATTGGGATTCTGTTCATAAATGACTACATCTCCAGGCTTAAATTCAACAACTTGATAAGCACCCGTTCCTACTGGTTGTAAATTAGCAGGTGCTTGACGAGAATTTGAACCCCGATACTCTTGAAATTTGTGTTTAGGTAAAATCATCCCTTCGGTTCCGACAAACACCAAAAACCAACCCGGAGTTACATCTTTAAAATTAACTTTAACGGTAAAATCATCTATTTTCTGCACATTGTCAATAATTGTATAGGTTCCAGCATTTGCAGAACCGACATCTGGGTTGCTGATAAATTCATAAGTAAAAATAACATCATCCGCAGTAAATGGCGTTCCATCTGACCATTTTATATCTTGTTTGAGTTTCCACGTTACTGATTTTCCATCTTTCGCAATTCCTCCATTTTCAAGAGTCGGAACGACCGCCGCTAAAAAGGGAATTAATTCTCCTTGATTATTAAAACTCGCCAGCGGTTCTAAGGTAATTCGACTCGCTTCCGCATCTTTAAAACCTGTAGATAAATGTGGGTTGAGAATTGTTGGAGCTTGCCAGTATAATAATCTTAAAGTATTATCGCTACTAGAGTCAGAAGTATTAGATTGAGGAGTACAAGAACTAATCCCAAGTAAACCAAGAAGAACTAAAAGTGAAAAGTAATAACGTTTTCTCATTGAATACAGCTTAAAAAATTATTTCTTTAATTTATCATCAAAATTACCGTTTTGACAGTATACAGCTATTTCAGAACTTAATGCTACTTTTCCCTCAATATACCCGGAAATCAATTTCCGGGCTAATAGCATTAAGTCCGTTGAAACGGACTGAAAACCGAAACGACTTATAGATGAAGCTTCTCAGAAATTTTTAAATCAAATTGTTGAACAACTTTATTTAATGTAAAATCACTATAAGCCATTACGGTCTCCTACTCAATGATGCACAATTTTATTCCACCCGATCGCTTTTTTCCTTATCTCACCTGGACAGAAATTAATCAGATGTCCGACAAAGAAAATGTTGTAATTATTCAACCCATTGGTTCGATTGAACAACACGGCCCTCATTTACCGATTATCGTTGATTCTGCGATTGCTACAGCAGTAACAGGTCATGCTTTAGCCCAGCTTAATCCAGAGATTCCGGCTTATGCTCTGTCAACATTATATTATGGCAAATCGAACGAACATTGGCATTTTCCCGGTACAATAACATTGAGTAGCAACACCCTTTCCGCAGTTTTAATGGAAACGGGAGAAAGTATTTATCGGGCTGGATTTCGGAAATTTGTTTTTATTAATGCTCATGGTGGACAACCCCAAGTCCTGGATATGGTAGCGCGAGATCTGCATCAAAAATATGAAGATTTTATGATCTTTCCGTTATTTGTCTGGCGAGTTCCTAACGCAGCGACCGATCTCTTAACTCCAAAAGAATTAGAATATGGCATCCATGCAGGAGATGCGGAAACTAGCTTAATGTTATCCATATTGCCAGACCAAGTCAGAAGCGATCAAGTCGTTTGTGAGTACCCTCATAATTTACCTGAAAATAGTATGTTGAGTATGGAAGGCAAATTACCCTTTGCTTGGGTAACGCGAGATTTAACTCGAAGTGGAGTTTTAGGAGATGCGACTGTTGCAACGAAAGAAAAAGGTGATAAAATTTTACAGTCTTTAACAAAAAGTTGGGTCAAAGTTATTACAGATATTTACAGATTTCATCAGCCCCAGTGTTAGGCTCTCATCCTTTGGGATTGAATCTAAGGGGTGAGTAAAATGGTTGTATTTCAAAGGATTTCAGACGGATTGAACATTAGGTTTGAACAACAAACAGTTTATTCTTCAAAAGAAGAAAGAAAAAAATTACGCGCATCGGGATAACCGAATTAACTTAATTCCTGACTTCACTAGATCGTGAGTGACTGGTGAGGTGATCAGGAGGTGACTGAAATCACCCAAAATTATGTCACAATAAATTCTACGAAAGTTCAAGCTGAGGTCTCAATATGCTCAACATTTCCTCCATCCAACAGGCTTTGAATCAGGGTCAAGCACTGAAAGTAATTAGTGGCTTGATGAACTTTGATACCCAACGAGTTGCAGCAACAGTGAAAGCCGCGACTCAAGGGGGCGCAACCTTTGTTGATATTGCAGCCGATGTCAGCTTGGTACAAATGGCGCGAAATTTAACTCATCTCCCCGTTTGTGTTTCCGCCGTTGAACCCTCTCGGTTTGTTCCTTGCGTTGAAGCGGGTGCAGACTTAATTGAAATCGGGAATTTTGATGCGTTCTACGCTCAGGGAATACGCTTTGAGGCGGAGGATGTATTGCGACTAACTGAACAAACCCGACTCCTGCTTCCTAAGATTACCTTGTCTGTGACCGTTCCTCACATTCTCGAACTCGATCAACAAATTCAACTCGCTCAAGACTTGGTGGAAGTCGGTGCAGATATCATCCAAACCGAAGGCGGAACCAGTTCTCAACCCACCCATGCAGGTACACTGGGTTTAATTGAAAAAGCGGCTCCCACACTGGCGGCGGCTTCAGAAATTTCTCAGGCGGTATCGGTTCCCGTATTGTGTGCATCTGGACTTTCTAATGTTACTGCACCGATGGCGATCGCAGCGGGGGCTTCTGGAATTGGTGTCGGTTCAGCTATTAACCGCCTCAACGATGAAGTGGCAATGGTTGCAGCCGTTCGCAGTTTAGTTGAAGCCTTAGCAACAGTTAACCCCGCCCGTGTACGAGGCGCATTCCGTTAATCACTCCGTTAATCTAGCTCAAAAGTTTGTAGTTGGGCAAGAGCCCTAAAGCAGTGCGCTCAAGCGCAACTACGGACTTACTCCTCAAGCTCAACTGAACCCATTGACAAAGCACATTAATAAAATCAAAGCTGTGGAAGAAAAGCTAGAAGGAAGTTCGCAACAGACACCCAGGCTTCAGAGATAGTCAGAAAGTTTTACATATAATTCAAGAACCACATTAAATAATCTTCAATCAAGTTATAATTGGGAGAATTTTCATCAGTCACTTCTAAGTCAGCCAGAGGCAGAACAAAATTTTTCTTATCACTCACCCGCTGAACTTCTACCATTAACCCATCCACTTCCGAGAATTTGGGTTCAAATTTAACGAGTGTAAAAACATCAGTGTAGGACGGCTGAGTTTTCTTTAATTTTTCATATTGACTTTGAGAGCCTTCACCAAACAGATAATCTTCTTCCCATAAAAATTCTTCACTTCCGGTTAGATAGCAGGGCTTGTTAATATTTTTCTTGAGATACTTAAGATATCGATTTAGATTGGTATTATCAACCTCAAGCTCTTCATTTCCTAATATTTTCTCAACTCTATTTTCAAAGTCATCTCGATCAAATTCTCCGAACTCCTGCATCAATTTTTCAGGATCGAGGAGTCCTAACATTTCCATTTTTTCGAGAACATCTGCCATTGACAACATTAAATGTTGCTGCGGACTGCCTTTACTTCTGTTGTTCGATCCCGTTACAATAGTTTCATCAAATTGAATCGATTGAATATCTTCAGGTGCTAGCTGTGGCTGACGTTTGTTATTTTTCTGAGAAGACTTAGACATTATATTCTCACCTGACACAAATTGAGTGACTGAATTATATTGTGATAAGACGCCTGAAAGCATTAACCAGTAGGAGGCAACGATGACACAACAACTGCACTCATTACAACCAGAAGTCTATCAAGGGCAGTTTGGCGAATATACGATTACCGATCGCGATCGTCTCGGCGTGATTATTTACCGTACTGGCTTAATGATAGCAGCCATAAGTTTTACTGTCGGTACAGGATTAGTTTTGTGGCAAGGGAGTAACCCCTTTGTTATGCAAGCCTTAACTCCTCTCTATTTTTGCTTTTGGTTCGCTCTGGGTGTGAGTTTATTCACAATTCACATCTATCTCGCCATTCTACACCGAGCCTTACAACTGTTTTGGTTGGTCGGCGGTATAGCTGCTGCTATTGTAGCTTTCCAAAGTCCTGAACCGTTAGCCCTCACCGTATATCATCAACCCTTAACATTATTCGGAATTGGTTTTACCTTCGCGGCTGTCACCGGAATCTATTTTAAAGAAGCATTCTGCTTTAACCGCATGGAAACCAAACTTTTAACCCCATTAGTGCCATTACTCTTACTGGGGTTTATGGCTGGAATTTGGTCAGTGATGAATCTGAAGTTTTTACTCTTTTTCTGGGCGATTCAATTTATGATTTTTGCCCTACGGAAAGCGTTTCAAGCCATTCCTCCCGATATTGGAGATAAAAGTGTCTTTGACTATCTCCACGCCCAAAGGGTTAAAGCTTAACTGGCTGTCAGCTTTTCACTGTCAAGTCAGGTTAACTGAAAATTGATGACTGGATGAACTCGAATGCCCTCATTGTTTAACTGCCAAAAACTTCAACAATTAAACCTCATTCAGCGTCAAGAAATTTGGACACTCACCCTCAAAGGGTGGGTTCTCACTTTATTATTTTCTCTGACAATTACTCTGATTTTATTTTTAAACCTGCATCCTTTCCTCGCCATTAATAACCCAATTCAAGCGGATGCTTTAGTCATTGAAGGGTGGCTACCGGATTATGCTTTTCAATTGGCTTTGGTTGAATTTAAAAAAGGAAACTATCAAAAAATTATTACCACTGGTGTTCCCCTAACAAAAGGTTACTATTTATCCGAATACAAAGATTTTGCGAATCTGAGTGCCGCCACACTCTTGCAAATGGGATTAGATGAAACTCAAGTCGTTGCTGTTCCTACCTCTGAAGTGATTCGGAACCGCACAATTTCAACAGCAATCACCCTCCGCAACTGGATAGAAAATTCAAATTCTAATATTAAATCAATTAATCTCTGTTCTCTAGGGCCTCATGCTCGTCGAAGTTGGATTAGTTTCCACAAATACCTAAGTCCTGAAATTAAAGTGGGAATTATTTCAATTCCATCTCAAGCCTATAATCCGGATAGATGGTGGCTATCTAGTGAGGGATTTCGGATTTGTATTTCTGAGCTTTTAGCCTACATTTATACAGTAGTCTTTAATCTTTTTAAGTAAGAGGGTAACATTCTAAATTCAGATAATAGTTGAGATTAAATCATCTAATTCTTGATAATCGGGTAGTGTTGTATCAATTTCTTTTCCCTGTCTTAATACAATTCTATTATGCTGAGAACGAGATAATACCTCACTAAAAGAACGACCTTGGAAAATAATTAAATCCGCAGAGAATACGACTCCAATTTTTCCCACTGTTGGTAATCCCATAAACTCTCCAGGTGTGCGAGTAACTGCTTGGGGCCAATCTCCAAAGGGATGATCTAAATGAGCGATTCTCACTGCCATTTTAAATACTTCTAGCCCATCATGATCTCCAAAATTATAGAATGGATCGCGGCAATTGTCACTGGCGATCGCAACGGGAACTCCTGCATTTTTGAGTTCATGGAGTAATGTTATCCCTCGCCAACGGGGAGTTTGAGTTAATTGTTGCTGATATTGTCGATCTTGTAAATACAGATTACACATCGGTAAGCTAATAATCCCAATTCCTGCTTGTTTAACTAATGCTATTGTTTCTTTTATTTGTTGGGGAGATTGAGTGGCTAGACTACAACAATGACCACAGACAATTTGACCAGAAAACTCTAACTTTAAAGCCGTTTCTGCAACTTTTTTTAAGGTAATTGAATCTGGTTCACCATTCTCATCGGTATGAAAATCTAAATCGAGTTCTCGTTCTTTTGCCAGTTCAAAGGTTTGTTGAATTTGACGATCGATATCAGGATTCATGTAAGCCACTCCCCCTAAAATCCCCCCAAACTCTGCAACTTTATTAGCTAATTTTTCACCTTCAGGTGTTAAATAATAGTCTAAACTCACCAGAGAAGCTGCTTGCAAAATTAATCGTTCTGACCATTCTTTTTGTAATGTTCTCAACACCTCCCAACTCATCTCAGCCAAGCGTCCCCCTGAATCTAAATGAGTTCTAATCGCTTTTGTTCCATGAGCATAACTGCATTTTAAGCCAAACTCTATGCGGCGATAAACATCTTCAGGATGCCAAGTTTCTATATCCTTCCAAACCGCTTGTAAAGCTCCTTGAAATGTTCCATCTGCGTTGGGATTGCGTTCCCAAATCTGACCTTTATCCAAATGAGTATGAACATCAACAAAGCAGGGAAATATAAGTTTTTTATGTAAATTAATACTAATGCTTTCTGGTATTTCAACGGTTCCCACTGAAACAATTTGAGTGATACTCCCTGATACAATTTCGAGATCGACATTAACTAAACCGTCTCGGTTCGGCGTTTGTTCCAAAACAATCTCACTCAATAAACAAGCTGGAATTTGAGCATTTTTTAGCCAATAGTTTGAACTTATGGGAATCATGTAATGCGATACATTTAAAATCTTCTCTATAATCTATAACACTTTGAGTTGCGATCAAACAGTCGTGTTATCATCTTTGGTGTTTTGAGCAACATCAAATAATTTAAAAATTATTTAACTTTTGAGGGAGATCGACTTCAGCAACAATTTGCTAAATTACGGGTAGAGTTGGGTAATATGCGCTATGTCAGACTTGAATCGTGGAATTATGAAGTTCAAGGGAGCCGATAGTCCTGCTGTGGTTTTGGTTTCCGCCATTATCATTTTAGGAGGAGTCGGGTTTCTAATTGCCTGGGCATTACAAACGGCCTATTCTTTCTAGCTGTCTTCAAATCCAGAAATCGACAAAATCCACAGAATACCAACAACTTCCCTCTAACAATCAGGATGCGCGACAATCGCATCTTTTATTTTTTCTCAAGATGTAGTATATTTGTATTATGTTGTTGTAGCGTGCATTCAAACCGGACTTATGGCTACCTTTCGGGACATCTGCAACTATTATGGGCGATATCTACCCTCCTCAGTTTTCAGTATCAGTGCATCCTGTCTGTTTGAACTGGTGGATTTGGTGGTTCCCTACGCAATTGGTCAAATTTTAAACGTTTTATCCAATCAACCTTTAGATCGTTTAATGGGAGGTCTTGTTAATGCGATCGCAAATTGGACAGGAAATCCAGTTAGCACACAACTGTCCCTGATTGTACTATCAAGTTTGATTTTTTTGGGAACGGTTGTCAAGGCACCCATTCAACCCTGGTTAGGAAGTTGGTATCATTGGATGATTCCATTAAAAGCACGACGAGATCATCACCGTGAGGCGATTCGGAAAATATTAACCCTTCCCCTGGAATTTTATGATGAAAATAATCCGGGACGGGTTGCGAGTCGAGTTGCCAAAGGCGTTTCCAATCATCTCTGGACTTACCCAGAAATGGCGGGACTACTGATTCCAAAATTAGTACGAGTTTTAGGAATTTTCGTTGTTTTGTGGATCATTCAGTGGCGAATTGCCTTACTTTTTTTAACCTCCTTTATTGTCATTTTAGTTCTGACTCTGAAAACCCTTAAAAGTCTCACAGATTTAGAAGAAATTTTTGAACGCCATGAAGAAAATACAGAAAGCCGTAATTCTGAGATTATCACCAATATTAAAACCGTAAAAGCGTTTGCCACAGAAGCTCAAGAATTAAAACGACAAAGCACCCGCCTAGACCGAGAATTATTGATGGTAATTCATCGCATCCACAAAGGTTATGTCAAGCTAACAACCTATCAAACCACAATTGTACAATCCTGCTTGTTTGTGGTGTTAGGATTTATGTTAGCAGCAACCCTGGGCGGTAGAATTTCTTTAGGTTATTTTGTGACCGCATATACCCTAGCGAGTATGGCCTATTCAGAGTTGAGTCCGATTAGTCAAATCGCCGAAGTTTTTGCTCGTCGTTATGCTTCCATGATTCGTTTTAACGAGTTTTTACAACTTCCGGAAGGTCAAGATGGTGTTCACTTGAGCGAACATCCAAAAGATCAACCTCCCACACCCGCTTATCAGTTTACCGGGAAAGTTGAATTCTCTCATTTAACCTTTGGTTACAGCCCTAAAAAACCCGTTTTGCAAGAGATTAACTTATTGATCAAACCTCGCCAAACTGTAGCATTAGTGGGGCGTTCTGGTTCGGGAAAATCAACATTAGTTAAGTTAATCTTTCGGTATTTTGAACCGAATCAAGGCAAAATTTTAATTGATGGGGAAGATATTCGCAGTTTGAATGTGACTGGATATCGTCAAAGGTTAGGAATCGTGCATCAAGATGTCGATGTATTTAACGGAACGCTGTTAGAAAACCTGACTTATGGGAACTCAACTGCCACCTTTGAAGAGGTTGAAGATGCCTGTAGAATTGCCAGAGCCGATGAATTTATTACACAATTACCGAAAGGGTACTATACCATTGTCGGAGAACGAGGCGTGCGTTTATCCGGAGGACAAAAACAACGTTTAGGAATTGCACGAGCGTTACTGGTAAATCCTGATGTCTTGATTTTTGATGAAGCGACCTCTAGCCTAGATTATGAATCAGAACGAGCAATTCAACTCGCAATGCACAATATTTTGGGAACCCGGACAACCATTATTATTGCTCACCGTCTGAGTACCATTCGAGAAGCTGACAAAATTGTAGTCTTAGATCAAGGCAAAATTGTCGAAGTGGGAACTCACGAGGAATTACTCAACCAACAGGGAATTTACCAACGTTTACACTCGTTGCAAGAAACAGGGGAATTGTTCGAGTGAACGCTGGATTTTTCCAAGATGTCTTAAAATCAAAACAGTTCTTCTGTGTATAACCTACCTACCCTGTTGTGATTGCCCCATCCCCTTCTATATACCTGTTCGCTGTTTCTGAAACCACTCCTCTGCTGGGAAATATCTGGATTGATGCTGTAGTGCTGGTTTTCATGCTGGCACTTTCAGGCTTTTTCTCCGGTTCAGAAACGGCAATGACTGCGTTGGATAATCTCAAACTCCGGGTTTTGATTAGAGAACAAGGCGATCCGACGGGAATGTATACCCTGGTTTTGGAGAGGCGGGCGAGATTTATTACGACGCTTTTGGTGGGTAATAATCTGGTTAATAATTTTTCAGCCATTCTCACCAGTAATCTATTTGCTATCTGGTTGGGAAATGCTGGAATCGGGATTGCAACCGCAGTGGTGACGTTTCTGTTGCTGATCTTTGGGGAAATTACACCAAAATCCTTAGCGATTAGTAATACCTTAGCGTACTTTAAAGTTATTGTTCGACCCATTTATTGGCTTTCGATTATACTCGCTCCCGTTATTTATGCGTTTGAAACAATCGCTCAACAAGTGATTCGTTTATTTAGCGGAAGTTCAACTCAACCCAGTTTATCGGTTCAGGAGTTGCGCCTGATGATTGAAATTTTGGGGGGTCGAGGTCAACTGGACTGGCAAAAACATCAACTCTTAAATAAAACGTTGATGATGGATTATTTGATGGCGCGAGAAGTTGTTAAGCCTCGCATTGAAATGCGAACGATTTCTCGTCAAGCAACCATACAAGAAGTGATTGATTTGTGTTTGGAGACGGGATATTCGCGGATTCCTGTTCAAGAAGAATCAAAAGATGAGATTGTGGGTGTGGTTCATCTCAAGCGAGCGTTGCAACTTTTGCGATCCAATGATCGCGATACGGCTCAATCTGTTACCGAAGCCATGAGTCCCCCAGTTTATGTTCCGGAAACCAAACGAGTGGGTGATTTGCTCAAGGAAATGCTACAACAGCGCATTCACATGACCATTGTTGTCGATGAATATGGCGGTACCGTTGGGCTAGTCACATTAGAAGATATTTTGGAAGAACTAGTGGGTGAGATTTATGATGAAAGCGACTTTCCGAACCGCCCCACCCGCACCCGCAATTCAACAGCCTCTACAGCAAATCTATCCCCAAAACGGACAAAAATTCCTCAAAAACCCTCTTCTTCTCGATCGAGTTCCCGCAAGCGATCGCCATCTTCTGAAAATTCTAATTCTTAACCCAACTTTTTTTTGCTGAACCTCTTGCTTTTCTGCAATAAAGCTGCTACAGTAAATAACTGGTGAACAAATGGGTCGATGCCCGAGTGGTTAATGGGGGCGGACTGTAAATCCGCTGGCTATGCCTACGCTGGTTCAAATCCAGCTCGGCCCACCTCTAAATTAGCCCGTGTGGCTCAGTGGTAGAGCACACCCTTGGTAAGGGTGAGGTCACGAGTTCAATCCTCGTCACGGGCTTGCGGATCAAATCCTGATGATATTTAGTTTTCAAGGTTCTCTAGTGTCAGAACTGATGTCTGTACTATCTTCAATGACACCAGATGGACACCAAATCTGTCAATCTATCAGACTGAGATAAGTATTTTTGCTGGGTATCATTTAACATCTATATTGATTAAAAAATCTAGTTTTTTCGGGGTTGACTGAGGCTGAACCCCTCACTGCATAAGGGTTCTGTTTCTGACCGTCCTAAAAATATGTCAATATCAAGATCAAGATTGGTCTGCAAACCCAACCGCTTCTATGGCAGTTTCTAGGGCAATTTCTAAATGCGTCCAATGAGTACCCCCTTGACAAAAAACAATATAAGGCTCTCTCAACGGCCCATCAGCAGACAATTCAGAGGTGCTGCCATCGATAAAAGTTCCTCCCGCCATCACCAGTTGACTTTCATATCCAGGCATTTCCGCCGGGACCGGATCGAGGTAAGAACCCACAGGAGAATATTTTTGTAGGGCGCGACAAAAAGCGATTAACTTTTCAGGTACACCCAACTCAATAGCCTGAATAATATCACGACGAGGTTCGAGGGGTAAAGGATTAACGCGATAGCCCAGTTGGTCAAAAACATAAGCCAGGAGATGATTGCCCTTTTTAGCTTCTCCGACCATTTGCGGGGCTAAGAATAGGCCTTGAAACAATAGACGATTTTGATCGAAGGTGGCACCCCCACTGCTACCAATTCCCGGTGCCGTTAACCGACAAGTCGCCGCTTCCACTAAATCAGCCCGTCCGGCGACATATCCCCCCGCAGGCGCAATGGTGCCTCCCGGATTTTTAATCAGTGAACCCGCGATTAAATCTGCACCGACAGATGTGGGTTCACGAGTTTCGATAAATTCACCATAGCAGTTATCGACAAAACAAATGGTATTAGGATTTTGTTGTTTAACGATATGGACAATTTTTTCAATTTCTGCAATGGATAAGCTGGAACGCCAGGAATAGCCGCAAGAACGCTGAATGAAAACGAGGCGTGTTTTAGGGGTAATACCGAATTTAAGATTTTCCCAATCAATTTTTTTATCCAAGGTCAGATCTATTTGACGGTAAGAAATGCCATACTCTAGTAGGGAACCTTGGCTTTTGCCTCTTAAACCGATCACTTCTTCTAAAGTGTCATAGGGAGTACCAGCAACAGCTAACATTTCGTCCCCAGGGCGTAAAGTTCCAAACAAAGCACAGGCGATCGCATGAGTCCCAGAAACAAACTGAACTCGAACCGCAGAAGTTTCAGCATCCATAATTTCTGCAAAGACGCGATCAAGAGTTTGACGGCCCAAGTCATCATGGCCATAGCCCGTAACTCCAGCAAAATGCTGAGTTCCCACTCGATGCTGTCGAAAAGCATCCAAGACTCGCTTGAGATTTTGCTTGACCTGAGTGTCAATTCCAGAAAAAATCGAAGATAGTTCCTGTTTTGCGGCTTCTAGCTGTTGAATGCTACTGCTCATTCCTAAACTTGCTTTTGAAGTGAGTGGTGGATAAATTATGACGCCAATAGAACAGACTCGTAAAGACAAACCACATTTTCATGACGATTGCAACTTCACAAAAATTAAATCCCGATTGGAAAGTCATTATCTTTATGGCCTTTCTCCATATCGGTGCGCTATTCGCACTACTTCCCAGTAATTTTAGCTGGACTGCGATTGGTATCGCTTTCTTATTGCATTGGGTGACAGGAGGTTTAGGAATTACTTTAGGTTTCCATCGTCTGGTGACTCATCGTAGTTTTGAAACCCCCAAATGGCTAGAATACTTCCTAGTTTTCTGTGGTGCCTTGGCTTGTCAAGGTGGGCCTATTGATTGGGTCGGTTTACACCGTTTTCATCATCTCCACTCTGACCATGAGTTAGATCCCCATGATTCTAACAAGGGCTTCTGGTGGAGTCACATGGGTTGGATGCTCTGTGAGCACCCAGCTAAAGCCGAAATTCCTCGTATGACTAAAGATATCGGTACAGATCCAGTTTATCTGTTTTTTCAGAACTATTTTATCTTGGTTCAGATTGCTCTAGGAGGTCTTCTGTTTCTTCTGGGTGGCTGGCCTTTTGTCGTTTGGGGAATCTTTGTCCGAATTGTGGCAGTGTTCCATTGTACCTGGCTGGTTAACAGTGCTACTCATAAGTTTGGATATCGCACCTACGAGTGTGATGATGCTTCCACAAATTGTTGGTGGGTAGCGGTGCTAACTTATGGTGAAGGCTGGCATAATAATCATCATGCTTATCAGTATTCAGCTCGTCATGGTTTGCAATGGTGGGAAATTGATATGACTTGGATGACGATTCAATTTTTACAAGCATTGGGTCTAGCCAAGAAGGTAAAGTTAATCTCAGAGCCGAGCTAACTATCCAGCAGATTACCTGAAACTAATGATGGGGAGCTAGGGGTAACTTAAAAGTTAACACGTTCATCTAAAAAGCCTATTTCCCCTTCTCCCTAAAGGTTTTTTCCCAATTTTTAACTCAAATCTACCTAAAAGCTAGGGTTTCCCTGGACGATGTATTTGATGGTCGTGAGACTCTCTAAGCCAATCAGTCCGCGCCGATAGCCGACTTGATTGGAGATTCCCAGAAAGATCGCGTCACCTCGATTTTGATGGCGTGAGAAGCGAGGAGACGCATTGATGAACGTTAAAGCACTATTGACATCTGAAGCAAATTGACGGCTCTCGCTGTAGGATTCTGTCGCTAAACAGTTGCTATGACCACTACTGTACTCGTTCATCCAGCTAATCGCTTCTTCTAAACTCTCGACTTCCCGAAAGGCAATGGTTTTATTGAGATAGGGTCGTGACCATTCTGAAGCTTCGGCTTCCGCTAATTCTGGAAATTGCTGAACAAGGTGTTCATCTCCTTTGAGTTTAAATCCCTCTTCTTGGAGGCTGTTCCACAATCTTGTTAAAGATAATCCTTTCTGGTTGGGCGCAACTAACACTTTTTCAATGGCGTTGACCGGATCGGGTTTACTCTGATGACTCTCTAATATCATCCATTTCACCATTTCCACACTAGCCGTTGCTGACCAATACAGATAGCAGTTCCCCATCACAGAACGCAATATCGGCACAGTAGACTGAGTTACAACTTGATGAACGAGGTGAGGGCGACCGTAGGGAATAATCAGGTTAATATATTGATCTTGAAGGACGAGGTCTTCAATTGTAGCTCCCTGTTCGCTCGAGAATACTTCTAAACATCCGATCGGCATTCCAGTGTCTTCGATCGCAGACTGCAACGCATAAGCAATTACTTGGTTAGAATAGTTCGCTTCACTTCCGCCCAGCAAGATCAGACTATTAGCCGTCTTCATGCAAAGTCCGGCGGCGATCGCCCCTAACTCGGGAAATGCTTCATAAATCAAACCCACAACCCCAATCGGAATCTGCTGATAGTAGGTTTGACCCTGTTCAAGAGGAGAGGAACTCCCAATCACTCGCCCAATTGGATCGGGGAGTTCTCCCAACCGCCTTAAGATCTGTACGGTGGT
Source organism: Cyanobacteria bacterium J06592_8 (assembly GCA_038530755.1). Lineage (GTDB taxonomy): Bacteria > Cyanobacteriota > Cyanobacteriia > Cyanobacteriales > Microcoleaceae > Capilliphycus. Next base: position 1,514 of record JBCBCI010000063.1, on the reverse strand, counting down.
TTCCAGTCTTTCCGGAGTCAGCTTCAGCCACTCACTCACCGATTCGGAGACTCCCAGTTCTCGACTAGCTTCTAGATCGAGGGTATTTGCCTCTAGGATATCATTTTGTTTCTTTTGAATCGCTTCAGCCATCGCCTGCAATACACGACTGCGCTGTTGTCCGTTCGTCTTCGCGAGTTCTATGCTAGCATCATAAGCTCGACGAATCGGATTCGGCGGCGAAGGTGAAACATTAAAGTCATCAATTCTCATTAGGCTAACGTCTGTATGCGAGCCAGACCATCAATGCTGGCAACATTGCTAACATTACAGCAACCATTGCCCAAAGTATAATATTCGGTCCAGGCGAATACAATGCTAGAGGCAGCCAAATCACTAATGGCACTAGCAGCATTCCTAACGCTAGAGGTAAGTAATGCGCTCGTAAACCTGGACTTGAACGGTTCCATTGATGACCTGTCCAGCGCCATGCTTGTTTATAGGGATAGTGAGTTGAGAGCTGTTCAAGGGAATAACCACTCTCATCCACAACAAAAATTTGCTGACAGCGATCGCAACCAAAGGCTTCTGTCAGGGTGATCGGAACCAGATGACCCTTTCGCCGACAAGGGCAAGGGTAGTCACCGTTTAAGTCGATTTTTTGGGCTTTTTGAGGTGGCACGAGTAGTGATCCAATAGAGCGTTTGAGTATAACGGACTTTTATAGACTTACTTATCTGGATCTTACTTACCAACTCTCGATTGTCAATTTCTTGCCCTTGAAAATTTTAGATTTCTGATTTTAGATTTCTATGAGATGCTGTTCGGGGACGGCACACCAGGCCCTAGACACTGGGCATAAGTCATAATGCGACATGAATCAGGAACAGTTTGTTCTGTAGTTACTACCGACTTCAGCAAAACGCAGGAAAGCGATCGCACTTAAAAACATGGAAAATCTTATTACTCAAAGAATTACACTTGATCCTGATATTTGTCATGGGAAACCCTGTATTCAAGGAATGCGTTACCCTGTGGAGTTCATTCTCGAATTATTAAGTTCTAGTATGAGTACCGAAGAAATTTTAGATGATTATCAGGATTTAGAACAAGATGATATTCTCGCTGCGTTACAATTTGCCACTCAACTCACTCAAATTAAAGGAGTGTATCAGATAGTGCAATGAAATTTTTAATTGATGCACAACTACCAAATTCGATATTTTTGCTTGAGTTCGGTTAAAGCTTGATTGGCTGGGAATGCAGGTTCAAGTAACTCAGTCATCACAACAATATTGCACAATTTGACCTATATTTTACACGACTACTTCAAACAGCGATCGCAGTCTTTTAATAAAATCTCATAAAAAAGCGATCACGCGGTAGCGGTCAGACCTCGCGCCTTTCAGGTACTCTGCGAGAAGGGCTTCGCCCAACGGCAGTTGCTCCTCTTGGGGAGACCCCAAGACCCTTCGGGTTCGGTAGTCGCTTCAAGTCGGGAAACCCTTTCAGCAGTCGCTCATGGGGGGAACCCC